>NZ_JBITMQ010000003.1:0-111800 GCF_044466355.1 Actinophytocola sp. NPDC049390
GACCCACAGACCCAAGACGAGTGCCCTATGAAACCTAGGCCAACCGTCAACCATCACCTGGGATCGAACCGTCAAGCATCAGGTGGGACTAGACAACAGGCCAGACGGTGGCAAACCATGGCCGGACCGTTGCGGGTAGCACGCCGGGAGTCGTCGTGGACAATGAGCACGTGGATGCCTACACCACCGGACGTGCTCGGCTCGTTGAGCTGATCGAGTCGGCGCGCCCAGGAGTTCGCAATGAAGACACGACAAGGTTTCAGATCATCGACCAACTGCTTCTTTCGGTGTTGGGCTGGCAGCCGGAGGATATAGAGACCGAGTCGTACGAGGCGGGCGATTATGTTGACTACGCTATAGGGAAGCCAGCGACTCGAGCGATACTGGAAGCAAAACGCGAAGGCATCCACTTTGATTTCCCTGCGGGATCTGAGCAGAGTGAAAGTTGTGCCGTTAAGTCGCTAGTTGTGGTTGAATCGACCAAGCGCGCAGTAGAGCAGGTAATTCGATACTGTCAGACCAGGGGTGTCCCCGTAGCTATCCTGTGCAATGGAGCCCAGTTCATTGCATTTCTGGCTTCGAGGCAGGATGGAATATCGCCACTCGAAGGAAAGGCTGTTCTCTTCCACTCTCTCGAAGATATTCGTGACCGCTTCAGAGAGTTTTGGGATTTCTTTTCAAAAGATGGATTCGCGTTGTCGAACCTACAGCGTTTCCTGGCAAGTAAGCAATCGCGCAAGCTGCCGCCGGAGAAGTTGAGTCAAAGGATTTTGAACTACCCAGGATTTCGATCGCGGACTGGGCACGAGACCGATTTGAAGATCCTGGGCGAACTCTTCTTGCAAGATCTGCAGAACGAACGAGAGGTTAGTGACGAGTTCCTTCGCGATTGCTACACCCCAGCAGGCGCATTGCCGCAGTATGCGGCTGTAAGCAAAGAAATACTGCGGACTCGATACGAAGCATTGAAGTCGCACGTGAGTAGTACGGAGTCCGTCTATCAGCGAACTGGTGTTTCGGCTGTCCTCCGCGCGGACACAATCGCGGCAACATTATCTAGCAAGCCAGTTGTTTTGCTTGGAGACGTGGGCGTCGGCAAGACCATCTTCATTCGGCATCTTATTAGAATTGAAGCCGCGGAGATGTTGGACGACGCTATTGTTTTGTATGTTGACTTCGGGCGCGAGCCGACCTTTGCTGCCGGACTGGATCACTATGTCACGCAAAGGCTATTGGCACAGCTACGTGACGTCTATGAACTCGACTTATTTGAGAATAGATTAGTAAGGGCTGTCTACAATAGTGAGATAAACCGTTTCAAGCGTTCGCCGTCAGGTGTCCTCGCGGAGGACGATCCGCGGGAATTTCGTCGTCGTGAGCTAGACATGCTCGATGCACTCATGAACGACAGTGCGGAGCATGTTAGACGGTGCCTGGAGCATCTTAGAGCTACAGCGAAGCGGTTGGTTGTAATAGTTCTGGATAATGTTGACCAGCGGCCCGTCGAGTTTCAGGAGGCTGTATTCCTGATAGCTCAATCGTTTGCTCAGACGTGGCCTGCCGCCGTTTTCCTAGCGCTCAGGCCGACGACGTTTTATGAGTCCAAATCGTCGGGCTCCCTTGCTGCATATCAACCCCGCGTCTTTACGGTTACGCCAGCACGAAGTGACGAAGTTATACAACGGCGACTCCGGCATGCCCGTAAGCAACTTGCCGACAAAGGCCGACTCGATTCATTCCCGTCGGAACTCCATCTTAATGCGCCAAATCTCGTCAAGTACTTAGACGTTCTGATCGACGCCTTCCAAGACAATGCTGCGATTAAGGAGCTCTTCGAAAATCTCAGTGGGGGAAATCTGCGCATTGCCCTCGATCTGCTTGGAACATTCGTTGGAAGTGGGTATGTCTCCACAGCAAGGATTTTGGACGCCGATCGGTACGATATTCCGATGCACGAAGTCATTCGGGCGATAACATTCGGCGAATTTGATTACTACGACCCATCGAAGAGTGTAGTCGCAAACTTGTTCGATATCACTTCTGATGACGGCAGGGAGCACTTCCTTCTCCCGTCGTTACTTGTGCGAGCACAGCGATCGGGTGAGACTGCGGGAAGAAGCGGATATATTGAAATCGCTGAACTGTATGATCATGGCATTTCCCTAGGTTTTGATCACGAGGTTGTCGGCCAGCATCTGGAACGGGCGTTTAGTAAGAGGTTGCTGGAGTCGAAAGGCTATGGTCCGGGTGCCCCGTGTCGGATAACGACCGTAGGTGCGTACATGCATAAAGAAATGGTTCATAAGTTCTCGTATGTAGACGCTATGGTGGTGGATACTCCAGTTGTGTCGCTGCCAGAAAGGGTTGAGATTCGAGTCGTCTGGGCGATCCTTGATCGGCTGGATCGAGCTGCCGCCTTCCGATCTTACCTTGATTCGCAATGGAAATTAGTGGATCGGCAATCTTGCGAATTCGATTGGTCCTATCATAGTTTGCAGTTGCTGAGAGAAATAACCTTTGCGAGGACGCGAGCCGAGCGTGCGGCTGCCAATTATGATCGGGAGACTTGATCGTATGCCTGAGGGTCGGCGATTGAGTTGGGCGCGGAGTCAAGCATCCCTACTTCTTAGGGGCGAGTTGCCGCGCCGTTGGGAGCATGTGCAAGGCGTTGCGGAACGAGCACGGCTTGTTGGACCGCTGTTTTGTCGCGCCGACAATGAATTGTTAGAGGCCGTCGCCTTGCTTCATGACGTTGGATATTCGCCGAGCATCGTAAAAACAGGATTCCACCCGCTGGATGGTGCGATATATCTGCGGGATGCGGGAGCGGAGCCTCGACTATGTGCGTTGGTTGCCCACCATTCGTGCGCCTACCGCGAGGCAGAATTGCGCGGCTTTTCCACGGATCTTGCCGAATGGCTTGATGAGAAAACCTCGCTACGAGACGCGTTGTGGTGGGCCGACATGACCACATCGCCAAATGGAATAGCAGTCTCGTTTGAGGAAAGAATTCGCGAGATCGAGGAACGCTACGGATCGCTGAATCTGGTGACGACCTTTATTCGGCAAGCTGAGTCCGAATTGCGTGAAGCTGTTAACCGTACGGAGGCGCGGTTGCGAGCCGCGGGGGCCTTCTACGAGTAGTACAGCTCGGCTCGCTCTTTGAGACCGTGGTTGATGCGCAGCCGGATCGTCGGGTGGATGTTCAGTTCGTCCAGGTCATCGGGGGTCACCCAGAGGACTTCCTTGCTCTCATCGCTCGTGCGCAGCTCGCCGCCGGTGGGGTCGGCTCGGAAGCAGATCGAGAACTCCTGTCGGACCTCGCCGTCGCTGAACTCGATCACGTGCTCGGGGTCGCTGTAGATGCCGATCAGGCCCGTGACCTCGACCGCGATGCCCGTCTCCTCCATGACCTCGCGTTTCACGGTCTGTGTCAGCGTCTCGCCCAACTCCAGCGCGCCGCCGGGGATGGCGTACAGGTCGTTGTCGGTACGGCGGATCATCAGGATGCGGCCGTTGGCGTCGCGAACGAACGCGGTCACGGCCACGACGATGCTGTTAGCCGCGGGAGCGTCAGGGCTGCGGTAGTGATCGATGCGGGCCATGATCCCTGCCTACCAGTTCGGCGGCTTCGCCGTGTTCCACACGTTGTCGAAGCTCTCCGAGAACGTCTCGAACAGGTCGCCACCCGACAGACGGCGTAGGTGGAGTAGCGGGGAATGCGCGGCCATGAATCCGTAGACGTGGGTGTTGACCAGCATGTCGTCATCAAAGCGGTAAATCGAGTTGTAGAGCGTCGTCCCGTGGCAGCGGATCGTCACGCCTGGCACACCGTCCAGCGGCTTGAAAAACACCAGTGCGTTGCGGACCTTCGCCGCGAGGATGCCCTTGCCTAGGCCCTCCTCATCGCTGCGGCGGGCTACCGCGCGGCTCGCCGGGTCGCCGAGCAGGAGGCGGATCTTGACCCCTGCCTCGGCCTTGGCGCGGAGCTTCTTGATCAGCGCCGGGTTGTCGGTGAGGAACATCCCCGAGTAGTTCAGCAGCTCGATGTGCGTCTCCGCGCCCTCGATCAGGTGCTCCCACATGTCGGCAGGCATGTCGTAGCGGTGCGGGTACAGCTTCACCAGCTCTGAGCTGGCGATCTCGGCCTTCCGCTCCGGGGCGATCGCGTCCGGCCACAGGTAGGTCTCGGACTCGCGGACCAGCGTCGCGATAGTGCGCCGGTGGCGTGGGTACGGAGTTCGGCCCTTGGTGATCCAGCGCTCGACGGTCTTCGGGTCGACGGCGGTCGCCTTGGCCACCCTCTCAAGGTCAAGACCGCTTCTAAGTAAGGCATCACGGAGTCGTTCGTTGGCCATATCGCCGCGTTTCCCCAGGTGGTGTGACGAGTAGGGACGTCTTCAAGGTAGCAGAGACGTCCTTAGAAGTCCCGCCGTGCGGTGTGTACGTCCTCCTTTTCGGACGAAATTGGTAGGTGCCCGGAACAGGCCGGGCGCTGAACCAGGAGGCAGACATGCCACTCATCCCGACGCGGTTCCCGGTCGAGTTCGGGGAGGTGTTCCCGTTCGGTGCGTTCGTGCTCGGCGTGGAACCGTCCATGGCGTTCTCGGCCGACCCTGCCGCGCCGAAGCAGCAGGAGCGGGACAAGGAGACCGGTCAGCTCGTGTGGACCGTTCGCGCTCTGGATGCGAACGAAGAGGCCGCGAAGTTCGGTGCGGAGTTCAAGGTCAAGATCTCCGCTGATCATCAGCCGGTGCCGCCCGCGAAGCTCGCTGGGTTCCCGTTCGCCCCGGTCGAGTTCGATGGGCTGACCATCACCCCGTACGCGAACAACAAGGGCCGCATCGCCCACAGCTTCCGTGCGTCGGGCCTGCGGGCTCCGGCTGGTGCCGGTCGTGGCAAGCCCGCGGCCGACAAGTCGGCGGCGTGAGCGCGGGGAGGGTCGAGGTGCGGGACATCGTCCACGTTCATGTGACGGCCGACCTGCCGATACGGACACAGGCCCTGCCGTTCGCCGACCGGGTGGAGATCCGGTTCGGCAAGGCGTTCCCGGTCGCGCTGATCGTGGACCGTCCCGCCCTCGCCCAACTCGGCGCCGCGATCGCCACCGGGCAGGCCGCCCTGGATGAGGCAGACCAGAAAGGGCGGGCTGAGTGATGGGCTTCAACATCTCGTGCTCGCCGGGTCGGGACGCCGCTGCGGGCTTCGTGCAGGTGACTCCGCAGTTACCCGCGCTCGTGCTCTACCTCGACCCGGTCAACCTCGCGATCCAGTTGCCGTCGTTCCCCGGCGGTGACGTGGTGCTTGCGAGGTTCTGTCGTGAGCTGGCTCGTGAGGCTGCAAGGCTGGCCGCGGAGATCGACCCGGACGGGGAACCCGCGCCGCCGGAGCGTAGGCCCCGTCACCTGCTGGTCACCGGTGACGATGGTGACTCGGGTGGTGGGTACTGATGGCACCGCAGCGGGTTGCGCCGTCGTCGCTGTTCGACGCGCATGAGGAGCTGTGGCGGCGCAGGCCCAGTCATGACGCGGCTCCTGCGGAGTGGATGGCGTTTCACCGGCGCAGTGCGGAGGTGTACGCGGCGGCGGCGAAGGTCGACGTGCCGAATCGGGGTGAGGCGTCGCAGTATGCGGCGTTCGCGATCCGTCGGGCTCGGGAGATCGAGCACCGGCTGGCCCTCACGCTCGACTGTGAAGCCTGATTGGCTGACTGCGGCAGGGATGGCGGATGTGATGGCTACAGACGTGCCGATGAGCGCCCCGCGCCTGGACGGTGTTGACGTGACCGACGAGGCCACGGCTGGCGTGATCGCGCGGGCGTTGGGTGAGGAGTTGCGCCGGGCCCGCGAGGCTCGGGGTTGGTCGCGGGCTCAGTTCGTGAAGGGCCTGCCGTCCCAGATCGGCGACCGCACCCTGTTGGCCTATGAACATGGGCTGCGCCAGATCACGATGCTGCGGCTGCTGGAGCTGGCTGAGGGGCTGGGGGTGCCTGCGTCGGTGCTCGTGGCTCAGGCGATGCAGCGCGCCCGTCTGTATCTACAGAACCTGGTGTTGCGAGTGGATCTGCGGCAGTTGCTCCAGGACAACAACATGAACTACCGGCCGTTGTCCTCCTGGGCGCGCAACCGGCTCAACCGTGCCCCGGGCGGCGTGATCGAGGTAACGCCGTCGGGAGTGTGGGAGCTGGCCGCCGTGCTTGGTCGCACACCGCAGGAACTGTCCGCCTACTTCGCCAAGTTCACCCCTGACGACGCGACCGAAGGGGAGGTGGAAGCCGTTCCCGCATAGGGGAAACGACAGGCTGGCATACACGCCAGCGACAGAAATCTGATCAGACCGTGCACATGTGTTGTGCGGCGATGTCGCGCGCCTTTGTTGCGTGGCAACGAATTCGTAAAGACGCAGAAGCGGAACGCCTGGCTACCAACCTGTTTCCGCTCCTGCGCTGCTCACCCGGAAGGCAAGCAATGACAAGGCTAGAACCAACCCCTGTCACGGCACCAGTAGGGGTCACCCGAATGCGCTGCACCCGATGCAAGCGCTTCGCCCGGCTGTTGCCCGGCGAGACCCTGTGCGGTCGCTGCTCCGGAACTCTTCCGCTGGACTTCGGGCGGGGTGGTCGGTGATGGTGCGTGAATCGCGCTGGGTTGACCCAGCTCCGTTGGAGGTGTCGCGGCCTCGGTTGCCGTGGTGGACGATGCTGCCCGGCTGGGTCAAGCTCGTTCTGTCTCCGGTTGCGGCCCTGGTGCTGCTGTGCTGGCTGGGCTACCAGCTCGGCCGGGTCGTCTACCGCTATCCGCTCTCCCTGATCCTGCTGGTTGTCGCGTGGTGGTCGTACTCGGGTCTGGGACCGTGGTGGTTCTGCGCGCTCCTGGCCCTCCTGCTCGGTCTGCTCGCTCTCTGGTGGTGGAAGCACCGGGCCTCCTTCGAACGATTCGCCGTGCCGCGCGTCCGAACGGAGTGCCGCCGGTTCTTCGTTTACGCCTGGGAGTGGCGCTCAGTCATGCGGCTCTCGGAGCTGACCAAAGACAAGCGCGGACGGGAGTACCGACCCAAGCTCGGGCGGGTTCGTGCCGAGGGCTGGCGTGACCTCGTGCGAGTGCGGATGGTCAAGGGCCAGGCCCCCGAGCAGTGGGAGCTACACGCCTCCGGGCTGGCGCACGCCTTCAACGCCGAGTCCTGCCGTATCCGGGTCCGCAAGCCCGGTCGTCTGGAACTGGACTTCATTCACTCCGACCCGCTCGCCCGCTCCATCCCTGTGCCCGAGTTGGCCGAGGAGTCCGTGGTGGACCTGCGGCGCGTCACCGTCGGACGGACCGAGACCGGCAGGCCGCTGCGCCTTCAGCTCCTCGGCACACACGTTCTGACCGTCGGCGTCTCCGGTGCAGGCAAGGGCTCCCTGTTGTGGTCGGTGGCCTGGGCGCTCGCTCCGGCGATCAAGGCCGGGCGGGTGAAGCTGTTCGGCATCGATCCCAAGGGCGGGATGGAACTCGGTCAGGCACCCGAGGTGTTCGAACGCGTTGTCTATGACAACGGGTCGCACGCGGTCACGTTGTTGGAGTGGTTGGCGCAGGAAGTGAAGCGTCGCGCCGAGTCCTACCGTGGTCGTCGTCGCATGTGGACCCCGGAGTCGGGTGATCCGTTCATCCTGCTCGTGGTTGACGAGCTGGCGGATGTGATCGCCTACCAGACCGACAAGAACCTTCGCGACCGTGCCACCCGCGCCGTGCAGGCCATCACATCACAGGGACGCGCTCCGGGCGTGTGCGTGCTGGGGCTGTTGCAGGACCCACGTAAGGAGATCATCGCCTTCCGCCACCTGTTCTCCACCCGCATCGCGATGCGGCTCGACGAACCGGCCCAGGTGGACATGGTGCTCGGCGACGGTGTGCGCAAACGGGGCGCTGCCGCGCATGAGATCCCGGAGAGCACGCCAGGTGTGGCGTGGGTGAAGGAGGACGGCAAGCGGGAACCATTGCGGGCACGGGTCTTCCACGTCACCGACGACCACCTGACCCAGCTCGTCGGCTACCTCACCGGTCGTTCGGCTCTGAGTACCTCGGCGGAAATCGTCGACTTCCCGACGGGTGTCGATCAGCAGCGTGGGGGTGCGGCATGACCAGCCCTGACACGATGCTGCGGTTGCTCGGGTCGATCCGCGAGCACCTCGCCACGCACGCACTGACGACTCCGCTCGCGTCGGTCACGGTCGCTGACAACCTGATCGACGGCGAACACGTCACCGTGCACCTGCGGACGTCGCCGCTGGCTGACCTTTCGTCGGCACTGCTGGCGTGGGTCGACACGCTCACGAAGGTCACCGTGACGGCGTGGCGGCCGTCGCACGGCGAGACCGTGCACCTCACCGTGACCGGCGCGCGGCACGACGCCACACGTGTCCTCGTGTATGGCGGCGTCGACTTCTCGGACGTGTTCAGAGACCTCCAGCCCGGTGGACGACACAGCGTCGCGCTCTCGGTGCTGCGGTCCTGGGCGGCCGGATCGGCGGAGGTGGCGGCATGACGCACCAGACCCGCGCCGAGCGGATGACGATGCCGCTCGCGATCGATGTCGTCACCGCGACCGCCGAGCAGCACGGTGTGTGCGTCCGTCCATTCACGATGGAGGTCGGCGACCTGGACACCGGCGAACTGCGGCACGTCGCCGTGCCCTGCGGGGCCACTGTGGAGTCGGTCTGCGGGCCATGTGCTCGGAAGGCTCGCGCGCTGCGGATCGCCCAGTGCCGCGAGGGGTGGCACCTGACGGAGGAACCGGACTTCACGCCGGAACCGCCGAGCGATGACCACACCGCGCTGTTGACGCTGCGGGCCGACTTGGTGAAGGCCTACCGGGACGCTGAGGACGCGGACGCCGATGATCTGCGGGACGAGATCCGTTCCGTGGATGAGGAGCTGCGCGGGCTCGGCATGCGAGGTCGGCTGCCGTCGCCGGAGCTGGAGACGCAGAAGGCCGCGCCGAAGCGGTCAACCAAGCGGCGGCAGGACGCTCCCGACCTGCCTCGACGACGGGTGGAGAGGCGAACTGTCGGCCGTGAGTTCGCAGGCCGGTTCCGACCCTCCATGTTCGTGACGCTCACCTGCGACAGCTACGGGCGGGTGCGTGACGATGGGACGCCGGTCGACGAGTCGACTTATGACTACCGCCGTGCCGCGCGGGACGCTGTGCACTTCGCGTCGCTGGTGGATCGGTGGTGGCAGAACCTCCGGCGCTGTGTCGGCTGGGACGTGCAGTACTTCGCGACCGTGGAGCCGCAGAAGCGGGTGGCTCCGCACCTGCATGCGGCGATCCGCGGTTCCATCCCGCATGAGGTCCTGCGGGCCGTCACCGCCGCTACCTACCTCCAGGTCTGGTGGCCTCGGCATGACGAGATGGTCTACGGCGGCGATCGTCTGCCGGTGTGGGACGGCGGGCAGTTCGTCGACCCGGATACCCGTGCGCCGCTCACGCCATGGCGGGATGCGCTCGAGGACGTGGCCGAGCCTGCGCACGTCGCCACCTTCGGACGGCAGGTGCACTCCAAGGGCATCCTCGGCGGCTCCGAGGAGGCCGGGCGGCACATCGGCTACCTGACCAAGTACCTCACGAAGTCGCTCGGGGAGGTCGTCGAGGCGAACACCGAGCGACAGCGGCGGCACCATGACCGGCTGCACGCCGAGCTGGAGGTCACGCCGTGTTCGCCCCGGTGTGCGGTCTGGCTGCTCTACGGCGTCCAACCGCTCGGAGTGAGCAGTAAGACAACGCCCGGTCACTGCAAGGGGCGGGCACACCGTCGCACCACTCTGGGCCTTCCCGGTCGACGCGTGCTGGTGTCGCGGAAGTGGTCGGGCAAGACGCTCGCCGACCACCGCGCCGACCGGCGGGCCTTCGTGCTCCAGGCCCTCGCCGACGTCGGGATCGAGAAACCTGCCCAGGAACCTCGACGGCTGGTCTGGCACAAGGTCCAGCCCGGTGACCCGCACGTCCCGCCGAGGGCTCACCTGCTCATGCACGCCATCGCCGAGCGGATCCGGTGGCGCGCTGAGTACGACAAGGCGTTACTCGCCGCTGGTGAGTCGCCTCCGGATGTTTCAGCAACTCGGGTAGCGGCGTGACCAGGGGGAGACGATGAAGGCCTTTCTGACGGTCGCTGAGGCGGCCGAGTACATGAACACGACGGTCCGGTTCGTTCGCCGGTTGATCGCCGAGCGGCGCATCCCGTTCCACAAGGTCGGCCGGTACGTCCGGCTGAAGGTGCAGGACGTGGAGGCATTCGTCGAGGCTGGCCGTGTCGAGGCGTTCGACCCGATGGCGGTCCGGCGGTACCTGCGGCGGGCGTCATGAGCGACAAGCGGCGGAGGTTCGGAAGAGTTCGGCAACTCTCGTCAGGCAGGTGGCAGGCGCGGTACCCGGGGCCTGATGGTCAGCTCCGTCCCGCTCCGCACACCTTCGAGCGGGAGAAGGACGCTGATCAGTGGCTGTCAGAGGTCGAGACCGACCTACGGCGGGGTGACTGGACGGACCCGGACGCCGGGAAGATCCCGCTCGGGCTCTACGCGAAAGCCTGGATCGAGGAGCGACCTGGCCTCGCGGTACGCACAAAGGAGCTGTACCAGGGGTTGCTGCGGAATCACATCGATCCGTACCTCGGTCACGTGGTGCTCTCCGACCTGTCACCGGCCAAGGTGCGGCGGTGGCGCAAGGAGAGGCTGGACGCTGAGGTCGGGTCGGTGACCGTCGCCAAGGCGTACCGCTTCCTCAAAGCGGTCATGAACACGGCGTGGCTCGACGACAAGATGATCAAGTCCAACCCGTGCACCATCAAGGGGGCGGGCAAGGAGGAGAGTCCGGAGCGACCCATCGCGACCATCGAGCAGGCGTTGACCGCTGCCGACAAGATCCAGCCGCGTTACCGCCTGGTCGTACTGCTCGCCACCTTCGCAAGCCTGCGGTTCGCCGAGATGATCGGGCTCCAACGGGGTGACTTCGACCTGGAGGACGGCGTGGTCCACGTCCGGCGGCAGGCGGTCCAGCCCGACCACGGGGACATCTTCGAGGACGATCCGAAGTCGGACGCGGGCAAGCGGCGGGTCGTGGTGCCGTCGTTCCTGCTGCCGGAGATCCGGGCGCACCTGAACAGGTACGTCAAGCCGGACGACACGGCCTGGGTGTTCGTCGGGCCGAAGGGTGCTCGGCCGACGCGGAACAACTTCCACACGGTCTGGGACAAGGCCCGCACGGCGGCGGGCATCCCGGGCCTGCACCTGCACGACCTGCGGCACACCGGCAACACCCTCGCGGCGGAGACAGGCGCGACGCTCCGCGAGCTGATGGACCGCATGGGCCACGCCAGTACCCGCGCGGCACTGATCTACCTGCACGCGAGGGACCAGAGAGGCAAGGTGATCGCCGCCGGTATCGACAGCATGGTCAAGCAGGCCAGGAAGCCCGCCAAGAAGGGCAGGAAGGGGCACGCGAGGGGCACGAACGAGTCGGGAGGCCACGTACGGGGGTCCGGGGGCGAAGCCCTCCGGGCGGGGCGCGGGGGTTGCACCCCCGAGGAAATGGCGAGTGACCAGGGCGAGCGCTCTCCGCGAGCAGGGGAGGCCCAGAACGAGCGGGTGACGGGAATCGAACCCGCATGACCAGCTTGGAAGGCTGGGGCTCTGCCATTGAGCTACACCCGCGTGCGCCGTGAAACGTGGCGGCGCGAGGACAGCCTAGCGTGCCGCGTTAAGCTGTGGCCGGTGTCCTCGGTGAGGGGCCGCCGGGATGTGGCGCAGCTTGGTAGCGCATCCGCTTTGGGAGCGGAGGGTCGCAGGTTCAAATCCTGTCATCCCGACCGTCGCGTGGCCGGCCTGCAGATGTGTCAGAGCAGCAGGTCGGCCCCGCTCGCCTCGCCTGGCCGTGAGTTCCATACACTCGCGAGAGCCCATACCGGTCAATCCAGCTACCCAGGAGATCACGTTGAAGAGCACCGTCGAGCACCTGAGCCCGACGCGGGTCCGGATCAACGTCGAGGTGCCGTTCGACGAGCTCAAGCCGAACTTCGACCGCGCGTACAAGAAGCTCGCCTCGCAGGTCCGCATCCCCGGCTTCCGTCCCGGCAAGGCGCCCGCCCGGGTCATCGAGTCCCGTATCGGCCGTGCGCCGATCCTCGACGAGGTCGTCAACGAGGCCATTCCGGCCAAGTACATGGAGGCGATCACGGAGGGCGAGGTCCGCACGCTGGGCCAGCCGAACATCGAGGTCACGAAGCTGGAGGACGGCGACCACATCGCGTTCACGGCCGAGGTGGACATCCGCCCGGAGATCACGGTCCCGGCGTTCGGTGAGCTGTCGGTGTCGGTGGACGACCTGGAGCTGGCCGACGACGAGGTGAACGAGCAGCTGGACGAGCTGCGCGCCCGGTTCGGCACGCTGACGGGTGTCGAGCGCGCCGCGGAGAACGGTGACTTCGTCTCGATCGACCTGTCGGCCACGGTCGACGGGCAGGAGGTCGAGGAGGCCAAGACCAGCGGCCTGTCCTACGAGGTCGGCTCGGGCGAGATGATCGAGGGCATCGACGAGGCGATCATCGGCACGTCGGCGGGTGAGTCGGCGACGTTCACGACGAAGCTGGTGGCCGGCGACTTCGCGGGCCAGGACGCCGAGGTCACCGTGACGGTGAACACGGTGAAGGTGCGTGAGCTGCCCGAGCCGGACGACGAGTTCGCCCAGCTGGCGTCGGAGTTCGACACGATCGACGAGCTGAAGACCGACCTGCGTGAGCGCCTGACTCGCGTCAAGAAGATGCAGCAGGGCGTCCAGGCCCGGGACAAGGTCCTGGAGGCGTTGCTCGAGGTCACCGAGGTGCCGCTGCCGGAGAAGGTCGTCGAGTCCGAGGTCGAGGTCCGCAAGCACGACGCGGTCCACGCCTTCGACCACGACGAGGCCAAGTTCGAGGAGTTCCTCACCTCGCAGGGGCAGACCCTGGAGCAGTTCAACACCGACGTGCAGGAAGAGGCCGAGAAGGCCGTCAAGACCCAGCTGGTCCTGGACTCGATCGCGGACGCCGAGAACGTGAGCGTCGACGACAACGAGCTGACCGAGCGGATCATCTACCAGGCGCAGCGCTTCGGCATCAGCCCGGACGAGTACGTGCAGCGTGCGCAGCAGTCCGGCCAGCTCGGCGCCATCTTCGCGGACGTGCGCCGGGGCAAGGCGCTGGCGTCGGTCGTGCGCATGGCGACGGTCACGGACGCGAGCGGCAACACCGTGGACCTCGAGGAGCTGTTCGGTCCTCGGGAGGCCGCGGCCGAGGCGGCGCCGGTGGAGCAGGCGGCTGACGCACCGGTCGAGGACGCAGACGCCAAGTGACGCTCTGAGCGAACTCGGGCGGTGTCGGGCATTCGATGCCGCCCACCTTCGTTAATGTCGGACGTGACACCAGATCAACCTCGCAACCAGAGCGGAGAAGGCAGGCAGACGTGACGCATCCACGGCAGACGCCCGACATGCGGTCGGGCACCGCAGGGCTCACCCTGAACGACTCGGTGTACGAGCGGCTGCTCCGTGAGCGCATCGTGTTCCTCGGTTCCGAGGTCGACGACGAGATCGCCAACCGGATCACGGCGCAGCTGCTGCTGCTCGCTGCCGAGGACGCCGAGAAGGACATCGTCTTCTACATCAACTCGCCGGGCGGTTCCGTCTCGGCGGGCATGGCGATCTACGACACGATGATGCTCATCGAGCCGGACGTCCAGACCTGGGCGATGGGCATGGCGGCCTCCATGGGCCAGTTCCTGCTCAGCGCGGGTACGCCCGGCAAGCGCTACGCCCTGCCACACGCGCGGATCATGATGCACCAGCCGTCGGGTGGTGTCGGCGGTACGGCCTCCGACATCGCGATCCGGGCCGAGGTGCTCAACAAGTGGAAGCGTGAGATGGCGGAGCTCACCGCGGAGCAGACCGGCCAGACCGTGGACCAGATCACCCAGGACGCCGACCGTGACCGGTGGTTCACGGCCGAGGAAGCCCGCCAGTACGGCTTCGTCGACCAGGTGGTCACCCGCGCGAGCCAGACCCCCAACGGCAGCCGCAGCTGACGCCGGGTCACGAGACCTAGGAGAATGACACCGTGAGCAACCCTTACGCTCCGCAGTCCCGTTACGTGCTGCCGTCCTTCGTCGAGCGCACGAGCTACGGGGTCAAGGAGTCGAACCCGTACAACAAGCTGTTCGAAGAGCGGATCATCTTCGTCGGCGTGCAGATCGACGACGCGTCGGCCAACGACGTGATGGCGCAGCTGCTGTACCTGGAGTCGGTCGACCCCGACCGCGACATCACCATGTACATCAACTCGCCCGGTGGCTCGTTCACGTCGCTGATGGCGATCTACGACACCATGCAGTTCGCCCGGCCCGACGTGCAGACCTTCTGCCTCGGCCAGGCCGCCTCCGCGGCCGCGGTGCTGCTGGCGGCGGGCACCCCCGGCAAGCGTTTCGCGCTGCCGAACGCCCGCGTGCTGATCCACCAGCCGGCCATGGAGGGCGTCTACGGGCAGGTCTCCGACCTGGAGATCCAGGCCAACGAAATCCAGCGCGTGCGTCGTCTCATGGAGGAGACGCTGGCCCGGCACACCAACCGGGACGCGGACCAGATCCGCAAGGACATCGAGCGCGACAAGATTCTGACGGCCGAGGAGGCCAAGGCGTACGGCATCGTCGACGACGTGCTTCCGTACCGGAAGCTGTCGGCGAACCGGCCCTGATCCGGTCGCGGGTGGCTCCGGACCGTGTTTCCGGGGCCACCTGATCGGCCGAATCCGACAACTCGGCGGTCAGGTTCTCCCATTGAGTGGGGGTTGGCAGGTACCGTCGAGGGCAACAGGCACCACCGGGCCTGGAGCGGAGTGCGCGACACTTGGACTCCAAGCCCGTAACAGGCCACAGATCCAGGCTCGTTTCCCGGAGCGGGCCGGAGGGGACAGAGGTCAGCGGTCATGGCGCGTATCGGCGACGGCGGAGACCTGCTGAAGTGCTCTTTCTGCGGGAAGAGCCAGAAGCAGGTGAAGAAACTCATCGCCGGCCCCGGCGTGTACATCTGCGACGAGTGCATCGACCTCTGCAACGAGATCATCGAGGAGGAGCTGGCCGAGGCCGGCGACGTCAAGCTCGACGAGCTGCCCAAGCCCGCCGAGATCGACGAGTTCCTCGACCAGTACGTGATCGGCCAGGACGAGGCCAAGCGCACGCTGGCCGTGGCCGTCTACAACCACTACAAGCGCATCCAGGCCGGTGACCGTGCCCGGCCGGAGGGGCGTGAGGGCCGCGAGTCCCGCGAGGAGACCGTCGAGCTCACCAAGTCGAACATCCTGCTGCTCGGCCCGACGGGCTGCGGCAAGACGTACCTGGCGCAGACGCTCGCGAAGCTGCTGAACGTGCCGTTCGCCATCGCCGACGCGACCGCGCTGACCGAGGCGGGCTACGTCGGTGAGGACGTCGAGAACATCCTCCTGAAGCTGATCCAGGCCGCCGACTACGACGTGAAGCGCGCCGAGACCGGCATCATCTACATCGACGAGGTCGACAAGATCGCCCGCAAGTCCGAGAACCCGTCCATCACCAGGGACGTCTCGGGCGAGGGTGTGCAGCAGGCGCTGCTGAAGATCCTGGAGGGCACGACCGCGTCGGTGCCGCCGCAGGGTGGTCGCAAGCATCCGCACCAGGAGTTCATCCAGATCGACACCACGAACGTGCTGTTCATCGTGGCGGGCGCGTTCGCGGGGCTGGAGAAGATCATCCAGGACCGCGTCGGCAAGCGCGGCCTCGGTTTCGGCGCCGAGATCCGGTCGAAGGCGGAGATCGACACCGCCGACTTCTTCGCCGACACCATGCCGGAGGACCTGATCAAGTTCGGCCTGATCCCCGAGTTCATCGGGCGTCTGCCGGTCGTGGCCTCCGTGACGAACCTCGACAAGGCGTCGCTGGTGCAGATCCTCACCACGCCCCGCAACGCACTGTCGAAGCAGTACCAGAAGCTGTTCGAGATGGACGGCGTCGAGTTGGAGTTCACCGACGCCGCGCTCGAGGCCATCGCTGACCAGGCGATTCTCCGTGGCACCGGCGCCCGTGGGCTCCGGGCCATCATGGAGGAGGTCCTCCAGCCGGTCATGTACGACATTCCGTCGCGGTCGGACGTCGCCAAGGTGGTCATCACCGAGCAGACGGTGCGCGAGAACGTGAACCCGACGATCGTGGCCCGGCAGCCGTCGCGCCGGGAGCGTCGCGAGAAGTCGGCCTGATCGTTCGCTGAGCTTGGCCCGAGGGGCGTGGGTGACCACGCCCCTCGTCGCTGTTCAGGGCCCGGTTACGAACGGGTCGGCGGCCCTGCGGAACGACTCCGGCTGTTCCACCCACGGGTAGTGGCCGCAGTCGTCGATCACGACGGCCTCACCGTGGGGGAAGAGCCCCGCCGCCGCGAGCACCGGGGCCAGGCCCGTGGCCGCGTCCTCGGCGCCCGCGATGACCCGGACCTTCGCCGTCACCGTGGCCAGCCGGTCCCGCAGGTCGTCCGGTGGGGCGACGCTCAGGAACGCCTGGACCGTGGACCGCAGCGTGTGACCGATCTTCGCGTGCGCCTGCTCCTTCTCGGTCCACGCCGCGTACGTGGCCGGGGCGGTCAGCGCCTGCCACGCCTCGAAGGTCTCCTGCGTGGAGTCCCGCGGGCCTTCTCGCATGGCCGCCATCGCGGTGTCGAAGACGGGGTCCCCGACGCGGTGGGCGGTGATCTCCTCCACGTCCGACGGGGTGTCGGTCAGGTACGCCACCGGCGGGGTGATCAGCAGCATGCTCGCCACTCGGTCCGGGTACTGGGCGGCGTACGCGATCGCGGCTCGCGTGCCCGCCGAGTGGGCCACCAGGGCGAGCTTTTCGAGGCCCAAGTGGGCGCGCAGGGCTTCCAGGTCGTGCGCCTGGTGCCAGTACGAGCCGGCCTCCGTCGTCGGCGCGGCCGGGGTGTTGCCCGCGCCTCGGAAGTGGACGGTCACGCGGTGGCCCGGCAGGCCGGCCAGATCGCCGAGGTAGTCCGGGTGCCTGCCCGCGCCTCCCGGCAGGACGACCAGGGTCCTGCCCTCGCCTGCCTCGTCGACATGGAGCTTCGTTCCGTCCGCGGCAAGGAAAGCAGGCACACCACACCCTAACGGTGCGAGGATGGCCGCATGCCGTACGTTCTGCTGCTCCACGGGCACATGGGCGCCGCGCCCCCGCACTGGCAGAGCTGGCTCGCCCACGAACTCGCGGAGACGGGGATCGTGGTCGAGGTGCCCCAGCTGTCCGAGCCGGACCGGCCCCGGCTGGACCTCTGGCTCGCCGAACTGCGGCACCACCTGGAGGCCGCGCCCGCCGACGAGGAGCGGATCGTGCTCGCGCACTCCTGCGGCGCCGCTCTGTGGCTGCACCACGCCGCCCAGCTCGTCGACTCCGACCGCCACCCGCTGCGGTTCGACCGGGTCATGCTGGTGTCGCCGCCCGGACCGCGCTGGCACCACCCCGACGTGCACGGGTTCACGCCCGCGCCGCTCGACGCGGCGGGCCTGCGGCGCGCGGCGGGGTGGACGCAGCTGGTGGTCGGGGACGACGACGAGGCGTGCTCGGTCGACGAGGCGGTCGACATGGCGGCCGAGCTGAAGATCGACCTCGACATCATCCCCGGCGGTGCTCACCTGGACGGGCACGCGGGCTACGGGCCGTGGCCCGCTGTGCGGGACTGGGTCGCCGACCGGCACACCAGGATGGTCACGAACCGGTGATGCGCTCCGCGTGCGTGTAGACGTTCATGCTGGTGCCGCGCAGGAAACCGATCAGCGTGATGCCCTGTTCGTCCGCCAGCTCCGCGGCCAGTGACGACGGCGCGGACACCGCCGCCAGGATCGGGATGCCCGCCATGGCGGCCTTCTGCACCAGCTCGAAGCTCGCCCTGCCCGACACCATCAGCACCGAGCCACCGACCGGTACGTGGCCGTTCATGAGCGCCCACCCGGTCGCCTTGTCGACCGCGTTGTGGCGGCCGACGTCCTCCCGGACCACCAGCAGGTCGCCGTCGGTGGTGAAGAGGCCCGCCGCGTGCAGGCCGCCCGTCGACTCGAACACCTTCTGCTGCGCACGCAGCCTGTCGGGGAACGTCACCAGCGTCTCCGGAGCCACCCGGCGCTCGTCCGCGGCGGGGGAGAACCGGGTCTTCAGCTTCACCGCGTCCAGTGCGGCCTTGCCGCACACCCCGCACGACGACGTCGTGTAGAACGTGCGTGCCACGCCGGTGTCCGGCGGTTCGACGCCCGGTGCGAGGGCCACGTCGAGCACGTTGTACGTGTTGCGGCCCTGGTCGTCGACGCCGTCGCAGTAGCGCGCGGTGCTGATGTCCCGCGCGTCGCCGATCACGCCTTCGGTGAGGAGGAAGCCGTGGGCCAGCTCCACGTCGTGGCCGGGGGTGCGCATCGTGACCGCGAGTGCCGTGCCGTTGACCCGCAACTCGAGTGGCTCCTCGGCCGCGAGTGCGTCCTGACGCCGCCTGCTGCCGTCCTCGGACAGCCGCAGGACCGGGCGCCGCACGGTGACTCGTCCCACACGCACAGCCTACCGTCGGGCATAACAAGAAACCTTTAGAAAGAAGTCTTGCTAAACAAGCCTTTAGCAAGATACCTTGTTAAGCATGGAGGAGCAGCGCAAGATCACCGATCCCAAGGCGCTCCGAGCGCTCGCCCACCCCGTGCGGTGGAAGCTGCTGGAGATCATCGGACGGGAGGGGACCGCCACCGCGACCCAGTGCGCCCAGGAGACCGGCGAGAGCGTCGCCAACTGCTCGTACCACCTCAACCTGCTCGCCAAGTACCGGTACGTGGAGAAGGCGGAGGGCGGGCAAGGCCGGGAGAAGCCCTGGCGGCTGTTGAGCCAGAGTCAGAGCATCAGCAGCATCGGAATGGACGCTGATGGCGTGCTCGCGGTTCAGGCCGCCTCTGGCGCCTTCCTGGATCACGCGCTCACCCAGATCAGGGAACGTCACCTGACCTCCCATCTCGAGTCGGAGGAGTGGGGCGAGGTCATCGGGGTCGACAACGCCAACGAGTTCATGACCGTCGACGAGGTCGTGGAGGTCCACCGGGTGGTGCGCGCACTCATGGACAAGTACAAGGAGCGGCGCACCAGGCCCGAACTGCGCCCGGAAGGTGCGCGTGCCGTGAACCTCTTCTTCTCGGTCACGGTCGCGCCGCAGAAGGACTGAACACCACTGAACCAGCCGTCGTGCGGCGACGGCTCTCTTCAACCTGCCCGGAAACGGAGATTGTCATGGATGTCTTCAGCGCCAGAGCACTCGTCGAAGCACGGCACGCGGACCTCGTCCGGGACGCCGACGAGTCCCGGCTCGCCAGGGCCGCTCGCGAGTCGCGCGACGAGCCGAAGCCCGCGCCCCGGCCCGCGCCCCGGGCGGTTCGGGCTCGCAGGCTCGGCGTTGCCCGGTAGCGTGATCCGGGTGACCGAACGCTACGACGTGGTGGTGGTCGGCGGTGGCCACAACGGACTGGTCGCCGCCGCTTACCTGGCCCGTGCAGGCAAGTCCGTGCTCGTGCTCGAACGGCTCGGCCGGGTCGGCGGCGCGGCCGTCAGCGCCACCCCGTTCCCGGGGGTCGGGGCACGGCTGTCCCGGTACTCGTACCTGGTGAGCCTCTTGCCCAGCGCGATCGTCCGCGATCTCGGGCTGCGGATCGCGTTGCGGTCGCGTGCCGTGTCGTCGTACACGCCGGTCGAGCGGGACGGACGCCCGGCCGGGCTGTTGGTGGAGCGCGAACCGGGGGAGGCGACTGCCGCCTCGTTCCGGGAACTCACCGGTTCGGACGACGAGTTCGCCCGGTGGATGTCGTGGTACTCGTCGCTGTCTGCGATGGCCCAGGTGGTCGCGCCCACGATGCTGGAGCCGGTGCCCTCGCGTGCCGAGTTCCGGTCGCGCGTGGTCGAGGCGGCCGGGGAACGCTTGTGGGAGCAGGTGTTCGAGCAGCCGATCGGCGTCGCCATCGAGGAGACGTTCGCCGACGACGTGGTCCGCGGCGTGGTCGCGACCGACGCGTTGATCGGCACGCACACGTCGCTGCGTTCGCCGTCGCTGCTCGCCAACCGCTGCTTCCTGTATCACCTGATCGGTGACGGCACCGGCGAGTGGCGGGTGCCCGTGGGCGGCATGGGCGCCGTGACCGGGGAACTCGCGAGGGTCGCGTGTGAGGCGGGTGCGGTGCTGCGGACGTCGGCCGAGGTGTCCCGCGTGGACGCCGACGGCGCGGTGGCCGAGGTGACCTATGTGTCCGGCGACACCGAGCGCACGGTGGCCGCCTCGTACGTGCTGTCCGGCGTGGCACCCGCCGTGTTCGACCGCCTGCGGGGCCGTGCCACGACCGCGCCGGCCGGAGCCCAGTTGAAGATCAACATGTTGTTGTCCCGGCTGCCCCGGTTGCGCAGCGGGGTCGACCCGAGGCAGGCGTTCGCGGGCACGCTCCACCTCGACGAGTCCTATGCGGAGCTGGAGAACGCCTACGAGGCAAGCGTTTCCGGTGCCGTGCCGGACCCGCTGCCCGGCGAGATGTACTGTCACACGCTGACCGACGACTCCATTGTGGATGGTCAGCTCCACACGCTGACCCTGTTCGGCCTGCACACGCCGGCGGACCTGTTCACATCGGACAACACCGGCAGACGAGCCGACCTGTGCGCGCGGTACCTGGCAGGCCTGAACCGCCACCTGGCCGAACCGGTCGAGGACTGCGTCGCGGCCGACGAGGACGGCAGGCCGTGCGTCGAGGCGCGGACCCCGCTCGACATCGAGGACGAGTTGGCCATGCCAGGCGGCCACATCTTCCACGGCGACCTGGCATGGCCGTTCAGCGACCACGGCGGTGGCTGGGGTGTCGAGACCGACGTGCCCAACCTCCTGCTGTGCGGCAGTGGCGCACGCCGCGGCGGCGGCGTCAGCGGCCTCGGCGGCCACAACGCCGCGCAGGCGGTGCTTGCTAGTTCAGCTCGGCCTTGACCTGCGCGAGCGTGGGGTTCGTCAGTGCCTTGCCGTTGGGGAAGTGGAGCGTCGGCACGGTCTGGTTACCGCCGTTGACGCTCATCACGAACTCGGCCGCGCCCGGCGTCCGCTCGATGTCGACCTCGGCGTAGTCGATGCCGTCGCGATCCATCTGCGACTTCAGGCGCCGGCAGTAGCCGCACCAGGTGGTCGAGTACATCGTCAGCTTCGCGGGGGCCTCGGTCATCACCACTCCTGTCGGGAAGGAACCGTCTCGGTCATCTCAACGCGGGACGGTCCCGAAACATGCCCGGTTCAGGGATGGCACCCGCCTGCCGCCGGTAGCGGCGCGGTCGGGTCGAAGAACGCGTCCGGGCGACCGTCGTCGGCCGGGGCGGTCACGGAGGGTTCAGCGGCGACCGGAGCGAGGAACCCTTTCCGGTAGGCGTCGCACCCGATCGAGTAGCCGAAGCCGGACGCGTCGCCGAACCACAGACCGCGGCTGCCCGGCGTCCACCGCTCGCCGCTGCGCAGGACGTAGTCCACGTCCGACCGCACCACGACGATCACGTCCATCGCGTCCGCGGGCTTCGTCGGCCGGTCGGGCCGGAACGCGTACGCGAACACGTAGTTGGTGTGCACGACCAGCTCACCCGGCCCGCCCGCGCGCACCGACATCGACCCGGACACCTTCGGATCGACCGGCAGCAGCTCGGTCCCGGACGCGACCATGCTGACGAGCGACTGGACCTGCGGCTCGTGCCCGTCGCCGAACAGCGGCTGGAGCTGGCGCCGCGCGTCCGGCGCCAGCAGGCCCAGGTAGCCCGTGGGGTCGTGCCCGACCACCAGCCGGGTGTCGATCCTGCTCGCGACCAGCGCCTCCCGCACCAGCCCGGTCGCCTCCGCGACCTGCGCGGCGCTGAACTCGCGGATCGCCTTCGGCGCGGGCGCCGTGATGCCGGCCGCCCCGTCGGCCCAGTCGGCGGCGGGGGTGGACGCGAACGGCTTCGTGAGGTCGAGCTGGGCCGCGGACCGCGACGGCGTGTCGTCGGACACCGGGTCGCCGGGTACCGGCGTGAACAGGCTGCTCCTGACCAGCAGCGTCACCACCGCGGCGACCGCGAGCACGACGAGCCCGCCCGCGAGCCTGCGGCCGCGGCGACGCCGTTGTTCGACGCGCAACAGTTCCCGCACGTCCTCGCTGGCCGCGCGTTCGACGGTGTGCGCCCAGTCGGCCTCGGGGGCCGGCTGTTCCTGGGCACGCTGCCGAGCCTTCACCTGCTCCCCTACCTTGCCCCGCAACCAGGCAGAACACGAATCTTCCAGTGCTCAGCTCATCGATTCGACCGACCCGCGCGTTAACAATGTGTGGGCTGCGGAACTCGAATGCAGGCGTCCGGTCGCGGTTCGTAGACTTTTGGGCGTGACTGACACCGCATCGCAGCAGCCCACAGACCTCCCGCCGGCCTGGGAGCCGGCCACGGTAGAGGCGGAGCTGTACGAGCGGTGGGTAGACGCGGGCTACTTCTCCCCGGACCCGCACGGTGACGCTCCGGCGTTCTGCATCGTCCTGCCGCCACCGAACGTGACGGGCAGCCTGCACATGGGGCACGCGCTCGACCACACCCTGATGGACGCGCTGACCAGGCGCCGCCGCATGCAGGGGTACGCGACGCTGTGGCAGCCCGGCATGGACCACGCGGGCATCGCCACCCAGAACGTCGTCGAGCGGGAGCTGTCCCGCGAGGGCAAGACCCGGCACGACCTGGGGCGCGAGGCGTTCGTCGAGCGGGTCTGGGAGTGGAAGGCCGAGTACGGCGGCAGGATCCTCGGCCAGATGCGCCGCCTCGGCGACGGCGTCGACTGGAGCCGTGACCGGTTCACCATGGACGAGGGGCTGTCCAAGGCGGTCCAGACGATCTTCAAACGCCTCTACGAGGACGGCCTGATCTACCGGGCCGAGCGGATCATCAACTGGTGCCCGCGCTGCATGACCGCGCTGTCCGACATCGAGGTCGAGTACGCCGACGACGAGGGCGAGCTCGTCTCCATCCGCTACGGCGAGGGTGACAACTCGATCGTCGTGGCCACCACGCGGGCCGAGACGATGCTGGGTGACACCGCGGTCGCCGTCCACCCCGACGACGAGCGGTACGCCCACCTGGTCGGCACCGAGGTCGAACTGCCGCTGACCGGCCGGATGATCCCGATCGTGGCCGACGAGCACGTCGACCCCGAGTTCGGCACGGGTGCGGTCAAGGTCACCCCCGCGCACGACCCGAACGACTTCGAGATCGGCCAGCGCCACGACCTGCCCGCCATCACGATCATGGACGAGCGGGCGAACATCATCGCGCACGGCCCGTTCGAGGGGCTGGACCGGTTCGAGGCGCGGCCCGCGATCGTCGCCGCGCTGCGCGAGCAGGGCCGGATCGTCGCCGAGAAGCGGCCGTATGTCCACTCCGTCGGCCACTGCTCGCGCTGCGACACCGTGGTCGAGCCTCGGCTGTCGCTGCAGTGGTTCGTCAAGGTCGAGCCGCTCGCGCGGGAGGCGGGCAACGCGGTCCGCGACGGCCGCACCACGATCCACCCGGCCGACCTGTCCAAGCGGTACTTCGACTGGGTCGACAACATGCACGACTGGACCATCTCGCGTCAGCTGTGGTGGGGTCACCGCATTCCCGTCTGGTACGGCCCGAACGACAAGGTCGTCTGCGTCGGCCCGGACGAGGAGCCGCCGGCGGGTGACGGGTGGACGCAGGACCCCGACGTCCTCGACACGTGGTTCTCGTCCGCGCTGTGGCCGTTCTCCACGCTCGGCTGGCCGGAGAAGACCGCGCACCTGGACAAGTTCTATCCGAACAGCGTCCTCGTCACCGGCTACGACATCCTCTTCTTCTGGGTCGTGCGGATGATGATGTTCGGCCTGTACGCGATGGACGGCAAGCAGCCGTTCGACAACGTGTACCTGCACGGGCTCATCCGCGACGCGTCCGGCAAGAAGATGTCGAAGTCGCGCGGCAACGTCATCGACCCGCTCGACTGGCTCGACCGCTTCGGCGCCGACGCGGTCCGGTTCACCCTCGCCCGCGGCGCCAACCCGGGCAGCGACATGGCGCTCGCCGAGGAGTGGGCGGCCGGTTCGCGCAACTTCGGCAACAAGCTGTGGAACGCGACCAGGTTCGCGCTGATGAACGGTGCGACCGTGGCCAGCGAGGTGCCGCCGCGCGACCAGCTCACCGACGCCGACCGCTGGATTCTCGACCTGACCGACGCCGTCGTGTCCGAAGTGGACGGCCTGTTCGAGGACTACCAGTTCGCGAAGCTCTCCGACGCGCTGTACCACTTCACGTGGGACGAGCTGTGCGACTGGTACCTGGAGATCGCGAAGGTCCAGATCGGTGAGGGCGGCGCCCGCGCGGACGCGACGCGTGCCGTCCTCGGGCACGTGTTCGACGCTGTGCTGCGGCTGCTGCACCCGCTGGTCCCGTTCGTCACCGAGCGGTTGTGGACCACGCTGACCGGCGAGGAATCGCTGGTCGTCGCATCGTGGCCGAAGCCGTCCGGCGCCGAGGCGGACACCGACGCGGCCCGGCGGATCGCGGGTGTGCAGAAGCTGGTCACCGAGGTCCGGCGGTTCCGGTCCGACCAGGGTGTCAAGCCCGGTCAGCGGGTGAAGGCCAAGCTGGTCGGCGTCGAGGAGGCCGGGCTCGGCTCGCTCGCGACCGCGGTCTCGTCGCTGGCGCGGCTGGAGGCGCCGGGTGAGTCGTTCACGCCGAGCGCCTCGATCGAGGTGTCGCTGCCGGACGGCAACGTCCACGTCGAGCTGGACCTGTCCGGCACGGTCGACCTCGTGGCGGAGCGCAAGCGGCTCGAGAAGGACCTCGCCGTCGCGGAGAAGGAGCTGAAGGGCTGCGACGCGAAGCTGAACAACCCGAACTTCACCGACAAGGCACCGGCCGACGTCGTCGCGAAGATCAAGGGCCGTCGTGACGTGGCGGTCGCCGACATCGCCAGGATCACGGCGCGGCTGGAGTCGTTCGGTGGCTGACGAGTCCACACTGGACGATCTCCGGCAGGTCGAGTCGGAGCTCAACACCCGTTGGCCCGAAACGAAGATCGAGCCGACGCTGGCGCGGATCCGGCTGCTCGTGGACCTGCTCGGCGACCCGCACAAGGCGTACCCGGTCCTCCACGTGGCCGGTACCAACGGGAAGGGATCGGTCGCCCGCATGATCGATGCGCTGCTCACGCGCATCGGTCTGCGGACCGGCCGGTACACCAGTCCGCATCTGCAGCTGGTGACCGAGCGGATCGCCGTCGACAACGCACCGATCTCGCCGGAGCGGTACGTCGAGGTGTACCGCGACATCGAGCCGTACATCGCGATGATCGACCGCGGCTCCGACGTGGCGATGAGCAAGTTCGAGGTGCTCACCGGCATGGCGTTCGCCGCGTTCGCCGACGCCCCGGTCGACGCGGCGGTGGTGGAGGTCGGTCTCGGGGGCACCTGGGACGCCACCAACGTCGCCGACGCCAAGGTCGCGATCGTGACGCCCATCAGCGTCGACCACGTCGAGTTCCTCGGCTCGGAGATCACCGGCATCGCGGCCGAGAAGGCCGGGATCATCAAGCAGGGCTCGATCGCGCTGCTCGCCGAGCAGACACCCGAGGTGGCCGAGGTGCTGCTGCGGCGGGCCGTCGAGGTGGACGCGACGGTCGCCAGGGCGGGCCTGGAGTTCGGCGTGCTGCGCCGGGACGTGGCGGTCGGCGGGCAGATGCTGAAGCTGCAGGGTCTCGGCGGTGCGTACGACGACGTCTTCCTTCCGCTGCACGGGCCGCACCAGGCGAACAACGCGGCACTCGCGCTCGCGGCGGTGGAGGCGTTCTTCGGTGCCGGGGCGCAGCGGATGCTCGACCCGGAGGCCATCCGCGAGGGCTTCGCGTCGGTGGCCGTGCCCGGCAGGTTGGAGCGGGTCCGTTCCGCGCCGAGCGTGTTCGTCGACGCCGCGCACAACCCGCACGGGGCACAGGCGCTCGCGGACGCGCTCGACGCGGACTTCGGCTTCCGCAACCTCGTCGGTGTCGTCGGCGTGATGCAGGACAAGGACGTACGCGGCATCCTGTCGGCCCTGGAGCCGGCGTTCCACGAGCTGGTGGTGACGACCAACTCGTCCGAACGCGCCATGCCGGCGGAGGAGCTGGGCGACATCGCGACGGAGATCTTCGGTCCGGACCGCGTCGACGTGCGCCCCCGGCTGGACGACGCGATCGACGCCGCCCTGGCCCTGGCGGAGGCCGACGCCGAGGAACCGCTGTCCGGTGTCGGTGTCGTGGTGACCGGCTCCGTGGTCACCGCGGGCGAGGCGAGGGCGTTGCTCGGCAAGGAACCGGCATGAGCGCGAAACCGGTCGATCCGATGCGGTCGTTCGTCGGCGTGATGTCCGCGACGCTCGTCCTCGAGGTGATCGTGGTCCTGCTGGCGCTGCCGGTGGTCGCGAAGCTGGGCGAGGGCATCGGGACGTGGCAGGGCGTGCTGGTCGGCGCGCTGGCGCTGGCGTTGCTCGTGACCTGCGCGTTCCTGCGCAAGCCGTGGGGCAGGTGGGTGGCCGCCGGCCTGCAGGTCGTGATGATCGCCTGCTGGTTCGCGGTCGTCGCGCTCGGCGTTCTGGGCCTCGTGTTCGGCCTGGTGTGGGCGGTGCTGCTGTGGATGCGCCACGACGTCGCCAAACGCATGGCCGAGGGACGCCTGCCCAGCCAGCAGGCGACCCCGTCGGAGTAGCGAAATCCGCCAGCTACGCTTTTCGCGCAGTAACTTCCCCCATGAAGGAGTACCCACAGTCGTGAGCGAGCGCACCCTGGTCCTGGTCAAGCCGGACGGCGTCAGCCGTGGCCTGGTCGGTGAGGTCATCTCCCGCATCGAGCGCAAGGGCCTGAAGCTGGCCGCGCTGGAGCTGCGCAACGTCGAGCGGAGCGTCGCCGAGCAGCACTACGCCGAGCACGCCGAGAAGCCGTTCTTCGAGTCGCTGCTGGAGTTCATCACGTCCGGCCCGGTTGCCGCCATGGTCGTCGAGGGCGAGAACGCCATCGCCGCGTTCCGCCAGCTGGCGGGCGCCACCAACCCGGTGCAGGCCAACAACGGCAGCATCCGCGGCGACTTCGCCCTCGAGGTCCAGTACAACATCGTCCACGGTTCCGACTCCCCGGAGTCCGCGAAGCGCGAGATCGACCTCTGGTTCCCGGGCGTCTGAGCCCACCGGCGGGGCTCGGCCACGCCGAGCCCCGCGATTCGCCCCTTTCGCCGCTGGTGAGGCCGCTATTGTGAGCGCGCCATCCGGAGTGGGGGAGTGACAAATGCCAGATATCGGCGGGTTCGGTCGTGGGCTGCTCAAGGGCGCCCTGTCGGCGACGGAGAAAGCGGCCGAGAAGGTCAAGGACGCGGCGGAAGCCGCCTCCCGCCGCATGTCCACCGACGACGACCCGGACGCCACACAGGTCGTGAAGACGGGTGCCGCGCCCGCCGACACCGACGATCCGGAGATCACCCAGGTGATCCCCGGCTCGCCCCGCCCGTCCGCCACACCCCAGAACGCCGGCCCTCAGGCCCAAGCCCTGCGAGCACCGCAGGCCCCGCACGCCGGGCGTCCCGGACCGCACGGTGACCAGCGAGGCCCCTTCGCCGGCCCTCAGGCCCCGCTCACCGGCGCGCCTGTCCCGCACGGTGGTCCGGCACGGCCTGGCGGCCCACAGGCCACCTTCAGGGGCACGACAGCGCCGCCCGGTGCTCCCGCCGCGTTCGCGGGCAACCTCGGCGCCCCTCCTGCCCCGTCGAACCCGGGCGGTCCCCAGGTCGCGGCGCCAGGCCCAGCTCAGCCGACGCCGGTGGCCGACAAGGCCCCCGAAGGCGAGCCCAGCCTCGCCGACGAGCCCGAGGACCACGCCGACGCGTCCGAGGTGCAGGAACTCGTCGAGATGTTCCAGAAGCTCCTCGCCGCGCGCAGGCCGCCCGTCGGTCCCATCCCGGGTGACTGGTCCATCGGTGTCGGTGACCTGCTCGGCGAACACCCCAAGGTGCCCCAGCGTGTCCGCGGTCTCGTCGTCAGGCTGAACCGCTTCGGCGGCATCGCCTACTCGCCGCAGGAGATCGCCTTCGACGGGGACGACGTCGAATGGGAGAAGGTCACCGAACTGCGGACCCGCCACATCGTCGACTACCTCGTCGGTGACGCGGTTCAGCAGCAGGTCGAGAACCTGCCTGTGCCGTGGTTCCCCGGCCGCAAGCGGCTCCTCGACGCGCTCGGGCAGGCCCTGCTCACCATCACCATCGCCACCGCCAAGGACCAGCTCGAGAAGTTCGAGCTCGACCTGCGGATCCCCGCCGAGATCGCCTACAAGGCGTCGTTCGGGCGCACCAAGGAGCTCAGCGCGGGTGTGGTGTCCGCGCTGGTGCTCGCCGACCCGGCGGTCAACCAGTCGGTCCTCGCCACCGCGCGGGCCCGTGGCATCACCGTGACCACCGGCGACGACGAGATGCTGGCGAACGCGGACGAGCGTGCCGACCAGATCCGCGAGAAGGTGCAGGCGCTGGAGGCCGAGCTCGAGCGCTTCACCAAGCGATTCGGCCGCTCGGGTTAACGAGCAGGGCACGTCGAGCCCCGCGGCTTACGCTCCGAGCGTGGGAGACGCACTGGTCGTGGCGCGGGGGCTCGTCAAGCGGTTCGGCCGCCTGCCCGCGGTGGACGGGATCGACGTGATGGTGCGGCGCGGGGAGGCCTTCGGCTTCCTCGGCCCGAACGGCGCGGGCAAGTCGTCCACCATGCGCATGATCGGTTGTGTGTCCCCACGCACCGGCGGTGAGCTGCGGGTGCTGGGGATGGACCCCGACCACGACGGCCCCAGCGTCCGCGCACGGCTCGGTGTCGTGCCGCAGCAGGACAACCTCGACACCGAGCTGACGGTCCGCCAGAACCTGCACGTCTACGGCCGCTACTTCGGCCTCTCGAAGGCACACGTCCGTGCCAAGGCGACCGAGCTGCTCGCGTTCGCCCAGCTCGCCGAGCGCGCCAACGACGAGGTCGAGTCGTTGTCCGGCGGCATGAAACGGCGCCTCACCATCGCCCGCTCGCTCATCAACGACCCCGAACTGCTCCTCCTCGACGAGCCGACCACCGGCCTCGACCCGCAGGCCCGCCACCTGCTGTGGGACCGGCTGTTCCGGCTCAAGCAGAACGGCGTCACCCTCATCATCACCACCCACTACATGGACGAAGCCGAGCAGCTCTGCGATCGCCTCGTCGTGATGGACCGCGGCCGCGTCGCCGCGGAGGGCAGCCCGTCGGCGCTGATCAGCCGCTACTCCACCAAGGAGGTGGTGGAACTGCGGTTTCCACCCGGTCAGGACAACGCCTCGGTGGAACAACGGCTCAGCGGCCTCGCCGACCGCGTCGAGGCGCTGCCCGACCGCGTGCTGCTCTACGCCGCCGACGGGGAGGCCGTGCTCGGCGCGGTGCACCGACGCGGTGTGGACCCGGTCTCGAGCCTGGTGCGGCGCAGCACCCTCGAGGACGTGTTCCTGCGCCTCACCGGCCGCACGCTCGTCGACTGAGCGCCGGTGGGAAATCCGCGACGGATTTCCCCACCGGAATTTGCCGCCGGAAGAAATGGGTGACCGCGGTAATCAGAAAGGACGCACCGGCTGCGGTGTCGTGAACCTGTCAATTGCCGCCCGTCCTGACATTCCGGTCAGATCCCAGTCGACCGCGCCGAGCAGCAACGCGATCACCGCGTCCGCGAGCATGTTCGCGTCCTGCCAGCCCTGGCGTTGGTGGCGTCGCGGCTCCACCCGGTGCCGGAGCACGAAACCGTCCACCATGGCCTGCAACACCGAGGTCAGGCGCTTGAACGTCCACTCGGGACGCAGCACGAGGTCGAGGCCGTCCGCGAGTCTGCGGTAGACGCCCGCCCAGGCCTGGGCCGCCGGCCGCGAACCCGGCGCGAACGCGGCCGCGAGGTTCGGATGGCGGGGCAGCAGCGGAGCGAGGTGCAGCACGAGGTAGCTCCTCGGATGGTGCACCAGGTTCGTCAACAGGTCGTCGGTCACGTCGGCGATGTACCGCGAGAGCGGCACGTCCTGGTCGCGCCGGGGGGACGGGATCGCCGGTTGTTCCCGCAGTAGCGCGTAGACCACGGCATCTGCCAGGAAGTCGCCACGCGTGGCCCACCGGCTGAAGAACGCGCGCCGGCGCGCGGCCTCCCCGGACCACGACGGGGCCAGCCGGATGACGTCGTCGGTCCGCAGCCAGTCCAGCGCCGTGGGAAAGCTGATGTGGCCGAGACGCTGGGGCTGTGTGTCATCGACTGGGTCCGCCTGCAGGAAGGCGTCCAGCAGATCCGCTGCGACGGAAAGGAACTGGACAGCCGTCGTGTCGTGACGTGAGGGACGTGCGCGCAGGGCCACGGCGGTTTTCCTCCAAGGCAAATGAAACCACCAGAAAGTGTCGCCTGTGTGCCCGAGCGAGAGCAGCCCGCGAAAGAGTGAAGCTTCAGGTGCGGAATGTGGTTCGTCATCCGGATGGTCCTTTTGCCATCCCCCGATCGGCGGTGATGATGGGGCGAGGAGGACCAGCAATGGCGCGAGCACGTGGCCGGGTCGTCAACCCGGCACACGCGGCGTACATCGTCGTCGAGGGGATGTGGACCTGGTACCGGCGCAACTGGCGGGCGACCGTGGTGTCCAGCGTGGGCCAGCCGGTCCTGTTCCTGCTCGCCCTCGGGTACGGCCTCGGTTCGCAGGTCCGGTCGAGCCCGGCGATCGGCGGTCTCGAGTACGTGGTCTACCTGGCGCCTGCGCTGCTCGCGGCCAGTTCCGTGCAGATCGCCGCGTTCGAGTCCACCTACCCGATCCTGTCCGCGTTCAAGTGGCAGCAGACCTATCTCGGCATCGCCGCGTCGCCCATCACGCCAGGTCAGATCTTCGCCGGGCACATGGTGTGGGTGGGCTTGCGGCTGGCGTCGTCGGGCGCCGCCTATCTGGTGGTGGCGGCCGCGCTCGGCGCGGTCACGGGGTTCGGTGTGCTGGGCTCGCTGGCGGTGGCGATCCTCGCCGGGCTGTCGTTCGCCGCCCCGATCGCCGCGTACTCGGCGACGCTGCGGACCGAAGGGCAGCAGTTCAACGCACTGTTCCGCTTCGTCGTGATGCCGATGACCCTGTTCGCGGGCACGTTCTTCCCGGTCGAGCACCTGCCTGTCTGGCTGCGGCCGCTCGCGTGGGTCACGCCGTTGTGGCACGGCACGGAGCTGAGCCGGGGCGCCGCCTTCGGGGACCTCCCGCCGCTGGCCGCGGCCGGTCACGTCGCCTACCTGCTGGTGCTGCTGGCGATCGGCTGGTGGTTCGGTGTCCGCACGTTCACCAGGAGGCTGGCGGCGTGACGGCCGGGGGTGGGTTGCTGCTGCGTGTGCTCCCGACCGGCATGTACGCCGGCCGCGCACGCGCGCTCGTCGAGCGGTCGCTGCTGGTGAACCGCCGTGCCTGGCTCGCGGTCGTGTCCGGGTTCTGCGAGCCGCTGTTCTACCTGTTCGCCATGAGCGTCGGGTTCGGAGTCCTGGTCGGCGACGTGATCGGGCCCGGGGGCGAGCCGGTCAGCTACGTCGCCTTCGTCGCGCCCGCGCTGCTGGCCGCGTCCGCGATGAACGGCGCGGTGTACGACGCGACGTTCAACATCTTCTTCAAGTTCAAGTACGCCAAGCTGTACGACGCGATGCTGGCGACCCCGCTGGGACCGGTCGACGTCGCCGTCGGCGAGATCGCGTGGGCGCTGCTGCGCGGCGGCCTGTACGCGGGCGGGTTTCTGACGGTGATGCTGTCGATGGGCCTGCTCACCTCGCCCTGGGCGTTGCTCGCACTGCCCGCCGCGCTGCTGGTGGCGTTCTCGTTCGCGGCCGTGGGCATGGCCTGCACGACGTTCATGCGTTCCTGGCAGGACTTCGACTTGATCCAGCTCTTCCTGATGCCGATGTTCCTGTTCTCGACGACGTTCTTCCCGCTGGACGTCTACCCCTCGGTCGTCCAGGCCGTGGTGCGGTGCCTCCCGCTGTACCACGCGATCGAGCTGATGCGGCGGCTGTGCGGCGGTGTGGTCGAGGTGGGCATGCTCTGGCACGTCGGGTACTTCGCGGTGATGGCCGCGCTGGGTGTCGTGGTGTCGGCCCGCAGGCTGGGCGCCCTGCTGCTGCGCTGACCACGCGGCAGCAGGGCGCGTGTGCCTCAGAACAGGGGACCGGTGATCGTGATCCCGAGCCCGGGGCCGTAACCCGCGTACAGCGCGAGGATCAGCAGTGCCGCACCGGCGAGCGCGATGTCCTTCTGGAAGGAGATCATCTCCGTCTGCTTGGCCATCGCGTCGGTCTCCTTCCAGAACGGGTGCATGAGGAGCGCCGTCGGGACGAGGAAGATCACGAGCAGGAGCGCGCCGAGGTCGAGCCAGATCCCGAGCAGCACCATCAGCGCGCCGATGAGCATCAGCACACCGCTGCCGAGCACGGCGAGCTTGGCCTGCGGCACGCCGCGGGACGAGGCGTACCCGGCCATGGCATCGGCCTGGGTGAGGTGGCCGAAGGCCGACCCGAGGAACAGGAGCACGAACAGAATCCGGCCGATGAGAGCGACGACGTCCATACCGAACCTCCGTCGAAAGGGATTGTTCAAGGCTCAACTATCCGCTGGTGGGATCACGTTGGCAACACGTCCGGCCACGTCGTGTGGCTGGCCGGCCCAGTGCGAGGAGAGCCGCCGCCGTGCGTCCTCACCTGCGGGGGTTACGCTTGGACCACTATGAGTGTCGAGTCCCTCTTTCCCCGTCTGGAGCCGTTGCTGCCGCGGGTGTCGAAGCCCGTCCAGTACGTCGGAGGGGAGCTGAACTCCACCGTCAAGGACTGGGACGCCACCACGGTCCGCTGGGCGTTGATGTACCCGGACGCGTACGAGGTGGGCCTGCCCAACCAGGGCATCATGATCCTCTACGAGGTGCTCAACGAGCTCGAGGACGTCCTGGCCGAGCGCACCTACGCCGTGTGGCCGGACCTCGAGGCGCTGATGCGCGAGCACGGTGTGCCGCAGTTCACCGTGGACGCGCACCGCCCGCTCGGCGCCTTCGACCTGATCGGCATCAGCTTCGCGACCGAGCTCGGGTACACCAACCTGCTGACCGCGCTCGACCTGGCCGGTATCCCGCTGCACGCCGAGGACCGCACCGACGAGCACCCGCTCGTCATCGCGGGCGGCCACGCCGCGTTCAACCCGGAACCGATCGCCGACTTCCTCGACGCCGCCGTCCTCGGCGACGGCGAGGAGGCGGTCCTCGAGATCACCGCCATCGTCCGCGCCTGGAAGCAGGAGGGCTGCCCCGGCGGCCGCGACGAGGTGCTGACCCGGCTCGCCGAGACCGGCGGCGTCTACGTGCCGCGGTTCTACGACGTCACGTTCGACGACACAGGCGCCCTCAACCCGATCGTCCCCAACCGCGACCGCGTGCCCGCGACGGTGGCCAAGCGCACCACCATGGACCTCGACGCGTGGCCGTACCCGAAGCAGCCGCTGGTCCCGCTCGCCGAGAGCGTGCACGAGCGGATGAGCGTCGAGATCTTCCGCGGCTGCACCCGCGGCTGCCGGTTCTGCCAGGCCGGCATGATCACCCGCCCCGTGCGTGAGCGGTCCATCCAGGGCATCGGCGAGATGGTCCACAAGGGCCTGGAGGCGAGCGGGTTCGAGGAGGTCGGCCTCCTGTCGCTGTCCAGTGCGGACCACTCGGAGATCGCCGACATCACCAAGGGCCTCGCGGACCGGTACGAGGGCACCAACACCGGCCTCTCGCTGCCGTCCACCCGCGTCGACGCGTTCAACATCGACCTCGCGAACGAGCTGTCCCGCAACGGCCGCCGCTCCGGGCTGACCTTCGCACCCGAGGGCGGCAGTGAGCGGATCCGCCGGGTCATCAACAAGACCGTGTCCGAGGCCGACCTCATCCGCACGGTCAGCGCCGCGTACGCCAACGGCTGGCGGCAGGTGAAGCTGTACTTCATGTGCGGTCTGCCGACCGAGACCGACGACGACGTGCTGCAGATCGCCGCGATGGCCCAGGAGGTCATCCGTGCTGGCCGGAAGGCCAGTGGCCGCAAGGACATCCGCTGCACCATCTCCATCGGCGGGTTCGTCCCCAAGCCGCACACGCCGTTCCAGTGGGCCGCACAGTGCGACCCGGACACGGTGGACGCACGCCTGCGGAAGCTGCGCGACGCCGTGAACTCCGACCGCGGCCTCGGTCGCAACATCGGGATGCGCTACCACGACGGCAAACCCAGCCTCATCGAAGGACTGCTGTCCAGGGGCGACCGTCGCGTGGGGCGTGTCATCGAGCGCGTGTGGCGTGCGGGCGGCCGGTTCGACGGCTGGAGCGAGCACTTCTCCTACGAGCGCTGGACCGACGCCGCGGCGGCGGAGCTGGTGCCGCTCGGTGTGAGCCTCGACTGGTTCACCACGCGGGAGCGCAGCGAGGACGAGGTCCTGCCGTGGGACCACCTCGACTCCGGCCTCGACAAGGGCTGGCTGTGGGACGACTGGCAGGACGCACTGTCCGAACAGGAGCTCGACGACTGCCGCTGGACCCCGTGCTTCGACTGTGGTGTCTGCCCGGCGATGGGCACCGACATCGAGATCGGTCCCACCGGCAGGAAGCTGCTGCCGCTGACGCCCGTGTAGTCACTCGTCGGTGGGCGCCTGGCCGGCGACGTTGTCACCGGTCACGGCGGCCAGCGCGTCGACCAGGCCGTGGCCGTAGAACCCGTTGTAGGGCTTGTAGCCCGTGCAGTAGGCGTCCTGGGCCCCCGTGCCGTCGAGGTCGTAGTCGGCCGGACACGGCAGCGGTTCGGCCTTCTCCGTCAGCATCTTCGTGATCTTCTGCGGGGACGCCTCCGGATGTTCGGAGGCGATGAGGGCGGCCACGCCGGCGACGTGCGGCGTGGCCATCGACGTGCCGCATAACCGGTCGTAGCCGCCCGGCACGGTGGACAGCACGCAGGAGTCCTCCTCCTGCTTGACACCGGTCGGGTCGTACGCCTTCGGTTTCGTCTCACCGCCGGGCGCGGTCACGTCGATCACGCCGAGCCCGTAGGAGCTGTAGCTGGCCTTCAGCCCGTTGCTGCCCACCGCCGACACGGCCACCACGCTGCGCAGCCCGGCGGGCAGGACCTTGCAGCTGCCGTCGAGCGTGCGCCGTTCGGCCCGGCCCTCCGCCGCGACCGGGTTCTCCGCGGTCCGTCCACTCGGGTCGGCCAGGTCGGCAGCCTCGTTCGTCGCCGCCGCGACCGTCAGCACCCCGTTCTGCGTCGCGTAGTCCACGGCGCGCCGGACCGCTTCGAAAACGACGTGCTCGCTGTCCCGGTCACACGTCATCAGCCACGGGTCGACGAAGTAGCTGTTGTTGGTCACCCTCATCTTGTTGGCGGTGGCCCACATCAGCCCGCACACCGCGTACTCGGGGAGGATGTAGCCCTGGTCGTCGACCACTTTCACCGACGCGACCCGCACACCGGGCGCCACCCCGGTCGTGCCGCGCCCGTCGTCGGCGGCAGCGATCGTGCCCGCGACGTGCGTCCCGTGTGGCGAGGTCGTCGGCTCCCACGCGGCCGGGGTCTTGTCCGGTTTGCCGGACAGGCAGCCCGCGGACGCCGCGGGGTCGAGCGCCGCGGTGAGGTCGGGGTGGTTGGGGTCGATCCCCGAGTCGAGGACACCCACCACGACGTCCTTGCTGCCCGGATTGATCCGCCGTGCCTCGTCCGCCCCGATCATGGCCATGTCCCACTGACTGCCGGTCAAGTCCTTTTGGTCCACTTCGGCCGGATCGGTGGTGGCGCCGCGGACGGCCGCTGTCTCGTCCTTGCGGGGGCCCTGCTTCGCCGCCAGAGCGCCCTCCGCGCTGAACGCCCGGTCCGTGCCCATCCGCTCGGTGAACCGGTCGTCGGCCGAGCCGGCGACCGCGACGGAGATCTGCGGGTAGTACGCGGTGAGCGCGCCGCAGGCCGCGGCGATCTCGTCTGCGGCCTCCGGCTGGGGGGTGCCGGGGTCGAGCACGACCAGGTACCGAAGCTCGGTGCTGCTGCTCGAGCACACGTCGGACGGTGGGTCGGCGACCTGGGCGCTCGCGGTCATACCGGTCGTCACCAGGGATGTCGCGAACACCGCGGCGCTGACCGCTGCCGCCGGCAGACGGCGCAGCAGAGGCACGGGTGACCTCCATTTGTTGGGGCGGCCGGTTCGGGGGCGCCGGCACTCCAATGTCCGGACGGTAGCCAGCTTGCCGCTCCACAGACAAGCTCACCGCCGGAATTGGACCTGGGGGTACGGTGCCAGCATCCGCAAGTGAACACCACCGGACCAGCCCGATACCACCAGAAGGAGTAACGCTGACCCGCGACGACCGCCCGAACCCTTCCGCTCCCGCGGTGCAGAAGCTGCGGCTTCGGTACGCGAAGCGCGGCCCGCTGAGGTTCACCTCACACCGGGACGTGGCTCGCGCGTTCGAGCGCGCCCTGCGCCGGGCACGGGTGCCGATGGCGTATTCCCAGGGCTTCAACCCCCATCCGAAGATCTCGTGGATCGGCGCATCGCCGACGGGGGTAGCGAGCGAGGCGGAGTACGTCGAGATACAGCTGGTCGAGGCGCTCGAACCGGACGAGCTGGTCCGCGTGCTGGACGCGGCGATGCCGCCCGGCCTGGACCTGCTCGAGGCGGTCGGCCTGCCGGTGGGGGCGGGAGGGGACGCGCTGGCGGACCGCATGGAGGCGAGCCGGTGGCGGATCGAACTTCCCGGCGTGGCGTCGGACACGCTGAAAGCCGCGTGGGAGCGGTTGGTCGCCGCCGAGGTCGTCGAGGTCGAGCGCCTGACCAAGCACGGAATGCGCACCATCGACGCACGCTCCGCGATCGTCACCGGATGGGTCGAAGATGACCCGGTCGTGTCTCCTTCAACCACACCAGTCGAGCCATGTGGGATACTCGTCGTGGTTGTCCGGCAGCTGACACCTGCCGTTCGACCGGACGACGTGCTGAGCGCGCTCCGCGTCGTCGCCGCCCTGGAACCGCCGGTGCCCGCGAAGGCGACCCGGATGGCCCAGGGGCGGCTCGACGACAGCGGAGGTCTGTCCGACCCGTTGGCCCCGGACCGGGCCGAACGGGCTTCGGCATGCGGGTGACGCTCGGCGCGACGTTGTGACTGACCTGCCGTGGTCGCCGGCCTGGCCCGGTGCACACGGCGAGAGGCGAGGATTCCCGCCGCCCAGCGGCGGAACGACAACACGCTTCACCCCGAGGAGCGCGGTGAAGCGAGGACAACGAGGCCCCCGTGTGGCCGCGTCCGAGAGTGCTGGTGCGTCGCGCCGGTGCTGATGGACGCGCCCGGGGGTGAAGGAGCTGCATGTCGGATATGTCGACGCCTGCCGGAAACACCGGCGGGGACACCACCACACCCATCGCCGCGGCACTCGCGGACCTGCCGGCCAGGATCCGCGTGCACGCCCTCGCCAAGCTGCTGGGGCGCAGCAGTCGTGAGGTGCTCGCGGCCGTCACGGAGCTCGGCGTGGACGGCCGCAGCGTGCAGTCCAGCATCGATCGTGAGCTGGCGCTGCGGGTCGCCGAGGCAATGGGCGTTCTCACGGCCGACCCGGCCGACGCGGAGGAGGCCGCCGCGGAAGCGGCCGCGCCGGACTCCACCCGCGCCGGTGCCGAGGCCCCGGTCGAGACGACCGAGCCGCAGGCCCCTGCCGCCCAGCAGGGCGCGCCCCGGGTCGCGGGCACGCCGGGCTTCAGCGAACCGGTCGGCGCACGTGTACAGACCGTCGAGCAGTCCCAGTCCTCCCGGGTCACGCCGCCCACCCCGGTGTTCGCCTCGGCGTCGCCGCTGTTCCTCCCGCCGGAGCCCACCGCGGGCCCGTCCCGCCCGGTCGCCCGGCCCAAGGACGAGCCGGAGCCGGTCGAGGACGAAACGGACGAGACCGACGAAACGGTTGGTGACGACTCGGAGGAGGGCAGGCCGCGCCGCCGCCGTGGCCGCCGTGGTCGTGGCCGCGGCAAGGGCGGTCAGGACGAGGGCGTTGCTGACGAGCCGTCCGAGGACGAGCCGAAGCCGGCGGCCAAGCAGGACAAGGCCGACAAGACGGACAAGTCCACCAAGCGCAAGGGCAAGGAGGAGTCCGAGGCCGAGGACGCCGACGAGCAGGACCAGGGCGACGAGGACGGCGCCACCCGCAGGCGTCGCCGCAGGCGCAGGCGTCGCGGCGGTGCCGACGACGAGACCGGCGCCCCGACCGACGACGACCCGCCGAACACGGTGGTTCACGTCCGCGAGGCCCGCGAGGACAAGGACAAGAACGAGTCGGACGGCCGCGACGAGGTGCGCAGCGTCCGCGGCTCGACCCGCCTGGAGGCCAAGCGCCAGCGCCGCCGCGACGGTCGTGAGGCCGGCCGCCGCCGTGCGCCGATCCTGTCCGAGGCCGAGTTCCTCGCCCGCCGGGAAGCCGTCGACCGGGCCATGGTCGTGCGCGAGCGCGGTGACCGGGTCCAGATCGGCGTGCTCGAGGACGGCGTGCTCGTCGAGCACTTCGTCACCTCGTCGGGCTCCGGCTCCCTCGTCGGCAACGTGTACCTCGGCCGCGTCCAGAACGTGCTGCCGTCGATGGAGGCCGCGTTCGTCGACATCGGCCGGGGCCGCAACGCCGTGCTCTACGCGGGTGAGGTCGACTGGGACGCCGCCGGTCTCGAGGGCAAGGCCCGCAAGATCGAGCAGGCCCTGTCGACCGGTGACAGCGTGCTCGTCCAGGTCACCAAGGACCCGGTCGGCCACAAGGGCGCCCGCCTGACCACCCAGATCAGCCTCCCCGGCCGTTTCCTCGTGTACGTGCCAGGTGGCGGCGCCACCGGCATCTCGCGCAAGCTGCCGGAGAACGAGCGCCGCCGTCTCAAAGACGTGCTCAAGCGGGTCGTCCCCGAGGACGCCGGCGTGATCATCCGCACCGCCTCGGAGGGCATCAGCGAGGAGGAGTTGGCGCGCGACGTCCGCCGCCTCCAGGCCCAGTGGCAGGTCATCAAGGACAAGACCGAGGGCTCAGGCGGCACCCGCAAGGTCAACGCGCCATCCCTCGTCTACGAGGAGCCCGACCTGCTGGTGAAGGTCGTCCGCGACCTGTTCACCGAGGACTTCTCCGCGCTCGTGGTCCAGGGTGGCACCGCCTGGGAGACCGTCGACGCGTACGTCAGCCACGTCGCGCCCGAGCTCGCCGACCGTCTCCGCAAGCATGTCGGGAACACCGACGTCTTCGCCGAGTACCGCATCGAGGAGCAGCTGCTCAAGGCGCTGGACCGCAAGGTCTGGCTGCCCTCCGGCGGCTACCTGGTCATCGACCGCACCGAGGCGATGACCGTCATCGACGTCAACACCGGCAAGTTCACCGGCTCTGGGGGCAACCTCGAGGAGACGGTGACCAGGAACAACCTGGAGTCGGCCGAGGAGATCGTCCGCCAGCTCCGGCTGCGCGACATCGGCGGCATCATCGTCATCGACTTCATCGACATGGTGCTGGAGTCCAACCGCGACCTGGTCCTCCGCAGGCTGACGGAGTGCCTGGGCCGCGACCGCACCCGTCACCAGGTCGCCGAGGTCACCTCCCTCGGGCTGGTGCAGATGACCCGCAAGCGGGTCGGCACCGGCCTCCTCGAGGCGTTCGGCACCACCTGCGAGCACTGCAAGGGCCGGGGCGTCCTGGTCTCCACCGAGCCGGTCACCAAGCCCGGCAACGGGAACGGCCACACCCACACCGAGTCGCCCCGGGGCGGTACCCGCCGCTCCCGCGGCCGCGGCGAGGAGGGCAAGGACAAGGGCGCCAACAAGGACCAGGCCAAGGAAGCCGCCGCCCAGGCCGCGAAGGAGGCCGTCCGCGACATCGCCAAGGCCACCACCAAGGTCGCCGTGGTCGAGCAGGCGGAGTCCGAGACCGCCGAGCCGGACACCCAGCCGGAGGCCAAGGACACCCAGCCGCAGGCCGGCGCTGAGGAGCCGACGCGCGAGCGCAGCCGTCACCGCACCCGCAACCGGGGCGAGGCCCGTGCCGCGAGCCACGCCAACGGCACGGAGGTCGCCGCGAGCCGCGCGGAGACCAACGGCGTCCACGCCGGCCCGGCCCCGTCGACCGGCCCCGAGCCGACCACCCCGGAGCCCGCCGAGCCGACCACGGCCGAAAGCGCGACGACCTCGCCTGGCGAGCCTGGGGCCGCCGTGGCGGAGGAAGCCGAGCCTGCGACCGCCGAGCCCGGTGTCGAGACGGAAGCCGAGCCCGTGACCAGCGGTTACCCGGCCGCCGAGGTCGAGACCGAGGAGTCGGCCGCGGCCGGTCCCGACGCCGACCAGGCGAGCGAGCCGGGCGAGCGCCCGCGGGAGCGAACCAACGGCACGGCCGGCCAGTCCGAGTCCTCGCTCGCTCCGTCGGTGCCCGCGCCCGCGACACCGCCCCGCAGGCAGCCGCGCCGCGCGGCCTCGCGTCCGGCCGGGCCTCCGGTCACCGTCCAGCACGATGGCTGACCCCGGTTTGGTCCCCGTTCCGGCAGGCACGTATCCTGGGGGTCGGCCCGCCGCGTTGGTGGGCCGACTCGTGCGCGAGCCCGGTGTCATCTCGCCCGGTCGCCGCGTAGCCCCAAGGTTTTCCGAAGCAGTCGAGTAGCAGGAGAGTTGCGTCCGATGTACGCGATCGTCAAGACCGGCGGCAAGCAGTACAAGGTCGCCGTTGGCGACATCGTCGAGGTCGAGAAGCTCGACGGTGAGCCGGGCGCCGAGCTCACGTTCCCCGCACTGCTCGTCGTCGACGGGGACCAGGTCACCACGGACGCCGACGCCCTGGCGAAGGTGTCCGTGAACGGTGTCATCAAGGCCCAGACCAAGGGCCCGAAGATCCGTATCCACAAGTTCAAGAACAAGACCGGCTACCACAAGCGGCAGGGTCACCGCCAGAAGCTGACCCGCGTCGAGGTCACCGGCATCAAGACCAAGTAGGAGCTGAACAGCCATGGCACACAAGAAGGGTGCGTCCAGCTCCCGCAACGGACGCGACTCCAACGCCCAGCGCCTCGGTGTGAAGCGCTTCGGCGGCCAGCAGGTCAACGCCGGTGAGATCCTGGTCCGCCAGCGCGGCACCAAGTTCCACCCGGGCGTCAACGTCGGCCGCGGCGGTGACGACACTCTGTTCGCCCTGGCCGCGGGTGCGGTCCAGTTCGGCGAGAAGCGCGGTCGCAAGACCGTGAACATCGTCCCGGTCGAGGGCTGAAGCCCGCGACCGAAGCAAGACCCCACGAGGGGCGGGCCGACGAGTTAGCGGCCCGTCCCTCTTTTGCGTTCCAGGAAGGTTTTCGCAGTGTCCCGATTCGTTGATCGTGTGGTCATCCACGCGGCCGCCGGCAACGGTGGCAACGGCTGCGCTTCGGTGCACCGCGAAAAGTTCAAGCCTCTCGGTGGCCCGGACGGCGGCAACGGTGGCAACGGCGGCGACATCGTGCTGGTCGTCGACTCCGGGGTGCACACGTTGCTCGACTTCCACTTCCGCCCCCACTCCCGCGCCTCCAACGGCAAGCAGGGGCAGGGCAGCAACCGCGACGGCGCGACGGGCGAGTCGCTCGAACTCAAGGTGCCCGACGGCACCGTCGTGCTCACCGAGGACGGTGAGGTGCTCGCCGACCTCATCGGCAACGGCTCCCGCTTCGTCGCCGCTCGGGGCGGCCGAGGCGGTCTCGGCAACGCGGCCCTCGCGTCCAAGGCCCGCAAGGCCCCCGGCTTCGCCCTCCTCGGCGAGCCGGGCGAGATCGCGGACCTCGTACTCGAACTGCGGTCGGTCGCCGACGTCGGTCTCGTCGGCTTCCCGTCGGCGGGCAAGTCGTCCCTGATCTCGGTGCTGTCCTCGGCACGCCCCAAGATCGCCGAGTACCCGTTCACCACGCTCGTGCCCAACCTCGGCGTCGTCACCGCGGGCGAGTCCACCTTCACCGTCGCCGACGTGCCGGGCCTCATCCCGGGCGCGAGCCAGGGCAAGGGACTCGGACTCGACTTCCTCCGCCACATCGAACGATGCTCGGTGCTCGTCCACGTCGTCGACTGCGCGACCTACGAGTCCGGCCGCGACCCGGTCTCGGACATGGACGCCCTCGAGGAGGAACTGGCCCGCTACACGCCCGGCCTCGGCGGCAGCCTCGCCGAACGGCCGCGCGTCGTGGTCCTCAACAAGATCGACGTGCCGGATGCCCGGGATCTCGCGGAGATCGTCCGCCCCGACTTCGAGGCACGCGGCCTCCCCGTCTTCGCCGTGTCCACCGCCAGCCACGAAGGCCTCCGCGAGCTGTCCTACGCGCTCGCGAAGATCGTCGAGGAGGACCGTGCGACCCGCCCGTCGCTCGAGGCGAGCCGCATCGTCCTACGCCCGCCCGCGGTCGACGACGTCGGTTTCACGGTGGTCGAGGACCCCGAACAGGAGGGCGGCTTCATCATCCGCGGCGAGCGGCCGGAACGCTGGGTCCGCCAGACTGCCTTCGACAACGACGAGGCCGTCGGCTACCTCGCCGACCGCCTGAACCGGCTCGGTGTCGAGAAGGAGCTCGCGGAACTCGGCGCCAAGCCGGGCTGCCCGGTCACCATCGGCGGCGTGACCTTCGACTGGGAGCCGTCCACCCCGGCCGGTGTCGACGTGGTGATGCACAACCGCGGCAGCGACCCCCGGCTCGAGCGCAACAACCGTGTCGGTGCGGCAGAACGCAAGGCGGCCAAGATCGCGCGCCGCACGCCGTCGAGCCAGGAGCCGGCCGACGAGACCGACGAGCAGGAAGACGACGAGTTGTCGTGACCGGAGTGCTGTCCGCGACCAGGTCGCAGGTGGCGGCCGCCCGACGGATCGTGGTGAAGGTCGGCTCGTCCTCCCTCACCACCGCGGAGGGCGGCCTGGACCCGGCCCGCCTCGACGCCCTTGTCGACGCGCTGGCCGCCCGCCGCACCGCGGGCAGCCAGGTGGTGCTGGTGTCCTCCGGTGCCATCGCCTCCGGTCTCGCGCCGCTCGGCATCAGCCGCCGCCCCCGCGACCTGGCGACCCAGCAGGCCTCCGCCAGCGTCGGCCAGCTGGTGCTCGGCCACGCCTACGTGTCGTCGTTCGCCCGCTACGGTCTCCGTGTCGGCCAGGTCCTGCTCACGTCGGACGACGTCGTCCGACGTGCCCACTACCGCAACGCACAGCGCACCTTGTCCCGCCTGCTCGCGCTGGGCGTGGTCCCGGTCGTCAACGAGAACGACACGGTGGCGACCGAGGAGATCCGGTTCGGCGACAACGACCGCCTCGCCGCGCTCGTCGCCTACCTCGTCGGCGCGGACGCGCTGGTCCTCCTCTCCGACGTCGACGCCCTGTACGACGGCAACCCCCGCCGGACCGACGCGAAGCGCATCGCCGAAGTGCTCGACCACTCCGACCTGGCACACGTGGACGCCGACGACGTCGGTTCGGACGTCGGCACCGGAGGAATGGCCACCAAGCTCGCCTCCGCCCGGCTCGCGTCGGCCTCCGGTGTTCCCGTGCTGCTCGCCGCCGCCGCTGACGCCGCCAGAGCCCTCGGCACCGCCGACGTCGGCACCGCCTTCGCGGCCGTGGGCCGCCGACTGACGCCACGCCGCTTCTGGCTGGCCTACGCCGCCGACCCCCGGGGAAAACTCCAGCTCGACGACGGTGCCGTCAAGGCGGTCGTCGACCGTCGCCGTTCTCTGCTGGCCGCGGGCATCACCTCGGTCACCGGTGAGTTCGAGGCGGGCGACGTGGTCGAGCTGACCAACCCGCGGGGCAACGTCGTGGCGCGCGGAGTGGTGGCCTTCGACGCCGCCGAGCTGCCCATGCTGATCGGCCACTCGAGCGAGGACCTCGCCCCGGAACACCGGCGAGAGGTCGTCCACGCCGACGACCTCGTGCCACTGCGCCTCTGATCCGTTCTGCCCGGAGAGCCTCTCGGTGGGGAAGCATGCCCAAAGAATCAACTAAAGGTTTGACTTAGTCAACCAGATGATTGATTATCGCTCTGTCGCGATCGACGAGACGGAGGGATCGACATGGGTGGTCAGTTCCGGGTGGGAATCATCGGTGGGGGAACCGGAGGGCTCTGTCTTGCGCAGGCCCTGCGCAAGGCCGGCGTGTCCGTCGCCGTCTACGAGCGCAGCGGGGTTCGGAGCGACCGGCTCCAGGGCTATCGCGTGCACATCAACCCCAAGGGCGCAGCTGCCCTGCACGAATGCCTGCCGTCGGACCAGTGGCGGGCATTCGTCGACACGTGCGGGAGCCCGGGTGGTGCCTTCGGGTTCGTCGACGAACAGTTCAAGGACCTGCTGGTGATCGAGGACGACGTCACCTCCGGGGCCGAGCGGGACCCGGCCCGTTCGCACCACTCGGTCAGCCGGATCACCCTGCACCAGGTGCTGTCGGCCGGGCTGGCCGACGTGCTGCACCTGGACAAGGAGTTCGAACGCTACGAACGGGCCGAGGACGGCACTGTCACGTGCCACTTCGCCGACGGCACCACCGCGACCGCCGACGTCCTCGTGGGCGCCGACGGGGCCAACTCGCGGGTGCGCCGCCAGTACCTGCCCGAGGCACGACGGATCGACACCGGGATCCGCGCGATCGCGGGCAAGCTCCCGCTCACCGACGAAGTCCAGCGCTGGCTGCCGCGCCGGATGCAGGACGGACCGAACAACGTGCTGCCGCCCTCCGGTTGCGGCATGTTCATGGCCCCGCACGACCTCAGTGACAGCCTGTTGTCCGCCGCGGCGAACAGCGTCGGTGGCAACGACGAGTCCGCACGGCTCGGACTCCACTTCGACAACACCACCAGCTATCTCATGTGGGCCTATGCCGCGAACCAGGACGCGTTCTCGTGTGGCGCCACTCAGCTGTCCACACTGGACGGCAGTGGCCTCCGGGACCTGGCCGGGCGCCAGGTCGCCGGGTGGCACCCGGACCTGCGGCGGATGGTGGCGGAAACGCCGGGGGAGACCGTGACCCTCCTGCCGATCCGCACCTCGGTGCCGGTGAACCAGTGGGATACGACGAACGTCACCGTCCTCGGCGACGCGATCCACAGCATGACGCCCTTCCGCGGCATCGGTGCGAACACCGCGCTCCGGGACGCCCAGTTGTTGGCCCGCAACCTGATCGACGCCGCGGAGGGCGGGCGGGAACTGCTCGCCGCCATTCGGGACTACGAGACCCAGATGATCGACTACGGATTCGCCGCCGTCCGCCTGTCCCTGCGCACCGCCGAGCAGACGGTCTCGAACAACCGGCTGGGCCGCTCGATGTTCAAGTTCGCGCTGCGGGTGTTCACCCTCGTGCCTCCGTTGAAGCGCAAGGTGTTCGCCGACCTGGGCAACGACTGACACGCCGTACCGGCGACCTCGACGTGCCGTTGGTCGCTCACTGGTCGCTGAGCCGCGCCATGATCACCGCGAACTGCTCTTGTTGAGTCGGCGACAGGGGAGCGAGCAGTTCCTGCTGGATGCCGTCGAGCACCGCGTCGAGTTTGCGTAGCTTCGTTGTGCCGGATTTCGTGATCGACACGATCTTGCGCCGCCGATGGCCGGGGTCGGTTTCGCGCGTGACCAGGTCGAGTGCTTCGAGTTCGGTGAGGGCGGCGGTCACGTCGCTGCGGTCGATGCCGGTGTCGCGGCCGAGATCGGCTTGGCTGGCGGGTCCCCATTGTTCGAGTGCGGCGAGCAGGCGGTAGTGGTATCCGCGCAGCCCGTCACCGTGGGCGGCGAATCCGGCGGCCAGCAGTGCGGATGCTCGTGCGGCGGCTTGGCCCAGCAGCCACGTTGGGCGGTCCTTGAGCCGGTCCGGGGTGCGGCGGGGATTGGCGTGCTCGCGCATGCCGCGGAGTGTACGTGATTGTTGGTCAAGCCAACGATCTGTTAGTGTTGGTCGCGCCAACATTGGAGCGGCCAACAAGGAGTTGAGATGTCGGACAGAGCGAGGCGCGTACTGATCGTCGGACGCAGCGGATCAGTGCTCGTCGACACTGTCGCGATGCTGCGCGACCGCGGATACGGCGCGAACGCGAGCAACCAGTTCGACCGGCTGCTCGACGACTACGACATGCGCGAGGTCGATCTCGTGATCTTGGGCGGCATGGTGCCGCAGGACAAGAAGGAGTATCTGCGGGCGGAGATCGGCACGCTCAATCCGAGTGCGCGTGTCATGCAGGGGCTGGGCGGTATCGCGCCGTTGCTCGTCGCACAGGTGGAGGAGTTCTTTGCGGGAGGGGCACCCGGTGTCGAGTACGACGCCGCGGCGCGGGCGTTTCGTGTCACGCTCGCGGACGCCGAGTCCGTTGTGGTCGAAGGACTCTGGGCCACGTTCGTGCCGCCGGAGCCGGTTGCCCAGTCGGCGATCGCGGTCGACGACGAACTCACCCCCGGCGTACACGAGATCGCCATCCCCGCCGACGTGCCGCTGGAAGGCTCATACGCCACCGTCCGCGTCGGGGAACGGGTGTCCGCGTTCCAGATCGGTGAGACGCCGCAGTCGGTCAAGCGCCTGGCCGCAGCACAGTCACTGCCCGCCCCCGAGCCGGTGACGACGCGCTTCCCGTGGGAATGAGCACCCTGGCAGGGCCGGGATGGTTTCACACTGTGTAGTTGTCAAGGAGCGAGCGCACCCGGCGGATGCTTGCGTGCTTGAGCAGCCGCGCACCACTCATCGCCCGGAGGCGCCTCGAGGCCGCCAACCGGGTTCCCGTGACCAGCACCGGCCCGTCGACGGTGCTGGTCACGCGTGCCTTTACGGGGTTCTCAGGTGGTGGTCGCCAGAACGAACGGAAGGACTGCCGGCACACCTGCCTCCCGCAGCAGCTTGGCCGCGACCGTCATCGTCCAGCCTGTCTCGATGCGGTCGTCGACCAGCAACACCGGCCCGTTCACGGTGAACAACCGCTCCGTCAGGTGTGCGTCGACGGTCAGTTTCCGCCACACCTGGGCCAGGCGTAAGGCACTGTTGGCGCGGTGCTCGCCGGACGGTTCCGAGCCGATCTGGCCTAGGAACTCCAGCCGGCCGATCGTCGCGAGCCGTTCACCGAGGCTGGACACGAGCTTCGGCCTGCTCTGCGAACCGATCGTCACCACGCCGACCGGACGCGCCTCCCAGTCCCACGACGCCAGCACCTTGATGCACGCGTTCACCACGTCGTCCGGCACCGGGCCGTCGTCGGTGGCCGGGGCGAACATGTCGCGCAAACGGTTGCCCCACCCGACATCCGTCAGCCGGCCCAGTGCCCTACCAGGTGCCGCGACCACCTCCGCGCCGATTCGACCGGAAAGAGGCACGTCCAGCCGCGCCATGCCGCTTGGCCATTGACGACGCGGATCGACCTCGACGCCGGGACGACGTAACCGCTCGCTCGCCTCCTCGATCCGGTCCGACGACACCTCGGTGCTCCACCTGGGTCCTGAACAGTTGTCGCAGCGTCCGCACGGCGCGGCATGCGGATCATCCAGCTGCCGCAACAGGAACTCCATGCGGCACCGGTCGGTCGACTGGTAGTCGAGCATCGTCTGCTGCTCGGCCTGCCTCGCCTCCGCGATGCCGCGGTAGCGCTCGCTGTCGTACCGCCACTCACCGCCGGTGGCGGTCCAGCCGCCCTTGACCCGACGCACCGCGCCGTCGACGTCCAACACCTTCAGCACCATCTCGAGCCGCGACCGGGACAGGTCGCACTGCGGTTCGAGGGCCACTGTGGACAGCGGACGGTCGGCCGCGGCCAGAGCGTCGACCACCTGCCGCACAGCGGGTTCCGGTGGGAACGCCAGCGACGCGAAGTACTTCCAGATCGCCCGGTCCTCGATGCCGGGGAGGAGCAGTACCTCCGCCCGCTCGACGCCGCGTCCCGCACGGCCGATCTGCTGGTAGTACGCGATCGGGGACGACGGCGAGCCGAGGTGGATGACGAACCCCAGGTCCGGTTTGTCGAAACCCATGCCCAGCGCCGAGGTCGCCGCGACGGCCTTGATCCGGTTGGCCAGCAGGTCCTGCTCGATCCGTTCTCGCTCGGCGGGTTCGGTCCTGCCGGAGTACGCGGCGACCTCGAACCCGCTGTCCCGCAGGTACGACGCCACTTCGTGCGCCGAGGCGACCGTCAACGTGTAGATGATGCCGGAACCCGGCAGCTCGCCGAGGTGCTCGGCCAGCCACGCCAACCTCGCCTGCGGTGTCGGCATGTCCAGCACACCGAGGTGCAGGCTGGCCCGGTCGAGTTCGCCGCGCAGCACGAGCGTGTCCTGGTTGCCCAGGTCGAGCTGGTCGGCGACGTCGCGGACCACGCGGTCGTTCGCGGTCGCCGTGGTGGCCAGGACCGGCACGCCGTCCGGGAGCTTGGTGAGCAGCGTGCGAAGCCTGCGGTAGTCCGGCCGGAAGTCGTGGCCCCAGTCGGAGATGCAGTGCGCCTCGTCGACCACCAGCATCCCGGCCGACGCCGTCAGCTCCGGCAACACGGTCTCGCGGAAGTCCGGGTTGTTCAACCGTTCGGGGCTGACCAACAGCACGTCGGTCCGGCCCTCGAGGACGTCGGCCTGGACGTCCAGCCACTGGTCGAGGTTCGCGGAGTTGATGGTCGCCGCGTTCACCCCCGCCCGCGCCGCCGCGTCGATCTGGTTGCGCATCAGGGCGAGCAGCGGCGAGACGATCACCGTCGGTCCGTTGCCCAGTTCCCTTAACAGTGCGGTGGCGAGGAAGTACACGGCCGACTTGCCCCACCCGGTGCGTTGCACGACCAGCGCCCGCCTGCGGTCGACCACCAGCGCCTTGATCGCTGTCCACTGGTCGTCCCGCAACGTCGCGCCGTCGCCCGCGAGGGCACGGAGTCGGTTTTCTGCTGAGTTGCGAAGTGCTTGCTCGTCCACGAGATCCACGATGACGCATTCGGCGTGAGTGGGCCAGAACAAGCCCGAGCGAATGGGACTTTCGCTCGGACACGTGGTGGGTGACACATCCGCGCCGGAGTCGCTACACGTACGCTGACCAGCTATGACGCGTCGTCGGATCGGGATCATGGGTGGCACCTTCGATCCCGTGCACCACGGGCACCTCGTTGCCGCCAGCGAGGTCCAGGCCAAGTTCGACCTCGACGAGGTGATCTTCGTGCCGACGGGGCAGCCCTGGCAGAAGAGCAACCGGAAGGTCAGCGCCGCCGAGGACCGCTACCTCATGACGGTGATCGCCACGGCGTCCAACCCGCGCTTCTCGGTCAGCAGAGTGGACGTCGAGCGCGGCGGCACCACCTACACGATCGACACGCTCCACGACCTGCGCGAGATCCACCCGGACGCCGAGCTGTTCTTCATCACAGGCGCGGACGCTCTGGAGCAGATCCTGTCCTGGCGGCAGGCGGCGGAACTGTTCTCGCTCGCCCATTTCGTCGGCGTGACCAGGCCCGGCTACCGGCTGGACAGCCGTCACCTGCCCGCCGGTTCGGTAAGTCTCATCGACGTGCCCGCGATGGCGATATCCTCGACAGCGTGCCGTGAACGGGTCGCTTCCGGCCTCCCGGTGTGGTACCTGGTTCCCGACGGCGTGGTCCAGTACATCAGCAAGAGGGACCTGTACCGGGAGGCTTAACCCGGTTGGCCTCCGCACGGGTACTCTCTCAGGGTTGAACTGCCGCTTTGACGAACGAGGAGTGACGTGGCCGCTACGCACGACGCACGCGAGTTGGCGCTGGTCGCCGCCAATGCGGCAGCTGACAAGAAGGCCAGCGACGTGATCGTGCTGGACGTGTCGGACCAGCTGGTCATCACGGACTGCTTCGTGATCGCCTCGGCGCCGAACGAGCGGCAGGTCGGCGCCATCGTCGACAACGTCGAGGAGAAGATGCGCGCGGCGGGCACGAAGCCGGTGCGCCGCGAGGGCGCACGTGAAGGCCGCTGGGTGCTGCTCGACTTCGTCGACGTGGTGGTACACGTGCAGCACGCCGAGGAACGCGCCTTCTACGGCCTCGAGCGGCTGTGGAAGGACTGCCCGCGCATCGAGTTCGTCCCGGACGGGATGCCGGCCGAGACGAACGGTACCGAGGGCGGTCCGACGTGACACTGCGCCGGCTCGTCCTGTGGCGACATGGCGAGACCGACTACAACGCGTCGAGCCGGATGCAGGGCCAGCTGGATTCGGTGCTCACCGACGTGGGGCGCAACCAGGCCAAGTTCGCGGTACCGGCGCTGGCCAGGTTCTCGCCGGACGTCGTCGTCGCGTCGGACCTGAAACGGGCCACGGACACCGCGACGATCTTCACCGAGACCACCGGCGTGCCGCTGCGGTTCGACAAGCGGCTGCGGGAGACGCACCTCGGCCTCTGGCAGGGCATGACCGGTCCCGAGGTCGACGAGCAGTGGCCGGGCGCGCGGCAGGTCTGGCAGACCGACCCGACCTGGACACCGCCGGGTGGCGAGGCTCGGGTCGAGGTCGCCGCGCGTGCCGCCGAGGTGGTCGCGGACCTCGACCAGTCCACTGAGGACACGGCGGTCCTGTGTGCACACGGTGGGCTGATCACGGCGCTGACCGGGCACCTCCTCGAGTTGCCGGTCACCACCTGGGCGAAGCTGGGCGGCATCGGGAACTGCCACTGGGTGGTGCTCGCGCGCCGCGCCACGAGCGGTCTGGCGTGGCGCCTGATCGTGTACAACGCCGGCATCACCGGCTGACCCGCCTTGACGACCCTGCTGGTGTTCGGGGACTCGCTGAGCTTCCACGGACCGGATGGCGCCTATCCAGCCGACGACGAGCGGCTGTGGCCCAACCGTGCCGCCGCCGCCCTGAACGGTCAGGCAGAGCTGTTCGCGCGACCGGGCTGGACTGCCCGGGACGCGTTCTGGGCGCTCACCAGCGATCCGAAGGTGTGGGCACAGCTGCCCAAAGCCGACGTGCTGGTGCTCGCGGTCGGCAGTATGGACACCCTGCCTTCACCACTGCCCACCTACCTGCGTGAAGGCCTGCGTTACCTGCGTCCCGACCCGCTGCGCCGGTGGGCGCGGGACCGGTACGTCGCCGCCCAGCCGTGGCTGGCCAGGGCCTTTCGCGGTCGTCCGGTGGCGCTGCCGCCCGCGCTGACCGTCCGCTACCTGGACCGGGTGCTCGGGTCGATCCGTGCGTTGCGGCCCGACCTGCCTGCCGTGGGCGTCCTGCCACCGGTGCACAAGTCCAGCTCGTACGGCTTCGTGCACACCGGACGGGTCACCGGAGCCGCTGCGATCCAGGCATGGGGCGACGCGGCCGGCGTGCCGCTACTGGACCTGGCGTCGCTGGTCGGCGAGCACGTGCTGGGCGGCCGGGGCAACCCGGACGGCATGCACTGGGGCTGGGAGGCGCACGAGCGCGTGGGCGAGGCCCTGGCCGACGCGGCCGGTGCGCTGCTCGACCGGCCGCGATGACGGTCGTTTCCCCGCCGACAACGTAGGCTCCCGACCGTGCCGGTCGCCGTGGTCACCGATTCGAGTGCGTACCTGCCGGATGGCTTCGCCAACCGGCATGCGGTGCACGTCGTGCCGCTGCACGTGCTGATCGACGACCGGTCCGGGCTGGACGGCGTCGACTTCGGGCCGGTCGAGGTGGCGACCGCGCTGTCCGGCAGGCACACGGTGACGACCTCCCGGCCCAACCCGGACGAGTTCGTGCGGACCTACCGGCGGCTGCTCGACGACGGGGCGGAGGGCATCGTGTCGGTGCACCTCTCCCGGGAGCTGTCCGGGACCTGGGAGTCGGCGCGGTTGGCGGCCCAGGAGGTCGGGGTTGACCGGGTCCGGGTCGTCGACTCACGGACGACGGTCATGGGGCTGGGCTTCGCGGTGCTGCGTGCCGCGACGGTGGCGGCGGCCGGCGGCACGGGTGAGTCGGTGGAGGAGGCCGCGGTGGCGGCGGCCGTGCGAACCACAGCGTTCTTCATGGTCGAAACCCTCGAGTACCTGCGCAGAGGTGGGCGGATCGGGTCGGCTGCCGCGTTCTTCGGCACGGCTCTCGCGGTGAAGCCGGTGTTGCACGTGAAGGACGGTCACATCGTGCCGTTGGAGAAGGTGCGCACCACGAACCGGGCGGTCGCCCGCCTCGTTGACCTGGCAGAACAGGCCACCGCGGCCAGCGGGTCGGACGGTGTCGAACTGGCGGTGCACCACCTGGCCGCCCACGACCGGGCGGTCGAGCTCGCGACGCGGCTGGACGAGCGGATCTCCCCGTCGTCGGGGTGTCTGGTGTCGGAGCTCGGTGCGGCGATCGGCGCGCACACCGGTCCGGGCATGCTCGCGGTCGTCGTGTGCCCGGTCGACCGCTGAACCTTCCATTCTCCCGCGACGCACCGACAATTCGCGGCCGACATCCGTTCGCCACGGGCAGTTGTCCACAGCCCTCCGACTTGTCCACAGCGAACGCCCATCGGCCCGCCCGTCCGCTCGCTCCCGCATATCGTCGAACCCGTGATCGAAACGACTGCACGCCGCGAGCGCAGAACTGACGAGACCCGGCACCGGCTCGCGAGCCTGATGGACCAGGCACGCGCCGAACCGCAGGCGGAGCCAGCCGAGCTGCCGCCGGATCAGGGGTGGGAGGACGTCTCGGCGGACCCACCCGACCCGCCACCGCGTGAGCCGTGGTGGCGGCGCGGCCGCGCGGGCCGGTTGGTGGCGGAGTGGACGCCCGAGTCGGCCGGTGCTCGTCGGCGGAAGCTGGCCGTCGCCGTGGTCGGCGGGCTCGTGCTCGCCGTCATGATCGCCCTCGGTGTCGCGGTGACATCGGGCGGCACAGGTGGCACGGAGCACGAGCCGCCGCCGGTGCTGCCGGTCGCGGCGGCGAACGAGTCCGAGGAGACGACCGAGACGTCCATCGTGGTCAGTGTGGTGGGGCGGGTCGCCCGGCCCGGTCTGGTCACGCTGTCGCAGGGCGCACGCGTGGCTGATGCCCTGCGCGTGTCCGGCGGGCCGGTGGCCGGCGCCGATCTCGGCGCGCTCAACCTCGCCCGCAAGCTCGCCGACGGAGAACAGATCTACGTCGGCGTGCCACCGCCGCCCGGGGCCGAACCGGTGAGCGGGGCGACGGCACCCGGCGAGCCGGCGAAGATCGACCTGAACTCGGCCACGTTGACCGACCTCGACACGTTGCCGGGGGTGGGACCGGTGACCGCGCAGAGCATTGTGGACTGGCGCACCGAGCACGGCCGGTTCGACAGCGTCGACCAGCTGCGGGAGATCGACGGCATCGGGCCGAGCCGCTTCGCGAAGCTCCAGGACCTGGTCGTCACGCGATGATCAGCGGGTGGGGGCTCGAGGTCGGCGGCAGACAGGACTGGCGGCTGGTGCCCGCGGCGCTCGTGGTGTGGCCCGCCACGATGGCGGGGCTGCTGCTCGGCTGGTGGTGGACTGCCGTCGCCGGGCTCGTCGGAGTCGCCGTGGGCGTCGTGGTGCTGGTCCGGTTCCGTGGGCGTTCGGCACTCGCTCGGTGGTGGTGCCGGGGCATGGCCTGGTCGTTGCTCGTGTGCGGCCTGCTGGTGACGTTGGCCGGCACGGTGCGGCTGCGCGCCGTCGCCGAGGACCCGATCCGGGCGCTGGCGGGCGCGGGTGCGTCGGCGGTCGTCCGGGTCGAGGTCACCGAACGGCCGAAGCCGGTGTTCTCGGCCGGGTTCGGCGGGCAGCAGGGTGGCGTCTGGTCGGTGGTGGTGCCGGCCCGGGTGGTGAGCGCGGTGGTTGCTGGCCGTCCTGTGGACTCCACGGGAGCGGTGGTGGTGATCGCGTCGGCCGACCGGTGGCGGGCACTGCTTCCTGGGCAGTTGGTGACCGCGACCGCGGCGATGGCGCCGGCCAAGCCGGGCGGCATGACGGTGGCGGTGCTGCGGGTACGGGGACCGCCGGAGGCGGTGACCGAGGCCCCGGTGTGGCAGCGGGTCGCGCAGACGCTGCGTGCCGGGCTGACGGACGCGGCGGCTGTGCTGGACCCGGAGCCGCGGGGGTTGCTGCCCGCGCTGGTGGTCGGCGACACGGACGAACTGCCGCAGCACGTGGTGGAGGAGTTCCAGGCGGCGGGGCTGGCGCATCTGCTAGCCGTGAGCGGTAGCAACCTGGCGATCGTCTGCGTGGCGGTGCTGCTGCTACTGCGAACGCTGCGCTGCGGGCCGAGGACCGCGGCCGCCGGGGCGATGCTCGCCCTGGCCGGGTTCGTGGTGCTGGCGGGGCCTGAGCCGAGCGTGTTGCGTGCGGGCGTGATGGGAGCTGTCGGGCTGCTCGCGCTCGCCGTCGGGCGGCAGCGGGCGGCGTTGCCCGCGCTGGCCGTCGCGGTGATCGTGCTGGTGCTGTGGGACCCGGCGATGGCCGTGAGCATCGGGTTCGCGCTGTCGGTGCTTGCGACCGGCGGGCTCGTGCTGATCGCCCCGAGGTGGGCGGACCGGCTCGCGGCCCGGGGTGTGCCACGCGGGCTCGCCGAGGCGCTGGCCGTGCCCGCGGCCGCCCACCTCGTGACGGCGCCGGTGGTGGCTGGGTTCGCGGGCGAGGTCAGCCTCGTCGCGGTCGTCGCGAACCTGCTGGCCGCGCCGGTGGTCGCGCCGGCGACCGTGCTCGGCGTGCTGGCGGCCGTGGTCGCGCCGGTGACCTCGTGGCCGGCCGAGGTGCTGGTCCGGGTGGCCGGTCCGGAGGCGGAATGGCTGATCCTCGTCGCCCGGCACGCGTCCGGGGTGCCGGGTGCGGTGATCGGTTGGCCGGGCGGCTGGCTCGGCGGGGTGCTGCTCGCCGGATGCGTCGGCCTGCTGGTGGCGGCGTTGCGCAGACGGTGGCTGCGGACGCTCGTCGGTGTGCTGCTGACCGGGCTGCTGGTGGTCGTGGTGCCGTTGCGGGTGATCGCGCCGGGGTGGCCGCCGGACGGTTGGGCGGTCGTGGCGTGTGACGTCGGACAGGGTGACGCGCTGGTGCTCGCGACGGGTGACGCCGGTCGTGCGGTCGTGGTCGACACCGGGCCCGAGGCGGCGCCGTTGGACGGGTGTCTGGACCGGTTGGACGTCTCGCGGGTGCCGTTGGTGGTGCTGAGCCACCTGCACGCGGACCACGTCGGTGGGCTGGACGCGGTGCTGGCGGACCGGGCGGTGGGCGCGGTGGGGCTCAGCAGGGCCCGGGAGCCGCGTTGGGCATGGGAGGAGGTACGGAGCAAGGCACATGAGGCAGGGGTGTCGGTGGTCCAGTTGACCGCTGGGCAGCGGCTGGCATGGCCTGAGCTGGTGATCGAGGTGTTGGCGCCCGATGAGGAGGAGGTGATGCCACGGGCGGAGTCGGACGGTACGGAGATCAACAACGCGTCGTTGGTGCTGCGGGCGACCACGCCTGCCGGGCGGGTGTTGCTGAGTGGGGACGTGGAGCTGTCCGCGCAGGCGCGGTTGCTGGACGCGCGGGTGGACCTGTCCGCGGACGTGATCAAGGTGCCGCACCACGGCTCGCGGTACACCTCGCCGGAGCTGTTCTCGGCGGCACGGGCGAGGATCGCGCTGGTGAGTGTCGGGGCGGGGAACCGTTACGGGCATCCCAGCCCGTTCACGCTGCGGCTGCTGGCGCGGACTGGGGCTCTGGTGTTGCGGACCGACAAGGGCGGGGACACCGCGATCGTGGCGACGGAGGCCGGGCCGAAGGCGGTCACCCGTGGTGCGTCGCGGGCGCCGCCTGGGCGGGCCGCGAAACCTCCCTAGGACGTGCCGTGCCATGGGCGACGGCGTGCCGGGGCGGGTCGGCTAGCGTTGCCGGGTGTTCGACAAGCTGCGGAAAGCCATCCTCGGTGCGGACCTGCCCACTGAACCGGTGGTGGTCCGGATCCAGGATCCTCGGTTCGGCGTGTTCACGGTGACGGGTGCGTGGGATCCGCGCGTCGTCACGGTGCACGGGCCGTGGCCGGCGGTGGTGAGGTTGAGCGCACAGTTGCAACTGCCCGACGCGGTGAAACGACGGCTCGTGTGGCTTGCCCGGCCGCCGCGGATCGTGCCCAACGACCGGCACGCGGTGACGTTGACGGTCGACGGGCAGCCGGTGCCGCTGGACTGCGGGCGGCGTGCGATGCGCCGGGCGACGTTCAACGTCCGTGCCACCGTGGCGGGCCGGGAGTACCTGCTGCGTCACACAAGGCGGTGGCGGGCGCGGTTGGAGCGCAACGGCCAACCGGTGTCGCGACTGTCCACATCGGATCGTGGGGACACGGTGCACGCGGTGCACGAGCCAGGTGCCGACGTCGTCGACGCGACGGTGGGCGTTGCGCTCGGGTTGGTGCTCGGCGTTGGCGCGCCTGGGTTTCTGCGGAACCTGCTCGACGGGCTCTGACCACGCGTCTGGCCGGAGCCCGTCGAAGCAGGGTGTCGAGGGTGGGGCTCAGTCGGCCAGTGCCTGGCGGACGGCGTCCGCGGACGGCGGCACCGTCGCACGCGGGCCTACCTGGTCCTGTACAGCGTCGAGGGTCTTGAGGCCGTCACCGGTGATGAGGAGGACGGTCTCGGCGTCGGGGTCGAGCTGGCCGGTCTCGATGAGCTTCTTGGCCGTGGCCACGGTGACGCCACCGGCGGTCTCGGCGAAGATGCCCTCGGTCCTGGCCAGCAGTCGGATGCCCGCGACGACCTCCTCGTCGGACACGTTCTCGACCGCGCCGCCCGTGCGGCGGACGACGTCGAGGACGTACGGGCCGTCGGCCGGGGCGCCGATCGCGAGGGAACGGGCGATGGTGTCCGGCTTCACCGGCCTCACCACGTCGTGGCCCGCCTTGTACGCGGCGGCGACCGGTGAGCAGCCCGTGGCCTGCGCGCCGAACACGCGGTAGGACTTGTCGTCGACGAGGCCGAGGCCCGCCAGCTCGCGGAAACCCTTGTCCACCTTGGTGAGCTGCGAACCCGACGCGACCGGCACGACCACCTGGTCGGGGAGGCGCCAACCGAGCTGCTCGGCGACCTCGTAGCCGAGGGTCTTCGAGCCCTCCGCGTAGTACGGCCGGACATTGACGTTCACGAACGCCCAGTCCTCGTGCTCGGCGGCGAGTTCGGTGGCGAGACGGTTCACGTCGTCGTAGTTGCCGTCGACGGCGATCAGTGCGCCGTCGTACACCGCCGTCGTCAGCACCTTCGCCCGTTCGAGGGAGGACGGGATCAGCACGACCGACTCCCATCCCGCGCGGGCGGCGGCCGCGGCGACCGCGTTCGCGAGGTTGCCGGTCGACGGGCACGCGAGCACCCGGAAACCGAGCTGTCGCGCGGCGGCGAGTGCGACGCCGACGACGCGGTCCTTGAAGGAGTGGGTCGGGTTGCCGGTGTCGTCCTTGACCCACAACGACTTCACACCGAGTGCGGCAGCGAGTCGGTCGGCCTTGACGAGCCGGGTGAGGCCGGGCTCGGTGTTGGGGTGTGTGTCCACATCGGACGGAACGGGCAGGAGCCCGCGGTAGCGCCAGATGGACTTGGGGCCCGCCTCGATCTCCGCTCGGGTGACGTCACCGAACTCGTAGGAGACCTCCAGCGGGCCGAAACACTCGGCACACGCGAACTCCGCGGCGAGCGGGATCTGGTTGCCGCACTCGCGGCAGGTCAGGGCACGGGCGGGCCCGAGGTCGAGCGTGGTGGTGCCGGCGTCGGCGGTGATCGTCATCGCGAGGTCTCTCCTCATCTGTCCCGCGTGCGGGTCGGAATTGGCACCGTGGTCGTCGCCGTCCTCGCGGATGCGAATCGATGTGGCTGACGCCGGTTGCCGGGGCTTCTTCGGGCCGTTCCCTCTGCCCCTCTGGATGAGCGGTATGAAGTTGTCTTCCGGACACGTTACGGCACGACACCGTGACTCGGCCAATGTGAGGTCCATCATTCGAGAGCGGTTTCATCCGTTCTCGACGTCGTGGCGTGCCCGCCGACCCGGCAGCGGCGGGTGATGCGAGGATGGCGGTGTGAAGGCGCCCGCCGTGACCCCGTCCGCCCTGCAGCTCGTGCTCGGCGACGAGGAACTGCTGGTCGAACGGGCTGTCCACGCGGCGGCCGAGGCAGCGCGGCTCGCCGACCCGACGGCCGAGACGACCCGTGTGAAGGTGACCGACCTGACGGGGCCGGAACTCGCCGAGCTCGTCAGCCCGTCGCTGTTCGCCGAACGCCGGGTGATCGTGCTGGAGGGGGCGCAGGAGGCGGGCAAGGACATCGCCGCCTCGATCGCCGCCTACGTGAAGGAGCCCGCGGACGGGGTGCAGCTCGTGGTGCTGCACAACGGCGGCGGGCGGAAACCGGGCAAGGACCTGATCGCCGCGCTGAAGTCGGCGAACGCCCAGGTCGTCGAGTGTCCGAAGATCACCAAGCCGGGTGACCGGGAGGCGTTCGTCCGCAACGAGGTCCGTCGTGCCGGAGGCAAGACGGACATGGATGCGGTCCGCGAGCTGATCGAGTCCGTCGGGTCCGATCTCCGGGAGCTGGCGGCGGCGGCCGCACAGCTGGTCGCGGACACGAACGGGCAGGTCACCGTCGAGGCGATCCGCCGCTACCACCGTGGCCGCGCGGACGTGACGGGGTTCGCGGTCGCGGAGAAGGCCGTCACCGGCGACGTGACCGGCGCGCTGGAGATGCTGCGCTGGGCGATGCAGCTGGGCGTGCCGCACGTGCTCGTGGCCGACGCGCTGGCGGACGCGGTGCGCACGGTGGCCAAGGTGGCGGGCGCGGGACGTGCGGACCCGTTCCGGCTGTCGAGCGAGCTGGGAATGCCCGCCTGGAAGGTGCGCAAGGCGCTGGCCCAGTCACGTGGCTGGCACCCGGCCGGCCTGGTCATGGCCATGCAGGTGGTGGCGGACGTCAACGCGGACGTGAAGGGTGTCGCGGTCGACGCGGGCTACGCCCTGGAGCGGGCCGTGCTGAGGCTGGCGGAGGCCCGCCGCCGGGCCTGAACCGGGCGTTTGTGCAGGTCAAGCGCCGACGACTCGGTGCACGAAAAAGGGCGCGCCGGCCGGTGCCGACGCGCCCTTCGTGCTCTGGGTCAGAGCGCGTTCGCGCGCTTCGCCATGGCGGACTTCTTGTTCGCCGCCTGGTTGGTGTGGATCACGCCCTTGCTGGCCGCCTTGTCGAGCTTGCGGCTGGCATCCTGCAGGAGCTCCGCGGCCTTCGCCTTGTCACCGGCGTCGGCGGCCTCGCGGAACTTGCGGATCGCGGTCTTCACCGAGGACTTGACGGACTTGTTGCGCTGACGCGCCTTCTCGTTCGTCTTGATCCGCTTGATCTGGGACTTGATGTTGGCCATAGGGGACTGCTCCTCGATGTCGATCACGGAAGTCGTGGCCGCATCTGCGGTGACCCCACCTGTGACGGCGGGCTTCCTCCTGGGCGGAATGCCACACGGGCACGACCCCGTGAGACTACCAGGGGCCCTCAGTGGCCTCCCAGGATGCTCCTGGTCAGCGCCTGCCGCTCGTCCATCAGCCCCGCCAGCGCCGTGCTCAGCGTCGCCTCCGTCATCTCCTCGCTGCCCGCCTCGACCTGCTCGAGGACCGCTCGGCGGACCAGTTCCTTGATGAAGCTCGCCGTCACGCCCTCGGTCGCCGCGACGACCTCGTCCGCGCGGGGCAGGTTCAGCGTCGTCGCCCGCGCGTACAGGCGGAGCAGGCGTTCCCGGCACTCGGCGTCCGGCTTCGGGACCTCGACAGCCAGGTCGATGCGGCCCGGCCGCTCCGTGAGGGCCCGCTCCATCGCCTCCACGCGGTTGGTGGTCAGGACGAAGGTCACATCCGCTTCCGAGCCGATGCCGTCCATCTCGTTCAGCAGCTCGAACAGGACCGGGTTGCCGTCCATCGACATCGTGCGGTCCTTGGCGATCAGGTCCACGTCCTCGACCACCACGATGGACGGGGCCAGCCTCCTCGCCAGCGACGTGGTGGCGCGCAGGAAGCGGATCATCGCGGCGCCGCTCAGCACGAACACCGTGCTCTCCGGCGCCCGGCTGAGCAGGTAGCGGACCGTGTGGGTCTTGCCCGTGCCGGGCGGGCCGTAGAGGAGCAACCCTCGTTTGAGGTGCTGGCCGTGGGCCTTCAGCGCCTCGGTCTGCTCCTCGCCGCGGACCACGTGGCGCTCGATGGAGCTGAGCACCCCGTCCGGCAGGACCACGTCCTCGGCGTCCAGCTCCGGTCGCGGCAGGAACGTCAGCAGCTGGTTGTGGCGGTGTTCGCTCGTGCCGAAGGCGAGCACCTTGCCGCGGAAGAGGTCCCGCTCCCGCATCAGGCGCTCGACCTCCTCGCGGACCGTTGCCGCCGTGGCGCGGTCGGCGGCCAGGAGCTGCAGGTGGCAGCGCTCCTCGCCGCGGTCCTCCTGCGCTCCCTGTACCGCCAGGACGACCGGTGTGCCGTCCGGCGCCGTCGTGCAGACCAGGCCGAGCTGGACGGCCTCCGTCGACGTCTCCGGGCCGGTCGCGACCGTGGTGTAGTCGACCGCACCGAGCTGGTACATCCGGCCCGCCGACGCGTCGGCCAGCATGTCGATCACTGTGTTGAAGCGTCTGTTGCCCGCGATCCCGAACCAGGTCGTCTCGGGGGTGTGTGCCGCGAGATAGGCGTCCACGCCGCGCTGCAGGTTCACGTGCTCGAACGCCGGTAAGTGCAGGGCGACGTTGGGGATCTCGGTCAGCGGGCAACCAAGGTGGTCGGTGATCTTCCTGATCAGCGGCGGGTCGGCGGCACCGTCGAGAGCGTGCTGCGCCGACTCGAACACCGCCTTCACGGACAAGGCCAGTTCACGTGCGTCGGTGACGTTCACGTCCCCACAGTGCCCTGGCCACCGCCCTCGCCGCTTCCGGGAACTTCACCCGTTTCGGCCAGGGGATCTTCCTTAGGGGGCCTGCCGCGCCGTGGCGGCTTGCCCGCGTTGTCGGGCAGTCGCCCCGCCTGCGACAACGCCCGCCGGAGCAGGAACTCGATCTGCGCGTTGGTGCTCCGCAGCTCGTCTCCCGCCCAGCGGGCGACCGCGTCGTGGATCGCGGGATCCAGACGCAGCAGGACTTTCTTGCGCTCCGGCACGGCCTCAGTGGTACAGCGAACCGGTGTTCACGACGGGCTGGGTGTCGCGGTCCGAGCACAGCACCACGAGCAGGTTGCTCACCATCGACGCCTTGCGCTCCTCGTCCAGGTCGACCACGTCCTGGTCGGCCAGTTCCCGCAGTGCCAGCTGCACCATGCCGACCGCGCCCTCGACGATGCGCTGCCGGGCCGCGACCACCGCGCCGGCCTGCTGGCGGCGCAGCATCGCACCCGCGATCTCCGACGCGTAGGCCAGGTGCGTGATGCGTGATTCGATCACCTCGACGCCCGCGGCCTCGACCCGGGCCGCGATCTCCGCGGACAGCTTCTCGGTGATCTCCGACGCGTTCTCCCGCAGCGACAGCTGGTCGATGCCGTGCGCGTCATACGGGTAGCTGGTCGCGATGTGCCGGACCGCGGTCTCCGCCTGGATGGTCACGAACTCGTCGTAGTCGTCGACCTCGAACACCGCGCGGGCCGTGTCGGTGATCCGCCACACCACCACGGCGGCGATCTCGATCGGGTTGCCGTCCGCGTCGTTGACCTTGGTCACCGCCGTCTCGTGGTTGCGGATCCTGGTCGAGATGCGCCGCCGGAACGTGAACGGGTTGACGAAGCGCAGACCGTCCGTGCGCACCGTGCCGACATAGCGGCCCAGGAACTGCAGCACCCTGGCCTCGCCGGGCGCCACCATGATCAGGCCGACGTTGAGGATGACCGCGCCGATGACCAGCACGGCGGACAGCGCGATCAGCACGATGCCCGACGTGCGCGGATCGGTGTCCGAGCCGGTCAGCCGGAGGATGCCGATGACGAGGAGCGCGGTCCCGCCGAGGTAGGCGAGCGTCACGAGGCCGAGCACGGGCAGCCCCGAGCTGCCGAAGGCCACGCGTTCACGCACGTGGGGAGTGGGCATGGGTGGTGTGTCGACGACGAGTCCGGTCGCGTTCATGGCAGTCCCCTCAGAGGCACGCATCTAGCAAAGTGATATCACTTTAGCGCACTGTCGAGTCCCTGTGCGAGCCCGCCGGGCGATGCGTCGGACGTCCGTGTCGCGCCGAGGTGAACGATCACGCCCGGATCGCCGAAGTTCCGTGTGAACCCGACGTGATCCGATCACCATTCCGACCCGAGGAGCGACCTCCATGTCCTACGTCAACCCGGCCGAACTCGTCCGCACGATGATCGACGCCGGCGAGGCCAAGGCGTTCATGTCCACGCGTGACACCATCATCCGGGCGTTCATGGCCGGTGCGATCCTCGCGCTCTCCGCCGCCTTCGCCGTCACGGTCACCGTGCAGACCGGCAACGCGCTCGTCGGGGCACTGCTGTTCCCGGTCGGGTTCTGCCTGCTGTACCTGCTGGGCTTCGACCTCCTGACCGGCGTCTTCACACTCGTGCCGCTCGCGTTGATCGACAAACGACCCGGGGTGCGGTTACGCACGGTCCTGCGCAACTGGACGCTCGTGTTCGTGGGCAACTTCGCGGGCGCGCTCGTCGTCGCGCTCATGATCGGGGTGATCGTGACCTACGCGTTCACGGTCGAACCGAACGCGGTCGGGCAGCGGCTCGGCGAGATCGGGGAGAGCAGGACCGTCGGCTACGCGGACCACGGCGCCGCCGGGATGCTGACGCTGTTCATCCGCGGCGTGCTGTGCAACTGGATGGTCTCCACCGGTGTCGTGGCCGCGATGATCTCGACATCCGTGTCCGGCAAGGTGATCGCGATGTGGATGCCGATCCTCGTGTTCTTCTACATGGGGTTCGAGCACTCGATCGTCAACATGTTCCTGTTCCCGTCCGGGCTGATGCTCGGCGGCGACTTCTCGATCGGCGACTACTTCCTCTGGAACGAGATCCCTACCGTGATCGGCAACCTGGTCGGCGGGCTCTCGTTCGTCGGGCTGACGATGTACGCGACCCACGCGCGGACCGGCCCGTCCCGCAACGGCACGGTCTCCCCGACCGCCGAAAACCCGGTGAAGGGCACGGTCGGGTAGTGACAGGGTGGGGTGGTGCACCCGGCCGCGATCCTGCTCGTGCTCAGCGCGGCGGTCGCGCACGCCGGGTGGAACCTCTACGCCAAACGGGTACCGGACGGCGGCGCGCTCTTCGTGTGGCTCGCCGCCGTCTGGAGCGTGGTGTTCCTGGTGCCGTTCGCGGCGGTGATCGTCGTCCAGAACGGGCTGGCGGCGTCCTGGTGGCTCGCGTTCGGGGTCAGCGGTGTCATCCACCTCGGGTACTTCGTGTTGCTGCAGCGGGGATACCGGGTCGGGGACCTGTCCGTCGTGTACCCGCTCGCCAGGGGGACCGGGCCGCTGCTGTCGGTGGTGGCTGCGGTCTGGCTGCTCGGGGAGCGGCCCGGTGCGGTCGCGCTCGCGGGGGCGGCGGCGGTGATCGCCGGGGTGTTCGTGATCGGCGGGCTGAAGACGGGCGGCGGCGCCGGGTACGGGTTCGCGACCGGTTCGCTCATCGCCACCTACACGCTCTGGGACGCCCACGCCGTCACCGCGCTCGCCACCCCGCCGGTGCTGCTCATGTGCGGGTCCGCGCTCGTCGAGTCGGTGCTGCTCGCGCCCTACGCCATGGCCCGCCGGGACACCGTGGCGCGGATCTGGCGCGACCACCGCGTGCCGGTGCTCGCGGTCGCGATCCTCTCCCCGCTCGCCTACGTGCTCGTGTTGTTCGCGATGCGGCTCGCGCCGGTCAGCCTGGTGGCGCCGGCCCGCGAGCTGTCCATCGTGGTCGGCAGTATCGGCGCGTGGCTGCTGCTCGGCGAACCGAACCCGTTGCGGCGGCTCACCGGGGCCGTGATCGTCCTCGCGGGGGTGGCGGCGATCGCGGTCAGCTGAGTAGTTTCTGCTGATGGAGAGATCAACCCGGGCACGCACGACCCCCGCCGGGCTGTTCGACGGCTACCTCGACCCGAAGCGGCCGCACGCGGGCGCCTACGACGAGATGTTCGCCCCCGACGGCACGGTCCGGCAGGCCTACCGGCGGCTCCACGACCAGCTCGCCAAGTCGGTGCCGGCCGAACTGGGCGCTCGTGCCGAGGCACTGGACCGGGCACTCGTCGACCAGGGCATCACGTTCTCGCTGTCGGGGCAGGAGCGGCCCTTCCCGCTCGACCTGATCCCGAGGGTGATCACCGCGTCCGAGTGGGCCCGGCTGGAACGCGGGATCGTGCAGCGGGTCAAGGCGCTCGAGGCGTTCCTCGCCGACATCTACGGCGACCAGCAGATCGTCCGCGACGGCGTGCTCCCGAAACGCCTGATCACCTCCTGTGCCCACTTCCACCGCCAGGCCGCGCGCCTCGTCCCGCCGAACGGGGTGCGCATCCACGTCGCCGGTATCGACGTCGTCCGCGACGAGGACGGCGTGTTCCGCGTCCTCGAGGACAACCTGCGCAGCCCGTCCGGTGTGTCCTACGTGATGGAGAACCGGCGGACCATGGCGCGGGTCTTCCCCGACCTGTTCGCCAAGCACCGGGTCCGCGCGGTCGGTGACTACGCCGTGCACCTGTTGCGCGCGTTGCGTGCGGCGGCCGCGGCGAACGTCGCCGACCCGAACGTCGTCGTGCTCACCCCGGGCGTGCACAACTCCGCCTACTTCGAGCACTCGCTGCTGGCCAGGCAGATGGGGGTCGAGCTGGTCGAGGGGCGTGACCTGTTCTGCCGCGACAACACCGTCTACATGCGCACCACGCAGGGCGAGCAGGTCGTCGACGTGATCTACCGGCGCATCGACGACGACTTCCTCGACCCCGTCCAGTTCCGGCCGGACTCGGTGCTCGGGGTCGCGGGCCTGCTCAACGCGGCCCGCGCGGGCAACGTGGTGATCGCCAACGCGGTCGGCAACGGGGTCGCCGACGACAAGCTCGTCTACACCTACCTGCCGGACATCCTGAAGTACTACCTGGGCGAGAGCATGCTCCTGCCCAACGTGGACACGTTCCGCTGCTGGCTGCCCGACGAGCGGCAGCAGGTGATGGACCGGCTCGCCGAGCTGGTCGTGAAACCGGTGGAGGGGTCCGGCGGCTATGGGATCGTGTTCGGCCCCAACGCGAACGCGCGTGAGCTGGCCGCGTTGCGCCGGCGCATCCGCGCCAACCCGAGGGGCTGGATCGCACAGCCCGTGGTGCAACTGTCGACCGTGCCGACCAAGGTGGGCCAGAAGCTGCGGCCACGGCACGTCGACCTGCGGCCGTTCGCCGTGAACGACGGCACCTCGGTGTTCGTGCTGCCCGGCGGGCTGACCAGGGTCGCGATCCCCGAGGGCAGTCTCGTCGTCAACTCCTCGCAGGGCGGCGGGTCCAAGGACACGTGGATCCTCGCGCCCCGGTCGTCCACCGCCGACGCCGAGCTGGCCGGTACCGGGCTCGGGGAGGCGCAAACGGTTGCGGAGGTCGCGCCGGAGCGTGGACCGGAGCTGACCAGCGGACAGCAACAACAGCAGCAACAGCAGCAGGGGGTGGACGATGCTCGCCCGTAACGCGGAGTCGCTGTACTGGATCGGCCGTTACGTGGAACGGGCCGACGACACCGCCCGCATTCTCGACGTGTCGGTCCACCACCTGCTCGAGGACGCGACCGTCGACGCCGACGCGACCAGCCGCCGGCTCCTCGGCGTCCTCGGCATCACCCCACCCGACGGCCAGCCCCTCGATGTGCGGCCGCTGACCGACCTCGTCGCGTTCTCCCGCGACCACGCGGGCTCGATCGTCTCGTCGATCTCCAGCGCACGCGAGAACACCCGCGTCGCGCGGGAGGTCGTGTCGACCGAGCTGTGGGAGTGCATCAACGCGATGTGGAACGCCGTGCCCGAACGGCAGCGCGCCGCGAAACGCCTCGGCCCGCACGAGTTCTTCTCGTTCGTCGAGGAACGTGCCGCGATGTTCGCCGGGCTCGCCGACTCGACCATGAGCCGCGACGACGGGTGGCGGTTCCTCGTGCTGGGCCGGTCCGTCGAGCGTGTCGACATGATCGTGCGGCTGCTGCTGTCACGGGTGGGGGACAAGCCGTCGTCGCCGGGCTGGGTGACGGTGTTGCGGTCCGCCGGTGCGCACGACACGTACCTGCGGACCTACCGCGGCGCACTGGACGTCAGCCGGGTGGTCCAGTTCCTGTTGCTGGACCGGCTTTTCCCGCGTTCTGTCTTCCACGCACTGCGGCAGGCCGAGGCCTGTCTGGAGCAGCTGGACCTGCGGCCGACCGTGCGTGTCGGTGCCAAGGCGGAGGCGATCCGGTTGCTGGGCAAGGCACGCAGCGACCTGGAGTTCCTGCGTCCGGCGGAGCTGCTCGACGACCTGCCCGGCCGGTTGACGTCGCTGCAGAAGACCGTGCGTGACGTCGGTGAAGCCGTTGCGCTGCAGTACTTCCACTCCGTGCCGTGGGTGGCGTGGACGAACGCGGGGGTCTCGCTGTGAACTGGCGCGTCAGGGTGGTGCACACGACCGGGTACCGGTACGCGGCGCCGGTCACCCAGTCCTACAACGAGGCCCGGCTCACGCCACGCAACAACCGGTGGCAGAACCTCGTCGTCAGCCGGGTCGAGACGACGCCGCCGACCAGGACCTACCGCTACACCGACTACTGGGGCACCGAGGTCACCGCGTTCGACCTGCACGCCCCGCACACCGAGCTGAAGATCGTGTCGTCGTCGGTGGTGGAGACCGGCGACGGCGGCGCGCCCGGCGACGGGGTCAGCTGGGCGGAGCTGCGGTCATCGGACGTGATCGACCGGTACGCCGAGTACCTCGAACCGACGAACTACGTGCCGAAGAACCGGGAGCTGGCGGCGGTCGCGCGCGAGCTGCGCAAGGGACGCAGGCCGGTGGACGCCGTGCTCGCCGTGTCGGAGTGGGTGCACGACAAGCTCACCTACCAGCGCGGCACGACCGGGGTGCACTCCTCCGCGGTCGACGCGTGGCAGGCCCGTGAGGGCGTGTGCCAGGACTACGCACACCTGACGCTCGCGTTGCTGCGGTCGATCGGCATCCCCGGCCGGTACGTGTCGGGCTACCTGCACACCAAACCGGACGCGGCGATCGGCGAGACCGTCAACGGCGAGAGCCACGCGTGGATCCAGGCGTGGACCGGTGACTGGTGGGGCTTCGACCCGACCAACGACATCGAGATCGGGCCGAGGCACATCTGGGTGGCGAGCGGGCGGGACTACGCGGACGTGTCGCCGGTGAAGGGCACGTACTCGGGTGGCGCCGCCACGGCCATCGAGGTGTCGGTCGACGTGACCCGGCTCGCGTAGTACTCCCGGCGGAGTAGCGGGCCGGTAGGTTTTACCGCCCTGTGCGTAGAACGGATCGGCCCGTCGGTCCGACGTTTTTCCGCGCCGTGCCGCCGACCATGGAGGCATGACTGAGAGCGACAACCGACGGTTTCTCTGGCGGGCGGGGGCGGCGATCGCGGTCGTCGGTGCGATGAGCATCGGTGCGATCGGTATCGCGTCCGCGTCCGGTGACGACACGCCCGCGGCCGCACAGCCGTCCGAGCCCAAGGCGGACGACGACGACTGGCACGGTCCGTGGCGTGGTGGTCCGTGGATGGGCGGGTTCGGCGGCGGGTTCGGCGGTGACTTCGGCGACGTGCTGGGCGCGGACGTCGACGGGATCCTCCACGGCGAGGTGGTGCTGTCGAAGGAAGGCGGCGGCACGCAGACGGTGCAGGTGCAGCGCGGTGCGGTGACAGAGGTCAGCGCGACCGGGGTGACGGTGAAGAGCAGCGACGGGTTCACGACGGCGTACGTGGTGAACAAGGACACGAAGGTCAAGGCCGACAAGGACGAGATCGGGTCGGTGGCGAAGAACGAGGAGGTGCTCGTGGTCGCGCCGAAGTCGGGTGACAAGCACACGGCGACCGTGCTGCTGGACCTGACCGACCTGGGCTGGAAATAACCAGTGCCCCGTTCAGGCGAGGTGGGCACGGATAGCCGACCCATCCCACCTGGACGGGGGCACTAGCCAGCGGGTTCGGCTCCCGCACCGTTGATACGGTTCGTCATGCCGATCGCATGGAGAGCTGCCTCCGAATCGTTGGAGCAGTTGCTGCGGAAGCGAGGCGTCCAGCCCGCCGCGGTCACCGATGTCGAGGAGGCGTGGCGTGCGTTCGTCGAGTTCTCGCAGACGGAGATCGGCGGGGTTGCGCCGGCCGACGAAGGCGGCGACGGATTCATCATTCAATGGGGCCGGCGTTCCTGGAGCGACAATCGCCTCATCCTGACGCTGACCAGACAACTTGCTGTGGTTGACCTCGGCGACCGGGATGATCCCGGCTGGCAGGCGGAACTGTGGCACGTCGAGTTGGAGATCGCTTTCGACAACGAGCCGGCGCTGGTCGCCCTCGAGCCCGGTCTGGACGCTCTCGACACGGGGTTCAGGTTCGATCCGATCGGCCCGCTGCGAGCGGCGGCGCTGGCCGAGTCGCGTGTCCAGGCGCAGCGGCAGCCACTCGTCAGGGCGTTGTGGACCGCGATTCCGGTGAACAGCGAGTTGAGGTTCGAATGCGCGTGCTGAGCCGGTCGCATCTGACAGCCCGCCGCTGAGGGGCTGTTCGAGGGTGGTGATCCGTCGGTGGAGTTGCTGGACGTCGCTGGGCGTGCCTAGCCGCGTAGTTCGCGGTACGCCGCCGCGGCACCGGGGTGCATCGGCAGTGGTGCGGTCGCGATGAGCGAGCGCTGGTCGAGGTACTGCGTGCCGAGTGCCTGCGGCGGCACCAGCCGGGACGCGCGGGTGACCAGCACCCGCACGACCGCGGCGGCGACGTCCGTGGGCAGGTCGCGGTGGCTGACCAGCAGGTTCGGCACGCCGATGGTGTCGACCGGGTGGCCGTAGCCGCCGTCGGGGACCGCGACGTGCTCGTACACCGCGCCGTACGCGGCCTGCAGCGCGGGGAGCTGGTCGGTGAGGTCGACCAGACGGATGGGGCGGCGCCGGTGCAGGTCCGCGAGCGCGGGCGTCGGCACCCCGCCGGACCACAGGATGGCGTCGACGGTGCCCGCCGCGAGTTCCGCGACGGCGTCGGCGAGCGGGTGGTGGTCGACGTCGGCGGTGATGCCGGACCCGGCGATCAGCCGGTCGCCGAACAGGGCGGCGCCGGACCCCTCGGCGCCCAGGGAGATCCGCTTGCCCGCGAGGTCGGTGACGGACTCGGCCGGGCTGTCGGCGGGGACGACGAGCTGCATGTAGTTCTCGTAGACGCGGCCGAGCGCGCGGAGCGGGACGGTCGTGGTGAACGGGGTGCGGCCCGCGTAGGCGGCGGACGCGGCGTCGGCGAGCGTGAGGGCGAGCTCAGCTTCGCCGTTCCTGACGAGTGTCAGGTTCTCGACCGAGCCGGTGGTGCTGATGACCGTCGCGGTCGTCTCGGCGGCGAGCAGTTCGGCGAACTCCTTGTAGAAACCGCCGGGTTCGCCAGCCGCGATCCGGAGCGTCTGCTGTGGACTGTCGGTGCAGGCCGTCGCGACGAGGGCGGTGGCCGCCGTGAGGAGGAACGTGCGGCGGGTCGGCCTCCGGCCCCCGGGTGCCACGCTACCGGAGGAGTACGACGGTTTCGGGCGAGCGGTGCCGGGTTGTCCACAGGTCATGGCGCGGTCCGGAGGGTGATGTCGACGGCCAGGCCGCCGCGGTCGCCGCCGCGGACGGTGAGGTGGCCGCCGTGGGCGGTGGTCAGGCGTTCCGCGATGGCGAGGCCCAGGCCGGAGCCGGGGGTCGCGGTGGTGGCGCGCCAGAAGCGTTCCGTGAGGCGCCGCAGGTGCTCCTCCGGGACGCCGGGGCCGTCGTCGTCGATGGTCACCGTGGTCTCGCCGTCGGTGCGCCGGGAGCTCCAGCGGACCGTGGCGCCCTCGCCCGCGTACTTGATCGCGTTGTCCAGCACGACGTCCAGCACCTGTGCCAGTTCGGACTCCGCGCAGCGCACGGGAAGCGTCGCCGGGGTTTCTCCTTCGAGACGCACGGACACCGCGGCCGCCGCTTCGTGCCACGCCTCGACACGGTCGGCCAGCACGGTCGCCGCGTCGCAGGTGGCGTCGGTGGCGGACGCGGCGAGGTCGGTGGCGATGCTGTCCGCGGACGCGAGGGTCAGCATGCCGTCCAGCAACGCTTCGAGACGGTCGAGCTCGCGGACCATCGGGTCGTAGGCGGGATCGGTCACCGCGGCGGTGTCGATGCGCAGCCGCAGCGCGGCCAGGGGGTTGCGCAGCTGGTGGGACGCGTCCGCGACCAGTTGTCGTTGCCTGCCCGCGGACTCGGCGAGCGCGTCGGACATCTGGTTGAACTCCTCGGCGAGCCCCCGCAGCTCGGGCGGGCCGGTGGCGACGTCGACGTGTGTGCGTTCGCGGCCCGCCGCCACCGCGTGCACGCCGTCGGCCAGTTGCGCGACCGGTCGCAGGAGCCAGCTCGCGATCCGCAGCACGAGCAGCACGCACGCGGCGGCGGCGAGCAGCGCCGCCAGCAGCACGACCGCCCACCGGAAGCGGATGTCCGCCACGGCCCGCGCCACCGACGAGCGCAGCACGATCGCACCGGTCACGCTGGTGCCCGTGCCCACCGCCTGCGCGAACAGCACCGTGCCGTCGGACCACGGGCGCAGGTCGTGCGGCGCCTGCCGGGGCTGGTTGCGCAACGCGGCGTCGATGGCCGCGGCCACGTCGGGGTTCGTCGCCCGCATCCCGGCCTCGATGACGACGCGGCGGCGGGCGTCCACGACCACCACGCCGTCGCCGTAGAGCGTCGTGTGCGCGCGGACCTCGGTGACCAGTTGGGTGCGGTTCTCCTGTGCGAGCGCGGCGAACCGGGCCGCGTCCGCGGTGCGGGACAGCACGAACTGCTGGGTCCGGTTGGCCGCGGTCGCCAGCAGCAGCGGCACGGCGAACCCGGCGACCGCGACCACCGCGAACGCCAGCAGCACCGCCAGCAACCGCCGCCGCACTAGCCCTCCAACCGGAACCCGAACCCGCGGATCGTCGCCACGAGTCCGGGACGGCCGAGCTTCGCACGCAGCCCGGTCAGGTGCACGTCCAGCGACCGGGACACCGCCAGGTACGCGTCGCCCCACACCTCGTCCAGCAGCCGCTGCCTGCTGACCGCCACACCGTGGTTGCGGGCGAGGACGGCGAGGATGTCGAACTCCTTCGCGGTCAGCTCGATCTCGGCGTCGTCGGTGGTGACGCGGCGGGCGTCCAGGTCGATCTCCACGTCCCGGACACGCACCACCGCGTGTTCCTCGGCCGGGCGGGCGCGGCGGGTCACCGCGTGGATGCGGGCCAGCAGCTCGGCGAGCCGCACGGGCTTGACCAGGTAGTCGTCGGCGCCGAGGTGCAGGCCGCGGACCACGGACCGCTCGTCGCCGCGCGCGGTCAGCACGATCACCGGTGTGGTCGCCACGCGGCGCAGTTTCCGCAGCACCTCCAGGCCGTCCACGTCCGGCAGGCCGAGGTCGAGCAGCACCAGGTCGGCGTCGTGGTGGCGGGTCAGCGCGTCCTCGCCGCGGGTGAGCCGCTCGGTGAGGTGGCCGTGCGCGCCGAGAGCGCCGACGACCGCGTTCGCGACACCGTCGTCGTCCTCGACGACCAGGACCTTCACCGGGCGACCTCTTTCCTAAGCGACCGTTAAGTCTGGCTCGGCCGGTAGTGAACCGAGGTTACGTTCTCGGCATGTCGAGTGAAGTGGACCACACCGTGGTGGCCGCGCCCCAGGACTGGCGTGCCCGGCTCAAGCAGATCGGCCCCGGCATCATGGCCGCCGCGACCGGCGTCGGCGCCGGTGACCTGGTGGCGACGATGGTCGCCGGCTCCAAGTACGGATACACGCTCCTGTGGGCGGTGATCATCGGCACGGCGTTCAAGCTGGCGCTCGGCGAGGCGGTCGGGCGCTGGCACCTGACGTCGGGGCAGACGATCCTGTCCGGCTGGCGCACCCTCGGCAAGTGGGCGCTGTGGTACTTCGGCGTGTACGCCGCCGTGTGGGGCTTCGTGTACGGCGCCACCGCGATGTCCGCGTCCGGCCTGCCACTGAACGCGCTGTTCCCGTTCCTGTCGGTCCGGTACTGGGCGATGCTGTGCGGCCTCGCCGGGTTCCTCCTCGTCTGGTACGGCAGGTACGCCCTGCTCGAGAAGGTCATGACGGCGCTCGTCGGCGTCATGTTCGTGACCGTCGTGGGCACCGCGGTCCTCGTGACCCCGAACCTGGGTGACGTCGCGTGGGGACTCGTGCCACGGCTGCCCGACGGTTCGCTCGTGTACGTGCTCGGCCTGGTCGGCGGCGTCGGCGGCACCATCACGATGGCCGCCTACGGCTACTGGACGATCGCGAAGGGCTGGCGCGGCCCGTCGTGGCTGCCGATGATGCGCACCGACAACGCGGTCGGCTACGTCACGACCGGCGTGTTCGTGATCGCGATGCTGATCGTCGGTGCCGAGCTGCTGGCCGGCCAGGAGGTCGTCACTGGCGACAAGGGCCTGCTGAACCTCGGCGACACGCTCGCCGCCGACTACGGCGAGTGGGCCAGGATCCCGTTCCTCGTCGGGTTCTTCGCGGTGTCGTTCACCTCGGTGATCGGCGTGTGGAACGGCGTGAGCCTGTTGTTCGCCGACTGGTGGCGGACGTTGCGGGCGCCCGCTGACCGGGTGGACGAGAAGGTGTCGAACAGGCAGCTGGAGCGCAGCCGCGCCTACCGCGGGTACGTGCTGTGGCTGACGTTCCCGCCGATGGTGCTGCTGTTCCTCGACAAGCCGTTCCAGCTGACGGTCGCCTACGGGGCACTCGGCGCGTTGTTCATGCCGTTCCTCGCGGGCACGTTGCTGGTGCTGCTCAACTCGCGCCGGGTGACCGCCGAGGGACGGTCGCGGTGGCTGTCGAACACGGTGCTCGTCGCGTGCCTGGTCTTGTTCGCCTACCTCGCCTACGACCAGCTGGTGGGCCTGTTCGAGTAGAGCCCGGGGGGATGGTGGCTGGACCCGGTCAGGCGATGACCGGGTCCAGCGCGTCCGACAACGCCGCTTCCCGGGCTACCGTTGAGCCATGACTGGCTGGGCCGGGAGCCGGCTCGCGGCGCGGGTGTACGACTTCGGGGTCGAGCGCGAATGGCTCGCCCGGCCGGCCGGTGCCGTGCTGTGGGGCACCGACACCCGCCTGATGTACGAGACGATCCGGACCATCGGGGCGATGCCCGCCGGGTCGGCGGTCCTGGACGTGCCGTGCGGCGGCGGCCCGGCACTGCGCGGGATGCGCCCGGGACAGGACCTTCGGTACGTGGCCGCCGACATCTCACCCGTGATGCTGTCCCGCACACGCGCGCGGGCCGCTCGCCTGGGCCGGGCCATCACCGCGACGGCCGCGGACATCACCCGGCTTCCGTTCGCGGACAACAGGTTCGACCTGTGTCTGTGCTTCAACGGACTGCACTGTCTTCCGGATCCGGCTGCCGCTGTGCGGGAGATCTCCCGGTGTCTGAAGGACGGCGCCCGGTTCGTCGGGGACACGATCGTGCGCGGTGCGGGGATCCGGCAGGATCTCGCGATCCAGGCGTTTCACCGGATCGGGTTGTTCGGGCCTGGTCGCACGCTGGACGACGTGGAGCGCTGGTTTTCCGGCGCTGGGATGCGTGTGGACCGGCTGGAGCTGTCCGGGGCCGTGGCCCATTTCGCGGCGACTCGCTGAGTCGCGGGTCCGCGTGCGGTGATCAGCCGTCGACCAGGAGGCCGCGCAGCGGGCCCTGCAGTCGTGCCGCCCGTCGCGAGACGCCGGGCAGCATGATGAGGCGGTGCGTGCGGCGCTCGCCCCTGGCCTCCAGCGCGGCCTGCTCCTCGGCGATCGGCCGCCACCGGTGGTCGACGATGTCGGTGGGGTCGCCGCCCAGCTCCTCGGCCGGGCACCGCAGGTGTTCCGACCACAGGCGCAGCCGGGTCGCGCGGATCAGCTCCCGGTCGTCGGTCGCCACGTTGACCTCGGTGTCGTTGAACAGCGAGTGCTCGTTCAGGTTCGCCGACCCGATCGTCATCCACTCGTCGTCGACGATGCCGAGTTTCGCGTGCACGTAGACCGGCGCCGACTCGTCGCCTTCGTGCGTGCTGATCGTGGTCGCCAGCAGCCTGCCGTCGCCGCCGTCGGCGTCGAGCAGCCTGCTCAGCTGGCCACGGGTGGTGTCCGCACCGTTGCTCGGCTTGCGCGGCAGCAGCAGGACCACGCGGAACCTCTCGTCCGGCGGGTCCCGCAGCTTGTCGATCAGCACCTCGGCGATCTCCGGCGACCACAGGAACTGGTTCTCCAGGTACACGAGCCGCCGCGCGGACCGCAGCGCGCGCAGGTACGCGTCGAGGATCGTGAACTCGCCCCGCGGCGCGAAGTCGTAGGTCTTGTCGGGGACGGTGCGGAGCAGTTGGACGCTCGTGCCGCCCGCCCGCGCCGGGACCGTCGGCTCCGGTATGTCCTCGGCCGCCACCTCCGCCCACCGCTGCCGGAAGTGCCGTGCCACGTCCGCGACCACCGGCCCCTCAAGCCGGGTCATCAGGTCGTGCCAGCAGATCGGGCGGCTCGGCGGGTGGTCGGTGCTGTCGTGCCGGTCGCCCTCCAGCGCCGTGAAGTCGACGCCGCCGACGAACGCGACCGTGTCGTCGATCACCACCAGCTTCTCGTGGTGGCAGTGCAGGGTCCGCTCGCGGGCGTCCAGCACGCACCGGACGGACGAGTTCTCGGTGAACTTCCGCTGCTCGGCCCGCACCAGCCGCCGGGTCGGCTGGAACGCGGGCACGGGCGGGCCCGCCCACAGCAGCAGCCGCACGTCGACACCGCGCCGCGCGGTCGTGGCGAGCAGGTCACGCAGCGTGGGCGCGTCGTCCTCGCGGGTCAACCGGAAGTCCGGGCTCGCGTGCCAGTTGGCGATGTGCACGTGTGACCTGGCGTTCCTGACGGCCTGCGCGATGGCGGGCAGGGCCTCCTCGCCGTCGACCAGCACGTCCACGCGGTTGCCGTGGCGGATCGCCGCCCGGCCGCCGAAGCGGTCCGTCATGCCGGTCGGTTCGAGGACCTCGCCCCAGCCCAGGTGCCGCAACCGGCGTTCGTGGTGGGCGCGGAGGACGTGCTCGAGTCCGTCGCCCAGGCGCTCGTCCACCTTGTCCAGCAATGAGCGAAAGGTGTTCACAAGTACCATGGCACTACAGTTCGACGTGGTTCGCCGAACGAGGGCGCAGGCGGTTCCGGGGCACGTGGGACGATGTGTGGTACCCGTAGACACCGCGAGGAACCTGAGTGACCACTTTCGCCGACACGACGTTCACGAACCCTGAGCTGATCAGGAACTTCTGCATCATCGCGCACATCGACCACGGCAAGTCGACCCTCGCCGACCGGATGCTGCAGATCACCGGTGTGGTCGAGGAGCGCCTGATGCGGGCCCAGTACCTGGACCGCATGGACATCGAGCGTGAACGCGGCATCACGATCAAGGCGCAGAACGTGCGACTGCCGTGGCAGGTCGGCGGCCAGGACCACGTGCTGCACATGATCGACACGCCCGGCCACGTCGACTTCACCTACGAGGTGTCGCGCGCGCTGGAGGCGTGCGAGGGCGCGATCCTGCTGGTCGACGCCGCGCAGGGGATCGAGGCGCAGACGCTCGCCAACCTGTACCTCGCGATGGAGAACGACCTGGAGATCATCCCGGTCCTCAACAAGATCGACCTGCCCGCCGCGGACCCGGAGAAGTACGCCGAGGAGCTCGCGCACATCGTCGGCTGCGAGCCGTCCGATGTGATGCGCGTCTCGGCGAAGACCGGTCTCGGGGTGCGGGAGCTGCTGAACGAGATCGTCCGCCGCGTGCCGGCGCCCGAGGGCAGGGCCGACGCCCCGACCCGCGCGATGATCTTCGACTCCGTGTACGACACCTACCGCGGCGTCGTGACGTACATCCGTGTCGTGGACGGCGAGATCACGCCGCGCCAGCGGATCAAGATGATGTCGACCGGCGCCACGCACGAGCTGCTCGAGGTGGGCATCATCTCGCCGGAGCCGAAGCCGTCGAAGGGGCTCGGCGTCGGTGAGGTCGGGTACCTGATCACCGGTGTGAAGGACGTGCGCCAGTCGAAGGTCGGCGACACGGTCACGGCCGAGAAGCGCGGGGCCACCGAACCACTCGCGGGCTACCAGGAACCGAAGCCGATGGTCTACTCCGGACTGTATCCGGTGGACGGTTCGGACTACGCGGACCTGCGCGAGGCGCTGGACAAGCTGCGCCTGAACGACGCGGCGCTGAGCTACGAGCCGGAGACGTCCGCCGCGCTAGGCTTCGGTTTCCGCTGCGGCTTCCTGGGCCTGCTGCACCTGGAGATCGTCCGCGAACGCCTCGAACGCGAGGCGGGCCTGGACCTCATCTCCACCGCCCCGAACGTCGTCTACCGCGTCGTGCTCGACGACGGCACCGACGCGGAGGTGACGAACCCGTCGGACTGGCCGGAAGGCAAGATCGCGGAGGTCTACGAACCGGTCGTGAAGACGACGGTGATCGCGCCGAGCGACTACATCGGCGCGATCATGGAGCTGTGCCAGTCGCGGCGTGGCCAGCTCGGAGGCATGGACTACCTGTCGACGGACCGCGTGGAACTCCGGTACACCATGCCGCTGGGCGAGATCATCTTCGACTTCTTCGACGCGCTGAAGTCCCGCACCCGCGGCTACGCGTCGCTGGACTACGAGCCAGCAGGCGACCAGAAGGCCGACCTGGTGAAGGTCGACATCCTCCTGCAGGGCGAACCGGTCGACGCCTTCTCCGCGATCGTCCACCGCGAGGCCGCGTACGGCTACGGCACGAAGATGGCGTCGAAGCTGCGCGAGCTCATCCCGAGGCAGCAGTTCGAGGTCCCGATCCAGGCGGCGATCGGCGCCCGCGTCATCGCCCGCGAGACGGTGCGCGCGATACGCAAGGACGTGCTCGCCAAGTGCTACGGCGGTGACATCACCCGTAAGCGCAAGCTGCTGGAGAAGCAGAAGGAAGGCAAGAAGCGGATGAAGATGGTGGGCCGTGTGGAGGTCCCCCAGGAAGCCTTCGTCGCCGCCCTGTCCACCGACGAGTCCCCGGACAAGACGAAGAAGAAGTAGCGCGGAGCGGTGTACCGGCGTCGACCAGACGCCGGTACACCGCCGTCGCTATGCCGGTGTACCCGGGATCAGCCATGCGATGTCGAGCCGCTGGTCCGCGAGCCGGGGTTCGCGGCCCGGCCGAAGGCGCAGGCCCACGGCCGTCGCGTCGGCGAGTACCTCCGGCGGCACCGGGTCGACCCGGCGCAGCAACGCCGCCAACGCAGCCAGCAACCGCAGGTCACCACGGGTGAACGTCATTCCGGACCACCTCCGAGGATGAGCAGCTTGCGGCGCAGCGTGTCCAGGCAGCGCCCCCTCGTCTGGCCGATGCTGTTCACCTTGATCCCCAGCGCGCGGCTGAGCTGCACGTACGTCATCTCCGGCGCGTGCGCCAGCAGCCCGAGCAGCTCCCTGCACCGCGCGGGGAGCGTGCCGAACGCCTGCCACAGCAGCCTGTCCCGCGCGTTGCGGAACACCGTGGGCTCCTCGTAGGTCTCGACCTCGATCTCGTCGAACGGGACCTCGCGTCTGCCCTGCAGCATGATCCGCAGGCACTCGCGGCGGGCGGTGGTCGCCAGCCAGCCCGCGAGCCGGTCCGGGTTGCGCAGCTTGGGCAGGTGTTCGGCGAGCGCCGCCCACGTGTTCTGCGACGCGTCGGCCGCGTCCGCGCCCCGTAACCGGTGTGCCCGCGTCACCGACCAGATGACGGGCGCGTGCCGGTTGACCAGTTCGTGCCAGGCGTCCTCGTCACCGCGGGCGGCCCGGTGGATCAGCTCCTGCATGCGACCTGTGACGGCGCCCGCGGCCCGCCGGACCCACGGGTCGCTCGAAATGAGTAGGACTACCCAGCGTGCGCGATCCCGTGCTCCAGGTACACGGTCCGGCCCTGCTCCTGCGCGCGCACAGCGGCCCGCATCCGCCGTTCCAGCCGGGGGATCAGCCGGTGGAACGCCTCGTCGGGCGACAGGAACGCGTACGACCTCAGTTCCTCGGCCTGCAGCCGGATCGCCGCGATCTCGCTGACCGTGAGCGTCCCGCCGTCGAACACGAACAGCACCCGGTCGCCCTGCGTCGGGTGCGGCGCCCAGTCGACGACCAGCAGCGCGCCGGGCTCACGGACCAGGCCCAGCTCCTCGGTCAGCTCGCGTGCGCACCCCTGCGACGGCGTCTCACCGACCTCGATGATGCCGCCGGGGATCTCCCAGTGGTCCTTGTACGTCGGTTCGAGCAGCAGGATCCGGCCCTGCTCGTCACGGATCAGTGCGCCCGCCGCGCTGAGGATGGTGTTGTGCACACCGGCAGTGCACCATGAGCGACATGGGGCGGCCGTTCACGGTGGACGATCTCGACTTCATGCCGGACGACGGCAACGTCTACGAGCTGATCGACGGCGTGCTGTTCGTCAGCCCGCCACCCGGCAGGCGGCACCAGCGGGCACTGGTCCGGCTCGGCGAGCTGCTCGACGAGACGTGCCCGGAGGAGCTGGCCGTGCTGTGGCCGCCGTACGTCGTCCGCCCGTCGTTCGACACGGAGCTGCGGCCGGACGTGCAGGTGGCGTGGGACGACGACATCGACGGCGAGGTCGTGTACGACGCGCCGGAGCTGGTGGTGGAGGTCGTCGACCCGGCCAGCACGATCAACGACCTCAACAACAAGAAGGCCGCCTACGAGCGCATGGGCGTGCCGCACTACTGGGTCCTCGACCCGGCCCGTCCGTCGATGCTGGTGTACGCGCTGGTGGACGAGGCGTACGAGCAGGTCGCCGAGGTCGTCGCGGAGGAACCCTTCGAGACCGAGAAGCCGTACCCGGTCCGGATCGTGCTCACCGACCTGCTCGGCCGTCACCCTTCGTGATCCTGTGCTGGAGAGGCATTGCCCTGGCGGTTTCGAGGTGTTGCCGGGGCCGTTCGCTGTCCGGCCGTCGGACATGACGGAGCTACAGCCCGATGCCCTGGTCGGACGTTCAGCGGATTTCACTGAGGAGTGTCTGCCGGTCGCTCCGGTGCTGGCCGTCGAGGTGAAGGACACCGACGTGCTGTCGGTGGACCAGCCGTTCCCCGTGCGGATCGTGCCCCGCGATCTGCTCGGCAGCTGGCCTCGTAGGTCACTTTCGTCCAAGACGGGGGCGTTACCGTCGTGGCATGGACGTGATCGAGCGCCTCCGGGCGTTGTGCACGGCCCTGCCGGAGGTGACCGAGAAGGTCAGCCACGGGGAGCCGGCGTGGTTCGTGCGCAAGCGGATGTTCGTGATGTTCGCCGACCGGCACCACGACGACCGGGTCGGGTTCTGGTGTGCGGCGCCGCCGGGGGCGCAGGAGGCGCTGGTCGACGGCGAACGGTACTTCCGTCCGCCCTACGTCGGCCACCGCGGCTGGCTCGGGGTCCACCTGGACGTCGAGGTCGACTGGGACGAGGTCGGTGAGATCGTCGAGGACGCCTACCGGACCGTCGCGCCGAAGACGCTAGGCGCCCAGCTGGCGCAGCGCTGACGTGTACTTGGCGAGCAGCCGCTCCTGCGTCGCCTTGTCCAGCCGCGACATGCGGTCCGGGGACATGTTGTCCGCGATGTCCGCACGCTTCACCGCCAGCGCGATCCGGTTCTCCGCCACCCGTGCCAGGTACGCCTCCTGGTCCTCGCCAGGGCGCTTGCTGATCGCCGCGATCGCGTCGAGCACCTCGGCGGGGCAGCCCGCTTCACGGAGGTCGTCGATCGTCACGGTCGTGTCCTCGACGACGTCGTGCAGCACCGCCGCCATCCGTTCGCGCTCGTCACGCAGTGCGCCCATCACCCGTAACGGGTGACCGATGTAAGGCCGGCCCGACTTGTCGAGCTGGCCCTCGTGTGCACGGCGTGCGACCTGGATGGCGTCGTCGAGGGTGAACGTGCGCTTCATCGGGTGAAAACGATCTTTCCCGCGGTTTCTCCGGCCAGCATCTGCTCGAACCCGTCCTTCGCCTCGGTCATGGGCAGCTCGGCGCCGATCGCCGGGCGCAGGCCCTTCAGGTCGCAGAACGCCAGGAGGTCGGCGAGCTCTTCCCTGTTGCCCATCATCGAGCCAACCACGCGGATCTGCATGAAGAACAGCCGCTGAAGGTCGGCACTCGGGTCGGGGCCGCTGGTGGAACCGGATACGACGAGCGTCCCACCGGGCTTCACCGACTTCATCGAGTGCGCCCAGGTGGCCTTGCCGACCGTCTCGAACACGGCGTCGACCCGCTCGGGCAGCCGTGCGCCGGACTCGAACGCCGCGTCGGCGCCCAGCGACATGGCGAGCGCGCGCTTCTCCTCGGTCCGCCCGGTCACCCACACCCGCATGCCGGCGGCCTTGCCGAGTGTGACCAGCGCGGTCGAGACCCCGCCGGACGCGCCCTGCACCAGCATCGTCTGGCCCGGCCGCATGCCGGAGCGGGAGAAGAGCATCCGGAACGCGGTCAGCCACGCCGTGCCCATGCACGCGGCCTCGGCGAACGACAGCGACGCCGGTTTGGGCAGCACGTTGCGCGCGGGCACGACGACCTTCTCCGCGAAGGTGCCCTGGTACTTCTCGGTGAGCAGGTTGCGCTTCGGGTCGAACGTCTCGTCACCGAAGGACGTGTCGCCGATCACACCGTGGATGACGACCTCGGTCCCGTCACCGAGCACGCCAGCGCCGTCGCAGCCCAGGATCATCGGGAACTGGTCGGCCTTGATCCCGACACCCCGCAACGTCCACAGGTCGTGCATGTTCAGGCTGCCCGCCCGCACGTCGACGGCCACCCAGCCGTCGGGGACCTCGGGCTCGGGTCGCTCGCCGACCCGCAACGCGTCGAGCGGGCTGTCCGGGTTCGGCTCTGCTGCGTAAACGGCGAACATGGTCCGTCACGTTACCCAGTCAGGGCATCTGGCGGACTAGGGAAGTGGTACAGGTCTACTCTCGTAGTCATGGTGGCGGAGTGGTGGAACAGCGTGGAGTTGTGGGTGTCCGGCCTTGCGTTCCCGCTCCAGTTCGCCCTCGTGATGGTGCTGCTGGGGCCGTTCTGCGTGGTCCTGGCCTGGGCGATCGACCGCGCCGTCGACCACGCGTCCACCTGGTTCGGCCCGGCGCCCGGTGACGAGGCGCCGATCGGCGCCGAGGACGGCGACGACACGCGCAGGGTGGATCTGGTCGACTCGGCCTCGCGGTGACTCCATAGGGTGAGGCCCGTGGGGTCATCCAGACGCATCACGGTCGCCCTGGTCGGGCTCGTCGTACTCGTGCTGGCCGGCTGGTTCGTGCAGTCCCAGCTGACCGACGAGCCACCGGCGCCGACCACGGGCATGCGCGAACAGGCGCTGTCCGACCTGCCCGCCGAGGCCGCCGACACGTGGCGGCTGATCGAGCAGGGCGGCCCGTTCCCGTTCCCCGAGGACGACGGCAAGGTGTTCGGCAACCGCGAGGGTCTGCTGCCCGAGCAGGACCGCGGCTACTACCACGAGTACACGGTCCAGACACCCGGCAGCGACGACCGCGGCGCCCGCAGACTGGTCACCGGTGCGGCGGACGAGGTCTACTACACCGGCGACCACTACGAGTCGTTCGTGAAGGTCGACGTCACCCGTTAGGGACCCACGCCGGCGGCCGCTTCTCCGCGAACGCCCGGATCCCCTCCTGCCCCTCGTCGCCCGCGAAGAAGCCGGCGGACAGCTCCAGCATGTCCCCGAAGTCGTCGGCGAGGTCGGCGGCCCTGGTACGTCGCAGCATGTCCTTGGTGGCCGCGAGCGCCGTGGGCCCGCCGAGCGCGAGCATGCCGGTGTACCGGTCGACCTCGGCGTCCAGCGCCTCGGCGGCGACGGCGGAGTTGAGCAGCCCGATCTCGACGGCCCGCCGCGCGTCGAACTTCTCCCCGGTGAGGAACAGCTCGTGCGCGGCCCGCGGCAACAGCCGCGGCAGGACGGTCACGGAGATCACCGCGGGCACGAGCCCCAGCCGGACCTCGGTGAACGCGAACGTCGCGGAGTCCACGGCCACCGCGATGTCCGCGGCGGCGACGATCCCCACCCCACCGGCCCGGGCAGGCCCGGCAAGCTTCGCGACGACGGGCTTCGCGCTGGTCCAGATCTGCGTGAGGATCTCGGGGAACTCGTTCACCCCGGCCGTGCTCGAGTTCGGGTCCCCGGCCTCCTTGAGGTCCATCCCGGCACAGAACACCGGCCCGGTGTGATCGAGCAGGATCACCCGAACGCCGTCGTCGCCCGCCGCGGCGGCCAGGTGGTCCCGCAACTCCCGCCGCAACCGCGCGGACAGGGCGTTCCGGTTGTGCGGCGAGTCCAGGGTGATCCTGGCGACGCCCTTGTCGACCGTGTAGTGCACCAGCTCGTCAGCCATGGTCGGAAGCGTAAACCAATCACCGGTGATTGTTCCGGGCTCGGTCGAGCACCTCCTCGAGACGCAGCGGGCTGGCGGGGTGGTGGGACAGGCACAGCGGTGACTCGATGCGCCGGAACGCGAACGTGTCGCCGGTGACGTAGAACTGGCCGCGCCGCAGTCCCGAGATGTCGTCGAGCGTGCTGCCCTTCGCCCTGGCCATCTCGTTCGCGGCGGCGATCTGCGCCGGGCTGTTCAGCCGGCCGAAGAACTGGGTGGTGGCGTTGCCGGTGATCTGGTTGTGCAGGCCCTTCGGTGCCTGGGTGGCGAACAGGAGCCCGAGGCCGTACTTGCGCGCCTGCGAGGCCAGCACGATCGTGCTGCGGGTGCTGGCGGTCAGCCCGGCCGACGGCGCGAGCGTCTGTGCCTCGTCCATCACGAGCAGCCCGCCGAGCGGCCGGTCACCCGCCGGGTTCCGCTTGATCCACGCGAAGATCTCCATCTGCAGCTGGTTGACGAACGCCTGCTTCTGCTCGTCGGCGGGCAGCCCGACGAAGCTGACCACCGAGACACGGGCACGCTTGCCCGGCGCAGGCGTGAACAGCACGGCCGGGTCCGCCGGCTCGCCCGCCCCCGCGAAGAGCGGGTCGTTGACCATCGCTGCCTTGAGGTTCTCGGCCAGGTCGGCGGCGATCGCGTGTGCGCTGCCGAGGCGGCTCACCCCGTCCGGCAGGTCGGAGAGCATGTCGATGAAGCTGAGCATGCCGCGCGTGCCCTTGCGCGCGTAGTGGGTGAGCGCCTCCCGCAACACCGCCTTGCCGCGGACGGCCTTGTTGGCGGCGCCGGTGACCTTGGCGTGCGGTGCCAGGGCGGCGACGGCCACCTCCACGGCGGCGGTGAACTCGTCCTCGTCGTCGAGCACCCCGGCGAAGTCCGGCAGCGGGTGGAAGCTCAGCGGCCGCCCGCCGGCCCGGCCGGGCGTCCAGACCACGACGTCGGTGTTGTCGAGGTAGTCGCGTGCCGCGTCGGCGTCCCCGGGCCCCCAGCCGTCGGGCGGCGCGGGCCACGGGTCCCCGAGCCGGGCGAGGTCGTTGTTGGGGTCGAGGACGATCGCGGACACCCCGCGCCGTGCGCACTCCTCGACGATGCGCCTGATCAGCACGGTCTTCCCGGATCCCGACCCGGCGAACACCACGGCGTGCTTGCGCAACGACTCCAGTTCGACGGCGACGGGCTGGTCGACGCCGAGGGTGATCGCGGTGGGGGATTCGGTGCGCGCCTGGGAGGTGGGTGTGGCGGGGCGTTGGGTGCCGGTATGCGGTGGGACGGGCGCCTGGGGTGCGGCATGACGACCGTTGGTCGAGGGAGCTGTGGGGGTGTCGGGATCGGCGTCCGGCCACGGGGACTGGCGCGGCGGTGGGGTCGTCGGGAGGAGCGTCGAGAACAGCGCCGAACTGCTCGCGGGCTTGCGGGCGACGAGCCATTCGCGCAAACCGTAGCTCTGGGTCGTGAGCATCTCGGTCAGCGCGCCGAACGTGCGGAGATCGTCGTGGCTGATGTGGACGTCTTTGCCGCCCTTCTCATGGAACTCGTTGAGTTCCTGCGTGGTCTTCGCGCCTTTCGACCACGGGCGGTTGCGGATCAGGACCAGGTGCCGGTTGTTCGCGTTGCCCCGCACACCAGCAGCGGACCGGGCGTTGCGGATCCGGTGCAAGGCGGAGATGGGCTGAGCCGCGGCGATGGCCCGGAAGGTCCAGTGCTCCTCGATGTCGAACTCCTCATCGAGGGTGCGCCGGATCGACGCGTGCACCACGGGCTTCCCCTCCGGTGCCGGATCGGCCTTCCACACCATGTCGTCGTTGCCGACCTCGGTGATCCACGACCGCAGGGCGGCCGACAGGTACGCGGGCATCACCCGGTCCTCGATCTGCTCGTCGAGCGGTGCTGACACGTCGACCTCGGCCTGCAGCTGAGCGAACTTCTCGTCCAACTCGGCGAAGTACGCGGGCTCCGGTCCGGTCGGCGGCTCGCTCACCACGATCGTGGGTCCGGTGTCGAACGACGTCAGCTCATGGATCTCCCCGCGCAGACAGGCCTCCACGTGCGCGTCGATCCGCTTGAGCAGTTCCCGGGCCCGGTAGGTGTCCCACGCGGCCCCGAACGCTTCCGGCGACACCGGCCAGGTCGGGTGTGGAGGCGTGAACCCGATGTTGGCGTACGGCACGCCGAGCCACTTCCGCACGAACTCCCGGCCCTGTTCCGGGTCGACGATCCGGTCGAGCGGCCGCGTGGTGCGGAACCGGTCCGGCACCGAGTCGACGGCCTTGTCCGCCAGCAGGTGCCACGAGTTCGGCAGGCAGGCGACGAGCGAGAGCGTGCGCCGGGTCCGCTCCCGCAGCTGCATCAGCCCGTCCGCGAGCAGCGACAGCTCCACCGCCACCCGTGCGTCGTCCTCGGCGTGCAGCGGCGTCTCGGTCGACTTGGCGACAAGGGTGTCGAGTTGGTCGACGGCGATCACACTCGCGCCGGTGAGCGCCAGCAGCTGGAAGATCTCCTGAGCGATCTCGTGCGGCTGCTTGATCACCGGGCGGATACCCCACTTGTCGCGGTCCTCCCGCTCGGGTTCGTCGAACCCGTCGAAGTAGTCCTCACCGATGTCGGACTTCGTCATGTCCGGCGACGCGAACAACACCAGCGCCCTGGCCGTGTCCGCGCACCTCTTGCCGACCGCGCGGTCGAGGCGGAACAGATCGGTGACGAACGTGTCGAGGTCGTCGACGGAAACCCGTTTGTCGCCGACGATCGCGTTCGCAACGGCGTCCCGCGTGCCCGCCAGCGCGCAGAGCCTGCGCAGGAATCGCGTCAGCTGGCGCTCCCCGTCGTCGGCCCTCAACAGCCCGGCCAGGACATGCTGCACGACGTCCGACCAGAACACGCTGCCCGTGCTGAGTGCCACCAGGAAGAAGTAGCCGTCCTGGCTCTGCACCTCACGGCGGACCCAGCCGAGAAGGTGGGTCTTGCCGACGCCCTTCTGGCCCTGGAGCACGAGCCCGATGGGGCTCGGCCCGTTGCTGTCGATCGCGTCCTTGATGCCCGCGCGGACCGCGCGCTCCGCGTCCTCGTGGAGGCCGTCGACGTGATACGGGGAGGTGCTCCAGACGTCGTCCGGGGTCTCCGCCCAGTTGAACCGGAGTGCGGCGAGTGCCTCCCTCGGATCCCGCGTCATGATTCCTCGATCGCGATCATGTGGTTCTCGTCGCCGCCGATCCGCACCGCCGCGGCGCGATCCTCAGCCGTCACCCCCTTGCGGTCGGGGTTGGGCGCGAGCGTGATCTCCTGCTTGCGGCCCAGTGCCTTCAGCACGTCGTCGACGTCCTCCTTCGCGGCGCCGTTCAGCAGCGGGCGCAGTTTGGTGAGGTGCACCCAGTCGCCCGGCTTCGCCGCGAGCTTGCGGTAGGCGGTCCGGATATGGGTCTCCAGGCCGGAGCCGGGGCCAGGCTCGTCCCCCGGCTGGAACACGTCCGCGAGCTGGCGGTTCTCCCGGTTCATGAACCGGTCGAGGCTGTTGAGGACGGCGAAGAACGCGTAGCCGTAGTAACCCGGTCGCGCGGGACGTTCCGCGGTGAACTCGGTCCGGCAGCGGACCCAGCCCTTGTCGGTGAGGTCGTGGACGTAGGGCTTGTTGCCCTCGCGGGTACTGCTGACGAGGCCGAGACGGTTGAGGCGCCTGCGGACGTCACCGGTGATGCGGATGCCGGTGACCTCCTCCAGCTTCGTGTTGTCGATCTCGCGTGCCACCGCCATCAGCGTGAGCAGCGCCGAGATGTCCTGACTGGTGAGCCGATCGTTCATCGATTACTCATTTCCCTTATTCGCCAACCGAGTCTGCTGAGCAAGGCTGTGACCAGATCCGCCACGTTCCCGGGGATCGCGACGCGACCGTTGTCCTGGACAGCGGGCGCGATGACGGCTTCTAGCTCCGCGACCAGGACACGCATCCGCTTGACGTCACCGTCTCGGGTGGCGTTCGCCATGGCGCGCACGGTGCGTTCCACCACGTGCCAGCCGGTGTAGGTGAGCAGCGCCGTCCTGCTTCGTTCGGCGGTCGCGGACGCGTCCGTGTACACCTGGGCCGGGTCGGCCCTCGGCGCTGGGACCGGGTTGTCGCCCACCACCTCCGCGTGGAGGTTCGACGCGACCAGGGGGCCCAGTTCCAGGTGCCGCAGGTTGCGGAGGAAACCGGGCAGAACCCGGGGATCCGTCGCGGACGTCAACACCGGGAACAGGCGGCGGTCGGTGTCGGCGGCGAGGGTTCTGCGCAGGAACCACTCCGCCTCCGCGGTCTGCCAGCGGCTCACCTGGCCGTCGATGACCAGGCACAGGTGGCGGGCGGCGTCCTGCGCGTGGGCGAGGAAGTCGACGTCGCCGGACAGCGAGCTCTCCGCCCGCACGCCCAGCGCACGCAGGTCCCGGACCAGCGCGGTCGCGGGGCCGAGGGTCGAGCGCGGGGTGCTCACCAGGATGTCGACGGCGAAGTCGCGGGGCTGGCCGCGCGCGGCCGTGACGAACGCGTCCCTGTTGTCCGCCAACAGGTCGCTGCGGTCCAGCTTGTGCGCCACCACCGCGGCGATGGTCTCCAGCGCGTACGCGATCTGGTTCGCCGACGGCACCCGCTCGGCCAGCACCGGGAGTTGTTCGCCGAAGCTCCAGTACGACACGTACGGCAGCGTCAGGTGCCGCAGCATGAGCGACGGCGACACGTTGTGCACCAGCCAGTTGCCGAACAACGGCGTGGTCAGCTCGGTGCACGTCCGGTACCACGACTCCGCCCGTTCGTACTCGACCCGGCTGTCGAACCGGGACAGCACCGGCAGCGCGGTGAGCTGCGGCCGGTCGTACGGCATCCGGTCACGGGCCTTGTCCGCGCGCCGCACGACGTCGAGCGCACCGCCCACGCTCTGGTCGTTCGCCGTGAACAGCACGACCAGGTGGTCGGGGAGGTGCGCGGTGCAGATGCTCGCGATGTCGGCGAACCCGGTGCGGCTGTCGATGAGCACGAAGTCGTACGCCTCGGTCCACTCCGCGCGGCACAGTTCCAGGGCGTCGGCGAAACCCTGGGCGTACAGGGCGGCCCAGTCGATGCTCTGGACACGCCGGGCGTAGTCGTCCTCGTGCTGGCCGCCCGCCGCGAGCAGGTGGACCGTGCCCGGTTCGTCGAGTTCCAACTCGGTGATGTAGGCGCTCGACGGCTGTTGCGCGCTGGCCGCGAAGTCGTCGACGAGGTCGATGATCCCGGTGGTGGGCGGGGACTTCAGCAGCGGCTTGAAGTACGCGGGCAGTCCGGGCGCCTCCAGGTCCCAGTCGATGGTCAGGACCCGGTATCCCCACCGTGCCAGCAGGATCGCGATGTTGCTCAGCGCGAAGCTGCGCCCGACACCGCCCTTGAACGAGTAGAAGGTGACGACCGTGCCCGCCATGTCAGAACCTCGGCAACGGCGTCATGCCCGGCATGGGTGGGTCCGGCCGTTCGATCGGCCAGTCCGGCTTCCACGGCGGCACCCGGTCGATCCGCTTGGCCAGCTCGATGGCAACGTCCTCGATCTCCTGCAGAAAGTCGATCCACCGAACGGTCTGTTGGAACACGGGGTCGGGGTGGTTCCACTTCTTGAGATCCCGCCAAGATCTTTCCCGTGCGAAGCTCGGGAAGTTGTCGGAATCGGAGAACAGCACCGGATAGATCAGTCCGGAGTGGTCGAGCAGCTTCTCGCGTGCTGCCATGCTGTGCCATTCCGCGAGGCACCACCGCGACCGGAAGTACTGCGGAGAGAACACCGGCACGAGAATTCTGGTTCGGTTCAGGGCCTCGCCGAGCTGGTCCGGCCAGACGCTCCCCACTTCGATGCCCTCGTCGATGAACACCTTCGGATCGTGACGGAGGTGGTCGGCGAGATGATCTTTCAATCGCGGGTGGAAGTGGTTGCGCACCCATTTGTAGGGATTGCCGTCACGGCGATAGCTGATGAAGACATCGAATTCGTAGTCGGACACCGCGTGTCGTCGCCCCTTCGACCCGAATGATGGTGCCGTCCGAGCATAAGCGACAGATGTGCGGAAATAGTTGACAAATAAAGGACAGCTGAATCAGTGGTCAGGCGTGTACCTGATCGGGACGTAGTCGTACTCGCCAGGGCCGTTCCACGTGTACTCCTGGTGTTTGACCGGGGTGGCGCCGAAGTCGTAGGCGACGTAGGTCGTCCGGGCGGCGTTGGTCCAGTGGTCGAACAGGCGGACGTGCCTGCCCCACGCGAGGAGTGCGTCGCCGGTGCGGAGTTCGTCCTTCGTGATCACGCGCGAGACGTCCGTGAGGTCGTGTTCCAGGCCTTCGCGCGGGGTGGCGTAGCTGACGCGCAGGCCCCAGACCATGGACACGAACCCCGAGCAGTCGGTGCGGTAGTACGGCTGGTGGCAGCCGCCGAGTACGCCGCCCCAGTCGGTGCGGGCGTAGCCGGTGTCGGCGCGGAAGCACGCGTCCTGGTCGTACACCGGGCTCGCGCGGAACCACTCCCGGGCCCTCTCGATCATCGGGCGGACGTCGTCGGTGTACGGGATGGTGTCGGCGGCCGTCACGCCGCCCGCGATCAGTGCGGCGGCCGCCGCCACGGTCCATCTACCCCAGTTCACCTGCGCATTCTACGCAGGGGGACGGTCCCCCTGCGCCGTCGCAGGGGGACCGTTCCTCATCCGCGCCCGGTCAGCCGATGGTGGTCGACGTGAGTACCGGGTTGGGGTTGGGGAAACACGACGTCGGGACCGAGACGTTGCCGATGAACGTCGACACGACCGCGGTGAACGTCAGGCCGGGGTCGTCGTAACTGGTGCCGTAGAGCGTGGACTCGATGGCACCTGAAGCCCCCGCCGTCAGGTGCGCGGTGATGGTCGGCAGTTCGAACGAGGCGCCGCCCGCGATCGGGCCGGCGAAGGACACGGTGACGATGCCGCCGGACTCCGACCAGGTGGGTGTGCTGCCCAGGCCGGAGCCACCGGTCAGCGTCACGCCGGTGAGCGTCGAGTTGGTCGGGACGGGGACCTTCAGCGTGAAGTCGCGGACTTCCCTGACCGTGTAGCCCGCCGCTTCGGACGGGACCTGGTTCGGCGCCGGGTCGACGACGATGTCGAGGGCGCCGCTCGGGGAGACGGTCGCGGGGGCCGTCGCGTCGACAGTCTGGTTCAGCGTCATGTACTCGGCGCCGAACGGTGTGTCGCCACGGCAGTCGAAGACGATGTCTGTCGTCGCCGCGGCGGCGGTCGGCGCGATGACGGCGGAGGCGGCCACGGCGGCGATGACGGCCGCGGCGGTTTTGAGCAGGGTAGACCTCATTGTCCTCACCTTGGAAACGTTGCAGGGTAAGTGTTTCCGGTACCGGTGATGCCCAGGCACTTCCTTGTCTACTGCCGAGTAGCCTTTACGTCAACCCCTTCACGGTTACCGATAGTGCACGATTGACTGCGAACCGGGCGCCGCCCAATGGTCGAACCGGCGCGACTGAGCGGAGTAACTCCAGGTCAGGCGGCTGCGACGGCGGCGGTGGCCAGGTACCGGTCCACGATCAGCGATGCCAGTTCCGGCGCCGCGCCCATTGGGTCCGCCACCACCGCGTTCCCCGCCAGCGCCGCCGCCCGGTCCGGCAACCGGCCCGGTGCGAGGAACCACGACGCCACCGCGATCCGGCGGGCACCCGCCGCGCGCAGCGACGCGACCGCCGCCGGCACGTCCGGGTCCGCGGTCGACGCGAACGCCGCCCGCACCCCCGCCACCGGGAATCGGCGGGCCCACGACGCGGCCACGTCGGCCACCGCCGCGTTCGCAGGCGCGTGGGAGGAACCGGCACCCGCCAGCACGATCCCCAGCGACGGGTCGTCGAGCCGGACGCCCGCCTCGGTGAGCCGCCGCAGCGCCACCGACGACAGCCGCTCGTCCGGGCCGAGCACGTCCGACACCGAGATCGTGAGCCGGGGGAACCGGGCGTGCGCCTCGGCGACCAGCGCGGGCAGGTCGACCCGCGCGTGGAACGCCGAACCCAGCAGCAGCGGCACGATCACCGCTTCCCGGTGCCCCTCACCGGCGAGCGTGGACAGCACGTCCGGCAGTCGCGGCGCGGACAGGTCGAGGAACGCGGTACGCACGTCGAGACCGGGCTCGGCCGCGCGCAGGACGTCCAGCAGCGCGGCGATGGTCGCGGCGGACCGCGGATCGCGGCTGCCGTGCGCCACGGCGACGAGCGGCGCGCGCGGAAGCCCGAACGCATCCGCGTGCGGAAGGGAGGACGTCACTGGTTCCTGTCCAGCAACGGGAGCGGAGCCCCGACCAGCCCCGCCGCGAGCGTCGTGCCGTCGGCCGGGTCGATCACCAGGAAGGCGCCGGTCCGGCCGCGGCTCGAGTAGCGGTCGACCGGGATCGGCTCCGCCGTGCGCAGCGACACCTGGCCGATCTCGTTGAGGGACAACGTCTCCGGGTCCTCGTGGGTCGCGAGCTTCTGCTCGTCGAACCGCGTGCGCAGCTCCGTGACCATCGCCGGGACCGTCTTCGCGCCCGACTTGACGAGGACCTTCTGGTTGTGCCGCAACGGTTTGTCCGCGAGCCACGCAAGCGTCGCGGACAGTTCGTCGGTCAGCTCGGGCGCCTCGGTCGCCGCCGCGATCACGTCCCCGCGGGAGATGTCGACGTCGTCGGCGAGCAGCAACGTCACCGAACGCCCCGCCACCGCCTCGGGCAGCGCGCCGTCGTGGGTGTCGATGCGCTCGACCCTGGTGCGCAGGCCCGCGGGCAGCACGACGACCTCGTCGCCGGGCCGCACCGTGCCCGCCGCGACCTGGCCCGCGTAGCCCCGGTAGTCGGGGTGGGCCGAGGTGCGCGGCCGGATCACGTACTGCACGGGGAACCGGAACGGCGCCTCGTGCGGGTCCTGCTCGACCGGCACGGACTCCAGGTGGTCCAGCAGCGTGGGGCCCACGTACCACGGCGTCCGCGGCGACTTCTCGACCACGTTGTCGCCGCGCAGCGCGGAGACGGGGATCGCGAGTACCGCGCCCAGCGGGTAGCCAAGCGAGGTCGCGTGTGCGGTGAACTCCTTGGCGATCACCTCGAACGCGCCCTCGTCGTAGTCCACGAGGTCGATCTTGTTGACCGCCAGCACGAGCCGGGGCACGCCAAGCAGCGCGAGGACCGCGGCGTGGCGGCGGGTCTGCTCGACCACGCCCTTCCGCGCGTCCACCAGCAGGATCGCCAGCTCGGCCGTGGACGCGCCGGTGACCGTGTTGCGGGTGTACTGCACGTGCCCCGGGGTGTCGGCGAGCACGAACGTCCGCTTGTCGGTGGCGAAGTAGCGGTATGCCACGTCGATCGTGATGCCCTGCTCGCGTTCCGAGCGCAGCCCGTCGACCAGCAACGACAGGTCCGGGGTGGACAGTCCCTTGTCGACGCTCGCCCGGTGCACGGCGTCGAGCTGGTCGGCGAGCACGGACTTCGTGTCGTACAACAGACGGCCGACGAGCGTGCTCTTGCCGTCGTCGACGCTCCCAGCAGTGGCGAGCCGCAACAAATCGGACATCAGAAGTAGCCCTCCCGCTTGCGGTCTTCCATGGCGGCCTCGGAAAGCCGGTCGTCCGCGCGGGTCGCGCCGCGTTCGGTGAGCCGGGACGCGGCGACCTCGGCGATCACCTCGTCGAGCGTCGTGGCGGTGGACTCGACCGCGCCGGTGCACGAGCCGTCGCCGACCGTGCGGTACCGGACGGTCTTGCGCACCTTGGTCTCGCCGTCGCGCGGGCCACCCCACGGGCCCTCGGCGAGCCACATGCCGTCGCGCTGGTAGACCTCGCGCTCGTGCGCGTAGTAGATCTCGGGCAGCTCGATGTTCTCCCGCTGGATGTAGCGCCACACGTCCAGCTCGGTCCAGTTCGACAGCGGGAACACGCGCACGTGCTCACCCGGCCGGTGCCGCCCGTTGTAGAGGTTCCACAGCTCGGGGCGCTGCCTGCGTGGCTCCCACTGGCCGAACGCGTTGCGCAGGCTGAAGATCCGCTCCTTCGCGCGGGCCCGCTCCTCGTCCCGGCGGCCGCCGCCGAACACCGCGTCGAACCTGTTCTCCGTGATGGTGTCCAGCAACGGCACGGTCTGCAGCGGGTTGCGCGTGCCGTCGGGACGTTCGGTGAGGCGGCCGTCGTCGATCCAGTCCTGCACCTTCGCGACGACCAGCCGCAGCCCGTAGCGCTCGACGACGCGGTCGCGGAAGTCGATGACCTCGTCGAAGTTGTGCCCGGTGTCCACGTGCAGCAACGGGAACGGCACCGGTGCGGGCCAGAACGCCTTCACCGCGAGGTGCAGCAGCAGCGTGGAGTCCTTGCCGCCGGAGAACAGGATCACCGGCCGGTCGAACTCGCCCGCGACCTCGCGCATGATGTGGACGGCCTCGGATTCGAGGCGCCCCAACGAGTCCAGGGTGGGTTGGATCGTCGCGGTCATCCGTGCAACCCGCATTCCGTCTTGGCGAGGCCGGCCCAGCGGCCGCTGCGGGCGTCCTGCCCCGGCAGCGGTTTCGCGGTGCACGGCGCGCAGCCGATGGACAGGTAACCCTCGGAGACGAGGGGGTTCTCGAGAATGCCGTTCGTGTCGATGTACTCGCGGAACTCCTCGTCGGTCCACGGTGCGATCGGGTTGACCTTCACCAGGCCGTTGCGGTCGTCCCACTGCACGATCGGCGTGTTCGCGCGGGTCGGCGCGTCGACGCGGCGCACGCCGGTCACCCACGCGTCGTAGCGCGCGAGCGTCCTCTGCAGCGGCACCACCTTGCGCAGGAAGCAGCACTGCGTGGGGTTCGTCCGGTTCAGCGGTCCGAACTCGGCCTCCTGGTCGGCCACCGACTGCTCGGCCCGCGCGTTGACGATCCGCACCGACGGGTAGGTCACCTCGACCGCGTCGCGGGTGCCGATGGTCTCGGCGAAGTGGTAGCCGGTCTCCAGGAACAGCACGTCGACATCCGGCTTCGCCCTGACCGCCAGGTCGATCAGCACCGCGTCCTGCATGTTCGACGCGACGATGAACCGGTCGCCGAACGTCTCCGCGGTCCACGCCAGAGCCTCCGTCGCGGTGGCGTCGGCCAGGTCCTTCGCCGCTCGCTCGGCCAAGTGCCGGAAGTCGGTCGCGGTGGTCACCGGGTCACCTCTTCTTTCGCAAGGTTCAGGCCCACGAACTTGACGGTGAACACGCGGCGGCAGCCGCCGCACAGCCACGCCGCGTGGGGTTCCTCCTGCGGGCGAAGGTCCTCGTCGCCGCAGTACGGGCAGTAGAAGGGGGTCGCGCGCTCGGTCATGTGAGGTCCGCCTCGTCGGCACGCGCCACCCACTGCGGGAAGCGCTCGTCCGGCTTGCGGTCCGCCACGTAGTTGCGCACGACGCGCTCCACGTAGTCCGGCAGATCCTCGGCGGTCACCTTGTGGCCGCGCAGTTTCCGGCCGAACCCGGCGTCGAGGCCGAGCCCGCCGCCGAGGTGCACCTGGAAGCCCTCGACCTGGTTTCCGTCGCCGTCGGTGACGATCTGGCCCTTCAACCCGATGTCCGCGGTCTGGATGCGGGCGCAGGAGTTGGGGCAGCCGTTGATGTGCACGCTGATCGGCGTGGTCACGTCGCCGGTGATGTCCTTGAGCCGGTCCTCCAGCGCTGACACCAGGTTCGCCGCGCGGGCCTTGGTCTCGACGATGGCGAGCTTGCAGAACTCGATGCCGGTGCAGGCCATCACCCCGCGCCGCCACGGCGACGGATCGGTCTGCAGGCCGAGACCGGCGAGCGCCGTCTTCAGCCGGTCCACTTCGGACCGCGCGACGTCGAGCACGATCAGCTTCTGCAGCGGCGTGAACCGCACCCGGTGTGAGCCCGCCTTCTCGGCCGCGTCGGCGACCGCGACGAGCGTGCTGCCGGACACCCGGCCCGCGATGGGCGCGGCGCCGACGTAGAAGTTGCCGTCCTTCTGCTCGTGCACACCGATGTGATCGCGCGGCTGGTCGGGCACGGCGGGCGCGGGACCGTCGATGAGCGGCCGCTTCAGGTACTCGGTCTCCAGCACCTCCCGGAACTTCGCGGCGCCCCAGTCCTTGACGAGGAACTTGAGGCGTGCGCGGTTGCGCAGGCGGCGGTAGCCGTAGTCGCGGAAGATGCCGATCACACCGGCCCACACCTCGGGCACCTCGTTGAGCGGCACCCACGTGCCGAGCCGCTGGCCGATCATCGGGTTCGTGGACAGGCCGCCGCCGACCCACACGTCGAAACCGGGGCCGTGCTCTGGGTGTTCGACACCCACGAAGGCGACGTCGTGCACCTCGTGCGCCACGTCCGGCAGCCCCGAGATCGCCGTCTTGAACTTGCGCGGCAGGTTCGCGAACCGGGGATCGCCGACGTACCGGCGCCGGATCTCGTCGATCGCCGGTGACCCGTCGAGCACCTCGTCCACGGCGATGCCCGCGACGGGGGAACCGAGGATCACCCGCGGGCTGTCGCCGCACGCCTCCATGGTGGTGAGGCCCGCGTCCTCCAGCTTGCGCCAGATCGTCGGCATGTCCTCGACGCGGATCCAGTGGTACTGGATGTTCTGCCGGTCGGTGATGTCCGCGGTGTCCCGCGCGTAGTCACGCGACACCTCACCGATGACGCGGAGCTGGTCGGTGGTGACGGCGCCGCCGTCGATGCGGACCCGCAGCATGAAGAACTCGTCGTCCAGCTCCTCCGGTTCGAGGGTGGCCGTGCGGCCGCCGTCGATGCCGGGCTTGCGCTGGGTGTAGAGGCCGTACCAGCGGAACCGCCCGCGCAGGTCGGCCGGGTCGATGCCCGCGAAACCCGTGTGGGCGTAGATGTTCTCGATGCGGGCGCGGACGTTGAGCGGGTTGTCGTCCTTCTTGCTGCGCTCGTTGGGGTTGAGCGGCTCGCGGTAACCGAGCGCCCACTGCCCCTCACCGCGCTTCTGGCGTTTCGTGGTGGGAGTTGGCGACACCCGTCGACCTCCGAGGTCTGGGCACCCGCGCACGCGGACGACGTCGGGAGGTCGCCGGCGCACCCGAGCGCCGGCGTACGAGAAATAGATGACGGCGGCGGCGGGTTACCGCCGGCACATCGCGCTGGAAACCCGAACGAAGTCCACGTGACGCCGGGCCACGAGGAGCAGTTCGGTAACAGCGGACATGACCTCAGCGTGCCACGCGTCCAGGGGGTGGTCCACCGGCATCCGCATCGTGAGAACCTGTGACGCAGGTCACTGTCGAGTCCGGTCGGCCTCGTTCGACGCACCGGCATCGAGACCAACAGGAGGTTGCGGATGGCTACGTCAGTGTTGTTCATGTCGATGTCGGTCGACGGCTACATCGCGGCGCCGAACGACCGCCCGGACAACCCGGGTGGCGACGACTTCATCCGTCTGCACGAGTGGGGGCTCACGCCGGACGGGCAGGACTTCCGGACCTCCGGCCCCGCCGGGGAGCTGATGGCCGAGGTGGGCTCGACCGGCGCGGTGGTCGCCGGGCGGCGGACCGTGGAGCAGGTCGACCACTGGGGCGGCGACCACCACGGCCGCGGCGTGCCGATCTTCGTGCCGAGCCACCGCCCACCCGGCCCGACGGTGGTGAACTACCCACTGGTGACGTACGTGTCCGACGGGATCGTCAGCGCGATGGAGCAGGCGAAGGCGGCGGCCGGCGGCCGGGACGTGCTGGTGCAGGGCGCCTACACGGCGCGGCGGGCGATCGAGGCCGGGGTGCTGGACGAGATCCAGATCCACCTGGTCCCGGTGCTGTTCGGCGGCGGGCGGCGGCTGTTCGACGTGCTGCCGTCGCGGGTCGAGCTGGAGGTCCTCCGGGTGGTCGACACCCCGGAGGCGACCCACCTCCGCTACCGGGTCACCGACAAGGGCGCCTGACCGCGATCACCGGCAATTAGCACGCAATTGCCGCGTCGAAACGGGTCGCGTGGTTGCTGGGGGCATCCCGCTGACGATAACGTCATCCATATCGACTGATCTGAGGGGGAAGATTCACGTGCGATGGAAGATTCCGGCCGGCGTTCTGTTGGTACTCGCACTATTGATCCCGGCGACATCGGCGGCGGCGCAGGCAGAATCGTCAAGACTGGACGAGACAACGTGCCAGGAGGTCGTGTACACGGATATCCGTGAGTTTTTCGTCATCGACGTGGGCACCGCTTCTGATCTTGAGATCCGGGTATTGGCCAACCAGATTTCGGCGGTGGCCAGGGCTGAGTCGTTGACCGGGTTGTTCGAGGCTGTGCAGGATGTGCTGCGGTTCGGGACTCCTGATGAGATCCGCGCTTTCCTCCAGGGTGCTTGGGAGATTGCCTGGACGATCGATCTGCGGGGTGAGGTGCTCAGGACGAAGGGGGATCCGAATGCCGGCGTCAATGTGCAGGCCGCCGCGCAGGAAGCGCTCAACAACGGTTCCGTCGACGCGTTCCTGACCTATCTCAATCACGGGTTGTATGTCGCACGCGCGCTCGACGCCGGATGGACTCTGGTGGAGTACACGGATATCCGCGAGCTTTTCGTCATCGACGTGGGCACTGCCTCCGATCTTGAGATCCGAGTGTTGGCCAACCAGATTTCGGCGGTGGCCAGGGCTGAGTCGTTGACCGGGTTGTTCGAGGCTGTGCAGGATGTGCTGCGGTTCGGGACTCCTGATGAGATCCGCGCTTTCCTCCAGGGTGCTTGGGAGATTGCCTGGACGATCGATCTGCGGGGTGAGGTGCTCAGGACGAAGGGGGATCCGAATGCCGGCGTCAATGTGCAGGCCGCCGCGCAGGAAGCGCTCAACAACGGTTCCATCGGCGCGTTCCTGACCTACCTCAACCACGGGCTGTACGTCGCCCGTGCGTTGGACGCCTGCGCGGCTCAGCCAGCGTAGTCACGCAGCACAGGCACCGGCAGCCGCCGAGCACCCCGGAATCCTCCGGGGTGCTCGGCGGTGTCACGTGCCTGGTGGGGCAGGCCGCGCGTCAGCGGTTGACGTCGCGGACGGCGCCCTGTGAGGCGTCCGTCGCCAGCCTGGCGTAGGCCCGCAGTGCCGCGGTGACCGGCCGCTGCCGGTCCACCGGCTGCCACGGCCGCTCGCTCGACTCCATCTTCGCGCGCCGGTCGGCCAGCACCTGCGGGTCGACCAGCAGTTCCAGCCGCCGCTCGTGCACGTCGATGAGGATCCGGTCACCGTTCTCGACCAGGCCGATCGTGCCGCCGCCCGCGGCCTCCGGCGAGATGTGCCCCACCGACAGGCCCGACGAACCACCTGAGAACCGGCCGTCGGTGATCAGCGCGCACTTCTTGCCGAGTCCGGCGCCCTTCAGGAACGCGGTCGGGTGCAGCATCTCCTGCATGCCCGGCCCGCCCGCGGGCCCCTCGTACCGCACGACCAGCACCTCGCCCGGCTGGATCTCCTTGCTCAGGATCACCGACACCGCCTGCTCCTGGCTCTCGACGACCCGTGCGGGCCCCTCGAAGCGGAACAGCTCCTCGTCGATCCCGGCCGACTTGATGATCGCGCCGTCCTCGGCCAGGTTGCCGCGCAGCACGGCGAGACCGCCCTCGGCCGTGTACGCGTGCGCGAGGTCGCGGATGCAGCCGCCCGCCGCGTCCGTGTCCAGCGACTTCCAGCGGTTCCCCGTGGAGAACGCCTTCGTCGTCCGCACCCCGCCGGGCGCCGCGTGGAACAGCTCGACGGCCTCCTCCGACGGCGACGAAGCCCGGATGTCCCACTCCGACAGCCACGCCTCGAGCGACGGCGAGTGGATCGTGCGCACGCCCTCGTTCAGCTTCCCGGCGCGCCACAGCTCACCGAGGATGGCGGGGATGCCGCCGGCCCGGTGCACGTCCTCCATGTGGTAGTCCGAGTTCGGCGACACCTTCGACAGGCACGGCACGCGCCGCGAGATCGCGTCGATGTCGGCCAGCGTGAAGTCGACCTCGCCCTCGCGGGCGGCGGCGAGGATGTGCAGGACCGTGTTGGTGGACCCGCCCATCGCCATGTCGAGCGCCATCGCGTTCTCGAACGCCTCCCGCGTCGCGACCGACCTCGGCAGCACCGAGTGGTCGTCGTCGCCGTAGCAGCGCTTGGCCAGCTCCATCACCGTCGTGCCCGCCCGCTCGAACAGGGCCCGGCGTGCCTCGTGCGTGGCGAGCGTCGAGCCGTTGCCCGGCAGCGCGAGGCCCAGGGCCTCGGTGAGGCAGTTCATGGAGTTGGCGGTGAACATGCCGGAGCACGACCCGCAGGTCGGGCACGCCGACTGCTCGACCGCGGACAGCCCGAGCTCGTCGACCTTGTCGTTCGCCGACGCCGCGATGGCCGTGATCAGGTCGGACGACGGGTGCGCGACACCGTCGACCACGACCGCCTTGCCCGCCTCCATCGGCCCGCCCGACACGAACACGGTCGGGATGTTGAGCCGCATGGCCGCGTTCAGCATGCCCGGGGTGATCTTGTCGCAGTTCGAGATGCACACGAGCGCGTCCGCGGCGTGCGCGTTGACCATGTACTCGACGCTGTCGGCGATGATCTCCCGCGAGGGGAGCGAGTAGAGCATCCCGCCGTGCCCCATGGCGATGCCGTCGTCGACGGCGATCGTGTGGAACTCGCGGGCGGTACCACCCGCCGCGCGCACCGCCTCGGCCACGATGTCGCCGAGGTCACGCAGGTGCACGTGCCCCGGCACGAACTGCGTGTAGGAGTTCGCGATGGCCACGATCGGCTTGCCGAAGTCGCTGTCGGTCATGCCGGTGGCACGCCACAGGGCCCTGGCGCCCGCCGCGTTGCGGCCGTGGGTGGTGACGCGGGAACGGAGCTCAGGCACGGCTCCTCCAACTTCTATTCAGCTTTGGCTTCTTCCCGGGACTCGGCGGGCTCCTCCTCGGGCGCCTCGGCCGGGGTCTCGGTGGGGTCGTCCAGCCGCCCGCCGCTGATCAGCGACAGCGCGGGGAGGTGGCGCGTGCGGACGTTGGGCAGCGGGAGTTCCTTCCCGGCCTCGTCGACGGCACGTACCCAGGACCGTTCGGACACCTTCAGCGCACGCACGTCCGACCACGGCAGCACGTGCCTGCCGAACAGCGTCCGCGCGACCAGCTTCTCGCCGTCCGCGGTGGTGCGGACCCGCAGGATCCAGGCGATCGCGACGACCGGGATGACGTAGATGGCGGCCAGGCCCGGCGCGGCCCACGCGAACGGGGTGGCGGTGATGGCGAACAGCAGCGCACCCAGCACGGCGGTCGCCGGGATCTTGAACACAAGCCGTGACGGCAGCTGCGGAACGGTCACGCCTACATCGTGCCACGTCGCGAAGCATGCGGGTCGGGCACCGGGTCTCTCATCATCCGAGATCACAATCCCGCAGAGTTGACGCCCTACGCCGATCGCACTAACGTCTGCAAGCGTGCCCCAGCAGACCGGTCTCGTACTTCCCCAGCGCGTTCGACGCTGAGGAAGTCAGCTGCGTCGAACGCGCGACCCTCGTACGGCCCATCGTGGTCGACGGGGGTTTTTTCGTGTGTGAGGCCAGTTCGAGAGCCTGGTAGAGACCCCGACAAGAGGCTGAAGCCGATGACCAGTGCGACACAGCGGACGACTCCGGTCGCCGCGACGCCAGGGCCCCGTCCCGGCGGCCCCCGACCCAAACCAGCACCGCCGACCGGCACGCCGGTCCGCGTGACCGGCGCACAGTCGCTCGTCCGGTCGCTCGAGGCGGTAGGCGTCGAGGTGGTGTTCGGCATTCCGGGCGGGACCATCCTCCCCGCCTACGACCCGCTCCTGGACTCGACGAAGGTCCGGCACGTCCTCGTCCGCCACGAGCAGGGCGCGGGCCACGCCGCAACCGGGTACGCGCAGGCCACCGGCAAGGTCGGCGTGTGCATGGCCACCTCCGGTCCCGGCGCCACGAACCTGGTCACGCCGCTCGCCGACGCCAACATGGACTCCGTCCCGGTCGTCGCCATCACCGGGCAGCAGACCAGGGCCCTCATCGGCACCGACGCGTTCCAGGAAGCGGACATCTGCGGCATCACACTGCCGGTCACCAAGCACAACTTCCTCGTGACCGACCCCGCGGACATCCCCAGGACCATCGCCGAGGCGTTCCACATCGCGAGCACGGGCCGGCCCGGGCCGGTGCTCGTCGACATCCCGAAGGACGTGCTGCAGGAGAACACGTCCTTCTCGTGGCCGCCCGAGATGCGCCTGCCCGGCTACAAGCCGACCACCCGGCCGCACGGCAAGCAGGTGCGCGAGGCCGCGAAGCTGATCACGGGCGCGAAGCGGCCGGTGTTCTACGTCGGCGGCGGGGTGCTGAAGGCGAACGCGTCGGCCGAGCTGGCCGAGCTGGCCGAGCTGACCGGCATCCCGGTGGTCACGACGCTGATGGCCAAGGGCGCCTTCCCGGACTCGCACCGCCAGCACCTCGGCATGCCGGGCATGCACGGCTCGGTCGGCGCCGTGGCCGCCATGCAGCGCTCCGACCTGCTGATCGCGCTGGGCGCCCGGTTCGACGACCGCGTCACCGGCCAGCTGTCGACGTTCGCGCCGGACGCGGCCGTCGTGCACGCCGACATCGACCCGGCGGAGATCTCCAAGAACCGCCGCGCGGACGTGCCCATCGTCGGCGACTGCAAGGAGATCATCGCGGAGCTGATCGCCGCGGTGCGCACCGAGATCGCGGACGGCGGCAAGCAGGCCGACCTGGCGAAGTGGTGGCAGCAGCTCGACACGTGGCGGGACACGTTCCCCCTGGGCTACGAGTGGCCGGAGGACGGGTCGCTGTCGCCGCAGTACGTCATCGAGCGGATCGGCCAGATCGCCGGCCCGGAGGCCGTCTACACCGCGGGCGTCGGCCAGCACCAGATGTGGGCCGCGCAGTTCATCAAGTACGAGAACCCGGCGACGTGGCTGAACTCCGGTGGGCTCGGCACGATGGGCTACGCGGTGCCGGCGGCCATGGGCGCCAAGTTCGGCGTGCCGGACAAGGTCGTGTGGGCCATCGACGGCGACGGCTGCTTCCAGATGACCAACCAGGAGCTGGCCACGTGCGCCATCGAGGGTGCGCCGATCAAGGTCGCCGTGATCAACAACGGCAACCTGGGCATGGTGCGGCAGTGGCAGAACCTCTTCTACTCGGAGCGGTACTCGCAGACCGACCTGGGCACGCACAAGCACCGCATCCCGGACTTCACCCTGCTGGCGGAGGCGCTCGGCTGCGCCGGGCTACGCTGTGAGTCCAAAGAGGACGTCGACGCCGTCATCCACCGCGCCATGGAGATCAACGACCGCCCGGTGGTGATCGACTTCGTGGTCGGCAAGGACGCACAGGTGTGGCCGATGGTCGCCGCCGGTACCGGCAACGACGAGATCATGGCAGCGCGCGGCATCCGCCCGCTGTTCGACGAGGACTGATGTATCGATGAGCACACACACTCTGTCAGTTCTGGTCGAGAACAAGCCGGGTGTCCTCGCGCGCGTCGCGGGCCTGTTCTCCCGGCGTGGCTTCAACATCGAGTCGCTCGCGGTGGGCCCGACCGAGCACGCCGACGTCTCCCGCATGACCATCGTCGTCGCGGTGGACGAGCTGCCACTCGAACAGGTGACCAAACAGCTCAACAAGCTCGTGAACGTCATCAAGATCGTCGAACTCGACCCCCAGGTGTCGGTGCAGCGGGAGCTGCTGTTGGTGAAGGTCCGCGCGGACGCCACGGTGCGCACGCAGGTGCTGGAGACCGTGCAGTTGTTCCGCGCCAAGGTGGTCGACGTGTCCCCGGAGGCGCTGACGGTCGAGGCGACCGGCACCGTGGACAAGCTCGAGGCACTGCTGCGGATGCTCGAGCCGTACGGCGTGCGGGAGATGGTGCAGTCCGGCATGGTCGCGATCGGCCGCGGTCCGCGCTCCATCACCGCGACGGGCGTCCGCTAGTTTTTTCGAGAATTTCTGAGGAAGGAAGTACACACCAGCATGGCTGTCGAGATCTTCTACGACGACGACGCTGACCTGTCCATCATCCAGAACCGTCGGGTTGCCGTCGTCGGCTACGGCAGCCAGGGCCACGCGCACGCGCTGTCCCTGCGCGACTCGGGGGTCGAGGTCCGGATCGGGCTGCCGGAGTCGTCCAAGTCGCGGGCCAAGGCCGAGGAGGAGGGCCTGACCGTCCAGACCGTCGCGGAGGCCGCCGCGTGGGCCGACGTGATCATGATCCTGGCGCCGGACACCAAGCAGCGCACCATCTACGCCGAGGAGATCGCGCCGAACCTCAAGGACGGCGACGCGCTGTTCTTCGGGCACGGCTTCAACATCCGCTACGGCCTCATCACCCCGCCGTCCAACGTGGACGTGGCGATGGTCGCGCCGAAGGGCCCCGGTCACCTGGTGCGCCGCCAGTTCGTGGACGGCAAGGGCGTGCCCTGCCTGATCGCGATCGAGCAGGACGCGTCGGGCTCGGCCCAGGCGCTGGCCCTGGCGTACGCGAAGGGCATCGGCGGCTCCCGCGCGGGCGTCATCAAGACGACGTTCAAGGAGGAGACCGAGACCGACCTGTTCGGTGAGCAGGTGGTCCTCTGCGGCGGCACGACCGCGCTGGTGCAGGCGGGCTTCGAGACGCTGGTCAACGCGGGCTACGCGCCCGAGGTGGCCTACTTCGAGTGCCTGCACGAGCTGAAGCTCATCGTCGACCTCATGTACGAGGGCGGCATCGCGCGCATGCGGTACTCGATCTCCGACACCGCGGAGTACGGCGACGTGACCCGCGGTCCGCGCGTGATCACCGACGCCACCCGCGAGGAGATGAAGAAGATCCTCACCGAGATCCAGGACGGCTCCTTCGCCAAGGAGTGGGTGGGCGAGGACGACGCCGGCCGCCCGAACTTCCAGAAGCTGGTGGAGCAGGGCGAGCAGCACCCGATCGAGGAGGTCGGGAAGAAGCTGCGCGGCCTGATGTCGTGGGTCGACCGCCCGATCACGGAAACCGCCTGATCGTCGGAGTCCCGGTGGCCACCGCGCTGGTGGCCACCGGGTACTTTGGTTGCCATGAGTGACGAACCGACCACCCGCGAGTCGGCCCCGATCTTCGACGACAAGGCGCACGTGCGGGGCAAGCTCGACCTGACCACGGCCGAGTGGCAGCGTGCCGCCGAGCCGGACGCCGATCCGAACGGCGAGTACGTGGAGATCGCGTTCGTCCCGCACACGGACGGCAACACCTACATCGCCATGCGCAACTCGAAGTTCACCGGCCCCAACGACACGGTCCTGGTGTTCACCGAGTCGGAGTGGGACGCCTTCGTGGAGGGCGCCAAGGCGGGGGAGTTCGACGAACCCTGGTGACGTGGTGCCACGGTCGCCGATAATCCCGGTGTGACCTCACCGCAGCGCCGCACGTACCCCAGGCTCGCCATCGTGTGGATCATGTGGTGGAGCGCGTGGTCGTTGATCTTCGTCGTGGCCGTCTTCGCGGAAGTCGCCGACTCCGATCCGGATCTGTTCGAAATCATCGGCGGCCTCGTCGCCGCCGTCCTCACCGGCGTCCTCGCCGGGGCCAGGGTGGTCGCGAACCGTGGTCCGGTTGCGGCGGCCGCGCCCGCGCGCGCCCTTCCCGCGGCCTTGCCCCGGCTCCCGGGAAACACCTCGGCGGCGCGGGAACCCGTGCAACGGCTCGCCGGGGCGGAGACCGCGTTGCGAACCTTGTTGACGCAACTCCGTGGCGCCTCGGTGCCCGGCGAGGTCGTCGACGCCGCGCGGCGGACCGCGGCCGAGACCGCGGACCGGCTGCGCGTGCTCGCCGCCAAGGTCGAGGCCGTCGAGGTCGCGGTCGCGCACTCACCGGCGGGCCAGCGAGCCGGACTCGAGGACGGCATGCGGAACCTGCTCGGCCACCTCGAGAGCGGGCTGAACGGTTACCAGGAACTGGTCGCCGCCGCCGGGCACCTCGTGCTCGCCGACTCGGCGAACCCGGTGCCGGACGGGCTGGTCGAGGCGACCGACAACCTCGCGGGCCTCGCGTCGGCACTGCGCGAGCTGTCCGACAGGAAATGATGTTCCGGATTGTGGAACATCATTTCTCCTCGACGACTCCGCCCGCGCCCATGATGTGGGACAAATCGAGGGTGACCTGCGGGGAAATCGGGCATCCCGGCCCGAAACTCTCCCCAAGTGGGTGAAACCACCGCGAATGGCGCTGTCGCCTGGCTCACCAGGTGGAGAAACGATTCAGCGGACCTCCTAGACTGCCCTCGGTTGGTTACAGCGCTGTAACCGCGCCCCCAACAGTCGCGCAATCCTGGAGCCCGCGTCGTGACCCAGCAGACTCGTCCCGTTGTCCTCATCGCCGAGAAGCTGGCGCCCTCGGTAATCGACGTGTTCGGAGACGAGGTGGAGGTCCGCCACGTCGACGGCACCGACCGCCCCGCACTCCTCGACGCCGTCACCCAGGCGGACGCCCTTCTCGTGCGGTCCGCCACGAAGGTGGACGCCGAGGTGCTCGCCGCCACCACCCGACTGAAGGTCGTCGCCCGTGCGGGCGTCGGGCTCGACAACGTCGAGGTCCCGGCCGCCACCGCCCGCGGCGTGCTCGTCGTGAACGCACCGACCTCCAACATCGTCTCCGCCGCCGAGCACGCCGTCGCGCTGCTGCTGGCCACCGCGCGCCAGATCCCGGCCGCGCACGCCACGCTGCAGGACCACGAGTGGAAGCGCAGCAAGTTCTCCGGCGTCGAGATCAACGGCAAGACCGTCGGCGTCATCGGCCTCGGCAAGATCGGGCAGCTGTTCGCGCAGCGCCTCGCCGCGTTCGGCGCCGAGCTGATCTCCTACGACCCGTACGCCTCCGCCGCCCGCGCCGCGCAGCTGGGCGTCGAGCTGGTCACCCTCGACGAGCTGCTCGCCCGCGCCGACATCATCTCCATCCACCTGCCGAAGACCCCCGAGACCAAGGGCCTCATCGGCGCCGACCAGCTCGCCAAGGTCAAGCCGGGCGTGATCATCGTCAACGCCGCGCGTGGCGGTCTGATCGACGAGCAGGCGCTCGCCGACGCCGCGCGCGACGGCCGCATCGGCGGCGCGGGCGTGGACGTGTTCACCACCGAGCCCACCACCGAGAGCCCGCTGTTCGGCCTCCCGAACGTCGTGGTCACCCCGCACCTCGGTGCGTCGACCGCCGAGGCGCAGGACCGTGCGGGCACGGACGTGGCCCGTTCCGTGCTGCTGGCGCTGCGCGGCGACTTCGTGCCCGACGCGGTGAACGTCGCCTCGGGCGGCGCCGTCGGCGAGGAGGTCCGGCCGTACCTGCCGCTCACCCAGAAGCTCGGTCTCGTGCTGTCGGCGTTCTCGTCGGCCGCGCCGTCGTCGGTGGCGATCGAGGTCCGCGGCGAGCTGTCGAACGAGGACGTCTCGGTGCTGTCGCTCGCGGCGCTGCGCGGCGTGTTCTCCGGTGTCGTCGAGGACCAGGTCACGTTCGTCAACGCGACGCGGATCGCCGAGGAGCTGGGCGTCGACGTCACGCTGAACAAGGAGGCCGAGTCCCCGAACCACCGCAGCCTGGTCACGCTCCGCGCGGTCTACCCCGACGGTGACACCCTCACCGTCAGCGGCACGATCAGCGGCATCGCCGAGGTCGAGAAGGTCGTCGAGGTGCACGGCCGGTCGTTCGACCTGCGGGCCGAGGGCGTGAACCTGCTGCTGGAGTACGAGGACCGCCCCGGTGTCATGGGTGTCGTCGGCACGCTGCTCGGCAAGGTCGGGATCAACATCGAGGCCGCGCAGATCAGCCAGACGAGTGGCGGCGAGGACGCGGTCATGATTCTGCGTGTGGACCGCCCCGTCGACCCCTCTGTGCTGGAGTCGATCGGCGCCACCGCACGTGCCTCGGTCATCCGCATGGTGGATTTCGGCTGATTTTCCCGGCCGCGACACCACCTAGTCGGGTGGCCAGCACCGGCGATCAGTGGTCATCCCGGTAACCTTCACGAATCTGTCAGAGCCTGATACTCCGGGAGGTGTGCATGCGGCTCGCGGTGATCCCAGGCGATGGGATCGGGCCGGAAGTGATCGCCGAGGCGCTCAAAGTGCTGGGCGAGGTGGTGCCGGACGTCGAAGTCACCAAGTACGACCTCGGTGCGACCCGGTGGCACGCGACCGGTGAGCTGCTTCCGGAGTCGGTGCTCGGCGAACTGCGCCAGCACGACGCGATCCTGCTGGGTGCGGTCGGCGACCCGTCGGTGCCGAGCGGCATCCTCGAGCGGGGACTGTTGCTGCGCCTGCGGTTCGAGTTGGACCACCACGTGAACCTGCGCCCGGCCAGGCTCTACCCGGGTGTGCAGAGCCCGCTCGCCAACCCCGGTGACATCGACATGATCGTCATCCGGGAGGGCACGGAGGGCCTGTACGCGGGCAACGGCGGTCTGCTGCGCAAGGACACCCCGCACGAGATCGCGACCGAGGTCAGCGTCAACACCTCGTACGGAGTTGAGCGGGTGGTGCGGGACGCGTTCGCGCGTGCGGTCGCACGGCCGCGCAAGCACCTGACCCTGGTGCACAAGACGAACGTGCTGACCCACGCCGGTTCGTTGTGGTCGCGGGTGGTCGAGGAGGTGTCGCTGCAGCACCCCGATGTCACGGTGGCCTACCAGCACATCGACGCCGCGACCATCCACATGGTGACCGACCCGAGCCGCTTCGACGTGATCGTCACCGACAACCTGTTCGGCGACATCCTCACGGACCTGGTGGCGGCGGTGACCGGCGGCATCGGTCTCGCGGCCAGCGGCAACATCGACATCACGAGGCGGAACCCGTCGATGTTCGAGCCCGTGCACGGCAGCGCGCCGGACATCGCGGGCCAGGGCATCGCGGACCCGACCGCCGCCGTGCTGTCGGTCGCGCTGCTGCTCGACCACCTCGGCGAGCACGAGGCGGCACGGCGGATCGAGGCGTCGGTGGCGTTCGACCTGGCGACGCGCGACCACCCGTCCCCTGGCAACACGTTCGCAATCGGCGACCGCCTGGCGGCGCTGGTGTCGTCGAACAACCCGACGACGAACGTCGAACTGTAGGTCTCGTTCGCGAAACGGGCGCCCCGGCTTTCGGCCGAGGCGCCCGTTTCGCGTTGGCCTCCGGCCCCCGGTTGCCAGCCTCTCACGAGGCACCGACACGACCGTCCGCGACGGGATGGGTTGTCCACAGGCACCGGTTCTGTCGGTGGTGGCCGTTACGCTGGATTTCGGGGGGCCGACGGCCGCGGTTCGGTGACGGATCGCGTGGTTCGTGCCGTGCCGGGACAGCCTGCCCGCATGGGTTCCTGGGGGCGGGTTCCGGTGGTCGCGGCCGTCGGCTTGGTGCTGGCCGGGTGTGTCGTGGGTGGTCCCAAAGCACAGGGCACCGCTGAGGCCGATGAGCAGGTCGAGACACTGGCCATCGCGATCAGTTGGCCGCGGCAGTACTCCGCGGAGGGGTTCGCGCGTGCCGCTCTCGCCACCCGACTGGGCCGCAGGCCGAGGAACTCGTCGACGACGTCAACACCAACCTCGGCCCGGACGACCCTCCGCCGACGGTGACGGTGCGCGGTGACGACGTCTCGGTCGCGATCGTCGCCGGAACCGAGTGCCTGCTGGGCACACGTATCGGGGGTGTCGTGCGGACCTCGCGCCCGCCGGTCGCGGAGTGCGTGCCCTGATCCCGGGATGTGGGAGATGCGGCCCATAAGTTGGTAGCGCGCCCCGCCGTGTGGCAGCATGCCAGCGTGACCACCTCCACCGTGATCATTATCGCCGAGCGCGTCGGGTAGCCGAGCTACACACCCGACGCGCTGACCTCTCGCATCCTGCGGGAGGTTTTTTTGTTGCCTCACAACGACATACTTCGCTCCACCTCAACGAAAGGCACCCGTCGTGAACCGCACGACCCCGGCCGGAACCCCACTCGGTGACTCGTTCCACGTGTTCGACACGACCCTGCGGGACGGCGCGCAGCGGGAGGGCATCACCTACTCCGTCGCCGACAAGCTCGCCGTCGCGCGGTTGCTCGACGAGGTCGGGGTCGGGTTCATCGAGGGTGGCTGGCCGGGTGCCATGCCGAAGGACACCGAGTTCTTCGCACGGGCCCGGGAGGAGCACTTCAGGCACGCCGTGCTCGTCGCGTTCGGTTCGACCCGGCGGGCCGGCACCACCGCCGACCGGGACCCGCAGGTGCGGGCGCTCCTCGACTCGCAGGCGCCGGTGGTCACGCTCGTCGCCAAGTCGGACCGGCGGCACATCGAACGCGCCCTGCGTACGGACGTCACCGAGGCGTGCGCGATGGTGCGGGACACGGTCGCGTTCCTGACCGGAGAGGGCCGGCGCGTCTTCCTCGACGCGGAGCACTTCTTCGACGGGTTCGCCCACGACCCGGACACCGCGCTCCGCGTCCTCACCGCGGCGGTCGAGGCCGGGGCCGACGTCACCGTCCTCTGTGACACCAACGGTGGCCAGCTGCCACTGCAACTCGCCGACACCGTGGGGGAAGTCATCGCCCGCACGGGTTTCCGCGTCGGCATCCACTGCCAGGACGACACGGGCTGCGCTGTCGCCAACAGCGTGGCCGCAGTACAGGCGGGCGCAACGCACGTCCAGTGCACCGCCAACGGCTACGGCGAACGGGCAGGCAACGCCGACCTGTTCGCCGTGGTCGGCAACCTCGTCACGAAGCTCGGTATGCCGGTGATCCCGGCCGCCTCCGTGCCCGAGCTATCGCGGGTCTCGCACGCGCTTGCCGAGATCGCGAACATCGCACCCGACACCCACCAGGCCTACGTCGGGTCGTCGGCCTTCGCCCACAAGGCGGGGCTGCACGCGAGCGCGATCAAGGTGGATCCGTTGCTGTACAACCACATCGATCCATCTGTCGTCGGCAACGACATGCGGGTGCTGGTGACCGAGATGGCCGGCCGGGCCAGCCTCGAGCTGAAAGGCAAGGAGCTCGGGGTCGACCTGGCCGGCCAGCCGGCCGCGCTCACCTCCGCCGTGCGCAAGGTGAAGGAGCTGGAGGCGCACGGCTGGTCGTTCGAGGCAGCCGACGCGTCGCTGGAACTGTTGCTGCGCAAGGAAGTCGCCGCGTCGTCGGATGTCGCCGAGGACACCACTGCGGACGCTCCACCGTTCCGGCTCGAGTCCTACCGGGTCATCCTCGACCACCGCATGGACGGCGAGATCGTCTCCGAGGCCACGGTGAAGGTGCACGTCGCCGACCAGCGCGTCATCGCGACCGCGGAAGGGAACGGGCCGGTGCACGCGCTGGACGCCGCGCTGCGCAGGGCACTCGAGCCGCACCTGCCGTGGCTGACGGCCGTCAGGTTGTCCGACTACAAGGTCCGCATCCTCCCCGGTGCTGCGGGCACGGACGCGGTCACCCGCGTCCTGGTCGAGTCAAGCGACCACGAACGCGAGTGGACCACGGTCGGGGTGCACGGCAACATCGTCGAGGCGAGCTGGCTCGCGCTCTGCGACGCACTGGTGCACAAGGCGATGCGCGTCGCTCAGCCGGTGACGAGCGTCAGCCCGTAGACCGCCAGGATCCGGTTCACCGGGAAGAAGTAGCTGGTGCCGGCCGTGGTGCAGATGCCGGAACCGCCGCCGAACGGCACGCCCTGCGCCTGGTCGTCGGTCACGTAGGCGACGCTGCGTGGCTGCGGGCAGATGTTCGTCCTGGTCAGGCCGCTGATCGTGCCTTCCGGGTACGAGATCGTCACGTTCTTCGCGGTCACCATGCCGCACGTGATGCCCGAGGAGTGGCTCAGCAGGCACACGCGCCCGCCGACCGGCGTCTCCTTCGACCCGGCGATCGGGTGTCTGCCGCCCGCGTCGATCCAGCCGACCACGTCCCACGCGTCCGTGTTGCGGACCGCGACGACGACGTAACCACCGTCGAGCCCGCCGACGATCGAGCCGACGAGGACGTTGTCGCCGCTGTACAGCAGCGTCGAGGTCGTGGTGCCGCAGCCGTCGCCAGCGATGAGGTACTCGCGGCCGCCGTCGGTCGCCGCGAACGCGACGGTGCACCGGGCGTCGGCCGGGCCCAACGGGTTGAACAGGACGCTGCCGCCCCCGATCGGGACGGGGGCCGCGGCGGCGGTGCCGGGCAGGCCGAGAAGGCACGCGAACAGCGCGGTGAGTGAGGCGATGAGTCGCCGCATGGGAGTACTCCTTTGTACGCAGGGTGTATTCGACACAACCAGGAGTGGTGGGGTGTGCCTATCCGGCAACCGGGCGACCCCGCGCGTTTCGTAGGCTGGGTTCGTGCGTATTGCTCGAATTGCTCATCCGGGTGGGGTCGCGTTCGTCACGATCGACGGGGACGGTGACGATCTCGTCGCCCGTGAGGTGGCCGACCACCCGTTCGGCACGCCGACGTACACCGGCAAGTCATGGCCGATGGCCGACGTGCGGGTGCTCGCGCCGATCCTGCCGTCGAAGGTCATCTGTATCGGGAAGAACTACGCGGACCACGCCCGCGAGATGGGTGGCGAGCCGCCCGCCGACCCGGTGATGTTCCTGAAGCCGTCGACGTCGGTGATCGGCCCCAACGCGGCGATCAAGCTGCCGGCCGACTCGTCCAGAGTGGACTTCGAGGGCGAGCTGGTCGCGGTGATCGGCCGCCCGTGCCGGGACGTGCCCGCCGCACAGGCCGCGTCGGTGATCCTCGGCTACACGATCGGCAACGACGTCACCGCCCGTGACCAGCAGAAGGCCGACGGCCAGTGGACGCGCGGCAAGGGCCACGACACGTTCTGCCCGCTCGGCCCGTGGATCAACACCGACGTGGACCCGGCAGACCTGTCGATCAGCACGTCGCTCGACGGCGTGGTCAAGCAGGACTCACGCACGTCACTCCTGCTGCACGACGTACCGAAGCTGGTCGAGTGGGTGTCCCGCGTGATGACCCTCCTGCCCGGCGACGTGATCATGACCGGCACCCCGGCAGGCGTAGGCCCGATGACAGCGGGCCAAACGGTCTCCATCACCATCGAGGGCCTGGGCACCCTGACCAACCCAGCAGAACCCCGCTAACCCAAAAAACAACCCCCGCGAGTCGCGCCCCCAAACATAGCGAGTCGCGCCCCCAGGCATAGCGAGTCGCGCTCCCAGGCACAGCGAGTTGTGGGGGGGTGTTGCAAGGAGCAGAACACCGCCGGGGACCAAACCACACAACAGGGGGGATGAG
>NZ_JBITMQ010000003.1:111809-263594 GCF_044466355.1 Actinophytocola sp. NPDC049390
TGTCGGTTTCGTGCACATGCCCAGCTGCCCGGTGTGCACGAAACCGACAACTCGTGGTGTTGGAGAGCGCGACTCGCGGTGTTTGGGGGCGCGACTCGCGGGTTGTTGGGTTTGGTTAGCGGGTGGGGGTTTGGTCTTGGCTTGACTGGTTTACCAGGGTTCGCATGGCTTGTTCCGCTGCTTCCGGGGTGTGTGCCGTTACCGCGTCCAGGACCAGGCGGTGGGCGGGGACCGGGTCGGGCGGGTTCGTGTGGTGGACGAACTTGTCGCGTTCCGCCAGGCCGATCGCGATGATCTGGGCGATCTGGGCGAGGAAGTCGTTGTGCGTCGCCAGGAGCAGGTGGCGGTGGAACATGACGTCGGCCGTCACGGCCGACTCCACGTCCTCCGCTGCCGCCATGGCGTCCAGGGCGTCTCCCAGTGCCGCGAGGTCCTCGTCCGTCGCGCGTTCCGCTGCCATGCGGGCCGCCGCGGGTTCGACGATGGCGCGGACCTCGGTCAGCTGGTCGAACAGGACGGGGTCCGGCGCGGACGCGGTGTGCCACCGCATCACGTCCGCGTCCAGCATGTGCCACGACGACCGCGGCCGCACGAACGTGCCGCGTTTCTGCCGCGCGTCGATCATGCCCTTCGCGGTCAGGACCTTCAGCGCCTCCCGCAACGCGGTCAGGCTGACGTCCAGTTCCGCTCGCAGGGTGGGCAGGTCGAGGACCGTTCCCTCCGCGTACTCGTTCGACAGGATGCGGCGGGCCAGGGTCTCCACCGTCTGACCGTGCAGGCCGCGCGGACGGTGCTGGGTCACCCGTGTCACTACCTGACGAGCACGCACGTCGGGGTGCCCGTCGGGTAGCGGACCTGCGCGCCGCCCTCGACCGGGAAGGTCACGATCGCGTCGTCCCGCTGCGCGGCCACGTACACGGTTCCGTCCGCGATCGCGAAGTGCCGCGGCCACGCCCCGCTCGGGTGGTCGGCGAGCGCGACCGGCGTCTCGGCAGCGATGTCGAACTCGGTGATGACGTCCGGGTTGCGGTTCGACAGGTACAGCCGATCGCCGACGATCTCCAGGTGCGCCACCCAGTTCGGCGCCTCGTTCTCCCATGGCTCCTTGGTGGCGGGCACAGTGGCGACCGGAGTGAACAACCCGGGCTGCTCCTCACGCACCACCACAAGAGTGCCGTTGACCTCGCCCACCACGTACGCGACGTCCGTGCCAGGCCTGCGGACCAGCTGGCGCGGCCCAGTGCCGGGCGGCATCGCCGACACGGACAGCGGGTCGAGCTTGCCGTTGTCCATCAGCTCGTAGCTGCGGATCTCGTCGGTGCCGAGGTCGACGACGCTCACGATGCGGTCCCGCACGACCGCCATGTGGACGTGCGCCGCCTCCTGCCGCTGCTTGTGCGGGCCGCGGCCCTCGTGCCTGACGAGATCGGTCTGCCCGGTGATCCGGCCGCTCTCGGCGAGCGCGAACACCGACAGGCTGCCGCTGGAGTAGTTGCTGCACAACAGGTACCGCTCGTCGGCCGACACCACGAGGTGGCAGGGGGCCGCGCCGCCGGAGGAGGTCGCGCCGAGCACCTCGAGGTCCGTCGAGACCGTGGTGATCACGCCGTCGTCCGACTCGTTCGCCGCGTACACGACCGGCGCCGACGGGTGCGCGGTCAGCCACGACGGCGAGAGCATCGGCAGCTCGCGGTCGGGGGTGAGGGTGCCATCCGCCGCACGCCGGAACGTGCTGATCCCGGCCCCGTTTCCCCCGGTGGCCGACGTGTAACTGCCTACCCAGACGTCCATGCGGTTCACCGTATCCCATCGACGGAATATCAACTCATAAATTAGTATTTATCGAGCGTTGGATCGATGGACGGAGCAGGCGACATGACGTGTGCGGTGGTGACGGGTGCCGCGGCCGGAATCGGTGCCGCGACCGTGGCCCGGCTGGCGGCCGACGGCTACGAGGTCGTGGGCGTGGACATCGCCGAGGTGTCGCCGGCCGACCACGTCCACCCGGTCGTCGGTGACGTGTCCGATGAGGACACCTGGCGGCGGGTCGCCGAGACCGCGACCGCGTTCGGCGGGCCGACGGCGTTGGTGAGCAACGCGTACACCCTCACCGTGAAACCGTTGCACGAGCAGGACCGGGCCACGTGGGACCGGCAGCTGGCGGTGAACCTGTCGGCCGCCTACCTCGGGTTCCGGGCCTGCCTGCCGACGCTGCGATCGGCCGTCCTGGTGTCGTCGGTGCACGCGAGGTTCGGTCTGCCCGGCCACCCGGCGTACGCGGCGACCAAGGGCGCGCTCGTGTCGCTCGCCCGGCAGCTCGCGGTGGAGTACGCGCCGGACGTGCGGATCAACGCGGTCCTGCCGGGGCCCGTGCTGACCGCCGCGTGGGACCGCGTCAGCGAACCCGACCGCGCACGCAGTGCCCGCGCGACCCCGGCCGGACGGCTCGGGGACCCGGCAGAGGTCGCGTCGGCGATCGCGTTCCTCCTGTCGGACGCGGCGTCGTTCGTGACCGGCGCCGAACTGCTCGTCGACGGGGGCTGGTCGGCGGCGAAGGACTCGTCCTGAGGGGAAACCGTGAAGATCACGAACATCGAAACGTTCCTGGTGCCGCCGAGATGGCTGTTCCTCAAGGTCTCGACCGACGAGGGGATCGCAGGCTGGGGTGAGCCGGTGGTCGAGGGCCGCGCGGAGAGCGTGCGCGCGGCGGTGCACGAGATGGCCGACCTCGTGCTCGGCCGGGATCCGCTGCGCGTCGAGGACCACTGGCAGGTCCTGCGGCGCGCCGGTTTCTACCGCGGCGGCCCGGTGCTGTCGTCGGCGCTGTCCGGGTTCGACCACGCGCTGTGGGACATCGCGGGCAAGGTGCGGCAGGCACCCGCGCACGAGCTGCTCGGTGGGCCGGTGCGCGACAAGGTGCGGGCGTACTCGTGGGTCGGCGGCGACCGGCCGGAGGGCATTCACGAGGCCGTGTCCGCGCAGGTCGCGGCCGGGTTCACCGCAGTGAAGATGAACATGGCCGGCCCGATGGCCGCGATCGCGTCACCGGGGGAGGCGGCCGCCGCGCTCGACCGGGCCCGTGAGGCACGCGACGCGCTGGGACCCGACCGCGACCTCGCCATCGACTTCCACGGCCGCGTGTCACCCGCGATGGCGCGGCGGCTGGTGCGGCTGCTCGAAGAGGTCCAGCCGATGTTCGTGGAGGAGCCGATCCCGCCGGAGCTGAAGGGGCCCGCGCTCGAGTCGGTGGTGACCGCGTCGACGGTGCCGATCGCGCTCGGCGAGCGGCTGTACTCGCGGTGGGACTTCAAACCCGTGCTCGACGCGGGCGTGGCGGTCGTGCAGCCGGACCCCGCGCACGCGGGCGGGCTCTCGGAGCTGCGGCGGATCGCGGCGCTCGCCGAGGTGTACGGCGCCTCGCTGGCGCCGCACTGTCCACTGGGGCCGATCGCGCTCGCGGCGAGCCTGCAGGTGGCGTTCGCGACGCCGAACTTCCTGATCCAGGAACAGAGTCTCGGCATGCAGTACCACGACGGCGGGGTCGAGCTGCACAGTTACCTGGTCGACACGTCGCCGTTCGCCTTCGTGGACGGACACGTCGCGCGGCCGACCGGTCCCGGCCTGGGCATCGAGATCGACGAGGCCGCCGTGCGTGCGGCGGACGCCGTCGGGCACGCGTGGCGCTCGCCCGTGTGGCGGCACGACGACGGGGGACTGGCCGAGTGGTGACCCGGCTCGACAACGGTGTGGTGCGGCCGGTGTCGTGCTGTCGTTCCGCTACCGGGGCGCGGAGTCGCCGTGGCCCTGAGGAAGTCGGCCGGAAGCTGCCATGCCGACCGGGGTCACCGGGCCGTGCCAGTGGCTGGGCGGGGTGCGTACGTCGGACAGCCACGTGCGCACCTCGGGCCGGTACAGCATGGTGATCACGGCGAACCCGAACGCGATGTTCGTGAGCCCGGCGAGCGCCCCGGTGGCCAGCGACACCAGCCCGCTGGCCGCCGCCAACCCCTCGACGACGATGACCGGGTAACGCGCCCAGGCGTTGCGCAGCACCAGGAACAGCGCGCTCACCGCCAGCACGGCCGACGCGAGCAGCGCGAAGCAGACGACGATGTACAGCGCGCCGGAGTCGGGCCGTCCGCCGAGCGAGTACAGCAGGACCGCGCCACCGAACACGTTGAGAATGATCTGCACGAACAGGATCGCGAGGACCAGCCACAGGTGGTTCGGCAGGGCACGTCTGACCATGCCGCGAACGCTGCCAAAGCCTGCGCACGGGCACAAGTGCGCCCCACGTTGTCCACAGGTGTGCCGGTTGTCCACAGCGGCACCGTTCGCACCCGGTTCTGTCGGTAGCCCCCGGTAGACTGGCATGGCGGGTGGCCCCCGGGAATGGGTGGGGCTTGAGGTTACGTACTGGGCGGCGTGTTTTCGCAGGTCAGAGGGTTGGTGGCCCGGGTTGGCGGGTGCGCGGCGCCTTGCCGGAGCCAGAAATCAGGTGTCGTCACCTAGGACGTTCGCGCGGGCAACGGCATCGGCAGTGCGGGCAGCCCGTCGATGCTGGTCACGTTGTGCGGTTTGTTCGCGCAGTAGGCGGCGAACTCCTCGTCGGTCTTGCGGCCGAAGTGCTGTGCGTGCTGGGTGCGTTCCTCGCGGTAGTCCATGAACGGCACCGCGAAGCCGCAGCTGTCGCTGACCATGACCGCCTCGACGAGGATGATCGCCCGCGCCGCGGGTCCGTCCGCACCCGCGAAGTGCGGGATCAGCTCGGCCCAGCGTGGGTCGTCGCGGAAGATCGGGGTGCCCCGGCCGTGTACGCGCAACACCTTCGGCGGCCCGGTGAAGGCACACCACATCACCGTGACGCGACCGTTCTCCCGCAGGTGGGCGACGGTCTCCGCGTGGCTGCCGCCGAAGTCCAGGTACGCGAGCGAATGCTCACCGAGGACGACGAGCGTCCCCTCCCGCCCCTTCGGAGACAGATTGACATGCCCGTCCGCGGCCAGCGGCGCTGAAGCGACGAAGAAGACCTTCTGCTCTTCGATGAATGCCCGCAGCCGCGGCGTGATCCCCTCGTAGACCTTCCCCATGGCGTCCAACCTACCCGGTGAGCCGGCCGGCTCCGTGGACTCGAAGCCGGCCGGACCGTGACGCTAGTTGGGCCGGTAGCCCGCCCGCCGCAGAGCGTCCGCCATCGCGCCGCCGGCGGGTGCCTGGTTGTTGCGGCGCTGCTGCCCGCCACCGCCACGCTGCTGGCCGCCGCGCTGACCGCCGCCGCGTGGCCCGCGGTCGCGGTCCCTGGGCTGGCGGGGCGTCGAGGTGTCCTCGTCCAACCGCAACGTCAGGGAGATCCGTTTGCGCTGGATGTCGACCTCGAGCACCTTCGCGCGCACGATGTCGCCCGACTTGACCACCTCGCGCGGGTCCTTCACGAAGGTGCGCGACAGCTGCGACACGTGGGCCAGCCCGTCGCAGTGCACGCCGATGTCGATGAACGCGCCGAACGCGGCCACGTTCGTGACCACGCCCTCCAGCACCATCCCGACCTTGAGGTCGTTCAGCGTGTGCACCGCGTCGTTGAAGGACGCCGTCTTGAACGCGGGGCGCGGGTCGCGGCCCGGCTTGTCGAGCTCGGCCAGGATGTCGGTGACGGTCGGCAGGCCGAACTGCTCGTCCACGAACTCGGCGGGGCGCAGCGACTTCAGCGTCTTCGTGTTGCCGATCAGCTCCGCCAGCTCCACGCCGGTCGACGACACGATCCGGCGCACCACCGGGTACGCCTCCGGGTGGACGCTGGACGAGTCCAGGGGGTCCTCGCCGTCGCGGATCCGCAGGAAGCCCGCGCACTGTTCGAACGCCTTCGGGCCCAGCTTCGGCACGTTCTTCAACGCGGACCGCGACCGGAACGGCCCGTTGGCGTCGCGGTGGGCGACGATGCTCGCCGCGAGCGAGCCGCCGATGCCCGACACGCGGGTCAGCAGCGGCACCGACGCCGTGTTCAGGTCGACACCGACGCCGTTCACACAGTCCTCGACCACCGCGTCGAGCGACCGGGACAGCTTGGTCTCGGAGATGTCGTGCTGGTACTGGCCGACGCCGATGGACTTCGGGTCGATCTTCACCAGCTCGGCCAGCGGGTCCTGGAGGCGGCGGGCGATCGACACCGCGCCGCGCAGGGACACGTCCAGGTCCGGCAGTTCCTGCGACGCGTACGCCGACGCCGAGTACACCGACGCGCCCGCCTCGGACACCATCACCTTGGTGAGCTTGAGCTCCGGGCTCTTGGCCAGCAGTTCGGCCGCGAGCTTGTCGGTCTCGCGGGACGCGGTGCCGTTGCCGATCGCGATCAGGTCGACGTTGTGCGCGCGAGCCAGCGCGTGCAGCTTCACGAGCGACTCGTCCCAGCGCTTCGCCGGGGCGTGCGGGTAGATCGTGTCGGTGGCGACCACCTTGCCGGTGGCGTCGACGATCGCGACCTTCACACCCGTGCGCAGACCCGGGTCCAGCCCCATGGTCGCGCGGGTGCCCGCGGGCGCGGCGAGCAGCAGGTCACGCAGGTTGGCGGCGAACACGCGCACCGCCTCGTCCTCGGCCGCCTGCCGCAGGCGGGCACGCAGGTCGACGCCGAGGTGCACGATGACGCGGGTGCGCCACGCCCAGCGGACGGTGTCGGCGAGCCACTTGTCCGCGGGCCTGCCCTGGTCGTCGATGCCGAACCGGGCGGCGATGCGGACCTCGTACTCGGTAGGGCCGGGCGGCTGGTTGTCGTCGCTGTGCGGGTCGAGCACCAGCTCCAGCATCTCCTCCTTCTCCCCGCGGAACATCGCGAGGATCCGGTGCGAGGGGAGCTTGGTGAACGGCTCGGAGAAGTCGAAGTAGTCGGCGAACTTGGCGCCCTCGGTCTCCTTGCCGGCGCGGACCTTGGCGACCAGGCGCCCGTTCTCCCACATGCGCTCGCGCAGCCCGCCGATCAGGTCGGCGTCCTCGCTGAACCGCTCGACCAGGATGTCGCGGGCACCCGCCAGCGCGGCCTGCACGTCCGCGACGCCCTTGTCCGGGTCGACGAACACCGCGGCGGCGGCCTGCGGGTCGGTGTTCGGGTCGCCGAGCAGGCCCTCGGCCAGCGGCTCGAGACCGGCCTCGCGGGCGATCTGGGCCTTGGTGCGGCGCTTCGGCTTGTACGGCAGGTAGATGTCCTCGAGGCGGGCCTTGGAGTCGGCGGCCATGATCTGGCCCGCCAGCTCGTCGGTCAGCTTGCCCTGAGTTTTGATGGAGTCGAGGACGGCGGCGCGGCGCTCCTCCAGCTCACGCAGGTAGCGCAGCCGCTCCTCCAGGGTGCGGAGCTGCGCGTCGTCGAGGGCGCCGGTGACCTCCTTGCGGTACCGCGCGATGAACGGGACCGTCGAGCCGCCGTCGAGCAGCTCAACGGCCGAGCGCACCTGGCGCTCGGCGACGCCGAGTTCCTCGGCGATGCGCAGGAAGACGGAGGGGGGAGTGGCCGTGGCTGTCACGGCGAGCATTCTGCCCCGCACCCCCGACAATGCCGATGGACGGGGGTTGCCTCTGTGCGTGCTCGATCGGTCGCGCATTGCAGTCAGTGACGGAGAACCGCTGAAGTTACGCTGAAAGCGGACTGAGACGCCGGGCACAGTCACTTGCAGTTAGTTGCGTCGATGCGATGATTGTATCGTGCAAGTAACGCCGCTCTCCTCCGTCGAGTCTGTCACCGATCAGGTGATGGACTGCCTTGCGCGGCTGAAGAAGAGCGGAGAGGCGCACATATTGGGTGTCGCCCGAGGACTCGATCTGTCATTCTCCCAGATGCGCGCGCTCTTCGTGCTCGCCGACAGCCAGGGGGAACTGGCTGTTCACGAGCTCGCCGGACTGCTCGGGCTGTCGATGGCGACCGCCGGGCGAGCCGTCCAGGGCCTTGCGAAGGCCGAGATGGTGACGCGCAGGGAGGACGACAACGACCGCAGGGTCAAGCGGGTCCGCCTGTCCGAGCACGGCCGGCAGTTCGTCGGCGGTCTCCTGCAGGCGCACCGCGAGGCTGTACGGGAATGCATCGAGTCGTTGAGCCACCACGAGCGTGAGCAACTTTCACAGGCACTGGCGCCTCTGCTCGCTCGGGGGGAACAGCCCACCACCACACCTGGCTGCTAGAGGGGATAGTTGTGACTGAAGTGCTCCCGCCGACGCCGTCGGCGGCCGGCACGGGCTCGGAGAAGCTCGACCGCAGAGTCCTTTCCATCGCGTCGGTCGTCGTACTCGGCGCGATCATGGCGATGCTCGACATCACCGTGGTCAACGTCGCGATCAACCACCTGATCGACGAGTTCGACACCACGCTGAACACGATCCAGTGGGTGGCCACCGGCTACACGCTGGCACTCGCGACCGTCATTCCGCTGAGTGGGTGGGCGGCGGACCGGTTCGGCACCAAACGGATCTACCTGACCGCGGTCTTCCTGTTCATGGTCGGCTCCGCGCTGGCAGGCATGGCGTGGTCGGTCGAGTCGCTGATCCTGTTCCGGGTTCTGCAGGGTCTCGGCGGCGGCATGCTGATGCCGCTCGGCATGACCATTCTGACCAAGGCGGCCGGTCCCGAGCGGGTCGGCCGCGTGATGTCGGTGATCGGCGTGCCGATGCTGCTCGGCCCGATCGTCGGCCCGATCCTCGGTGGCTGGCTCGTTGACGACGTGTCGTGGCGCTGGATCTTCTTCATCAACGTGCCGGTCGGCATCGTGACGCTGCTGCTCGGCGCCAGGATCCTGGAGAAGGACGAGCCGCGGCCGGCGGAGAAGCTCGACGTGCTCGGCCTGATCCTGCTGTCGCCGGGTCTCGCCGCGCTGATCTACGGCCTCGCGCAGGTCCCGGCGCACGAGGGCTTCGGTCACCCGGAGGTGTACGGGCCCGCGGGCGTCGGCGCGCTGCTGGTCGCCGGGTTCATCTGGCACGCGGGCCGCACGTCCGGTGCGCTGATCGACCTGAAGCTGTTCCGCGACCGGAGCTTCTCCGTCGCCACGGTGACGATGGTCCTGTTCACCGTCGCGTTCTTCGGCTCGATGCTGCTCATGCCGCTGTACTTCCAGCAGGTGCGCGGCGAGGGCGCGTTGTCGGCGGGTCTGCTGCTGGCCCCGCAGGGCATCGGCGCGATGGTGATGATGCCCGCCGCGGGCCTGATCGTGGACAAGTTCGGCTCGGCGCGCATCGCGCAGCTCGGCATCATCGTGATCGTCGGCAGCATGGTGCTGTTCACCCAGTTGGAGGGCGACACCTCGTACTTCGCGATCGGGACCGCGCTGTTCGTGATGGGCCTCGGCATGGGTATGACGATGATGCCGATCATGTCGGCGGCGCTGAAGACGTTGCGGCAGAACGACGTCGCCCGCGCGTCGACGAGCCTGAACATCATCCAGCAGGTGGCCGCGTCGATCGGTACCGCGCTGCTGTCGGTGATCCTGTTCAACGAGACGAAGGACCGGCTGGCGCCGCTGCTCGCGAACGCCCCCGCCGGTGCCGCCCCGGACATGAACGCCAAGATCACCGACCTGCCGGAGCCGATCCGCACGCAGCTCGCGAACCTGATGTCGGAGGCGTACTCGTCCACGTTCGTGTGGGCGCTGGTGCTCCTGGCCGTCGCGTTCGTCCCCGCGCTGTTCCTGCCGCGCGGCAAGGGCACGCCGCCCGCGCCGGAGCAGCCGCACGACGTGCTCCCGGAGGGTGTCGAGCCGCCGCCGATCCTGGACGAGCCCGCGGGCGACCGCCGCTAGTCCACAGTGCACAGGAAGGGCACTTTCGGGGCTGAAACCCTGAAAGTGCCCTTCGTGGTGTCGAGGGCCCTCTACGCTCCCGGCATGGACGAGAAGACCGACGATGTCACAGTGCTCCAGCGTGAGGTGCGGCTCCTGCGGCACCGCGTGCACTACCTCGAAGTCGCTCTCTTCCGCGCGGTGGTGGCCGTCGGCGCGACCGCGCTCGTGTTCGGGTACTTCCTGCCGTTCCTGTCCGCGGCCGAGGAGGGGGGCGGCTCGGACGAGGACGACACCATCGCGCTGATCCCCGCGATCGCCGGTCTCGCGGACGCGGGCGACGGTCCGTTCCGCGGTGAGGCGGCCATGGCCGCGATCGTCGTGGGCGGGTTCGTCCTGGTCATCCTCGTCGCACTGATCGCGCTCCTGCGGTTGTTCCGGGACCGGGTCAGCAGCCGCACCGTGCGGATCGCGCGGATCTGCGGGATCGTCCTGCTCGTCGTGTGCGGGCTGGCGTGGCTGCTGGTGTTCGCCCTCGCCGGTCACACCGAGGGCGAGTCGAGCGCGTTCTCCCCGGCCACCCTGTCGATCACGATCGGTGGCGCCGTGACCCTCCTGGCCACGGCGCTCCACCCTCAGGACTGGCGGGACTGACCTCAGCCCACCGTGAGCGTGGCGACCGCGCCGCGCGCGCCGGACGCCCAGCAACCGCCGTCGCGGGCGCAGTCGACCGAGTCGAAGCTGCCGTCGTGGAACTGGCGCCAGTTCCGGCCGCCGTCGAACGACACGTCGCTGCCGGTCGGGCCGACCGCGATCAGGGCCGTCGGCAGGAACGGGTGGTACGTGACCGCCGAGCGGTAGCCGGCCGGCGCGGTCTCCGGCGCCCGCCACGTCCTGCCGCCGTCGCGGGTCAGCGCCAGCGCGTCGGCGCCGCTCGTCGGGTTCGCGTAGTCGCCGCCGATCGCGATGCCGCCGCGCGGGTTGCGGAACGCCACCGCGAACACGCCCGCGCTCTCGCTGCTCGCCAGCGGTGTCACCGACGCGGTCCACGTGCGGCCGCGGTCCTTCGAGTGCAGCACGCGCGCGACGGTCGAGCCGCCGGTCGCGAGCCACGCGTCCTTACGCCCGGCCACGGTCACGCACTGGCCGCTCGCCGAGAACTGGTACTCGCCGGCCAGCGCGGGCGGCAGGCCCGTCACCCGCGACCACGTGCGCCCACCGTCCGATGTGGTCAGCACGCGGAACTCGCCGTCGACCGGGTCGCCGACCGCGAGCCCGTTGCGGGAGTCCCAGAACGCGAGGCAGTTGTAGAACGCGGCAGGCTCGGTGTTGCGGAACGCCTCCGTCCACGTGCGACCGCCGTCGGCGGTCCGGTAGATCCGCGACGACTCGCCCGCGCCGATCGACAGCGCCACCGCCGTCTTCGCGTCGAACGCCTCGATGTCGCGGAAGTCGAGTTCGGCGGTGCCCGGCGGGCCGACCTGCTCGAAGCGGCGGCCGCCGTCGACCGTTCTGAGCACGGTGCCGCGCTGCCCGGACACCCAGGCGACCTGCCTGCTCACCGCGGACAGCCCGCGGAACTGGGCGTCGGTGCCGGTGGGCAGCGTCTTCCAGGTCGGCGAGGTCGCGCTCGCGCCCGGTGGCGCGGTGAGGAATGCGGCCAGGACCAGCACGGAGATCATCAGCGCACGTTTCATGGGCGGCGACGTTAGCCGGGAATGTCCACCGAGGGAATGACATCAGAACCGGACTCCGGGTGGACGTGCGCCGACGGCGTCTTCAGTACCGTGACTCGCATGGAGGCACAGGTACGGCTGCGACCGCCCGCGAACAGGGTCGACCCGCGGGCGGTGCGGTACTGGATGACGGGGGAGGCGATCTCGAACGGGGTCGTCGCGGTGGTGCTCGGCGTGCTCGCCTTCCTGATCGAACCGGCGAGACCGTGGTTGCTGCTGGCGCTCGGGGTAGCGCTGCTCATCGGCATCCCGTACATGATCGTCATGCCGATCTGGCGGTACCGGGTGCACCGCTGGGAGGTCACCGAGGACGCCGTGTACACCCGCACGGGCTGGCTGTGGCAGGAGTGGCGGATCGCGCCGATGTCGCGCATCCAGACCGTCGACACCCAGCGAGGGCCGCTCGAACAGGCGTACCGGTTATCGAGCGTGACCGTCACGACCGCGTCGGCGGCCGGACCTCTCAAGATCAAGGGGCTCGACCACGAGGTCGCGGCCGACCTGGCGCAGAAGCTGACCGAGGTGACGCAGGCGCACCGCGGGGACGCGACATGACGACCGCGGGCAGCACCGCCGAGAACGGCTGGCAGCAGCTGCACCCGAAGACGATCCACGTCACGGCCGTCACCTTCGGCGGGCTCGCGGTCGGCACGGCCGCGCCGTTCGTGGTCGGGTTCGCGGAGAAGGCCGGGCTGGGGCTGATGCTGCTGATCGCCCTCGGCGGGGTCGTGGTGGTGACCGTCGCCGCGGCGCTCGTCGACCTGATGCGGTGGCGGCACACCAGCTACCGGGTCACCGACGAACGGGTGGAGCTGCGGTACGCGTGGGTGCTGCACAAGATGCGGTCCGTGCCGAGGGACCGGGTGCGGACGGTCGACCTCACGGCGAACCCGCTGCAGCGGGTGTTCGGCGTGGCGCGGGTGAAGATCGGCACCGGCGAACAGACGTCGGAGTCGAGCCACCTGACGCTCGACCCGGTGAGCAAGGCGGAGGCCGAGCTGCTGCGCAGGGAACTGTTGCGCAGAGCGGGAACCGCGACGGCCGAGACACCGGGCGACGAGATCGCCGCGCTGGACTGGAGGTGGATCCGGTACGCGCCGGTGTCGGTGACCACCCCGATCCTCGGCGCGGCCGCGTTCGGCGCGGTCATGCAGGTGTCGGAGTGGTTCAACCTGCAGGGCGCGGTGTTCCGGACGGTGCGCGACCTGTTCGGCGGGCTGTCGGTCGTCGGGTTGATCGCCGTGCTGCTGGTCGCCGCGATCGTGGTCGGCGTGATCGGTTCGCTCGGGTTGTTCGTGGAGATGTGGTACCGCTACTCGCTGCGCCGCGAGGACGGCAACCTGGTGATGTCGCGGGGCCTGCTCAACACCCGGTCGTTGACGTTGGAGCGGCGCAGGTTACGCGGGGTCGAGGTGATCGAGCCGCTGGGCGTGCGCACGATGGGCGCCGCGCGCGTGGACGTGATCGCGACCGGCATGCGGCGGCAGTCCGACGACGAGCGGACCGACCCGAAGACGGTGTTACCCGCGGCGCCGTTCGCGGTCGCGCGCCGGGTGGCGGCCGACGTGCTGGGGTCGGAGGCCGCGACCGCGACGGCGGTCACCGGTCACCCGCGTGCCGCGCTGGGGCGGCGGGTGCGGTGGGCGTTGTACTGCGTGCTCGGGCTGGTGGCCGTGTTCGCCGTGCTGGGCGTCCTGCTGACCGACGTGCTGTTACACCTGGCGTGGATCGCCGCGGTGGTGTGCACGCCGATCGCGCTGTTCCTGGCGTTCGAGGCGTACCGCAACCTCGGGCACGGCCTCGCCGAGGAGCACCTCGTCACCCGCTACGGCGTCGGCTCCCGGCGGACCGCCGCGTTGCTGCGCACCGGCGTGATCGGGTGGACGATCTCGTCGTCGCCGTTCCAGCGTCGCGCGGGCCTGGTGACGATCAGGGCGACGACGGCCGCGAACAAGGGCGCCTACCCGGTGTACGACGTGGGCGTCGACGAGGGGCTGCGGTTCGCGGACGAGGCGGTGCCCGGTCTGCTCAGGCCGTTCCTGGAACGACGGCGGTGATGTCGACCTCGAGGAGGGCACCCGGGCGGAACAGCCGCGACACCTCGACGGTGGTGCTGGTCGGCGCCGACCCGTCCAGGTACCGCGCGCGTACCTCGCCGTACTCGCGCAGCCGTGACAGGTCGGTGAGGTAGGTGCGGATGTTGACCACGTGGGCGAAGGTGGCGCCCCGGTCGGCCAGCAGCGCACCGATGGCGTCGAACACCTGCCGGGTCTGGGCCCGCATGTCGTCACCGCCGACGAGTTCACCGTCGTGGTCGAGCGCGACCTGCCCGGCGAGGACCAGCAGCCGGGCGGTGCCGAGGTCGATCTCGGCGAGGTTCGAGTAGGCCGCGGCGGGCGGCGGCGCGGTCGGGGGATTGTGGAAGGTGACGGTCATGGTCTGCCTCGTGGATCGGCCAGGACACCCAGTTCGGCGTCCGGTGGGGTGGTGTTCAGGCGGGCGAGCGCCGCTGTCGTGAGCGGGCCCGCGTGGTCGCCGAGGAGGGTGAGGTCCTTCGTGGCGAGCGCGGTCGTGAAGTGCGCGCCCTCGCCGCGTGCACGGGTGACGAACTGAGCCATCGGTCCGGCGGCGAGCAGCGTCTCGGCGTCCACGTCGAGCCGCTCCGCCAGCTCGCGGAGTTCGCCGAGCAGGGCGAGGCCGCCGATGAGCGCGGTGTTGACGACCAGCTTCGCGGCCGCCGCGGACCGCGGGTCGGGGAACGGCACGACGGTGCCGAACACCTCGAGGACCTCCCGGACACCGGTCAGGTCACCGCCCGCGAACACGGTCAGCTCACCCGCCCGCGCCTTGCCGACGCTGCCGCCGACGGGTGCAGCGACCAGCCGTCCCGGCACCAGCTCGGCGAGGGCGGCGACGGCGTCCGGCCCGATGGTGGACATCTCGACGAGCACGGTCCCGGGGTCGAGGTCGGCGGCGCGCACGACCTCGTCGACCGCCGCGGGCCCGCGGAGCATCGTGACGACGACCTCCGCGCCCGCGGCCGCCGCCCCAGGACTGTCCGCGCTCGCCGCACCCGGCACGGTGCGTCCGGGACCGCGGTTCCAGGTGGTGACGTGGTGGCCCGCGGTCACGAGCCGGGTCGCCATGGGCAGGCCCATCGTGCCGAGGCCGAGGAACGCGATCTTCACGACACCGAACCTAGAACGAGCCCGCACATGCGACAAGCGAATGATTCGTATGCCAGTGATGACCTACGCTCATGGGTATGGACACCGTCCGGCTCACCGTCTTCCGCGTCGTGGCGACGCTCGGCTCGTTCACCTCGGCGGCGAAGTCGTTGCGGTACACGCAGTCCGCGGTCTCCCGGCAGATCGCCGCGCTCGAGGACGACCTCGCCGTGGCGTTGTTCGACCGGGAGGCGCGCGGCGTGCGCCTCACCGAGGAGGGCCGGGTGCTGCTCGCGCACGCGGAGGCGGTGCTCGACCGGCTCGACGTGGCCCGTAGGGAACTGGCCGCGCTGCGCGCCGTCGACGGCGGCAGGCTGCGCATCGGCGCGTTCGCGACCGCCGAGGCCGCGCTGGTGCCGAGGGCGATGGCGGCGTTCCAGCGTGACTTCCCGAACGTCGAACTGTCCCTTTCGGACGGTCTGACCGCGGCACTGGCCGCCCGGCTCCGGGCGGGGGAACTGGACGTGGCGGTGGTGAACCACGGCCCGGCCCTCGACGGCCTCACCACCCACCACGTCCTGGACGACCCGCAGTTCGTCGCCCTGCCACCGGACCACCGCCTGGCGCGCCGGAAGTCGGTGCGGCTCACCGAACTGGCGGAGGAGAACTGGATCGCGGGTTCGACCACGGTCGAGGACACCCTGATCGGCGCGTGCCTGCGCTCCGGCTTCCGGCCCGAGGTGCGGTACGTCGTGCAGGAGTGGACGGCGAAGCAGGGCCTCGTCGCGGCGGGTCTGGGCGTCACACTGGTGCCCGGCCTGCTGATGGGAGCGGTGCGCCCCGACATCGTCCTCACGCGACTCCGCAGCCCGGACATGACGCCACGCAAGGTCGTCGCCGCGGTCACGGACAGAGCGGCCGTGCAACGGTTCCTGCCGTACCTGACAGCCTCCGCCCGCGCGCTGCTCACGGCATGCCGCGCGGCGGGATGACGTTGCGGTCCGCCGCCAGGGTTTGCGCCAGTGCCAGCCACACGGCCGCGGGGACCTCAGCCGCCGGGAGGCCGCCGAGGAGCCGGTGCGTGATCCGCCGTGGGGCCACCCCCTGCAGCGACACCCGTGCCGGTGCGCTCGGCCGGGCATAGGCCGCCGACAGCACCGCCCACAGGATCGACGACGTCCGGCGGTCCACTTCGGACCGGCGGCGCACGGCCAGGTGCGCGGCGTCCACCCGGGGTGCGGGCGTGAAGCACTCGGCGGGCACCCGCCGCCGCACGGTGAGCACGAACCGGCACGACCACCACGCCGACTCGAGGTCCCGGGGTCGCGCGGCCGTCAGCCGTTTCGCGAGTCCCCACTCCACCACCAGCTCCGCGCGGGAGAAACCGCTCGCACCCGGCGTCAGCAGCCGCCGCAACAAGGGCGTCGTCACCGCGAACGGGATGCTCGCCACCACGGCGAAGGCCCGCCGTGGCAGGCGGACCGTGCGCAGGTCGTCGTGCACCACCCGCACTCTCGGCCGGTCGTCGAAGCGGCGGCGCAGGTCGGCGACGAACCGGGCGTCGCGTTCGACGGCCAGTACCCGCGAGCCCGTGCGGGCCAGCGGGGCGGTGATCGTGCCGGGACCGGCGCCGAAGTCGATGACGAGGTCGTCCTCGCCCAGCTGGGCTGCGGACACGAGCGCGGTGATCACCCGTGTGCTGGACAACAGGTGCACACCGGAAGAAGACGCGGCGGGACGCCGCGGTCGGGAAGACATGAGTGCCTGGCTCCAAGCCGGAGAATCGAACAAGGGTGCTTGGAGACAGCGGCGTGAACGCCGTCAGGAAGAGGGAACCGCCGCTGTCAGCGCCGGCGCAGCCTCAAGAACGCACTCATACCGCCCACGTTAGTGATCGCGGCAACCGAATTAAGCTCGTCGCCATGGTCGACGTACTGGTCATCGGTGGCGGCATCGCGGGGGTCTCGATCGCCTACGAGCTGGCCGCCGACGCACGCGTGCTGCTCGTCGAGGCCGAACCCGAACTCGCGCGCCACACCACCGGCCGATCCGCCGCGATCTACGCGCCCAGCTACGGCGGCCCCGTCGTCCGCGAGCTCACGAAGGCCAGCGAGGACCTCTTCGGCGACGACGTCCTCACCCCGCGCCCGGCGCTGTGGATCGCCGTCGACGACGAGGGTGTCGAGCGCATCGAGAAGCTCACCGACAACGGGGGAGCCGAGCCTGTCACCGCCCAGCGGGCCGTCGAGATGTGCCGCGTCCTGCGGCCACCGCTCGCCGCGGCCGTCGACCGCACCGCCCAGGACATCGACGTGATGGCCCTGCACAGCCGCTATGTCCGCGGGCTGCGGGAACGCGGTGGCGAGATCCGCACCGGCGCGCCCGTCACCGGCCTGCGGCGCGACGGCGGCGGCTGGGCCGCGGGGAACGTCAGGGCCGACGTCGTGGTCAACGCGGCGGGTGCGTGGGCCGACCGGGTCGCCGAGCTGGCCGGGGTGCCGCCGATCGGGCTGCGGCCGCTGCGCCGCACCCTCGCGATCGTGCCCGCCGAGGCCGACCCGGCGTGGCCGATGGTCGCCGACGCCGCCGACCGCTTCTACTTCCGCCCCGACAGCGGCGGCCTCATGATCTCCCCGGCCGACGAGACGGCGAGCGACCCCGGCGACGTCAAGCCGGAGGACGCCGACGTCGCGCTCGCCATCGAACGGGTGAACGCCGTCACCACGCTGGGGCTGCGGTCGGTGCGCACGGCCTGGGCGGGGCTGCGTTCGTTCGTGGCCGACCGCGAACCCGTCGTCGGCTCGTGGCCCGACCACCCCGGGTTCGTGTTCTTCGCGGGCCAGGGCGGCTACGGCATCCAGATGGCACCCGCGCTCGCCCGTACGGGTGCCGACATCGCACTCGGGCGAATCCCGGCACCGGTGATCATGTCGCCACGGTGACGGGCGAACTATTGTTGCCCTCACCAATGCGGGAGGTAGTCCAATGGCGGACCTTGCGGCACGGCTCGAGGAGATCGTCGGTGCCGGAAACGTGCTCAGCGGCGACGCGATCGGCGACGACTACGCGCACGACGAGACACTGACCGCGACGGCGACCAAGCCCGCGCACGTCGTGCGGCCCGCGAACGCCGACGAGGTGGCGGCGGTGCTCACGCTCGCCGCCGAGAACGGCACGCCGGTCACCGCGCGCGGCAGCGGCAGCGGCCTGTCCGGCAGCGCGGTGCCCCGCGAGGACGGCATCCTCGTGTCGTTCGAGCGGATGAACAAGATCGTCGAGATCGACACCGTCAACCACGTCGCCGTCGTGCAACCGGGCGTGACGCTGCACGAGCTGGAGGCCGCGACCGCCGAGGTCGGCATGGTCTACCCGGTGTACCCGGGCGAGCTGTCGGCGAGCCTCGGCGGCAACGTGTCGACCAACGCGGGCGGCATGCGCGCGGTCAAGTACGGCGTCACCCGCCACCACGTGCTCGGCCTGCAGGCGGTGCTGCCGACCGGCGAGATCATCCGCACCGGCGGCAAGTTCGTGAAGGCGTCCACCGGCTACGACCTCACCCAGCTGATCGTCGGTTCCGAGGGCACGCTCGCACTGGTCACCGAGGCCGTGCTGAAGCTGCAGCCGCGCATGAAGGAGCAGGCCACGATCCTCGCGCCGTTCCCCGACCTGGCGTCGGTCGCGACGGCGGTGCCGAAGGTCGTCGGCTCGGGCCTCGGGCCGCTGATCCTGGAGTACATCGACGCGCTCACGATGGGCGCCATCACCTACACCGCCGACCTGCAGCTCGGCATCCCGGACGAGGTCAAGGAGAAGTCGCAGGCCTACCTGGTGGTGATGCTGGAGAACAACTCCACCCAGCGCCTGGAGGAGGACGTCGAGGCGGTCGGTGTGCTGCTGTCCGAGCTGGGCTCGCTCGACGTGTACTCGCTGCCCGGCGGTGCCGCCCGCAAGCTGATCGAGGCCCGTGAGAAGGCGTTCTTCACCGCCAAGGGCGCGGGCGCCGACGACATCATCGACACCGTGCTGCCGCGTGCCGCGCTGCCGGACTTCTTCGCGAAGGTCATGGAGATCGCGCAGGGCAACCAGACGCTGGTGGTCGGCTGCGGGCACGCGGGTGACGGCAACGTGCACCTGGCCGTGTTCCAGAAGGACGCCGAGGTGCGGCACCGGGTGCTGCACGAGCTGTTCGCGGCGGGCATGGCGCTGGGCGGCGCGATCTCCGGCGAGCACGGCATCGGGCGGGAGAAGAAGCAGCACTTCCTCGACCTCGAGGACCCCGCCAAGATCGAGCTGATGAAGCGGATCAAGCAGGCCTTCGACCCGCGGGGGATCCTGAACCCCGGCGTTCTCTTCGACTGAGAGGTATCACCGATGAACGGCGCCCAGGCGCTCCTGCGGACCCTCGTCGACGGCGGCGTCGACACCTGCTTCGCGAACCCCGGCACCTCCGAGATGCACTTCGTCGCCGCGCTCGACGCCGTGCCGGAGATGCGCGCGGTGCTGTCGCTGTTCGAGGGCACCGTGACCGGCGCCGCCGACGGGTACGGCCGCATGGCCGACCGCCCGGCCGCGACGCTGCTGCACCTGGGGCCCGGCATGGCGAACGGCCTCGCGAACCTGCACAACGCGCGCCGCGCGCACACGCCGTTGATCAACGTCATCGGTGACCACGCCCGCTACCACAAGGGCTTCGACGCGCCGCTGGAGTCGGACATCGACGCGCTGACCGGCTGGCTGCACGGCTGGTCCCGCACGTCGAAGTCCCCGGAGGAGATCGGCGCGGACGCGGCCGCCGCGGTCGCGGCCGCCATGCAGCCGCCCGGCCAGCTGGCGAACCTGGTGCTGCCCGCGGACGTGTCGTGGGCCGAGGGCGGCATGGTCGGTGAGCAGGTGGAGCCGGTCGCGGCCCAGCCCGTCGAGGACGACCGGGTGGCGGAGATCGCGAAGATCGTGCGGTCCGGGGAGCCGGTCGTGCTGCTGCTCGGGCACGGCACCACCCGTGAGCGCGGGTTGGTGGCCGCGAGCCGGATCGCCGCCGCGACCGGGGTCAAGCTGTTCGCGGAGACGTTCCCGGCCCGCATCGAGCGCGGCGCGGGTCTGCCCGCGGTCGAGCGGCTCGGGTACCTGGCCGAGCAGGTGCAGTGGCAGCTCTCGGAGGCCAAGCACCTGGTGCTGGTCGGGGCGAAGAGCCCGGTGTCGTTCTTCGCGTACCCCGGCAAGGCGTCGGAGCTGGTACCTGACGGCTGTCAGGTCCACGTGCTGTCGGTGCTGGGGGAGGACGGCACGGGCGCGCTGGAGCACCTGGCCGACCTGGTCGCACCCGACGCGTCGCCGGTGCTGCAGGAGGCGGTCCGGCCTGGCGTGCCGTCGGGAGCGCTGACGCCGCAGAACTGGACCGAGGTGATCGGCGCGCTGCTGCCCGAGGGCGCGATCGTGTCCGACGAGGCCAACACGTCGGGACTGATGATCCCGATGACGACGGTAGGCGCACCGCGCCACGACGTGCTGACGTTGACCGGCGGCGCGATCGGGCAGGGGTTGCCGGTGGCCGTGGGGGCGGCGGTCGCCTGCCCGGACCGGCCGGTGGTGTGCCTGCAGGCCGACGGCAGCGCGATGTACACGGTGTCGTCACTGTGGACGATGGCCCGCGAGGGCCTCGACGTGACGACGGTGGTGCTGAACAACCGGGCCTACGCGATCCTGCGGATGGAGCTGTCCCGGGTGGGCGCGTCCGAGGCCGGCCCGAAGGCGCGGCAGTTGCTCGACCTGTCCGGCCCGGACCTGGACTTCGTGTCGATGTCCAACGGGATGGGGGTGCCCGCGTCCCGGGCCACCACCGCCGAGGAGCTGGCCGACCAGTTCGCGAAGGCCCTCGCCGAGCCGGGTCCACACCTGATCGAGGCGATGGTCCCGCCGCTGCTCTGATCGACTTGTCCACAGGTGCACCGGTTATCCACAACGACACCGTTCGCACCCGGTTCTGTCGGCAGGCCCCGGTAGACTGGCATGGCGGGTGGCCCCCGGGAATGGGTGGGGCTTGAGGTTACCTACTGGGTGGTGCGTTTCCGCAGTTCAGAGGCTTGTCTGCCTGATTTGGCGGGTGCGCAGCGGGGATGGCAGGCCTCCCACCCTTGCCGAGCCTCACAGGCCGCTCCCGGAGACCTGCCCGTCCAGGCGAGGACACCACCGACGCTGCGTGCGGCGCGCACACGTCAGCTGGTCGCGCCCAGGAAGCCCGGGTCGGGCAGGCCCAACTGGCCACACATCTCGATGTTCAGAGCAAGGATCTCCGCCATCGGCGCAGGGCCGCGTTCCGTGGCGGCCAAATCGGCGTGGGCTTGCTCGCTCCACAGAAACGGGTACACCGCGATCCCGTGCGACGAACCCAGCGCCCGGGTCTCGGCTTCCCACCCAGGCCACCGCAGACTCTTGTAGAAGCTCGTCGTGCCACCTGCCGCCAGCCACGACAACCACGCGCTGTGCCCCAGGTCCAGGGCCTCCCACTCCAACGTGTCCGGCGCGAAGTACACCATCTGGCCCGGCGCCCCCGGCCTGCCGTACCCGGACGGGTTGACGCCGTTCAGCACGAACACCCCGCCCAGCACGTCCTGCCCCACGACCAGCCCGGCTTCCCGTTGCCAGCTCGGGTCGTGCATCCGGTTGACGTGCGCCAGGTTCGGGGGGCCGTCCGGTGCGGCCGCGCCGCCGAAGACCCGCACCCAGCCGTTGTCCACGGTCAGGCCACCCGTGTACAGGGTCAGCGCGCCGAGCGCGGAGGCCGCCGTCACCTGCAGGAGGCGCAGGCAATCCTGGCCCTGCACCGGATCACCGGGGAACATGCGCACCGGCTCCCTGCCCAGCTCGGCCCGCAGCTCCGGCCATGCCGGGTCGGCCACGTTGATCAGCTCGGTCAGATCGCGCACTCGGCGGATACTGCCAGACGTGGTCAGAGCGCGAGGGCCAAACGCGTCGCCTCCACCGAAGCCGCTACCGAGTAGGTAGCTGTGCGAGCAGCGCGTCGGTGGTGACGACCACACCGAGCTTCGGGAAGACGTACTCCACCGCGAAGTCGTGCGCGTGCTGGTCCAGGCCCGCCATCGCGTCCGTGACCAGGACGACCGAGTAACCGTGGTCGTCGGCGGCACGAGCGGTGGACTCGACACCGAAGTTCGTCGCGATGCCACCGAACACGACCGTCTCCACGTCGTGTTCGCGCAGGCGGTCGGCGATGTCGCTGTTCCCGAACGCGCCCCAGCTGTGCTTCACCACCACCACGTCACCCTCGGCCGGCGTGACGGCCAGCTCGCTGCCCTCGGGTTGCACGCCACCCGGCCGTTCGACGCGGACCCACATCACGAGCCCACCGCGCGCGCGGAACGCGTCCGCCAGCCGCACGCACCGGGAGAAGACCTGCTCACCCGAGTGCGGCGCGGTCGGCAACGCGATGATCCTCGGCATCAGATCGATCAGGACCATCGCCGTGCGCCTCGGATCGAGGTTCAATGGGCTCATGTCCGCGAAGCCTAACGACGTCGGCTTGTTCGGCCCGGACTCGGTCAGCTGGCAGCTGCACGCGGAACCCGCCATGTGGCTCGCCGGTATCCGGAGCCTCTACCTGCAGGCACTGCACCCCCGCGCGGTGGCGGGCATCGTGCAGAACTCGGACTTCCGGGGCGATCCGCTCGGCAGGCTCGTGCGCACCGCCAACTTCGTGGGCGCGGTCACGTACTGCCCACGTGACGAGGTCGAACGGCAGGCGGCGAAGGTGCGCGCCGTGCACCGGTCGTTGCGCGGTGTGTACGAGGGGCGCACGTTCCGCATCGACGAGCCGGAGCTGTTGCTGTGGGTGCACTGCGCGGAAGTCTCGTCGTTCCTGACCGTTGTGCGGCGGGCCGGGTTTCCGCTCACCGCCGCGCACGCCGACCGGTACCTCGACGAGCAGCGCCGGTCGGCGGCGTTGGTGGGCCTGGATCCGGACGAGGTGCCGGGGTCCGTCGCCGCGATGCGCGCCTATCTGCGGGACATGCGGCCGTTGTTGCGGCGCACCGAGGACACCGACGCGATCTACGACTTCCTGCACCGGCCGCCGGTCGGTGGGCGGCTCGCACTGGGGTTGTCCGTGTACGAGCCGTTGGTGGGGCACCTGGCGTACTCGCTGCTGCCGCGTTGGGCGGTGTCCCTGTACGGGCGGCGCGCCTATCCGTACGCCGTGAGCACGGCGATGATGAAGGGGCTCTCGGAGACGTTGCGGGCTCTGCAGAAGACCGTGCGGACCGTGGTCCGCGAGCCGCGGCTCGGGCCGCTGGTGCCGCACCCGGTGCTCGCGGCGCGACGCCTTGGCACGTGGGCGTTTCCGTCCGCGCGGAAGCTGCCCGCCGCCGCCTAGTTGGCGTGCGCTTCCTGGAAGCGGATCACGAGCGCCTGCGGCACGCGGCCACGCTCGGCGACCGTCTCGCCCTGGCTGCGGGCCCACTCACGCACGGCCTGCGTGTCCGGCTTGCCGTTGCCGGTCGCCGGCACCTTCGGTGTGGCGGTACCGCGCTGCTTGCGGCCTCCGACGCGGCGGGCGTGGCCGACGAACTCCGCCAGCGTGTCCCGCAGGCGGGCGGCGTTGTCGGCGGACAGGTCGATCTCGAACTCGACCCCGTCAAGGGCGAAGGTCACGGTCTCGTCGGCCTTCTCGCCGTCGAGGTCGTCGACCAGTTCGAGAATCGTTCGCTGCGCCACAAGGTCCTCCGCATTCGGATCAGAATTGAACGCCACGAGCTTAGCGCGGTGTGGCGTCACGACCCGCGCGGCGGCAGACTCGTCGTGTGGATCTCTCGGCCTTTCCCCGCGTCCCCCTCGGTTCCTGGCCTTCGCCGCTCGACCCGTGTCCTCGCCTGAGCGCAGAGCTCGGCGCGACGGTGCTCGTGAAGCGGGACGACGTCGGCGGCGTCGGGCTCGGCGGCAACAAGCTGCGCAAGCTCGAGTTCACGCTCGCCGCCGCGCTCGCCGACGGCGCCGAGAAGATCGTCACGTTCGGTGGGGTGCAGACCAACCACGGCAGGCTCACCGCCGCGTCCTGCGCGCGGCTCGGGTTGCGGTGCGAGCTGGTGCTCACGCGTTCCGTGCCGCGCTCCGGCTTCGCCTACGACCGGTCCGGCAACGTCGCGCTCGACGAGTTGTTCGGCGCCCGGGTGCACCTGTGCGACACCGACGACGAGGCGGCCGCGCTCGCCGCCGAACTCTCCGACGACCGGACCGTGACGCTGCCGGTCGGCGGGTCGAGCGGACTCGGAGTGCTCGGCTACGTCGCCGCCGCGGCCGAGCTGCGGGAACAACTGGGGGACCGCGAGGTCGACCGGATCGTCTGCGCGCTGGGCAGCGGGGGCACGGTGGCCGGACTCGCGCTCGGCACCGACACGCCGATCACCGCCGTCACCGTGTCACGGAAGGCGGACGCGGCCATGGCGGTGGTCGAGCAGGTCGCGGGGCTCGCCGCCGAGGTGCTGGCCTCCGGCGAGCCGAAGCTCGACCACGTCACCCCCGACGACCGCGCGCTCGGCGACGGCTACGGCGTGCCGACCGACGAGGTGTGGGCGGCGCTGCGGCTGTTCGCGCGCAGCGAGGGCATCGTGCTCGACCCCGTGTACACCGGGAAGGCGGCGGCCGGGTTGGTCGCGGGCGTGCGTCCCGGTGAGACGGTCGTGTTCTGGCACACCGGCGGTGCCCCCGGCCTCTTCGGCTACGCCCCCGACCTCGCCGCCGAAGCTAGGCGTTGACCTGGATCTGAAGCGCGCTGTCGGCGATCTTCGTCAGGGTCGCGTCGTCCGGTGTGGACGGCGCGCCGATCCACACGGCCTGCACGAGCTTGAGGCTGTTGCCCTCCCGGCCGCTCGCGAACGCGGCCGACTCGAAGAACGGCTTGGACCTGCCCGGCCACGGCTCGCCCTCGGTCGACGCGTCGGCGACCGCGCCGCTGCCCGGCTGGTCCGTGATCTCGTTCAGCTCCCCGGCCAGCGCGGTCTCCGGGAACCGCAGCACGGCGACCAGGACCGCGGCGCGCTTGCCGTCCGTTGTGGACTCGTAGCGGGCCCGCACCAGCTCCGAGCAGCGGTTGCGTTCCAGCCACACCTGCACGTCGCCGTACGCGTGCGCCGCGCAGTCGGTGTCGCTGATCGTGCCCTTCGGCTCGAACACGAGGCCGTCGACGGTCACGCCGCTGGTCTCGGTGCGGGTCGTGGTCGCGTCCTGCACCTCGTCGTCCGGGTCACCGGAGGACGTGACCGCGTACACGATGCCCGTGAGCAGCAGCAACGCCACCAGCACCGCCGCGCCGGCGGGCAGCCACCGGATGGGGGAGCCCGCCCGCTTCGGCTTCGCCGGCTGCGCCGACGGGCGCTGCCGCGCGGTCGCCACGCGAGGGATGATCGTCGTGCTGGCGGCGGCCAGTTCCGGGACGGCGGTGCTCGCGAAGCCCTCGCCGGACAGGTCGCCGGACAGATCGATGTCGCCCGCGTCGGGGGCGAGCGCGGCGATGATCGCGGCTGCCTGCGCGATCGTGCACGGCCGCTGGTGGACCGCCAGCTCACGGGACGCGTTCAGCAGCGTCTTGGGTTCCGGGTGCAGGATCCGCACCCCGCGCAGCAGGTCCGAGGTCGGCTGGTGGACCTGCGACACGTACGGCCCGACCGCCACGACCGTGCCCACCGGCAGCGGCTCGACCTTCGCGGCCTCCAGCGTGCGACTGATCACGCCGACGACCTCCAACGCGTCGGCGGCGGGGTTCACCGCGCCGTCCGGGCGCACGAGTGGCCAGCCGTCGGTCTTCCACTGGCCGGACATCGGCGCGTCGAGCCGGACCGCCGGGTCCGGCAGGTCGACCCCCACGACGACCAGCACGCCCCTCGGCAGCAGAACCACCGCGTCGACCGGCCGGTCGGCACCTTGCGGGTGTAACCCGATGAGGGCGACTCCGCCCACGATCGAGTCGCCGCGGCCCCACGACGTCAACGCCGCGCGCACGTCAGCGCCCACGATCGATGCCTCGTCACCGATCCGCACCACCCGCACCGCGCACCCCCCTGACAGAACGCATGCGGACCGACAGGCCCGACGGCACCACGGTAGCCAAGGGCCGATAGTGTGGCGTAACTGCCCGTGGTCAGGGCACAATGGACGCGACGTGTGTCACTGAAGGTCAAGCTGTCACGAGGACGTAGGGGAAGACGAATCCTCGTCGAGCAGCGGAGGTCAGCAGTGAGCACTCGTGGCGTTGTGTACGTCCACTCGTCGCCGTCTGCGGTATGTCCGCACGTCGAGTGGGCTATTTCGGGCACCCTCGGGGTACGTGCGAACCTCCAGTGGACCGCGCAGCCCGAAGCAGCCGGTCAGCTCCGCGCCGAGTGCGGGTGGACCGGCGATCCAGGCACGGGCGCGAAACTGGTCGCCGCCCTCAAGGCCTGGCCCATGCTGCGCTTCGAGGTCACCGAGGAGCCGAGCCCCGGCGTCGACGGTGAGCGGTTCTGCTTCGCCCCCACTCTCGGGCTCTGGCGTGCGAGGACCAGCGCGAACGGTGACATCGTCGTCGGCGAGGACCAACTGCGTGCCATCGCGGTTACCGCCCGCGCGGGTGAGGCGTTCGCCCACAAGGTCGACGAGCTGCTGGGCGCGTCGTGGGACGCCGCGCTGGAGCCGTTCCGGCGGGCCGGCGACGGCGCTCCGGTGACCTGGCTGCACCGCGTCGGGTGAACGTGGCAGTCTTGCCCACGTGTCCACGGGGTCCCCTCGGCAGCTGTGGCTGCTGCCGGTGCTGCTGATCACGGTGATCGCGACCGCCCTCGGCGGCCTGCTGGCGCGTGACCTGTACTCGGAAACTCCCGCCGATCCGCCGCCGACCGTGGTGGCGACGTCGCCGTCGCCGAAGCCCTCCGGGCAACAGCCGGGGCCCGCGACCGTGCAGGGCACCGCGGACGCGGTCGCCCACCCGCTGTACGGGACGCTCCAGCCGCTGCTCCAGACGTACTTCGAGGCCATCAACGACAAGGACTACGAGCGCTGGTCGTCGGCGGTCACCTACGAGCGGCAGACCAACCAGCCGGAACAGAAGTGGCAGAAGGAGTTCCGGAGCACCAGGGACGGCAACATCGTCATGCACCGCGTCGAGGCCCGCGGCGACGGGACGGCGCGGGTGCTGTTGACGTTCACCAGCACGCAGGACGTCGCGGACGCGCCCCGGGAGCTGCCGCGGCCGTGCATCCACTGGAACGTCGTGTGGGCGTTCTCCACGGAGGACGGCGACTGGAAGCTCGCAGCCGGCCCCGCGTCGGCGACACCCCAGCACGAACCCTGCGGCTGAGCTCCATGCCCTGAAAGCCGCTTTCGGGACGTTCAGTGTCCCGAAAGCGGCTTTCAGGGAGGTGCCGGTCAGGAGCCGCAGTTGGATGTCGGCAGGCTTGACAGGCTCGGCGGGGTCACGCCGTCGTAGATCGCCAGCAGCAGCGGTTGCGGGCAGCGCTTCACGCCGTCCGCCGAGCGGATCTCGATGTGCAGGTGCGGAGCGCCGGAGTTGCCGGTGTCGCCGGTCGTCCCGACCCTGGTCCCGGCGCTCACCGACGCGCCGTTCGCCACCGAGCGGGCCGACAGGTGGCAGTACACGATCCGCGCGCCGTCCGACCGCACCAGTCGCAGACCGATGCCGCAGGTCGTGCTGGAGTAATGCTCGGCGCGGGAGGCCGTCATCGAGTACGCGGGCACGTACGACACGATCAGGTCGATCGCGGGGGTGCCGTCCCAGTGCCCGACGTTGTAGTCCGAGCGGCCTGCCGCGGCACGGTCCAGCGGCAGCGCCCAGCCACCCGTGCCACCGCCACCGCCGCCGACGAGGGTCTGCCACGTCTGCGGGCCGACCACGCCGTCGACCGCGAGCCCGTGCGCGCCCTGGAACGTGCGGACGGCACGGTCGGTGGCCGCGCCGAACTGCCCGTCCACGGCGAGGCCCGAGCCGTACCGGTTGAGCTGCGTCTGTGCGGCGCGCACCGCTTCGCCGGTACTGCCCTGCCGGACCGAGACGATCAACTTCGGCCACGTCTGGGCGCCCACCGTCCCGTCGGCGGTGAGACCGTTGGCGCTCTGGAACGCCACGACCGCGGACTTGGTGGCCGGCCCGAACTCGCCGTCGGCGGCGATGCCGTGGCCGTGGTGGCGGAGCAGGTACTGCACCGTGGTCACGTTCGGTCCGGTGGCGCCCTGGCCGACGTTGGGCCAGGCGGGGAGGGCGTTCGCGGACGGGCTGAACAGGAACATGGCGGCCAGGACGGCCACCGTTATCGAGAGGACTCGGGGTAATCGCATGTGCATGGCCTTTCGCGCAGGGTACGAACGGTCGGAAAAACACTAACCAGCCGTTCGTTCCAGGCATAAGGCCCAGATGCACGAAGGGCACCTTCGCGGAAAGGTGCCCTTCGAAAAACTCACGCGGCAGGGCTCATGCCGCGGTGAAGACCAGCGCCACGTTGTGCCCGCCGAACCCGAACGAGTCGTTCATCGCGGCGGTCAGGTCGAGTTTGCGCGCCTCCCCGGCCACGACGTCCAGCTCGACCTTCGGGTCCTGGTTCTCCAGGTTCCTGGTCGCCGGGATGATGCCGTGGTAGATCGCCAGCAGGGTCACGATGCTCTCGACCGCGCCCGCGCCGCCGACCAGGTGGCCGATCGAACCCTTCGGGGCGGTCAGCACCGCGTGGTCACCGACCGCCTTCTTGATCGCGACCGCCTCGCCGATGTCGCCGACGACCGTCGACGTGGCGTGGGCGTTGACGTGGCCGATGTCGGCGGGGGTGAGCCCGGCCTGCCGGATCGCCTGGGTCATCGCGTTGATCTGGCCGATGCCCTCGGGGTGGTTGCCCGTGATGTGGTAGGCGTCCGAGGTGATCCCGGTGCCCGCGAGCTTGCCGTAGACCCGCGCGCCACGGGCCCGTGCGTGCTCGGCCGACTCCAGCACGAGCACACCGGAACCCTCACCGAGGATGAACCCGTCGCGGTCGACGTCGAACGGGCGGGACGCCCGCTCGGGCTCGTCGTTGCGCAGCGAGAGGGTGCGGGACTGCGCGAAGCCGGCCACCGTGATCGGGTGGATGCACGCCTCCGCGCCGCCCGCGACCACCACGTCCGCGCGACCGGTCTGGATCATCTGGTACGCCTGGGCCAGGCCCTCGGCACCGGACGCGCAGGCCGACGCCGGGGAGTGCACCCCGGCCCGTGCCCGCAGTTCGATGCTGACCAGAGCCGCGGGCCCGTTGGGCATCAGCATCGGCACGGTCAGCGGTGACACCTTGCGCAGGCCGTGCTGCTCCAGCAGGTCGTCCTGGTCGAGCAGCGTGACCGGACCGCCGATGCCGGTGCCGATCGCGACGCCGAGGCGGTCGGGGTCGACCGGCTCGTGCTCGTCGGACGGCAGTTCGTACCCGGCGTCCGCCCAGGCCTGCCGGGCCGCGATGACCGCGATCTGCTCGCAACGGTCCATCCTGCGCAGTTGCACCCTGGGCAGGACCTCGGACGGCTCCACGGCCAACGGGGCCATGAGCCGGGACGGCAGGCCGTACTTCTCCGCCCACTCGGTGTCGTTGGGTTTGATTCCGTTGCGGCCGGCGATCAGCCCGTCCCATGTGGACGTGACGTCACCGCCGAGCGGAGTGGTCGCGCCCATACCGGTGACGACGACTTCGACCGTGCTCATGGCGTCTCCGTGATCCTTACTCAGGGTGTCTTCTGGTGAACCCGTCAGGCGTTCTTCGAGACGTACGTCACGGCGTCGCCGACGGTCTTCAGGTTGGCGAGCTCCGCGTCCGGGATCTTGACCTCGAAGCGGTCTTCCGCCTGCACGGCGATCTCCACCATCGACAGCGAGTCGATGTCCAGGTCGTCCACGAAGGACTTGTCGGCGGTGACCTCGTCGGCCTCCACGCCGGCGACCTCTTCGACGATCTCGGCGAGGCCGGCCAGGATCTCCTCGTCGGTGGGCTTCTCTGCCATGCTTCTTATCTCCTTTGTTGGCCCGGACCGGTCGGCCCGGAAGTGTTGTCTGTTCGGGTCGCAAGCTCCCCGAAGTGTTTGTCTGTTCGGGTCGCAAGCTCCCCGAAGTGCCGTTGTGCTGGTGAAGATTACGGGCAGACCACGACCTGCCCGGCGTAGGACAGTCCCGCGCCGAACCCGACGAGCAGCGCGGTGTCCCCGGAGTGGATCCGGCCCGCGGCACGCATGTGGTCCATCGCCAACGGGATGGACGCGGACGAGGTGTTGCCGGAGGTGACGATGTCGTCGGCGACGACCATGTCCTCCCGCGCGCCCTCCTTCCGGAGCCTCTTCGCGATCGCCTCGACGATCCGCAGGTTGGCCTGGTGCGGGATCAGCACGTCCACGTCCTTGGGCGCCACCCCGGCCAGTTCGAGCGCCCGCATGGCGATCGGCGCGATCTTCGACGTGGCCCAGCGGTACACCGACTGGCCCTCCTGGTAGATCTTCGCCTGCTCGGTCATGCCGATCATGTCGACGAGGTCGCCCGCGGTGCCCCACGCGACCGGCCCGATGCCCGGCTCGTCGGACGGACCGACGACCGCGGCGCCCGCAGCGTCGGCGAAGATGATCGCGGTGGACCGGTCGAGCGGGTCGACCACGTCGGTCAGCTTCTCCGAGCCGATCACCAGCACACGTCCCGACGAGCCCGAGCGGACGAGGTCGGAGGCGACGCCGAGCGCGTAGCAGAAGCCCGCGCACGCGGCGTTGAGGTCGAACCCGCCGGCGGCCTTGATACCGATGAGGTCGGCGACCTGCGCGGCGGCGTTCGGGATCGGCGCGGTGGCCGTGCAGTTGGCGACGATCACGGTGTCGAGGTCGGACGGCGAGAGCCCGGCCGCGGCGATGGCCTTCGACCCGGCTTCGACGGCCATGCTGACGACGGTGTCCTTCTCGGAGCCGAAGCGCCGCTCCGCGATGCCGACGCGTTCGCGGATCCATTCGTCGTTGGTGTCCATGATCTTGGACAGGTCGTCGTTGGTGACGACGCGTTCCGGCTGGGCGCTGCCGATGCCGAGGATGCGGGTGCCGGGAACGCCTGACGCGCTCCGCAGTGCGGTCATGTGGAGGTCACTCCTCGTCGGCGGTGGTGAGCGCGGCGGTCACCTTCGCCAGGTCGTCCGGGGTCTTGAGCGCGGTGGTGGTGATCCCGCTGAACTCGCGCTTGGCGAGGCCGGTCAGCGCTCCGGCGGGTGGCAGCTCGGCGGTGGCGTGCACGCCCAGCTCCTTCATCGTGGCCATGCACAGGTCCCAGCGGACCGGGAGCGTGACCTGGTTCACGAGCCGTTCGAGCACCTCGGCGCCGTCGGTGACGCGGGCGCCGTCGGCGTTCGACAACAGCGTGCGGGCCGGGTCGGTGACGTCGACGTCCTTGGCCCTGCCCCGGAGCGCCTCCTGCGCGGTCGCCATGTAGCTCGTGTGGAACGCTCCCGCGACCTTGAGCTTGATGACCTTCTTCACGAAGTCCGGCTTCTCGGCGACGACCGCGTCGATGCCCGCGATCGGCCCGGCGGCGACGATCTGGCCCGCCCCGTTCATGTTGGCGGCGGTGAGGTCGTGCTCCGCGAGCCAGGCGACGACGTCGTCCGGTTCCCCACCCATGACCGCGGCCATCCCGGTCGGCGCGAGGTCGCACGCGGCGGCCATCTCCCGGCCGCGGACGGCGGCGAGCGCGACCGCGTCGTCGCTGGTCAGCACACCCGCGACGGCGGCGGCGGCCAGTTCGCCGACGGAGTGCCCCGCGACGACCACGTCGTCGGGCAGCGTGATCCGGGCGGCGAGCACCTCGTAGGCCAGCAGCGACGCGGCGACGACGAGCGGCTGGGTGACGGACGTGTCCTTGATGGCGTCGGCGTCCGCGACGGTGCCGAGCTCGACCAGGTCGAGGCCGGCGAGTTCGGACCACGCGGTGAGCCGCTCGCGGGTGCCCTCCACCTCGAGCCAGGGGGAGAGCATGCCGGGTGTCTGTGAGCCCTGACCGGGGGCGAGGAGAGCGAGCACGTATTCAAGGGAACACGCTGGACCGGCCATGACGGCATGCTGACACGGACCAAGTCGAGCTGGCCGAGTTGTAGGAACCCTACAAAGGTTACCGCGGCGTGAACGGCCTGGAGGGGCGATCCGTAGTAGGTCCCTACCACAGACCGCGTGCCCGCGACAGCCTGCCGACGGCAAGTGCGATGCGAAGCACGAGCGCGTCGCGAGGGAGGTTCGCGTTGTGCCCGGTGATCTCCGTGGCCTTCCGCAGCCGGTACCGGACGGTGTTCGGGTGGACGAACAGCAGCCGCGCGCAGGTCTCCAGCACGCCGCCGACCTCCAGGTAGGTCTCGACGGTTTCGAGCAGCGCCCCGCCCGCTTCCTCGAGCGGCCGGGCGATCTGGTCGATGAGCTGCCACTCGGCCTCGGGGTCCCCGGCGAGCGCCCGTTCGGGCAGCAGGTCGGTGGACCGCACTGGCCGGGGCGCGGAGGGCCATGCGACGACGGCACGCAGCCCGGACAGTGCCTCGACGGACGACCGGTGCGCGTCGGCGATGGTCGCGACGGTGGGCCCGGCGACGACGGGACCGTCGCCGAAGGAGGCGGTCATCTTCTCCAGCACCCGGGGTTGGTCGGTGTCCCCGGCGAGGACGACGATCAGCCGTGAGCCCTGCACGCCGAGGAGAACGGGCCGGCCGGCGCGGGCGGCGCGGCTGCGGACCTCGTAGAGCACGGTGGGCGGGTCGTCGGAGGGCGAGTTGCCGACGAGGACGGTGGCGGGTTCGTCGAGGTCCCAGCCGAGGGCGGCGGCGCGGGAGAGGAGGGATTCCTCGGCGTCGCCGCGGACGATGGCGTCGACGACGGAGGCTTCGAGGCGGGCGTCCCAGGCGCCGCGGGTTTCCGCGGCGGTGGCGTAGGACATGGCGGAGGTGAAGGCGACTTCCCGGCCGTAGCGGAGGACGGCTTCGGTGAGGACGTGCCGTTCGTCGTCGTTGGCGGCGAGGTCGGGGACCTCGCGTTCGATGACGTGGACGGCGACGCGGACGAGTTCGACGGTTTGCCGCAGGGAGATCCAGCGGGAGAGGTCGCGGGGGGCCTGCCGGAAGGCGTCGGCGGTGAGCCGGATGGCGTCGCCCTGGTCGCGGAGGTAGGCGGTGAAGCCCGCGGCGCCGGTCTGGGCGATGAGTTGGACGGAGGCGCGCTGGTCGGCGGGCATGCGGCCGAACCAGGGGAACTGTTCGTCCATGGACGCGAGGGCGGCTGAGGCGAGCTTCCCGGAGGCGCGGTCGAGGGCCGCAAGCGTTTCCTGCGACACCTTGACCATGTTGTGAGCGTAGCGATTCTGTTCGGGTTTCTGTTTCGTCGTGCGCGGCTCCTCCGGTTCGGGCGTGTTGTGGTTTGGCATGGATGGGGTCTGCCCTCCGGGGGGTCCTCGCCGGACGGGCAAGTCTCGGGGAGGGGCCTCACGATTCGGGCTTGTTGAGATTTGGCATGGATGGGTTCTGCCTGCCCTCCCGTCGTCCTCCCTCCGGGCTATCACACCGCGTCAAGGGGCCGGTGTTTGTGCACGGGGTGCTTCGGGCAGGCCCCTTGACCCGGTGTGATCGGGCTTCGCCAGGTCGACGGGAGGGCAGGCAGGCCGTCTTTGTGGGCTGGCGCCCGGCTTGTGCACGGGGTGTTGCCCCGCTTCGCGGGCCCGCGAAGCGGGCCGCCTTGTGCATGGCCGAGCTTGATCAAAGCGTCTTTCAGGGCGCTGGGGTGGGCGTAACCACGCTGGGTCGGGAACCGTCCGCACCGTGGGGGGTTCGGGGGGCTCGGCCCCCCGGCAGACACTGAGGCGAAGCGGCGGGAAGGTGGCCTCCGGACACCGAACAGCCCCGCCCGGCTTCGCCGGGCGGGGCCTCTCCCCGGTCCCCACCGGTAGCTCCACTATGGAGGGTCCGGGGAGGGGACGCCACTGCTGTCCCCCGATCGTGCTAATTGTTCATCAGCGCAGGTCAGGGGGTTACCTAGAGTCAGGCGACGCCCGGGTCGGACGTTTGCGGGCCGGCGGCCGTGATGTCGTCGATGCGGTACCGGCGTGCTGCTTCGACGACCTTGTTCTGGTCCAGCTCACCGGCCTTGGCCAGGGCCGCGAGGACGCCGACGACGATCGATTCGGTGTCGACGAGGAAGTGGCGGCGTGCGGCCGGTCGGGTGTCGGAGAAGCCGAACCCGTCGGTACCGAGTGTCAGCATCTCGCCGGGGACCCAGGGGCGGATGAGGTCGGGCACGGCACGCATCCAGTCGGACACCGCCACGACCGGGCCGTTCGCGTTCTCCAGGACGGAGGTCACGTACGGCTTGCGGGGTTCGGCTTCCGGGTGCAGGAAGTTGTGCCGGTCGATCTCGACGGCGTCGCGGCGCAGTTCGCTCCACGACGTCGCCGACCACACGTCGGCGTAGACGCCCCATTCCTCGTCGAGTTTCCGCTGGGCGGCCAGTGCCCACGGCATGGCGACGCCCGAGACGAGGATGTTGGCGTGGGGGCCGTCACCCTCCTGCGCCTTCTGGTACCGGTAGAGGCCGCGCAGCAGGCCTTCGACGTCGAGGTTCTCCGGCTCCGGGGCCTGGACGTACGGCTCGTTGTAGATGGTGAGGTAGTAGAAGACGTCCTCTGCCTGCTCGCCGTACATGCGCCGCAGGCCGTCCTTGACGATGTGCGCGATCTCGAACGACCAGGCGGCGTCGTAGGCGATGACGGCCGGGTTCGTCGCGGCCAGCAGCAGTGAGTGGCCGTCGTTGTGCTGCAGGCCCTCACCGGTCAGCGTCGTGCGGCCCGCGGTGGCGCCGAGGACGAAACCGCGGGCCATCTGGTCCGCGGCCGCCCACAGGCCGTCGCCGGTGCGCTGGAAGCCGAACATCGAGTAGAAGATGTAGATCGGGATCATCGGCTCGCCGTGCGTGGCGTACGACGTGCCCGCCGCGGTGAACGACGCGGTCGAACCGGCCTCGTTGATGCCCTCGTGCAGGATCTGGCCGCTCTCGCTCTCCTTGTAGGACAGCATCAGCGACGCGTCGACCGACGTGTACAGCTGGCCGAGCGGGTTGTAGATCTTCTGCGTCGGGAACATCGAGTCCATGCCGAACGTGCGCGCCTCGTCCGGGATGATCGGCACGAGCCGCGGCCCGATCTCCTTGTCCTTGGCGAGGTCGCGGACCAGGCGCACGAACGCCATCGTGGTGGCGACCTCCTGCTTGCCCGACCCCTTGCGCACCACGTCGTAGACCTTGTCGCCGGGCAGCACCAGCGTCTTGGCCTTCTTGCGGCGTTCCGGCACGAACCCGCCGAGCTGGCGGCGCCGCTCCAGCAGGTACTGGATCTCCGGCGAGTCCGGGCCGGGGTGGTAGTACGGCGGCAGGTACGGGTCGGTCTCCAGCTCCTGGTCGGAGAGGGGGATCCGCAGCGTGTCGCGGAAGTTCTTCAGGTCGTCGAGCGTCATCTTCTTCATCTGGTGGGTCGCGTTGCGACCCTCGAAGTGCGGCCCGAGGTTGTAGCCCTTGATCGTCTTGGCGAGGATCACCGTGGGCTGACCGTGGTGCTCGACGGCGGCCTGGTAGGCGGCGTAGACCTTGCGGTAGTCGTGGCCGCCGCGCTTGAGGTTCCAGATCTCCTGGTCGCTCATCGGCGTGACCAGCTCCTTCGTGCGGGGGTCCCGCCCGAAGAAGTGCTCGCGCACGAACGCGCCGTCGTTGGCCTTGTACGTCTGGTAGTCGCCGTCCGGGGTGGTGTTCATCAGATTGATGAGGGCACCGTCACGGTCGGCGTGCAGCAGCGCGTCCCACTCGCGGCCCCAGATGACCTTGATGACGTTCCAGCCCGCACCGCGGAAGAACGACTCCAGCTCCTGGATGATCTTGCCGTTGCCGCGGACCGGGCCGTCGAGGCGCTGCAGGTTGCAGTTGATGACGAACGTCAGGTTGTCGAGGCCCTCGTTCGCGGCCACGTGCACCAGGCCGCGCGACTCCGGCTCGTCCATCTCGCCGTCACCGAGGAACGCCCACACGCGCTGGTCGGAGGTGTCCTTGATGCCGCGCGCGTGCAGGTAGCGGTTGAACCGCGCCTGGTAGATCGCGTTCATCGGGCCGAGGCCCATGGACACGGTCGGGTACTCCCAGAAGTCCGGCATCAGCCGGGGGTGCGGGTACGACGGCAGGCCGGCGCCCGGACCGCCGTGGGAGTACTCCTGCCGGAAGCCGTCGAGCTGGTCGGCGGACAGGCGGCCCTCGAGGAAGGCGCGCGCGTACATGCCGGGGGAGGCGTGGCCCTGGAAGAAGACCTGGTCCCCTCCTCCGGGATGGTCCTTGCCGCGGAAGAACCAGTTGAAGCCGACCTCGTAGAGCGTCGCCGAGGACGCGTAGGTCGAGATGTGGCCGCCGACGCCGACGCCGGGCCGCTGCGCGCGGTGCACGGTCATCGCCGCGTTCCAGCGGACCCACGCACGGTAACGGCGCTCTGTCTCCTCGTCACCGGGGAACCACGGTTCCTTGTCGGTGGGGATCGAGTTCACGTAGTCCGTGCTGGTCAGTGACGGTACGCCGACCCGGCTCTCGCGGGCCCGTTCGAGCAGGCGAAGCATCAGGTAGCGCGCACGCTGCTGGCCTCCCGACGCGAGCATCGCGTCGAACGACTCGAGCCACTCGCTCGTCTCGTCCGGATCGATGTCCGGGAGGTGTGCCGCGAGACCGTCGCGGATGACCCGGACCCGCTCGGGCTGTTTCCTGCTGTTTTCGCTGTTCTGCGTAGCCAAGGGGTCTCCAGTGCCTGCGCTCATGGGGCTAACTCTGCCATCGTCGTCTCAATGGGCGCTCAGGTCATCCTTACCGACGAGTAACGGCCAGTTTTGGGATGGTCCGTACAGGGCAAACCCGGCGTGGGTGGTTGCGCGGTAGGGCAAGGTCAGTGTTCGCTGTCCCAATACCGATTCGCGGTCGGCCACTTCGGCCACCGCGGTGGCGTTCGAGGAGGAGTGAGAAGCCGTGGTCGCCGCGGGAGACGCCGGGAAGGCTGGCGTCGCCGAGAGGCTCGGGATCGAGCCGGGGATGGTCGTCCAGGAACTCGGGTGGGACGAGGACGTCGACGACGGCGCCCGAGCCGCCATCGAGGAACAGATCGGCAGCGACCTGCTGGACGAGGATGCCGACGAGGTCGTCGACGTCGTCCTGCTGTGGTGGCGCGAAGACGACGGTGACCTGGTGGACGCCCTGATGGACGCCATGGGACCGCTCGCCGACAACGGCGTGATCTGGGTCCTGACGCCCAAGACCGGCCGGGACGGGCACGTCGAGCCGAGCGAGATCGCCGAGGCGGTGCCCACGGCGGGCCTCGCCCAGACGTCGAGCGTCAGCGTCGGCGGCGACTGGTCGGCCACCAGACTCGTGTCCCCCAAGTCGGCGAAGACCAAACGCTGAGCTTCGTTAGGCTGTCCTGCGGCATGGTTCGCTCGCTTCGGAGGTGGCAGCTCGGTGGTCGACGTCGGTGGCAAGGCGCCGGAGTTCACGCTCAAGGACTACAACAAGCAGGACGTGTCGCTGTCGTCGTACCTCGGGCAGAAGCCGGTGCTGCTGGTCTTCTACCCGTTCGCCTTCAGCGGCATCTGCACCGGCGAGCTGTGCCAGCTCCGCGACGACTTCTCGTCGTTCGACAGCGTCCAGGTGCTCGGGGTGTCCGTCGACACCCCGTTCAGCCTGAAGAAGTGGGCCGAGCAGGAGGGCTACCAGTTCCCGCTGCTGTCCGACTTCTGGCCGCACGGCGCCGTCGCGCAGCAGTACGGCGTCTTCAACGAGAAGGCGGGCATGGCCAACCGCGGCACGTTCCTCATCGACACCGACGGTGTCGTGCGGTTCGCCGAGGTGAACCAGCCCGGGGAGGCCCGGGACCAGGAAGCGTGGAAGAAGGCGGTCGCGAGTCTGTGACCGTCCGGCCGGGTTCGCGCCCGGCCACCAGGGGCGTATAGCTCAGCGGAAGAGCACTCGGTTTACACCCGAGCGGTCGCAGGTTCGATCCCTGCTGCGCCCACTCCCTCCGCCTCACCCTGCTTGGTGCCTTCGGCACCTGCGCCGGGTCGGTCGTCGTGGTGTTGGGGGGCCGAGCCCCCCAAACCCCCACGGCGCGGTTGGTGGCGGACCCAGCGTGCGTGCGTCGAGGATTCGGTGACGGTCGCATCTTCCGCGATCGATGCTCGTCGGTCAGTTGTCTGTGATGATGATGTCCAGGCCGTCGTCCGGGTGGTAGGTCCAGGTCGCGTTCAACCCGCTCCACGTCGCGTCCTGCATGCCGTCCAGGGCTCGGGTCGAGTTCATCTGTGTCATCACGCTGTCCGGGGTTTCCAGGTAGTCGAGGAGGCAGCTGACCTCGGAGAAGGACAGGAAACCCGACGAGAGTTCCTCGCCGCGCATGTCAATGACGAGCGTGTGGCCGCTGTCGACGAGATCTCCGACCATGCAGTGGTCGTGTGCCGCCTGCAGCGGTGTGGTCGACGCTTGCGGGATGCCGTCCATCTGTCTGCCCGCGGTCGCGGTCGCGATGATGACTGCGACGACGGCTACGGACATCATCGCGACCGGGATGGCGAACCGGCTGAACGCGGTTGGGCGGTGCGATGGAGGAGCCGGATGCGGGTGCGTTGGGTAGCCGGTCATGGTCCTGTCCTTCGAGGGCGACTGGTGTTGATCCACGCGTCGGCGTGGATCTTGGGGGTGTTGCACCTCGCGGAGCGGTGTGGCCACTTTCTGTCCACGAACATTGCCGCGCCGGGGTGTAAACAGAACGTCGCCCCGCGGAGTCTTTCCCAGTGATGGCTGATTACGAGGAGTTCGTCCGGGCGCAGCTGCCACGGCTGCTGCGTTACGCGACGATGCTCACCGGGGAGCGGGAGCAGGCTGCTGACCTGGTGCAGGACGTGCTGGTCAAGGTCTACCGGCGGTGGTCGCGGATCAGCGACGCCGACCACCCGGACCGCTACGTCCTGCGGATGACCACCAACGGCTACCTGTCCTGGCGGCGGAGCAGAGCGGCGCGGCTGGTCACCGCGGCCGAGCTGCCCGACGCGGTGCGGCCCGACGACTTCGCGTCGGACCACGCCGTGCGTGAGGACATGTGGCAGCGGCTCGCGAGGTTGCCTCGGCGCCAGCGGGCCGTGGTGGTGCTGCGGTACTACGAGCAACTGGCCGACGCCGAGATCGCCGACCTGCTCGGCTGTGCCCAGGCGACCGTGCGTGCCCACGCCCACCGGGCTCTGACGACATTGCGGAACGGCCTTGCCATCGAGTTGGTGGCCGAGGCCATGGAGAGCTGATGGAGATCGAGAAGTTGATCAAAGACACGTTCACGGCGCACGAGCACGTCGCGCCCGACAGTGACACCGTGCTGGCTACCGCGCGGGAGCGGATCGACCGCAAGCGCGCGATCAGCAGGCCGCTCGCGGTCGCGGCCGGGGTCGTCGCGGTGACCCTCGCGGCGGCCGCCGTCGTGGTGCTGAACCGGTCCGCGGGTGACGACGGTATGCAGGCCGCCGCACCCACGTCCGGCGAGGTCACCGCCACCGCCCCGGCCGCCCCGGCCATCGCCGACCTGACGATGCCCTACACCCTCGGGTGGCTGCCGTCCGGTGACGTCGAGTACTACGTGCACCGGATCAACACCGGAGCCACCGCCGAGGACCCGCACACACCGATCTACGGCGGTGAGTACATGCTCTCCGTCGACGTCGGCGGCAAGAAGATCATGGTCGACGTCCAGGAAGTCAAGATGTCGCCGGTCGAGAACGCGGCGTTCAAGTCCGGCCCCGGCAACCCTGTCACCATCAACGGGAAGCGCGGTGTCGAGAGCGCCAACCCGGGCGGCCCCGCCGGCTACGAGGTGTACTTCGAGCACCCCGAGGCCGGGTCGATGTACGTGGGCGTCGGTCCCGAGAACGGTGGCACGGCGGACGCGCAGCAGTTGGTCGACATCGGCAGGAACATCGCCGAGAACATCACTTTCCCCGGCACCACGAAGGTCACCCCGTCGTTCGGGCTCGGCGCGCTGCCGGACGGCATGCGGATGTGCACTTTCGGCGTCGAGAAGTCGCTCAAGTCGTCGTCCCCCAGCGGGTCGGCCGACACGAGCTACGCGGTCGGCACGTGCGCCGCTTCCGAAGGTTCGGTCACGGTCAGCACGTCGGTCGTGAACGGGCCACAGGGCACCGCGGGGAAGCCCGTACAGGGGCACGAGACGCTCATCGCCGACGAGCGTGGCTACCGGTCCCTGTGGATCCTCGACGCGGTCGGCGACACCCCGATTCTCGTCGCGGGCAAGGTTCCCGCGGCCGACCTGTACGCCATCGCGAACGGTCTGGTGCTGCCCGCGAAGTGATGGAGGCGACCGCGGCGCCGAGCAGGGATCCTGATCGTTACTGGGAACGATCTGTGCGGGGTGTGAAGGGATCCTGATGCTCGGTTGCCGCGGGCCTCGGTCCACCATGCTCCATTGGGGGGATCGGAGGGCGGTGACGGTGTGTTACCGCCCTCCGAGAGGATCACCCGCGAGGGTGATGGGCGGTAGCGTGGCGGCATGTACCGCCAGCGGGTCCAGTCTTCTGCGGTGGTGTCCGTGGGGTACGACAAGAAGCGGCGCGTGCTGGAGGTGGAAGTCGAGGGCGGCGCCGTGTACCAGTACCTCGACGTGCCCGCGCGCGAGTACTTCGCCCTGATCAGCGCGGACAGCGTCGGGCGGTACTACAACCAGAAGATCAAGGCCACCTACGACTTCCGCAAGGTCTGACCGAGTACGTCGTGAGCTGATCGCATGCAACCCACCGAGAGCGCGGTCATCGTGCCGTTTCCGAGTCTCGACCCGCTCGTCGGGGAGTACCGGCAGCGGATGGACCGGGCCGCCGCGTGGGGCGTGCCCGCGCACGTGACCGTGGTCTACCCGTTCGTTCCGCCGCCGGTCGGCGCCGACACGCTCGAACTGCTGGCGGCCGCGCTGACCGACGTGTCCGCCTTCGAGTGCGAGTTCGCGCGGGTCGAGTGGTTCGGTGACGACGTGGTGTGGCTGGCGCCGGAACCCGACCGGCCGTTCCGGGACATGACCGCCGCCGTCTGGCGCGCGTTCCCCGACCACCCGCCGTACGGCGGTCAGTGGGGCGACTCGATTCCGCACCTGACCGTCGGTCACACCGATCCGGCGGGCATGCGGGCGGCCGCCGACGAGCTGCCGCCGCACCTGCCGGTCCACGCGCCGGTCGACCGAGTATGGGTGCTCGAGGGGACCGACGCCCCTGGCTCGTGGGGGATGGTCGCCGAACTCAGCCTCGCGGCGCCGCGTCCTGCGGGTTGACGGCGCCGGCCGGGAACGTCAGCCAGCGGGCTCCAGTTCCGGGTCCGCGTCACCCGGGGCGACCGTGACCGCTGCCGCGCGGGCCTTCTTGCGGCGCTTGCGGATGGTCATCGTGATGAGCAGAGCCACGACGAGGCCGCCCACCAGGACCAGGCCACCGGTGCTGATGAACCCCTCGATGCGTTTCGCAGCCTCGCCCAACGCGGCGCCGATCGCGATGTGCATGGCAGACCAACAGGCCGCACCCGCGACCACCGCGGGCAGGAACTTGCGGTACGCCAGACCTGAGGTGCCCGCGGCCGCGGGTGTCAGTGTGCGGACCACCGGCAGGAAGCGCGCGAAGAACACCGCCCACGCGCCTCTGCGGCGCAGGATGTCGGTGGCCTTGTCCCAACCCTCGGCGCCGTACTTCTGGACGACCTTCGTCTCGCGCAGGGCCGGGCCAAAACGGCGGCCGATGGCGTAGCCGATCGAGTCGCCGATGCCCGCCGCGACCGTGACGACGGCCCACAGCACGATGAAGCGCGACACCGAATCGACCGTGGTGGCCGCGATCAGCAGACCGCCCTCACCCGGTGCGATGAACCCGAGGCCGATCGTGCACTCCGCGAAGACCAGCGCCCCCGTGGCCCCCACCAGCGCGGGTTGCGGCAATGCCTGCAACCACTCCAGGACGTCGGTCACCAATGCCACGATCTGCTCCCCTCAGATGGTCTTCCCCCGGGCGCGCCAAGTTTGGCACTAGGACCGAGGAAATCACATCCGGGTTCCCCCTGACATCAACCCAGGAGCTGACTTATGAGTGCCTACTCAGGACTGATGAGATCTCCTGGGAGGCCGGTCCGGCTTCCGCGAGGTGGCGCAGCGCCTCCGGGACTTCCTCGCCGCGGTGCGCGATGGCCTGCGCGTACAGGCGGCCGGCCCGGTAGGACGACCGCACCAGCGGGCCCGCCATGACCCCGGCGAAGCCGATCGCCTCGGCGGTCTCCTTGTGCACGAGGAACTCCTCCGGCTTCACCCACCGGTCGACCGGGTGGTGGCGCAGGGACGGGCGCAGGTACTGGGTGATGGTGATGATGTCGCAGCCCGCGTCGTGCAGGTCCCGCAGCGCCGCCGTGACCTCGTCCGGGGTCTCGCCCATGCCCAGGATCAGGTTCGACTTCGTGACCAGGCCCTCCTCGCGGGCCTTCGTGATGACCTCGAGCGACCGCTCGTAGCGGAACGCGGGCCGGATGCGCTTGAAGATCCGCGGCACCGTCTCCAGGTTGTGCGCGAGCACCTCCGGCCGCGACCCGAACACCTCGGCCAGCTGGTCGGGGTCGGCGTTGAAGTCGGGGATCAGCAGCTCGACGCCGGTGCCGGGGTTGAGCGTGTGGATCTGCCGGACGGTCTCGGCGTACAGCCATGCGCCGCCGTCCGCCAGGTCGTCGCGGGCGACGCCGGTGACCGTCGCGTACCGCAGGCCCATCGCCTGGACCGACTCCGCGACCTTGCGCGGCTCCGTGCGGTCCAGCTCGGCGGGCCTGCCCGTGTCGATCTGGCAGAAGTCGCAGCGCCGGGTGCACTGCTCGCCGCCGATGAGGAACGTGGCCTCGCGGTCCTCCCAGCACTCGTAGATGTTGGGACAGCCCGCCTCCTCGCACACAGTGTGCAGGCCCTCGCGGCGCACGAGGCCCTTCAGCTCGGTGTACTCGGGGCCCATCTTGGCGCGCGTCTTGATCCACGCCGGCTTCTTCTCGATCGGCGTCTGGCTGTTGCGGACCTCGAGACGCAGCAGTTTTCGACCTTCGGGAGCGATCGTCACGACGTTCAGGTTACGCCCCTTGACTGGCTCCGATCGTGGCCGCTAGACACGGCCGACCCTGTGACTTCTGGAGGCAGTTCGTGCATGTCAAACGAAGAGTTCTCCTCGCACTGACCACCGCGGCGCTGGCAGTGACATCCCTCACTGCCGCACCCGCGGCCGCGGCACCGGTCCAGGTGCCGGGGCGTGACTACGGCAACGGGCCGGAACGCAACGAGGTGGCCGCGGCCGGTCCGGCGGCGGCCAAGCGCGCCGCCGGGCCGCTCGGTGAGAACAAGGCCGGCGTCCGCCAGGGCTACCCGCGCAAGACACAGCTGCGGGTGTACCCCGAGGACACCACGGACAAGTCGATCAAGCTCGGGCTCACGCCGTACCACGCGATCGCGCCCGAGCTGAACGCGTTGCAGGCCCGCAGCGACCGGATCTCCGTCGAGGTCGTCGGCCAGACCGGGCTCGGCCGTGACCTGTACCTGGTGACACTGACCGCGCCGGAGACGGCGATGGAGACCCGGCAACAGGACGCCTGGCGGGCGCTCATCGAGAACGACCCGGTCCGCGCGGCCCGCGACAAGGGCCTGGAGCGCGGCTACAAGGCGCCGGTGTGGATCAACAACAACATCCACGGCAACGAGTGGGAGGGCACCGACGCGGCCCTGCGCCAGATCGAGTACCTGGCGACCACGGACGACCCGGCTGCCAAGCGCCTGCTCGCCACCAGCCGCGTCTACTTCAACGTCACCGCGAACCCCGACGGCCGGGTGGCCGGCACCCGCGCGAACTCCGCCGGGTTCGACATGAACCGCGACTTCGTGACGAACACGCAGCCGGAGAACCGCGCCATGCGGGACATGATCATCGACACGCAGCCGGTGATCATGCTGGACGAGCACGGGTACGTCTCGGGCACGCTGATCGAGCCGACCGGTCCGCCGCACGGCCAGAACTACGACTTCGACCTCTACATCAGGCACGGCTACGCGGGCGGCCTGGAGATGGAGAAGGCCGTGCAGGGCCTCGGCTACCCGGAGGCACAGGACGTCGTGGTGCCGTTCCGCGACCTGCCGCCGGGTGAGTGGGACGGCTGGCCGCCGATCTTCACCGCGCAGTACGCGATGTACCACGGTGCCGTGTCGTACACGATCGAGATCCCGCTGCGGGTCAACAACGCCGCCTACGACCAGCTGCCGGTCGAGGAGCTGCGGCGGCGGTCGGCGATCAACACCGACGTGTCCGAGGCGACCATGAAGACCACGCTGTCGTACCTGTACCGGCACCGCGACGAGCTGGTGGACAACCAGATCGAGATCTTCCGGCGTGGCGCGGCCGGTGAGGCGCAGCGGTACCTCCCCGACGGGTTCGTGCCGGGCTTCGGACCGGAGGACCGGTTCACCACGGAGTTCCCGCGCGCGTACGTGATCCCGGCCGGTTCCGGGCAGCGGTCGGCGCCGGCGGCGGCACGGCTGGTGGACCTGCTCGTCGACCACGACGTGCGGGTGCGGCAGGCGACGCGGCCGTTCTCGCTGGGCGGGCGGAGCTACCCGGCGGGTTCGTACCTCGTGGACATGCACCAGCCGAAGCGGGCTCTGGCCAACGCCATGCTGGAGGCGGGCAAGGACCTGTCGAACGACGCTCCCCAGATGTACGACATCGCGGGCTGGAGCCACCGCCTGCTGTGGGGCGCCTCGGTGGACATCGTGCGCCACGGGCAGGTGCGGGTGCCGTCGCGGGACGTGGTGGCCGCGTCGCCGACCGGTGGCGTGGCCGCGGCTCCGGGCCGGGACCTCGCGCTGCGGGTGCTCGACGGCAAGGACGCGAGCGCGGTGAACGACCTGCTCGGGCGCGGTGTCGAGCTGCGGCGGCTGGCCGACGGGACGATCGTCGTGCCCGGGGCGTCGCGGGCGGCCGCCCGTGAGGTCGCGGACCGGTACGGCGTGCGGTTCACCGCGGCGAGCGGCGGGCAGGGGAGCCCGTTGCGGCACGTGACGGTCGCGGCCGCGGTGTCCGCCGACGAGCTGTTCGCGTTGCGGGAGATGGGCTTCGACGTGCGTCCGGTGTCGACGGCGACGCTCAACGCCGGGTACGACCTGTCGGGCGTCGACGTGCTGATGGTGTCGTCCGGCCTGCGGTACGACCAGCTCGTGCCCGCGGCGAAGGCGCGGGTGGACGCGTTGTTCGCGCGCGGCGGTGTGGTCACGCGCGGTGCGACGGGCTCGCGGTTCAACGCCGATGCCGGGCTGCTGCCGGTGACGGCGGTGCCGGGGCGCGGGGACGCGAACGGGATCGTGGACGTGGACAACTCGGGCGCCTCGGTGCTGACGGGGTCGACGCCGCAGTCGTTCGTGTACTCGCCACAGTGGTTCGTGCACCTCGGTGCCGGGGTCCGCGTCGAGCAGCGGTACGCGCCGGGCAACCCGCTGGTCGCGGGCCACTGGCTGCCGAACGAGAACGGCTCGGGCGGCCCGCAGGAGGCCGGCGGCCAGGCCGCGGTGGTCTCGGGCGAGGCGAAGGGCGCCCGGATCCTGATGTTCGGCACGGAACCGATGTTCCGCGCCCACCCGAAGGGCCTGTTCGCCCAGGTAGCCACCGCCATCTACTGGACCACCACCCGCTAAACCCCGCGAGTCGCGCTCTCAACCACCGCGAGTCGCGTTCTCAACCACCGCGAGTCGCGTTCACAACCACCGCGAGTCGCGCGCTCGCCCATACCGAGTTGTACGTTTCGTGCACATCCGCGGCGAGGCGGGCTGCACGAAACGTACAACTCGGTGCGTCTGGGCGCGCGACTCGCGGTGTTCTGGGGCGCGACTCGCGGTGTTTTGGGGCGCGACTCGCGGGGTTAGGCGCTGGGGGCCAGGCGGCGGAGTAGGCGTTCCACCGGGTTGCGGCGTGCGGGGTGTGGGGTGGTGCGTTGTAGTGCCACGAAGGCCGCGCCGATGGCTGCTTCTTCCGTTGGGGAGTCGCCTCGTTCTGTCAGGCCCGCGGCGTGGGCCAGTGCGCGGTGTTCGGCGTCGACGAGTGCGCGGAGGGACGCGGTGTCCGCGTGTGCGTCCAGGAGGGCCCGGAGGGCCTGGTTTTCTTCCGCTGTCCGGCGCCACGCCGCGCCTACCGCGTCCACCGGGTCCTCGTCGGAGAGTTCTGCCAGTTCCACGCGGGCCGTGAGCCGCTGGGTCCAGCGGTGGTGGAGTGCGAGCAGCAGTTCGTGCTCGTCGGGGAAGGCGTCGCTCGTGCGCAGCTCACCGGATTCGATGGCCGCGTTCAGTGCGTCTCTGCGGGCGTAGAAGTCCTGCCAGCCCATGGTTTGCCCCCTGCGTGATCGTGGTCATACCGTCGGTTTTCGACATACCGCCGGTATGGTCGAACAACATCAACGTACCACCGGTATGTGGCCCCTATGTGTCGTAACGTTGTGAGCGTGGTGACAATGCGGTCCAGGCGCGTCGACTACACCGAATCCACCAGGCAGGCCCTGGTCGACTCGGCCCTTCAGCTCTTCACGAAGCGTGGCTACGCGGCCACGTCCCTCGACACGATCGTCAAGAACGCCCGGGTGACCAAGGGCGCGCTCTACCACCACTTCAGCGGCAAGCAGGCGCTGTTCGAGGCCGCCTTCGACCAGGTCGAGACGGCGGCCATCGCGAAGCTCGCGACGGTGGTCGACGGTGACGGGTCGGCGTGGGCCCGGGCCATGGCGGGCATCCACGCCTACGTCGGCGTGTGCCTGGAACCGGCCTACCAGCGGATCGTCATCCACGAGGCGCCGGTCGTCATGGGCTGGGAGCGCTGGCGGGAGGCCGAGGAGCGCTTCAGCTACGGGCTCGTGCGCGCCACCGTCGAGTCGCTGATCTCCTCCGGGGAGATCGAGAAGCTGCCGGTCGAGGTGACCGCCCGCGTCCTGTTCGGCGCACTGCAGGCGGGCGCGGAGGCCATCGCGAGCGCGTCGGACCCGAAGAAGACGGCGGCCGACGTGACGAAGACCGTCACCGCCGTCATGGCGGGCATGCGACGGGCCGCCCTGCCCACGGGCGCGGGGGAGCCGCCTACCGCTGCGCCAGCTCGAAGCTGACGCCTGGGCTCGACGGCGTCCACCTCGGCAGCCAGCGGTCCTCGATCTCGAGGGTGCCCTCCAGGGCCGCCTGGACGCACTTCTCCGCGAGCGGCGCCACCTCGTCGACGGTCACCGTGCGGCCCAGTTCCTTCGACAGCGACGTCACACCCGCGTCCCGGATGCCGCACGGCACGATCCGGTCGAACGCGGCCAGGTCGGCGTTGCAGTTGATCTCGAAGCCGTGCATGGTGACGCCCCGCTGCACCCGGATGCCGATGGCGGCGATCTTGCGTTCCCACTGGCTGTCACTGCCCGGCAGCCACACGCCGCTGCGGCCCTCGACGCGGCCGGTGTGCACGCCCAGCTCGTCGCACACGGCGATCAGCGCCTGCTCGACGCGGCGCACGTACTGCACGACGTCCACCGGGTCGGCGAGCTTCACGATCGGGTAGCCGACCAGCTGCCCGGGACCGTGCCACGTGATCTTGCCGCCGCGGTCGACGTCGACGACCGGGGTGCCGTCGTCGGGCCGCTCGTCGGGCTCGGTGCGCTTGCCCGCCGTGTACACCGACGGGTGCTCCAGCAGCAGGAGCGTGTCCGGCCCGGTCTCGTCGGCACGAGCCGTCGCCACCTCGCGTTGCAGCTGCCACGCCTCGAGGTAGTCGATCGTGCCCAGCTCACGGACATGCACAGGAGCGCCAGACGCGCGACAGGAAGTCACGAACCCGACCCTACGCCGTCCACTCGCGACACGGGAGAGCGCTACTGGAGCAGCGACGACAGGGTCTCGTCGAGATCCACATGGCGGTGCGTGAAACCGTTGTGCGCCAGCACCGCCGGCACCATGCGCTGGCTGTAGAGGATCTCCCCGTCGCTGTCACCGGCCGCCAGCCGGATCGCGGGCGACGGCACGAACCACGGCGCCGGGCGTCGCGTGGCACGGCCGAACGCGGCGGTGAACTCGGTGTTGGTGACCGGGTTGGGGGAGCACACGTTCACCGCGCCGGACACGGAGTCGTGCTCGACGAGGTACCGGATCGCGGCAGTCTGGTCGGCCACGTGGATCCACGGCATGTACTGCCGCCCGTTGCCCAGCTTCCCGCCGAGCGCGAGCTTGAACAGCGGCTTGAGCATGCCGACGAGGCCGCCGCGCCGGGCCAGCACGTGCCCGGTCCGCAGCCGCACCACTCGGGCGCCCGCATCGGCCGCGCGTTCGGTCGCGGCCTCCCACCGGCCGCACAGGTCGGCGAGGAACCCGCTGCCGCGTGGCGCGGACTCCTCGACGACCTGGTCGCCCTTGTCGCCGTAGTAACCGGCCGCGGACGCGTTCACCAGCACCGGGACGCCCCGCTCCGCGACGGCCGCGGCCAGCACCTCGGTCGGCTCGACCCGGCTGTTGACCAGCAGCTGCCGCCGGGCGTGGCTCCAGCGGCCGCCCGCGATGGGCGCGCCGCACAGGTTCACCACGGCGTCCGCGCCGGCCAGGGCATCGTCGTCGATGCGCCCGGCCGGCGGGTCCCACGAACGTTCGTCGGCGCGCTTCGCGGTGCGCCGGACGAGCCGCAGCACGTCGTGGCCTGCCTCCCGCAGCTCGGTGACGAGCGCGGTGCCGATCAGGCCGGACGCACCGGCGACGACGACCTTCACAGACCGCTCCTCGCAGGCTCCGAGCGGCCGTTCGGGTCTCCCAGCGTCATCGGTTCGCTCCGCAAGCTCCGCTCACAAACCGAGTTCGCCCTCGAAGTTGCCTTCCTCCAGGCGGTTCTTGATCGTCGTCAGGAACCGGCCCGCGTCGGCGCCGTCCACCAGGCGGTGGTCGTAGGTCAGCGCCAGGTAGATCATCGAGCGGATGGCGATCGTGTCGTTGCCCTCGTCGTCGGTGATCACGACCGGGCGCTTCACGACCAGGCCGACACCCAGGATCGCCACCTGCGGCAGCTGGATGATCGGGGTGTCCCACAGCGCGCCCTGGCTGCCCAGGTTGGTCAGGTTGAACGTGGCGCCGAACAGCTCGTCCGGCGTGACCTTGTTCGCCCTGGTGCGCTCGGCGAGGTCGGCGATCTTGTGCGCGAGACCGGCGACGGAGAGGTCACCCGCGTTGTGGATGGCGGGGGTGAGCAGACCGCGCTCGGTGTCCACCGCGATGCCGAGGTGCTCGGCGCCGTGGTAGGTCACCTCCTTGGTCTCGTCGTTGATCGACGCGTTCAGCTTCGGGTGCTGCTTGAGCGCCTCGACCGTGGCCTTCGCGAAGAACGGCAGGAACGTGAGCTTCACGCCCTCGCGCTGCTGGAACGCGTTCTTGGCCCGCGAACGCAGCCTGGCGATCTTGGTCACGTCGACCTCGACCACCTGGGTCAGCTGCGCCGCGGTCTGCAGCGACTCGACCATGCGCCGCGACACCGTCTGGCGAAGGCGCGACATCTTCTCGGTCTTGCCGCGCAGGTCCGCGGACGGCGCCGGGGCGGCCTTTGCCGCGGCCGGAGCCGGTGCGGCGGGCGCGGGCGTCTTCGCGGCCTCGGCGGCGGCCAGCACGTCCTGCTTGCGGATGCGGCCACCGACGCCGCTGCCCTTGACCGACGACAGGTCGACGTCGTGCTCGGCGGCGAGCTTGCGCACCAGCGGCGTCACGTACGGGCCGTCGCCACGCGCGCCGTTGTCGGCCGCGGCGGGCGCGGGCTGCGGCTTCGGTGCGGGCTTGGGCGCCTCCTGCCTGGGCGCGGGGGCGGGCTCGGGCTTCGGCTCCGGCTTGGGTTCCGGCTTCGGGGCCTCCTGCTTGGGAGCCTCCTGCTTCGGGGCTTCCTGCTTGGGCGCCGCGCTGCCCGAGCCGACGATCGCGAGCTGCCCGCCGACCTCGACGGTCTCGTCCTCGGCCGCGGTGATCTCCAGCACGGTGCCCGCCACCGGCGACGGGATCTCGGTGTCGACCTTGTCGGTGGACACCTCGAGCAGCGGCTCGTCGACCGCCACGGTGTCGCCGACCTGCTTGAGCCACCGGGTGACGGTGCCCTCGGTGACGCTCTCGCCGAGCGCGGGCATGGTGACCGGGGTGCCCTCGGCGGAACCGCCGGAGTCACCGGAGGCTTGCGCGGGCGCCGCCTCCTGCTGCGGCTCGGGTTCCGGCTCGGGCTCGGACTCGGGCTCTGCCTCCGGCTCGGCGGCCTGGGTGTCACCCGAGTCGCCGGAGTCACCCGCGCCGTCCGCGGAGTCGCCGATGACGGCCAGCTCGGCGCCGACCTCGACGGTCTCGTCCTCCTCGGCGACGATCTTCTGCAGCACGCCTGCCGCGGGGGACGGGATCTCGGTGTCGACCTTGTCGGTGGACACCTCGAGCAGCGGCTCGTCGACCGCTACGGTGTCGCCCACCTGCTTGAGCCACCGGGTGACAGTGCCCTCGGTGACACTCTCGCCGAGCGCCGGCATCTGGACGGAGAACGCCATGGTTTCGCTGACTCCTTGAACTGATTGTGCTGGCCCTGCAGTGATGTTCGCTCCGCGAGCTCCGCTCAGGAGTGCACGTGCAGCGGCTTGCCTGCCAAGGCGAGGAACGCCTCGCCGAGCGCCTCGGTCTGGGTGGGGTGGGCGTGGATGAGCGGTGCGACGTCCTCGGGGTACGCCTCCCAGTTGTAGATCAACTGCGCCTCGCCGACAAGCTCGCCGACCCGCTCGCCGACCATGGTGATCCCGACGACCGGACCGTCCGGCGCCTTCACGAGCTTCACGCCGCCCGCGGTCTTCAGGATCTGGGACTTGCCGTTGCCGCTCAGCGCGTAGGTGTAGGTCTGCGCGCCGCCGAAGCGCTCCTTCGCCTGCGCCTCGGTCAGTCCGACGGACGCGACCTCCGGCTTGCAGTACGTCACGCGCGGGATCCCGGCCTCCTCGACCGGCCGCGGGTTCTGGCCCGCGATCTCCTCCGCGACGAAGATGCCGTGCGCGAAGCCGCGGTGCGCGAGCTGCAGGCCCGGCACCAGGTCGCCGACCGCGTAGACGCCGTCGAGGTTGGTGCGCAGGCGCTCGTCCGTGAGGACGAAGCCGCGCTCCATGTTCACCCCGGCCTCCTCGTAGCCGTGGCCCGCGCTGTTGGGGCCGCGGCCGACGGCGACCAGGAGCGTGTCCGCCTCGATGGTCTCGCCGGACTCCAGCGACACGGTCACGGCGTTGTCGCTCTGCTCCGCGCCGGTGAACTTCACGCCGGTCTTGTACTTGATGCCGCGCTTGCGGAACGCGCGCTCCAGCTGCTTGGACGCCCACTCGTCCTCGAGCGGCACGAGCCGGGGCAGCGCCTCGACGATCGTGACGTCCGCGCCGAACGACGCCCACACGCTCGCGAACTCGACGCCGATCACGCCGCCGCCGAGCACGACCACGCTCTGGGGGATGTAGTCCAGGTGCACGGCCTGGTCGCTGGTGATGATCCGGCCGCCGATCTCCAGCCCGGGGAGCGTCTTCGCGTACGACCCGGTGGCGAGCACGACGTTCTTGCCGGTGTACCGCTGACCGTTCACCTCGACGGTGTTCTGCCCGACGAACGTGCCGGAGCCCTCGACGATCTGGACCTTGTTGGCCTTCGCGAGCCCCTGCAGGCCCTTGTACAGGCCGCCGACGATGCCGTCCTTGTAGGAGTTGACGCCCGCGATGTCGATGCCCTCGAGGGAGGACTTCACCCCGAACTGGTCGCCCTCGCGCGCGAGGTCCGCGACCTCCGCGGCGTGCAGCAGCGCCTTCGTGGGGATACACCCGCGGTGCAGGCAGGTGCCACCGAGCTTGTCCTTCTCGACCAGGATCACGGACATGCCGAGCTCGGCCGCGCGGAAGGCGCAGGCGTAGCCGCCCGAACCGCCACCCAGGATCACGAGGTCAGCGGAAGTATCAGTCACAGGTTCTCCTCGGGGCCGGTCAGCGCCTTATGGGCACACCACACATCATCTTGTCACTACGTGCGGCAGGCTTGCGAGGTGGCCGCACAGGCACAATGAAGGGGACGAAGTTCACGTATCGGAGGTACCCACTGTGGGGATGTTCCGCCGGAAGAAGAGTGCTGGGCAGGTTCGGAGCGCCAGTAAGGCGGACACCTCGCACCTGGACGAATGGGCGTCGTCCCGGACAGGTGTCGAGGCGTACGTGGAACCGCGCACGCATGTGACTGAAACCACTGTTCTGCTGGTCGCGCACGACGGCGAGTGGACGCGGCGCCGCATCGCCGACGTGGACGCCGCCCGGCAGTTCGCGCGCAAGCGGTCGATGCCGCTGTACGAGGTGGAGCGGGTGGGGTACCCGAAGCGGATGCGGGAGTACCAGGAGCGTCAGAAGCGCCAGAGCAGCTGATCAGCCTCCTTTTGCGGGCTCCCCAAGAACGGGGTCTTCTGACAGGCTGACGCGCAATCCTTCGTCGTCGGTGAGGACTTGGCGTGAGCGTCACTGCTGTTGTCGACTTCGGCAGTTCGCACACCGTCACCGTCGTCCACGTGCCGGGCTTCGTGCCCCGCGTGGTCACCGTGGACGGCGAGCCGTGGCTGTCGTCCGCCGTGTTCCTGTCCCGGGACGACGCGCTCGTCGTCGGCACGGACGCGGTGCGGATGGGCGTCGCGGACCCGTCGCGGCTGGAGACCGGTGCGAAGGCGCGGCTGGCGAAACGCGAGGTCCTGCTCGGTGACACCGTCGTGCCGGTCACGACCGTCGTGCGCGCGGTGCTGGCGAAGGCCGTCCGCGCGGCCGCGGCGGTCGCGGGCGCACCCGTCGACCACCTAGTGCTCACGCACCCCGCGAGCTGGAGCACCGAACGGCTCGGCGGGTTGCTGTCGGCCGCGTCCGGTGTGGCGGCACGGATCAGCACGATCGCCGAACCGGTCGGCGCGGGTGTCTGGTTCGCGACACGGGGCGAGGTCGGGGTCGACGGCGCGGACCGGTTGCCGCTGGGTGCCGCGGTCGGCGTGCTGGACGTCGGCGGCGGGAGCGTCGACGTGTCCGTGGTGCGGCGCGAGCGGACGGGCATCGTCGTGGTCGGCCGCGCGACCATCCCGGACCTCGGCGGCGACGACTTCGACCAGCGGCTCGCGGACCACCTGCGGGCGACCGTGCCGGGGCTCGCGGACCGGCTGGCCGACGCGGCCACGCCGGAGCTCGTGCGGCTGCGGGAACGGGTGGCGTTCCGGCAGGAAATGCGGCGTGCCAAGGAGTTGCTGTCCCGGCACGACCGCGTCGACGTGCGGCTGCCCGGCGGTCTGCCCGCCGCCACGCTGACCAGGGCCGACCTGGAGCGGGTGCTGTACCGCGACCTCGACCGGATCACCGCGTTCACGCTGCGGGCCATCCTCCACGCCGGGGTCGAGGCATCCGAGCTGACGGCGTTGCAGCTGGTCGGCGGGTCCACGCGGATCCCGTTGCTGCGGCGGTTGCTGGCCGAGGTCGTGCCGGTGCCGATCCAGCTGGACGACCAGCCGGAGTCGGTGGTGGCGCTGGGGGCGTGCGCGGTCGCCGTGTCACACAGCGGGTCACGGGTCGCGGTGCCACGCCACGCGCAGGTCGCCGCGCACCGGCCGCCGGGGCTCGTCGGGCTGGTGCTCGTGGTCGCGCTGGCGGTCGCCGGGATCGCGTACTCGCTGCTGCGGCCCGCCGAGCCGGTCGGCGGGGATGCCGTCGCCACGACGGAGCGGTTCGCGCTGCCCGCGGCGGTGCACGGGGCGCCGCTGGTCACCGCGGGCGTGGCGACCGACGGGCTGGTGACCGGGCGGCTCGGCGTGCCGGTGCGGATGTTCGACGGGGTCACCGACGTGGACTGGACCGTGCGCGAGCTGCGTGACCCGGCCACCGACGACATGGTGGCCGTCGGCGCGGTCGCACCGTCCTCGAGCGTGCGGTGGGTGGTCGTGGACGCGTCGATCCGCGCGCGGGACGACGTCGCCGCGCCCTACTACCTCGAGGACACGTTCCTCATGAACGACCGCGGGCTGCTGATCCCGCCGGCCGGCGACGTGGCCATGCCCGCGTCGTGCCCCACCGAACGACCGCGGCGGCTGTCCGCGGGGGACGAGGCGCGGCAGTGCCTCGCGTTCGTGGTGGCGGCGCGAACGCCCGTGCGTGCGGTCGTGATCAGCAAGGTGTCCGGCGGACGGCAGGTGGGCGTGACCGTGCCGGTGCGGGGCGCGGAGCCCGTCATCAGCGGCCCTGCCGCGCCGGCGCTGGCGCCCGGCACACAGCGGCCGTTCGCCAGCGGCGGGGTGCCGGTGCGCGCGGCGGTCGTCGACGTCGTGACCTGGGCCGGTGCCTACGCCGATCTCGCGGTCGTCGACCGGCCGGGATCGCGGGCCGTGGTCGTGCGCGCGGTGGTGGCGGCGACGAGTTCGGTGTCCGTGCCCGCGCTCGCCGCGCGGCTGGTGCTGCGGGACGACCGCGAGCAGCCGGTGGCGGCGCGGACGGTGTCCGCCCGGCAGGGGTGCGCGGCGGAGACGGCGGCGGGCCGGTTCACACTGTGCGTCGTGTTCGTGGTGCCCGCCCGCATGCCGCTCGGTTCGGTGGCGTGGTCGGGTGACGACGCGAGCCCGTTCTCCTGGGGGTTGCGATGACGTTGGTGATCGACCTCGGGACCGTCAACACGGTCGCCATGCTCGACGGGCGCCTGGTGACCGTGGACGGCGCGCCGTGGCTGCCGTCCGTGGTGCACCAGGGTGTGGTCGGTGCGGACGCGCTGGCACTCGCGGGCGGCCGGGCGGTGCGGGACCTGAAGGCGCGGCTCGACCCGGACGACGTGCGGACGTTGTTCGCGCGTGTCCTGTCGGCGGCACGCGACCAGGGCGGCGTGCTCGGCGACGTGGTGGTGACCCATCCCGCGGACTGGCCGCCGGAGCGGGTGGCGGTGCTCGTGTCGGCCGCGGGCACGTGGGCACGGGCCCTGCCCGAGCCGGTGGCCGTAGCGGCCCTGCACGGCGTCGAGACCGCGCTGGTCGTGGACGCGGGCGGCGGCACGTGGGACGTCGCCGCGGTGCACGGGCGGTCGGTGGCCGCGACGGCGACGCTTCCCTTCGGCGGCAACGACGTCGACCGGCTGATCGTCGAACGGGTACGGCCGTCTCTGCGTGGCCCGGCCGACGACGGCGTGCTGCTCCCGTCCGCGCGGACGGGCAAGGAACTGCTGTCCCGCCACGAGACGACGGAGATCGTGCTCCCGGACCACCGGGCCGTGCGCCTGGACCGCGCCGAGTTCGAACGTCTGGTGGCGGGGCACGTGGACCGGCTCGCCCGGCTGGCGGCGAAGGTCGGTGCGCGGGCGGGCGCGACGCGCGTGCTGCTCGTGGGCGGGTCGAGCCGGATGCCGCTGCTGGCCCGCCGTCTCGCTGAGGTGACCGGGCTGCCGGTCACCACGGACCCGGAACCGGAGACGGCCGTGGCGCGTGGCGCGCAGCTGCTGTCCCGGCCCGTCGTGCTGGAGGACCCGCTCGCCGCGCCACCGGAACCCGCCACCCCGCCCGCACCACCGGTCCCGCCGCCGGTCTCGCCGCCTGCCCCGGCCGCGCCGCCGCGCGTCCGGCGCGCTCCGGCACGCAAACCGCTCGCGGTGGCGCTTCTGCTCCTGCTGGTCGCGGCCGTGGCCGTCGTCGCGGGCGGCAAGAAGGTCATGGACGGCCGTCCTGTCGCCGTCGCCCTGCCGCCACCGCTGCCCGAGGTGTCGATCCCGCCCGCCGTGGCCGGGAACGAGGTGGTCAACGCGGAGATCGCCACGTTCACGTCCGGTGCGCTCGGCGAGGCCGTCGAGTACCGCTATCCCGGCGGCACCACGTTCATGGTCACGTTCACCGGGGTCGAGACGGCCGTGACCGCGCTGCAGCCCTACGGCGAGGCGCCGGACGGGTTCCGCTGGCTCGTGCTGCGCCTCCACGTCGCGAACGTCGAGGGACCCGACTTCGCGGACGACCCGCTGGAGAGCGTCGCCGTCCTCGACGACCGGGGCCAGTGGTTGCGACAGCCCTACGGCGCCGGGCAGGTGGCCTGCACGCCCGGCGTGCCGCCCCCGAACCGGCTTCCCGCCGAGTCGGAGGTCGACCTGTGCGGGGTCGTCGCCGTGCCCGAGGCGACACCGGTCACCGCCGTCCTGTTCGGCGTGCGGTCGCCGGAGGCACAGGCGCCGCTGCGGTTCGCGGTCGACGTGCCCGCCGCCCGCGACCGGTCGGCACCCATGCGCACGGTCGGCAGGCTCGGCGGGGACGCGGTGACCGTTGACGGGCTGCGTGCCAGGGTCGACCTGGTCAGCACCCCGTCCGGCTACCTGAACAGGCAGGCGCCCGCACCCGGGCACCGGTTGGTGGTCGTGCGCGTGGCGATCACCGCGACCGGGCAACGGCACCTCACCGTCGCGCTACGGGACGACCGCGGCGCGTTCCTGTCCGGGCGCATAGAAGTGCTGCGCGGGTGCCCCGTGCTGCCCGGCCCGCTGGTGCCGGACACGCCGGTGTACGGCTGCCGCGTGTTCGAGGTCGCCGCCGACACACCGGTCGTCGGGGTCACGTTCGTCGGCCGCGGCCCGGACATGACCCGCTGGCCGACGTGGCGTGACTAGCCGTTCTCGGCGATGTCCGCGAGCACGGCGGCCAGCGTGCGCACCGGCTGGCCGGTGCCACCCTTCGGGGTGTAGCCCCACGGGCCGCCGTTGTTGAAGGCCGGGCCCGCGACGTCCAGGTGCGCCCACGGCACGCCCTCGGCGACGAACTCGCGCAGGAACAGGCCCGCGACCAGCATGCCGCCCCACCGGTGCCCGGCGACGTTCGCGAGGTCGGCGAGCCGTGAGTCCAGGTCGGCGCGCAGCTCCTCGGGCAGCGGCATCGGCCAGCCGCCCTCGCCGGTTGCCTGCGCGATGGCGGCCACGCGGTCGCGGAACTCGTCCGAGCCCATGATCCCGGCGGTGCGGCGGCCGAGTGACACGATCTGCGCGCCGGTCAGCGTGGCCGCCTCGACCAGGTAGTCCGGGCCGTCCTCGCAGGCGCGGACGATCGCGTCCGCGAGGATGAGCCTGCCCTCGGCGTCGGTGTTGAGCACCTCGACGGTCTTGCCGCCGTACATGGTGAGCACGTCACCCGGCCGGTACGCGGCACCCGAGGGCATGTTCTCGGCCATCGGCACGGTCGCGGTCAGCTCGAGCGGGTACTTGAGCTTCGCGGCGAGCACCATGGTGGCGACGATCGCGGCCGCACCGGACATGTCGGAGGTCATCTCGTCCATGTTCGCGGCGGGCTTGATCGAGATGCCGCCGGTGTCGAACGTGATGCCCTTGCCGACGAGCGCGACCTTCTTGCGTGCCTTCGGGCCCTTCCAGGACATCCGCACCACGCGCGGCGGGCGGGAAGAGCCCATGCCGACGCCCAGCACGCCGCCGAAGCCACCCTTGCGGAGCGCCTTCTCGTCGAGGATCTCGACCTCCACCCCGGCGGCCTTGCCGAGCGCGGCGGCCCGCTCGGCGAACGACGCGGGGAACAGGTCGTTGGGTGGGGTGTTCACCAGGTCGCGGGCGGTGCACACGGCCTCGGCGATCGCCGTCGCTGCCTTGAGCGTGGCCCGGTGGTCCTTCGCGGCGCCCTCGGCGGGGGCGACGACGTCGACCCGTTCGACCGGCCGTTCCCCCGTGTCCGAGCGGTACTCGGTGAACCGGTAAGCGCCCAGCACGATGCCCTCGACCGCGGCCTGCAGGTCCACAGTGGACAACGTGGTGACCGCGCGGGCGGTGCCGGCGAGCGCGCGGGCCGCGGCGCCGGACGCGCGGCGCACCTGCTCCGCGGTCGGTCCGTCGCCAGTGGACCTGCCGAGCCCGGCCGCGACCACGAGCCCGGCCTTGACCTTGCCCATGCTCGGGATCTTCACGACCTCGTCCTGCGCGCCGGTGGCACCGACGGTGCGCAGGACCTCGGCGAGGGTGCCGCCGAACGCGGCGTCGACCCGCTCGCTCCCCGGCGCCAGCGCGACGCCCGATCCGTTGCCGTCCTGCACGGTGCCGATGATCACCGCGTCGGCGGTGGCCTCGTCAGCCGTGGTGGTGGTCAGAGACAGCTTGGGCGCGGTCAACGAAAGCTCCTGTCGCTCGGTTGCTGACGCATGCTAACGACATGTTTCACACCTGCCCACCGTCAGGTGGCGCTGGGCACGTCTGACACGGTGGTCACGTGACCGATCGGCTACCCCTGGTGGACGGGCTCGCGCGCGGTGTCGCACCCGCCTTCGGCGCGGGACTTTTCCTCGGCCTGGCACCAGCTTCCGCGCTCGCCGGGTGGTGGCTGGTGGCCGGGCTGGTGCTCGCCTCGGCCGCCGCGGTCCTGTTGGCACTGTCCATACCGGACACGACGCCCGGTCCCGTCGCGTCATCACTGGGAATACTGGGAAGGATTGCCGCGGCCGTGGCGGTCGCCGCCACCTTCGGTGTGTACGTGATGCCGGAACGGTTACAGGTCGGTGCGGTCGTGCTGGTCGTCGCGGTCGCTGCCGTGGTGCTGCTCGCGCCGCCGTTGCCGCCCGTGGTCGACCGGATCGCCGCCGTGGTCGTGGTGGGTGTGCTCGTGGTGGTGGCCGTGTCGTGCTTCACGATCGTGCCGATCGCGCCACCCGTCGCCCCGGCGCCGGACGCCCCGGGCGCGGACGAGCCCCTCGGCCTGCTGCCGTCGGCGGCACTGCTCTATCTGTGCTTCGTCGGCGGGCGGACCACCCGGCGGGCGCGACCGGCGGTGGTCGTGGTGGTGCTGGCCGTCAGCGCCGCGGTCGCGGTCGGGGCGCTGCGCCAGCTCGGCGGTGAGCGGCTCGCGCTGTCACCCGCGCCGCTGCGGGACGTGCTCACGGCCGCCGACGCGGCGTCGATCGACGGGCTGCTCGCCGCCGGCGTCACCGTGGCGTGCGCGTTCGCGCTCCGTGCCTGCCTGACCGACGTGCGTGACTTCGCGCCGGGGCGTCGTTCACCGGTGGCCGCGGTCGTGCTCGCGGCCGGGGTCGCCGCGCTGGGCTCGCTGGTGCTCGAACCGGAACATGCCCTGGTCGGAGCGGCCGTACTGCTGCTGGGTGAGGCCGTGATCCGCGTGGTCGCCGGTCGTATGGATCGGGCATAGTAGGACGTCCAACAGTCCGTCCGCCGCGATGTTCGCTCCGCAAGCCCCGCTCAGGCGATTCTCCCAGCGGCCCGTCGAGAGTTACGGTGCTTTCCATGACACAGCAGTCATTCACCAGGACTCCCCATCCGGCGCCGGCGACCCCGGAGCGGATCGCGGCGGTATTGGCCAACCCGGGTTTCGGAGCGCATTTCACCGACCACATGGTGACCGCGCGCTGGAACCGCACCGACGGTTGGCACGGGGCGACGGTCGAACCGTACCGCCCGATCGAGCTGGACCCCGCGGCCATGGTGCTGCACTACGGCCAGGCGATCTTCGAGGGTCTCAAGGCGTACCGGCACGCCGACGGGTCCATCCAGTCGTTCCGCCCCGAGGCCAACGCCGACCGGTTCCGCCGCTCAGCCCGCCGCCTCGCCATGCCCGAGCTGCCCGACGAGCTGTTCCTCGGCTCGCTGCGCGAACTGGTCGCGGTCGACGGGCACTGGGTGCCGTCGGCCGACGAGGAGTCCCTCTACCTGCGGCCGTTCATGATCTCCACCGAGGTGGGGCTGGGCGTGCGACCCGCGTCCGAGTACCTGTACGTGCTGATCGCCTCGCCCGCCGGCTCGTACTTCGCGAGCGGCGTCAGGCCGGTGAGCGTGTGGCTGTCCACCGAGTACGTGCGTGCCGCTCCCGGTGGTACGGGCGCCGCCAAGTTCGCGGGCAACTACGCCGCGTCGCTGGTCGCGCAGGCGCAGGCCGCCGAGCAGGGCTGCGACCAGGTGGTGTGGCTCGACGCCGTCGAGCGCCGCTGGGTCGAGGAGATGGGCGGGATGAACCTGTTCTTCGTCTTCGGCTCGGGTCCGTCCGCCCGCGTGGTGACCCCGGAACTGACCGGATCGCTCCTGGCGGGCATCACCCGCGACTCGCTGCTGGCGATGGCGTCGGAGCTGGGCTACCAGGTCGAGGAGCGCCGCATCTCGACCGAGGAGTGGGAGAAGAAGGTCGAGTCCGGTGAACTGACCGAGGTCTTCGCGTGCGGCACGGCCGCCGTCATCACCCCGGTCGGCTCGGTCAAGCACGCCGACGGCGGCTTCACCATCAACGGCGGCGAGCCGGGCCCGGTGTCGATGCGCCTGCGCGAGACGCTGACCGCCCTCCAGCGCGGCACGGCCCCCGACCCGCACGGCTGGATGACCAAGCTCAGCTGAGTTGTCCACAGCCACACCGGTTGTCCACAGGCAAGATCGACTTCGGTCCCTCTGTCGGTGGACACCGGTAGGCTGGCATGGCGGGTGGCCCCCGGGATGGGGTGGGGGTTGGTCACGTACTGGGGGGCGACGTTTTCGCAGGTCAGGGCGCTAGGGTGACCAGTACGGCGGTTGTCGCCAGTTCGCTCGCCGCGCCGAGCACGTCGCCGGTGACGCCGCCGAACCGCCTCCTCGCGTGGTGGACCAGAAGCACGACCAGCCCCGTGGCGACCGCGATCGCCACCGGGCCCCGCCATCCCTGCGTGACCGACCCCGCCGCCAGTGCGACCACCCACCCGACCGGGACCAGCGTCGGCTGGCTCCCCGCCACCAGCGCGCCCAGGCCCTCCGGCCGGGCGGCGGGCACCGCCCGGTGGCAGCAGATCGTGAACGCCACCCGTCCCGTCGCGACGGCGAGTACCAGCGCCTGCCAGTCGTGGATCGCCGCGGCCTGAGCGCCCAGCACCAGCACGATCGCGACCACCCCGAACGGCCCGACCGGACCGTCGCGCATGATGTCGAGTGCCTTCTCCGGGCCCTTGTACGAGCCCAGCCCGTCGGCGGTGTCGGCGAGCCCGTCGAGGTGCATGCCGCGCGTCGCCAGCGCAAGGAACGCCACCACCAGGACGCCGCCGAGCAAGCCCTTGTCGAGCAGCACCAGCAGGCCCGCCGCGGCGCCGCCCAGAACCAGGCCGACGACCGGCGCGAACGTGATCGCCCACCGCGCGACGTCCCGGTCGACGTGCGGCACGTGCACGGGGAGGACGGTCAGCCAGGAGAAGGCCAGCCGGAGCCCGGCGAGCATCAGCTGTCGGCTGGCTCTTCTTCGGGCGCCTCGGCGTCCTCTGCCGGGCCGCTCACGCCCGCGTCCGCGAACGTCGCCATGTCCGTCAGCACTCGGACGGCCATCGTGACCAGGGGGATCGCCGCCGCGGCGCCCGAACCCTCACCGAGCCGCATGTCCATCTCCAGCAGCGGCTTCATGTCCAGCTGCTCCAGCACCAGCGTGTGCGCGGGCTCGGTCGACCGGTGCCCGGCCACCCACCACGCACGCGCACCCGGCGCCAGCTCCTCCGCCAGCAACGCCGCCGCGCTCGACACCACCCCGTCCAGCACCACCGGGGTCCGCCGTACCGCGGCCTGGGCGAGGAACGCCGCCATCGCGGTGATGTCCGCGCCCGCGACCGTCCGCAGCAGCGCCACCGGGTCGGCCGTCACCGGCTTCGCACGGCGCAGCGCGTCGCGGATGGCGGCGGTCTTGCGCATCCACGTCTGGTCGTCGATGCCCGTTCCCCGGCCGACCACCGCGACCGGCTCGGCCCCGGTCAGCGCCGCCACCAGCACCGCGGCCGGGGTCGTGTTCCCGATGCCCATGTCGCCCGCGACCAGCAGGTCGGCGCCCGAGTCGACCTCCTCGTCCGCGATCGCCCTGCCCGCCGCCAGCGCGGCCTCGACCTCGTCCTCGGTCAGCGCGTCCTCGACGTCGATCGCGCCGGAGGAGCGGCGCACCTTCTTCCCGTCCGCCGTGGTGTCGGTCGCGACCGACATGTCGACCACCCGCACGGTCGCGCCGGCGACCTCCGCCAGCACGTTGATCGCCGCGCCACCCGCCTGGAAGTTCGCCACCATCTGCGCGGTGACCTCGCTCGGGTACGCGGACACGCCCTTCGCCGCGACGCCGTGGTCGCCGGCGAACACGACCACCCTGGGGCGCGACAGCGGCTTCGGTGGGCACTGCCCCTGGCACGCGGCGAGCCACGTCCCCAGCTCCTCCAGCCGACCCAGCGACCCCAGCGGCTTCGTGAGCTGGGCGTGCCGTTCTTCTGCCGCCTGCCGCACGGACTCGTCGGGTGGGCTGACGACGTCGAACTCCATGGGAAGAACCCTCCAGTCAGCGCAGGCGCAGCGGGAGACCGGCCACGAGCAGCAGCACCTCTGCGCACACTTCCGCAAGGCCCGCGTTGAGCGTGCCGAGCTGATCACGGAAGAGCCTGCCAGAACGGGTCGACGGCACCACGCCCAGGCCGACCTCGGACGACACCAGCACCAGCGTGGCGGAGGACGAGGCGACCGCGGCCACCAGCCGGTCGCACTCGCGGTGCACGCCGTCGAGGTCGCCGTCCCAGGCGTGGTGGTCGTCCATGACGCCGGTCAGCCAGGTCGCGACGTCGTCGACCAGCACGGGACCGTGCGCGGACGTGAGGAACGCGGGCAGATCCGGCGGTTCGACCGTGCGCCAGCCCGGCGGGCGGCGGGCGACGTGGGCCGCGATGCGGGCCCGCCACTCGGCGTCGGTGGGGTCGACGCGGGCCGTCGCCACGTAGGTGGCCTCGTCGGCGGGCAGGAGTCCCTCGGCGTGCGCGGACTTGCCGGACCGGGCGCCGCCGAGCACCAGGGTCGTCACGGCCGCACGCTATCTTGTGCGGCCGTGACCTACCGCTGGGACCACGACGGTTCGCCGACCTTCACCGACCAGACCGCCGCCGAGGAGTGGCTGTCCGCCAACTGGCGTCACCTCCTCGACGCGGGCGTCGACGAGGTCACGCTGCTGGACGGCGACGAGGTCGTGTACGGGCCGATGAGCCTGCACCCCGCTGACTGACGCCGACCGACCTCAGCCCGTGAGCGAGGCGTCCCGCACGACGACGCCGTCGAGCGCCTCGTCGATCTTCTTCAGGACGTCGGCGTCGAGCTTCACACCCGCGGCCTTGACGTTCTCGTGCACCTGCTCGGGCCGGGTGGCGCCGATGATCGCCGAGGCCACGTTCTGGTTCTGCAGCACCCACGCGACCGCCAGCTGCGCCATGGACAACCCGACCTCGTCGGCGATCGGCTGGAGGTCCTGGACCTTGCGCAGCAGCTCGTCGTTCTGCAGGAAGCGGGAGATGAAGTTCGCGCCGCTCTTCTCGTCGGTGGCGCGGGAGCCCGCGGGCGGCGGCTGACCCGGCTTGTACTTGCCGGTGAGCACGCCCTGCGCGATCGGCGACCACACGATCTGGCTCAGCCCGGCTTCCTCGCTGGCGGGGACGACCTCGGCCTCGATGACGCGCCACAGCATCGAGTACTGGGGCTGGTTGGAGATGAACGGCACCTTCAGCTCACGCGCCAGCTCGGCACCGGCCGCGATCTGCTCGGCGTTCCACTCGGACACCCCGACGTAGAGCACCTTGCCCTGCCGCACCAGGTCGGCGAACGCGAGCATCGTCTCCTCGAGCGGCACGGACTTGTCGAAGCGGTGCGCCTGGTAGAGGTCGACGTAGTCGGTCTGGAGACGCCTGAGCGACGCGTTCGCCGACTCGAGGATGTGCTTGCGGCCGAGCCCCTTGTCGTTGGGGCCGCCGGGGCCGGTCGGCCAGTACACCTTCGTGAAGATCTCCAGGCTCTCCCGCCGCTGCCCGGCCAGCGCCCGCCCCAGCACGGCCTCGGCGCGCGTGTTGGCGTACACGTCCGCAGTGTCGAAAGTACTCACTCCCGCGTCGAGCGCGGCCTTCACACAGGCGACCGCCTGCTCCTCCTCGACCTGGGACCCGTGCGTGATCCAGTTCCCGTACGAGATCTCACTGACACTGAGGCCACTACGGCCAAGACGACGAAACTCCATACCCCCAACCTATCCCTGGACCAACTCCAGCCCACCCCGCGAGTCGCGTTCCCGGACGTGCCGAGTTGCGGTTTTCGTGCAGATCTTGGTCCGTGGGGATGTGCACGAACCCGACAACTCGGTGTGTGCCAGAGCGCGACTCGCGGTCCGGACTCCGCGAGTCGCGCGCCGGAACACCGCGAGTCGCGTTCCCGGACGTGCCGAGTTGCGGTTTCGTGCAGATCTTGGTCCGTGGGGATGTGCACGAACCCGACAACTCGGTGTGCGCCAGAGCGCGACTCGCGGTGTCTGGGGGCGTGACTCGCGTAGCAGACCTTGCGTGTCGTGGGCGAGTACACCGCGAGTCGCGTTCCCGGACGTAGCGAGTTGCGGTTTCGTGCGGATGTTGGGCTGCGGGGATGTGCACGAAATTGACAACTCGGTGTGTGCCAGGGCGTGACTCGCGGTGTCTGGGGGCGTGACTCGCGGGGTTTGTGCTTGGTTGTGGGGTTAGCGGCGGAAGCCGCCTTCTGTGTTCAGGACCTGGCCTGTTATCCAGCTTGCTTCGTCTGTGGTCAGCCAGGTGATCAGGCGGGCCGGGTCGTCTGGTTCGGCCCACCGGCCGCCCGGGAAGCGGGTTGCCACCGCCGCTCGGGTCTCGTCGGAGGCGTAGCCCGTGTCCACCGGGCCCGGGTTGACCGTGTTCACCGTGATGCCCTGGGCAGCCAGTTCGTCGGCGAGCGTCGCCGTGACCGACCACAGGGCGCCCTTGCTCGCCGCGTACGCCACCTCGTTCGGCATCGGGCCCTCGTTCTGACCCGACGTCAGGAACACGAGGCGGCCTGGGCGGCCCAGTGCCGCGAACGCCCGCGCCAGCAGGATCGACGCTCGCGCGTTCACCGCCCAGTGCGCGTCCAGCATGGCCGCCGTCTGGCTGGACAGTGGACCGTCCGAACCGGACAGGGCCTGGTTGCACACCACGATGTCCGGCGCGCCGAGTGCCGCGACCACCGCGTCGACCAGTGCCGCCGGGCCGTCGGGCGCGGCCAGGTCCACCGAACCGTGCGCGACCGGCGCCGACGCCACCGCACGTACGCCGTCGACCACCGCCGTGACGTCGTCGGCGCCCCACGGCTGCTCCGCGTCGTGTGGCGAGTAGTGGTGGACGTACACGCTCGCCCCGTACGCGGCGAGCCGCCTGCACGTCGCGTACCCGATGCCCGCCCGCCGCGACGCGCCCGTCACCAGCGCGACCCGGCCGCGCAGCGGGAGCGGGTCGCGAGCGAGCTCAGTCAATCTGGTCGCCCGGACGCACCCTGGGCTTCGGCACCCGCAGCTTGCGCAGTTGCGACGCCCGGATGAACGCGTACCAGCCGATCGACAGCCCGCGGACCGGCTCCTTCGGGAACTTCGCCCGCACCTTCCTGGTCAGCCTGCCGCCGAGCAGAACGCCCTCGATGATCATCGCGACCAGCATCAGCAGGCACAGGAGCGTGGTGTAGCTCTGGACGGCGGGGTTCGGCACCAGCAGCGCGATGAAGATCAGGATCGCGAGCGGCATGAACAGGCCGAGCAGGTTGCGGCGCGAGTCGACCGAGTCGCGGATGAACGCCTTGACCGGGCCGCGGTCGCGCGGCATCAGGTACTTCTCGTCGCCCGCCATCATGCGTTCGCGCTGGGTGGCGCGGATCTCACGGCGCTTGGCGGAGAGCTCCTTGCGCTCCTCCTTGTTGCCGCGCGCCCGCTTGATCGCCTCGCGGGTCGTGCGCGGCGGCGGCGCGACCGGGCCGCGCTTGCGCTGCTCGGCCTCACGGCGCTTGGGAGTCGGGCGGCCCTTGCCCGGCGTGTGGGCCTTGTTCCGCGCGGCTTCCTCCTCCGCGAGCCCCACCTCACCGCCGTCGTCGTCGACGTCGGCGCTGTCTGCTTCTTTGCGGCGAAGGAACCTCACACGCCAAAGGGTAAAGGAGGTGCAACTACGCTTTGACCATGCGGGTCCTGATCGCTCCTGACTGCTTCGGTGGGACGTTGACCGCGCCGGAGGCCGCCGAGGCCATCGCCGCCGGGTGGCGCAGTAGTGCGCCGGACGACGAGCTCACCCTCTGCCCCCTGGCCGACGGCGGCCCCGGCTTCGTGGACGTGCTGCACTCGGCCCTCGGCGGGCACCTGCGGCACCGGTCCGTGGCCGGTCCGCTCGGCGCGTCCACCGACGCCGTGTGGCTGGAACACGACGGCACGGCCTACATCGAATGCGCGCAGGCCTGCGGCCTGACGCTGGTCCCCAAGGAAGAGCGGGACGCGCTCGCCGCCAACACCGTCGGTGTCGGCGAGTTGATCAGCCACGCCCTCGACTCGGGTGTGCACACGATCGTCGTCGGGCTCGGTGGCTCCGGCAGCACCGACGGCGGCGCCGGCATGTTCCGGGCGCTCGGCGCGATCCCGGTCGGCGAGGACGGCGAGCCCCTGCCACCCGGTGGCGGCCCGCTGATCGACACCGCGCGGCTCGTCGGCGAGGTGGACCTGCGCGGCGTGCGGCTCGTCGCGGCCTCCGACGTGGAGAACCCGCTGCTCGGCAAGGACGGCGCCGCCCGTGTCTTCGGCCCGCAGAAGGGCGCCGACGACCTGGCCGTCCGCAGGCTGGAGCGGTCGCTGACCCGGTGGGCCGACCTGCTCGGCGAGGTCGCGGGCCGGGACGTCCGCGACGAACCGGGTGCGGGCGCGGCGGGCGGCCTGGGTGCGGCGCTCATCGCGCTCGGCGCCACCGTCGAGTCCGGCGCGGGCGTGGTCCGGCGGCTCACCGGCCTCGACGGCGCGCTCGACCGGGCCCAGCTGGTGGTCACGGGCGAGGGCAGCTTCGACTTCCAGTCGCTGCGGGGCAAGTTGGTGACGAGGGTCTCGGGCGCCGCGTCCGAGCGCGGGGTGCCCTGCGTGGTGCTCGCGGGCCAGGTCAGCGTCGGCCGCCGCCGCGCCGCGTCCGCCGGGGTGGAGCAGGCCTACTCGGTCGCCGAGCACGTCGGGTCGGCCGAGGCGTCGCTCGCCGACCCCTCGGGCACGCTCACGCAGCTCGCCAAGCACGTGTCCACACAGTGGCGGCTGTAACAGCGAGGGTCGAGCCGCATGTGTCACCATGGACGGTGAGGACGGGGAATAAACCACGGTTCGACCGCGATTGACCCCGGGTAGTAGGAGTCCGAAAGGTCGAGGGAGAACCATGACGACTGCCCAGGAGAACACCACCGAGACGGAGACGCACGGCGTGCTCCTGTCGGACGCGGCTGCCAGCAAGGCCAAGGCCCTGTTGGACCAGGAAGGCCGTGACGACATGCACCTGCGCATCGCCGTTCAGCCCGGTGGCTGCGCCGGCCTGCGCTACCAGCTCTTCTTCGACGAGCGCACGCTCGACGGCGACCTGTTCCGGGACTTCAACGGCCTGAAGGTGGCCGTGGACCGGATGAGCGCGCCCTATGTGCAGGGCGCGACGATCGACTTCGTCGACACCATCGAGAAGCAGGGCTTCACCATCGACAACCCCAACGCCGGTGGTTCCTGCGCTTGTGGCGACTCGTTCCACTGAGCAGGTGACGTGATACGGGCCGCGACGTGCACACGTCGCGGCCCGTTCTCGTTCACACAGTCGTTCAGACGTACTCCTCCAGGCTGCTGACCTGGGCGAACGTCGCCTCGTCCACCTCCCACAGCACTGGTTCCCGCTGGCCGGGGAGGGTGGTCCCGCCGTCGCGGAGGGCGTGGGGGATGTCGGCGCAGTCCGCGATCAGTTCGGCGAAGGACTCGGGTTCAGGTGTGCTCACGGCTCGAACTTAGGTCGGAAGTCCTCGTCCGCACGAGCCTTACCAACCGGTAGTCTCCAGCGAGTGCCCTAGTGGGTCTCGATCGGCGTCGCGCACTATCGTTGACGACTCCGTGTCACTCCAACTGACGACCACCAGACAGGGGAAGCCCTCGTGCCCGTAGCCGTCTCCGGAAGCATCGCCACCGACCACCTCATGCACTTCCCGGGCAGGTTCGCCGAGCAGCTCGTCGCGGAGCAGCTGCACCGGATCTCCCTGAGCTTCCTCGTCGACGACCTGGTCGTCCGCCGCGGCGGGATCGGCGCGAACATCGCGTTCGGCATGGCGGTCCTCGGCAGCTCACCCGTTCTGGTCGGTTCCGTCGGCGAGGACTTCGGCGACTACCGGTCGTGGCTGGAGCGGCACGGTGTCGACTGCTCCGGCGTGCGGGTCTCCGAGACCGCCCACACGGCGCGGTTCGTGTGCACCACCGACGACGACATGTGCCAGATCGCGTCGTTCTACGCCGGTGCCATGGCCGAGGCCAGGCTCATCGAGCTGCGTCCCGTCGCGGAACGGGTCGGCGGCCTGGACCTGGTGCTGATCAGCCCGGACGACCCGGACGCGATGCTGCGCCACGCGGAGGAGTGCCGCCAGCGCGGGTACGCGTTCGCCGCCGACCCGTCGCAGCAGCTCGCGCGCATGTCCGGTGAGCAGATCCGCGAGTTCGTCACGGGCGCGCAGTACCTGTTCTCGAACGACTACGAGTGGGAGCTCCTGCGGCAGAAGACCGGCTGGTCGGAGCAGGACGTCATGTCGAAGGTCGGCATGCGGATCACGACGCTGGGCGAGAAGGGCGCGGAGCTGGTCGACCCGTCCGGCACGTCCATCCACGTCAGCGCGGTGCCGGAGACCGTGAAGGCCGACCCGACGGGCGTCGGTGACGCGTTCCGCGCGGGCCTGCTGTCGGGGCTGGAGAAGGGCCTGTCGCTGGAGCGGGCCGCGCAGCTGGGTTCCTACATCGCGGTGCTGGTGCTGGAGACCGTCGGCCCGCAGGAGTGGACGCTGGACAAGGCGCTCGCCGTGCAGCGGATCGGGTCGGCGTACGGCCCGGAGGCGGCCGAGGAGATCGGCGCCATCCTCCCGTAGCAGGTACCGCTTTCGGGGCACGCCTGGTACTTGTCATTACTATGCGTGCTCTCGCGGTCACCGCTGCGTTCCTGTTGTTGTTCGCCGGTGTGGCGTCGGCAGACGTCGGACCGTGGCGGACCATCGGGTCCGACGTCGCGCGGCCCCTGGACGAGAGCCAGGGGCTGGCCGTGGTGGAACGGCCGCCCGGCACGGTCGTGAAGTACACGGGCGTCGGCACCATTCCGGCGTCGCTGCGCACGCGGGGCTGGAACCACGTGGGTGACCCGGGTGCGGGCCACGGTTACTACGTGGAGCCGTACCAGCGCGACGACCGCGGGGCGAAGCTGTTCCGCGTCCAGGCGCCGGACGGCTCGTGGGCCGAGTACCAGCACGCGCTGGAGTCGTGGGAGGCGAACAACAACTCGTTCGCCGCCGTGTCCCCGGACGGCCGCTGGATGGTGGCCGGCGAGTGGGGGACCATGGACCGGCTCCTGGTGCACCCCATGCCGGGCATCGCGCACACGAACCCGGCGGCGAACCTGCCGTACGCGTCGGCGGTCCGGCTCGACCGGCCGGTCCGCGACATCCAGGGCTGCGACTTCACGTCGGCCACCCGGCTGCTGTGCTCGTCGGACGACCCGGAGGGGTCGCTGTTCGGCGTGACGAAGCCGTTGCTGCAGGTGGACCTGGCCGCCCCGGTGGGCGGCGGGGACGTCACCGGACGGGTCACGCTGCTGGGCCAGCTGCCGCTGGTGAGCGGGTGCTCCGGCGAGTTCGAGGTCGAGGGCATCGACTACGACGAACGCGACGGCACACTGCGGGTCGTGGTCCTCTCACCGAGCATCTGCGTCGCGTTCGACAGCAAGACCTGGCGGTTCCGGCGTTAGAGCTTCACCGGGTAGTGCGGCTCCGGGATGCGCGGCCGGATGTTCTGCTCCACGAAGATCCCGTGCCACAGCATGTACACCAGCAACGCCCAGATCCGCCTGCTGTGGTCGAGCGTGCCCGCGCGGTGCTCCTCCAGGAGCTTCAGCACCGCGTTCTTGTCGATCTCCTCCTCGGTCTGCGACTTGAGGATGATCTGGCGGGCCCAGTCGTACATCTCCTCCTTCAGCCACAGCCGGATCGGCACCGGGAACCCCAGCTTGCGCCGGTTGAGCACGTGCTCGGGCACGATCCGCTTCAGCGCCTGCCGCAGCGCGTACTTCGTGGTCTCCTTGGTGATCTTCTCCTCGGACGGGATCTTCGACGCCACCTTGAAGACCTCCGCGTCCAGGAACGGGACGCGCAGCTCCAGCGAGTTGGCCATGGTGACCTTGTCGGCCTTCACGAGGATGTCGCCGCGCAGCCACGTGAACAGGTCCACGTGCTGCATGCGGGTCACCGGGTCCCACGCCGTCGACTCGCCGTACGGGCCCGCCGTGACGTCCTTGTGGCCGATCGACGGGTCGAACGTCTTCAGCACGGCCTGCAGCTGGTCGTCCCGGAAGATGCGCGCGTTGCCGTAGTAGCGGTCCTCCAGGGACAGCGCGCCGCGGCGCAGCAGGTCCTTGCCGCGCGTGCCATCGGGGATCTTCGTGGACAGGTTGCCCATGGCCTTGCGCAGCGCGCCCGGCACCTTCTCGAACGCGGCGAGCGAGATCGGCTCCTTGTAGATGGTGTAGCCCCCGAACAGCTCGTCGGCGCCCTCGCCGGACAGCACCACCTTCACGTGGCGGCGGGCCTCCCGCGCGATGAACCACAGCGGCACCAGCGCCGGGTCCGCCACCGGGTCGTCCAGGTACCACACGATCAGCGGCAGCGCCTCCATCATCTCGTCGGCGTTGACCGTTCTGACCACGTGTTTCACCCCGATCGCCGCCGCCGACTCGGCCGCGACGTCCACCTCGGAGTAGCCCTCGCGCTCGAAACCCGTCGTGAACGTGATCAGGTTCGGGTTGTGCTCGCGGGCGAGCGCGGCGATGGCCGTGGAGTCGATGCCGCCCGACAGGAACGACCCGACCGTCACGTCCGCGCGCATGTGCTTGGCCACCGAGTCGCGCAAGACCTCGGCGATCTCGTCGTACAGCTGCTCGGAGTCCTTCACCGGGGTCGGCCGGAACGTGTGGAAGAAGTACCGGTCCGTGCGCAGCTGCCCGCCGGGCGAGATGGTGAACGAGTGACCGGACTCGATGCGCCGCACGTCCGTGTGCAGGGTCTCCGGCTCCGGGACGTACTGCAGCGTCAGGTAGTGCTGCAGCGCGGTGCGGTCCAGCTCGGGCTTCAGGTGCAGCCGAGGGGCCAGCTCGAGCAGCGCCTTCTTCTCACTCGAGAACGCCACCCCGCCCGGGCCCGCCGAGTAGAACAGCGGCTTGATGCCGAACGGGTCACGGGCGCCGAACACCTCGCGGCGCCGCCAGTCCCAGATGACGAACGCGAACATGCCGCGCAGCTTCTGCACGGCGGCGGGCCCGAGGTAGTGGTAGAGGGCGACGATGACCTCGCTGTCACCGTTCGTGCGCATGGTCGCGCCGTGCTTCTCGACCAGCTCCTCGCGCAGCTCGAGGTAGTTGTAGATCTCACCGTTGAACAGCAGCGTGTACCGCTCCTGCACGCCCTCCGGGCTCCAGTGCAGCGGCTGGTGGGAGTGGTCGACGTCGATGATGGACAGCCGGTTGAATCCGAAGACCACCTCGTCGCCGGTCCAGGTGCCCGTTTCGTCCGGGCCGCGGTGGCGCTGGCACCGCATCGCCGCGGCGACCGCGTCCCTGGCGGCAACGGCGTCCTGTTCCGTCGGGCACACCACACCAAGCAGACCGCACACGGTTCGGCACAACCTTCCCTGTCGAGTGCTTGTGAGGGGTAAGTATGGCCGTCGTGGCCAGGGCGGCCCCTAAGCGGTGTGGCCTGGGCCTCTGGGCTACGCTCCAACGCTGTGATCACCGGTCTTCCTAGGAGGGATCGCGCAGTGGGCGGAACGCAGCGTTCGCGGGCATCGCGACTGACCACCATCGGTGGGCTCGTCGGACTGGTCGCGTTCACCGCGACGGGGTGCTCCGGCAGCGAGGTCCTGCGTTTCGGCTGGCCAGAGGGCGTCACGCCGCAGGCTGACCGCATGGCGGCCTTCTGGACCTGGACGGTCGTCGCGTCCCTGGTCGTCGGCGTCATCATGTGGGCGCTCATCCTGTGGCCGGTCGTCGCCCACCGCAAGAAGGGCGACACGCTCCCCAAGCAGTTCCAGTACAACCACTTCCTCGAGTTCATCTACACCGGCCTGCCCGCGGTCATCGTCGTGGTGCTCTTCTACTTCACGGTGACCACGCAGAACTTCGTGCTGGCCGAGGAACCGGAGGACCAGGTCGACGTGAACGTCGACGTGCTGGCCTTCCAGTGGAACTGGCAGTTCACCTACAACGAGTACGTGGACGCCGACGGCAAGCGGGTCGTGCCGCGCACCTCGGACGGTGAGCTGGTGACCACCACCGGCAGCACCACCGAGATCCCGCTGCTCGTGCTCCCCGCGCAGCAGACCGTGCACTACGACCTGCGCGCCCGCGACGTCATCCACTCGTTCTTCGTGCCGGAGTTCAACTTCAAGCGGGACGTGTTCCCGTACCCGGAGAAGAACAACCAGGACAACACGTTCCAGAACTCGATCGACCGCGAGGGCTCGTTCGTCGGGCGCTGCGCCGAGCTGTGCGGCACCTACCACTCGGGCATGAACTTCGAGGTCAGGGCACTGAGCCCGGAGCGGTTCGACGACTACATGCAGCTGCGCGTCACCACGAACGAGGAGACGGGCAAGCCGTACACGGCCGCCGAGGCACTCACCCGCATGGGCGAGGAGGACCCGTCGTGTGGCGAGCTGTGCAGCCCGACGGCGGTGACCACGTCCCCGTTCAACCCGGACCGCACCGCGCGGACCTCGTCGAACTGACGCCTGGAGAGGATTCCCATGAAGGTCGAAGCCCGGCTCTTCGACGTGACGACGGCGTTCTTCTTCCTCGCCGCCATCGTGTACGGCTTCTGGTCCAAGGAGCCGGTCGGCATCGTCGGCCTCGTCCTGACCGGCGGCCTGTCACTGATCATCGGGTCGTACTTCCACTTCGTCGCCCGACGGGTGGAGCGGCGGCCGGAGGACAACCCGGACGCCGAGATCAGCGACGGTGCCGGTGAGGTGGGGTTCTTCTCGGCCGGGTCGTACTGGCCGGTGGGGATCGCCGCCTCCGGTGGGCTGGCGGCTGTGTCGCTCGCCTTCTGGCAGGTGTGGTTGCTGGTCGTGGCGATCGTGCTGGTGTTGCTCACGGTCGGCGGGCTCGTGTTCGAGTACCACACCCGGCCCAACGCCACCGACTGAGTTTCCGCTGCTCGAGGCGCGTCTCCGGGATCCCCGGGGGCGCGCCTTTCTGGTGTGTCTCCGCGCGGACCGTGGGTGCTGAAGGACCCCTTCAGCACCCACGGTCCGGCGTCAGGACGCCAGTTCGCGGCTACGCGTGATCCACCGCTCCAGCAGGTCCGCCGCCTTGCCCGAGTCGATGGCTTCCGCGGCCGTGTCCAGACCGGCCTTCAGGTCGCCCGTCAGGTCGTCCGAGAGGCCCCTGAACGCCGCGATCGTGCCCGCCGCGTTGATCAGCACCGTGTCGCGGACCGCGCCCGCGTCGCCCGCGATCAGGGACCGCAGGACCTTCGCGTTGTCCGCCGCGTCGCCGCCTTTCAGGGCGTCCCGGGCGGCGGGTGCCACGCCCAGCGCCGACGGGTCGATCCGGTCCTCGCGCACGACGCCGCCGGTCGCCACCCACGCCTTCGTCGTCGTGGTGGTGGTGATCTCGTCCAGGCCGTCGTCACCGCGGACGACGAGCACCGAGAAGCCGCGGGACGCGAGCACGGAGGCCACGACCGGGGCCAGGCGCGCGTGTGCGCAGCCGATCAGCGCCGACGTCGGCTGCGCCGGGTTCGTCAGCGGGCCGAGGATGTTGAACACCGTCGGGATGCCCAGTTCCCTGCGGGTCGGGCCCGCGTGCCGCAGCGCCGGGTGGAACGCGGGGGCGTAGCAGAAGCCGATCCCCAGCTCACGGACGCACGTGGCGACCGCCTCCGGTGAGAGTTCGATCACCACGCCGAGCGACTCCAGCACGTCCGCGGCACCGCAGCGGGACGACTGGGCGCGGTTCCCGTGCTTGACCACCGGCACACCGGCGGCCGCGGTCACCAGTGCGCTCATCGTGGAAATGTTCACACTGCCGGATTGATCACCACCGGTGCCGACGACGTCGGCCGCGGCCACGTCCAGGGGCACGCGGTGCGCGTGGGCCAGCATCACCGTCGCGAGACCGGCCACCTCCTCGGGCGTCTCGCCCTTGGACCGCAGCGCGGCCGCGAACGCGCCGATCTGACCGCCGGTGGCCCGGCCGGTCATGATCTCCTCCATCGCCCACGACGTGTCGTCGGTGGTCAGGTCCTCACGCGCGACCAACCGGCCCAGCAGGCCGGGCCAGGTCTGTGCCATCCGGGCTCACCCCTGTACGACTGGGAGCTGCTTGTTGCGCAGCACGTCGGCGACCGTCTCCGCGGCGGCCAGCGGGTCGAGCGGGTGCGAGATCACCGCGTCGGCCTGCGACCAGGTGGCGAGCCATCGGTCGTCCTTGCGGCGGATCGCGATCACGATCGGCGGGCAGTCGTCGATCTCGTTCTTGAGCTGCCTGCACAGGCCGATGCCCCCGGTCGGCTGCGACTCGCCGTCGAGGATGGCCAGGTCGACGTTGCCCGCGTCCATCTCCATCAGCACGTCGGCGATGGTGGCGGACTCGTGGTAGGTCACGCGGCCGAGATCGGCGGCGGGACGGCGCCCGACAGCTGTGACAATCCTCTCCCGGACCTCGGGCCGGTGGCTGAACACGAGGATCTTCAGCGGGGAGCTCATGGCGGTGCCTCCGGCGGTCGAAATAGGGCAGGTCCGGACACCTGGATGCTATCCGGCACGGCTTCGCGGCCCGCAGGTGCCCGACAAAGGCTCGACGATCTCTCGAACCACCGCGCCACGCCCCAACCCCGATCAGCTGACCGGGGACCGACAGGCAATAATGCCCGCGTGACGACAGCAGCGCCCTCAATCAGCCAGCGTGTGCACTCGCTGAACCGGCCGAACATGGTCAGCGTCGGCACCATCGTGTGGCTGGCCAGCGAGCTGATGTTCTTCGCCGGCCTTTTCGCCATGTTCTTCACGGTCAAGGCGCAGAACGACACCGGCCACTGGCCCCCACCGCCGTACCACCTCGACGTGCCATACGCGCTCGTTGTCACGATCGTGCTGGTCGCTTCGTCCCTCACCTGTCAGATGGGTGTGTTCGCGGCGGAGCGAGGTGATGTGTTCGGGTTGCGCAGGTGGTACACGGTCACCCTGGTCATGGGCATCTTCTTCGTGCTCGGCCAGGCGAACGAGTACCGGACGCTGATCGAGGAGGGGCTCACCATCCCGTCCTCGGCCTACGGCACGGTCTTCTACCTGACCACGGGCTTCCACGGCCTGCACGTGACCGGCGGTCTCATCGCGTTCGTGTACCTGCTCATGCGCACCAAGATGAGCAAGTTCACGCCTGCACAGGCCACGTCGGCCATCGTCGTGTCGTACTACTGGCACTTCGTGGACATCGTCTGGATCGGCCTGTTCACCGTCATCTACTTCATTCCGTGATGCGACCGAGCCGCCGACTCGCCGGGTCCGAACTGACACCAGAGGTTGCCGCACAATGACCAAGAAACTCAGGGCACGCACCAAGCTCCGGCGCCGCATCGCGGGCCTGCTGGCGCTGGGCATCGCGCTCGTGGGCGTCGGCGCGTTGTACAGCGTGCTCGTCCCCGAGCCGCAGACCGCGCAGGCCCAGCAGGATCCGGTCTTGGTGCGCGAGGGCGAGAAGATCTACAACAACACGTGCATCAGCTGTCACGGCAGCAACCTCGAGGGCGTGCAGGACCGCGGGCCGAGCCTGATCGGCGTCGGCGAGGCCAGCGTGTACTTCCAGACCTCGACCGGCCGCATGCCCGCCGTCGCCCAGAGCGCGCAGATCCCGAAGAAGCCCCGGGTGCTGTCGCCGCAGGAGGTCGACGCGGTCGCGGCGTACGTCCAGGCCAACGGTGGCGGCGTGGAGATGCCGGAGGAGAGCGGCCAGGCGCTGCGCGGGGACGACCCGGCCCGCGGCGGTGAGCTGTTCCGGTTCAACTGCGCGTCCTGCCACAACTTCACCGGCCGGGGCGGTGCGCTGTCCTCCGGCAAGGAGGCGCCGGCTCTGGACGGTGTCACCGAGGACGAGATCTACGCGGCCATGGTGTCCGGCCCGCAGAACATGCCTCGTTTCTCCGAGCGGCAGCTGTCGCCGGAGGAGAAGAAGGACATCATCACCTACGTCAAGTCGGTGACGGACGGCAACAACAACCCCGGTGGTAACCCGATCGGCGGTCTCGGTCCGCAGTCGGAGGGGTTCATCGCGTTCTTCGTCGGGATTGCCGCTCTGCTCGGCATCACGTTGTGGATCGGGGCAAAACATTGAGCACGGACAAGCCTGAGGAGCTGCCCAGCGAGGAGGAGCTCGGGCAGATGTCCCGGGACGAGCTGGTCAAGCTGGGGAGCACGCTCGACGGCGTCGAGCTGGTCGAGTACCCGGACCCGTGGCCGGTCAAGGGCACGCGCGCGGAGAAGCGGGCAGAGCGCCAGGTCGCGTTCTGGTTCGCGCTCGCGGGCATCTCCGGTCTCGCGTCGGTGGTCGCCTTCATCTGGTGGCCCGCCAAGTACGTGGCCCCGAGCGAGGACGGCCACTTCATGTACTCGCTCTACACGCCGGTCCTCGGCCTCACCTTCGGCCTCGCCGTCCTGGGCATCGGCATCGGCGTGCTGCAGTACGTGCGGAAGTTCATCCCGCACGAGATCGCGGTCCAGCAGCGGCACGACGGTGGCTCGAACGAGCTGGACAAGGCGACGATCCTCGCCAACCTCGCCGACGCGGGCAACCGCAGCACGATCGCCCGCCGCCCGATGATCAAGCGGTCGCTGGCCTTCGGTGGTGGCGTTCTCGGCCTCGCGCTGACGGCGCTGCCGCTCGGCGGGTTCCTCCGCAACCCGCACGCGCAGTCCGCCAACAAGGACGGCCTGATCCACACCCCGTGGCAGCACACCGAGGAGGGCGAGAAGGTCTTCCTGCGCCGTGTCACCGGTGACAACGACGAGCTGTCCCTGGTGCGGCCGGAGGACCTCGACGGTGGCGCCATGGAGACGGTGTTCCCGTACCGCGAGGGCGACACCCACGAGGACTGGGTGAAGATGCTCAAGCGTGGCGACAGCCCCGTGATGCTGATCCGCCTGCGGCCCGCCGACGCGGCCAGGGTGATCAAGCACGAGGGCCAGGAGGACTTCAACTACGGCGACTACTACGCCTACACGAAGATCTGCAGCCACGTCGGGTGCCCGACCTCGCTGTTCGAGGCGCGCAGCAACCGCATCCTGTGCCCGTGCCACCAGTCACAGTTCGACGCACTGCAGTACGCCAAGCCGGTGTTCGGGCCTGCCACGCGCAAGCTGGCGCAGCTGCCCATCGCGGTGGACGAGGAGACCGGCTACTTCATCTCGACCGGTGACTTCATCGAGCCGATCGGGCCCGCCTACTGGGAGCGGAAGTCATGAGTGGAATGACCACGCCGACGAAGCCCGACAACATGGTCATGCGGGCGGCCGGTGGCGCGGCCAAGTGGGCCGACGACCGGTACCACCTGTCGGGCGGCATCCGCAGGCAGCTGAACAAGGTCTTCCCGACGCACTGGTCGTTCCTGCTCGGCGAGATCGCGCTGTACAGCTTCATCGTGCTGCTGCTGTCGGGTACCTACCTGGCGCTGTTCTTCGACCCGTCGATGGCCGAGGTCACCTACAACGGTTCGTTCGCGAACCTGCGCGGCCTCGAGATGTCCCGGGCCTACGAGTCGACGCTGTACATCACGTTCGACGTGCGCGGCGGCCTGTTCGTGCGCCAGGTGCACCACTGGTCGGCGCTGCTGTTCATGCTGTCGCTGACGATCCACATGTTCCGCACGTTCTTCACCGGCGCGTTCCGCAGGCCGCGTGAGGTCAACTGGGTCATCGGTGTCCTGATCTTCCTGCTGGGCTGCTTCGAGGGCCTCGCGGGCTACTCGCTGCCGGACGACCTGCTCTCCGGCGCCGGCCTGCGCATCACCTCGGGTCTGACCATGTCGATCCCGGTGATCGGCACCTGGGCCAACTGGCTGCTGTTCGGCAGCGAGTTCCCGGGCACGGAGATCATCCCCAGGCTCTACACCGCGCACATCCTGCTGATCCCGGGCATCCTGCTCGCGCTGATCGGTGTGCACGTGGGTCTGGTCTGGTACCAGAAGCACACGCAGTTCCCGGGCGTGCGGCGCAAGGAGACCAACGTCGTCGGCGTCCGCATCATGCCGACGTTCGCCCTCAAGGCGGGCGGCTTCATGGCCGTCGTCATCGGTGTCACCGCGCTGCTCGGCGGTCTGTTCCAGATCAACCCGGTGTGGAACTTCGGTCCGTTCTCCCCGGCCCAGGTCTCGGCGGGCACCGTGCCCGACTGGTACATGGGCTGGACCGACGGTCTGGTCCGACTGTGGCCCGCGTGGGAGGTCTACCTCGGGAACTACACGATCCCGGCGCCGTTCTTCCCGTTCATGATGGGTCTGCCACTACTGACCGGAGTGGCGGCGGTCTATCCGTGGATCGAGAAGAAGTTCACCAAGGACTACGCGCACCACAACCTGCTGCAGCGGCCGCGTGACGTGCCGGTGCGCACCAGCCTCGGCGTCATGGCGATCACGTTCTTCATGGTGTCGCTGCTGTCCGCCGCGAACGACGTGCTCGCCGAGAAGTTCGACATCTCGCTGAACGCGACGACGTGGATGGGCCGTGTCGGGTTGCTGGTGCTGCCGCCGCTGGCGTACGCGATCACGTACCGCCTGTGCCTCGGCCTGCAGCGGTCCGACCGGATGGTGCTGGAGCACGGTGTCGAGACCGGCATCATCAAGCGCCTGCCGCACGGTGAGTTCATCGAGGTGCACCAGCCGCTGGCCGGGGTGGACGAGCACGGCCACCCGATCCCGCTGGAGTACCAGGGCACCCCGGTGCCGAAGAAGATGAACAAGCTCGGCTCGGCCGGTGCGCCGGTCGCCGGTTCGCTGCTGCGGCCGGACCCGCCGGAGGAGACCGCGGCGCTGGCGAAGGCCCGCGCGGCGCAGCACGGCCACGGTGCCGAACTGGAGTCGGGCTCCGGTGAGACCGAGACCGGCACGTCGGTCGCGACGACCGACGAGGACCCGACGAAGAAGATCGGGCCATCATAAGGTTCCGCTCGATAGCGGCCGCCGCGTTCTTCGCGGCGGCCGCTGTCGTCGTGGCCGGGTGTTCTTCGCCGCCGCCGCACCTGGCCGCGGCCCACATGCGAGGGACGGAGTGCCCGTTGCCGGACGCGGGGTTCGACTGCGACTTCCAGCGCCGGATCGCCGCCGTGCAGGCGTACCTGGCCGACCGCCCCGGCACCACCGGCGTGGTCCTCCACGACCTGCGGACGGGCGCGGTGTGGCACAACGACCACGCCGCCGACCTCACGTGGACCGCGTCCACGATCAAGCTCGCGATGGTCGTCGACCTGTTCACCCGCGACCGCGCGGGCGAGATCACGCTCACCGAGGACGACCGCGCCCTGATCCGGTCCATGCTCCACTCGTCGGACAACGACGCGGCGGACACCCTGTGGTACCGGTACTCGGGCGACGACCACATGGCGTTCAACGACAACTTCCCGGCGTACGGGTTGACGTCGCTGGAGCCACAGGAGGGCTACACGGAGTTCTACCCGTACTGGGGCTTCCAGAAGTGCACACCGGAGGACCTGGACCGGCTGATCCACCACGTGCTGACCGACCTGCCGCCGGACGACCGCACCTACCTTCTCGACCAGATGCGCGCGGTGGCACCCAACCAGCAGTGGGGCGTGTGGGGCGCCGGGACCGCCGCGCAGCCCGGCGCCAAGAACGGCTGGTCGGAGGAGGACGGCGGCTGGGTGATGAACTCGGTCGGCTTCGCGGGCCCCGATGCGCGGTACACGCTCGCGGAAATGAACAACCTCCGCGGCGAGGGCGGCTACGACGCGGGCCGGGAGACCGTGACGCACGTGGCGGAGCTGCTCTTCGAGGGCCGCTTCTGATGTGCTGGGAACCGCTGGACGCACCGCCAGAAGGCGAGCCTGAGGCCTCCTTCCGAGGGCGTTGGGAGGATCGGCTGTGGTTGAACGTTCCTGGCCCGTTCTACACCGGCATGACTGACAACTGTTGGACAGGCCGGCTACACGCACCGCGTCATGTGCTTTACGGCGGCGAGTACTTCGGTGAGTACGTATACCGCCAGCCGACGACGTCGGCGGAGGTCCGAACAGTCGTGAGGGCGGCGCACGCAGATCCGTTCTGCGGTTACGCCTGCGACGGTGATGATCGATGGTCACCTGATTCCGTTCGGGAATGGTGGCGCGACCGAGCACGGGTGTCCGAGTATCTGGAGTCACTCCTGCCCGAATGGTCTTTCAGCGACAGCGCGGAGAAACGGGAAGCCGCCGTTGGACTGAGGGACTTCGCGTCCTACCTTGCCGAGGGACTCAGCGCGGATCTCCGAACATACCTTTTCCGGCTCGAAGAGGGCCGCTACCCGACAAGCTCAGGACCGCTGCCCGATCTTCGCTGAGCACTGACGGCCGCCCGGGGGAGCGGAGGAACGGTCAGCGGTAGAACGGCAGCCTCGGGTCGATCCGCTCCTCCCGCCACGTGTCGCGGATCCACCCGTGCGCGGGGTCGTCGCTGATCAGCCACGCGCGTTCGGTGCCCGGGCCCGCCATGACGTTCAGGTAGTACAGGTCGTACCCGGGCGTCGCCATCGACGGGCCGTGCCAGCCGTGGGGGATCAGCACCACGTCGCCGCCGCGGACCTCCTCCAGGATGTCGATCGGCCGCTCCTCGGTGCCGTACACGCGCTGGTACGCCATCCCGCCGTTCGCCACCTCGAAGTAGTAGATCTCCTCCAGCTCGCACTCGCCCGGCCGTGCCTCGTCGTGCTTGTGCGGGGGATACGACGACCAGTTGCCGCCCGGCGTGAGCACCTCGCACGCGATCAGCTTGTCCGCCTTGAACACGCCGGGCGTGCAGAAGTTGTTCACCTGCCTGCTGCAGTTGCCCGCGCCACGCAACTCGACGGGCGTCCGCGAGGCCGGGGCGTACCGGACCGGCAGGCGGTTCTCGCACACCGCCGACGGGAAGGCGATCTTCGCGCCCGCCGCCTCGATCCGCGCCGTGCAGTCACGCGGCAGGTACAGGAAGTCGGTGTTCGCGGTGAACACCGACTCGCGGCCGGTCAGCTCGTAGGTCTCGCCGTCCACCGTCACCGTGCAGCCACCCGACAGCGGGAGCACCAGCGTCTCCGCGTCGCCGGTCACCACCTCGTGCGTGCCGGTGACGGTCAGTACCGTCAGGCCGCTGTACGTCCAGCCCGCCGTCGCCGGGGTGATCCTCACAGCAGCCCCGCCGCGGTGTCGACGGCACGCGCCACGTCGTCGTCCGGTGGGTACAGCAGCGACCGGCCCACCACGAGACCGTGCACGGTCGGGTTGCGCAGTGCGCGCTTCCACCGGCCGTACGTCGCTTCCTGGTCCGCCGCCACCTCGCCGCCGAGCAGCAGCGTCGGCAGTGTCGTCGTCGCCAGCACCTGCGCCATCTCCTCCCCACCGTCGCCGATCACCGGGACCTTCAGCCACGTGTACGCGGACGTCGTGCCGAGCCCGGACGCCACCGCCAGTGCCGTGGTCGCGGCCCGCACCGACAGGTCGTTGCGCAACCGGCCACCGTCCCGGACGGACACGAACGGCTCGACCATCGCGATCAGCCGTTCGTCCGCCAGCTCGCTCACCGCGGCCGCGCACGCCGCCAGTGTCGCTGCACTGCGGTCGTCGCTGTAGTCGATGCGCAGCAGCATCTTGCCGCCGTCGAACCCGTTGCGGGCGATCGCGGCGGTGTCGTAGCCGGTGAACCGGTCGTCCAGTTCGAACGACGCACCCGCCAGCCCGCCCCGGTTCATCGACCCGAAGACGCTCCTGTCGTGCAGTGCCTCCAGCAACAGCAGGTCCTCGAGGACGTCCGCGGTGCCCAGCACACCGGTCACGCCCGGCCGCGCCAGCGCGATCGTCAACCGCCGCAGCAGGTCCGCGCGGTCGGCCATCGCCAGTGGACGGTCCCCGGCGGCCAGCGCGCCGCGGGCCGGGTGATCGGCGGCGATGATCAGGGCCTTGCCGTTGTCCCCCAACAGGGATTCCGGTCGGGTGCGGGCCTGCGCCAGCTCCGTGATCCGTTCGGGACGGCGGGCACGGGTCAGCGCGATCCCCCGCACGACCTCCGGCCAGTCAACCCGCATCCAGTACCTCCTCCACCTCGGCGGTCGTGGGCATCGCCGCCGAACAGGACAGTCGCGACGCGACGATGGCGCCCGCCGCGTTCGCGAACCGCATGGTGTGCTCGGTGTCCCAGCCGGACAGCAGGCCGTGGCACAGCGCGCCGCCGAACGCGTCGCCGGCGCCGAGGCCGTTCACCACCTCGACCGGGTGTGGTGGCACCTCGACCGCGCCCGTGTCGTCCACCGCCAGCACGCCCTTCGGGCCCTGCTTCACCACCGCGAGCCGGACCCCCTTGTCCCGCAACGCCTCCGCTGCCTCGTGCGGGTCGCGGGTGGCGACCGCGGTCTCGCACTCGTCGAGGTTGCCGACGGTCACCGTCACGTGCTCGAGGGCCTCCTGCACCCAGCGGCGGGCCGCCTCGCGCGACTGCCAGAACGCCGGGCGGTAGTCCAGGTCCAGCACCGTCGACGCGGCCGGGTCGCGGGTACGCAGCGCGGTCAGCGTGGCGGAGCGGCTCGGCTCCTCGCACAGGCCGGTGACCGTCACCCACAGGATCTTCGCCGCCCGGACCGCGTCCAGGTCCAGCTCGTGCGGGTGGATCACCAGGTCGGGCGCCTTCGGCAGTCGGTAGAAGTAGATGGGGAAGTCGTCCGGCGGGAAGATCTCGCAGAACGTGACCGGGGTCGGCAGGTCGGGCACGTCGGTGACGTAGCGGTCGTCGACGCCGAAGTCCCGCAGCGCGCGGTGCAGGTACGCACCGAACGGGTCCGCGCCCGTCCTGCTCACCAGCGCCACGCGGTGCCCGTACCGCGCCACGGCGACCGTCACGTTGGCCGCCGTGCCGCCGAGGTACTTCGCGAACGTCGTCACGTCCGCCAGCCCGACGCCGGTCTGCTGCGGGTAGATGTCCACCCCGAGCCTGCCCATGGCGATCACGTCGTAGGGATCACCCATTCGCCACCTCCACGCTGCGTGCGGCGTCAGCCCTGGTCAGCCACCCGCGCCAGCTCGCGGCGGCGCGGGCGGGCTCGGTCCACGGCTGTGAGCATCGAACCATCCTGGTGCCCGGCCGATCCAGCCATCGCAGCACGAGCGCCACTTCTTCGGCCGGAGCGCCGCGCAACGGGCCCTCGCCGGGCAGCACGGTCTCCGCCGACGCCGCGAGCGCGTCCACCACCGGCATCGGCGGCACCCCACGCCGCGCGACGCCCGCCGACGCCAGCCGCCCGTGCCGCACGACCGCGAACTCCCAGCCGTTGTTCCCGTCCGGCCTGGCCGCGATCAGCTCCGGCACCGCCGCCAGCGCGGCCAGCCGCTGACCCCGGTCCAGCGCGCGGACCAGCACGGCGAGCCGGTCCCGGTCGACACCGGCCTGCTCGAACCGCTGCGCCGCCGAGTGCGCCATGAGCCGCCGCTCCAGGCGGTGCAGCGGGTCCAGCAGCCTGCCCGCCACCAGCGACACGAACGACGACACCGACGGCGTGTACTGCTCGATCGTCTGTCTGCCCGCGCACGGCGCCGCGCAGCGGTGCAGCTCCGCGAGCGCACAGGGCGTGCCACCGGCCCGCTGTGCCGGGATCCGCACGGTGCACGGCCGGATGCCGGTCGCGTCCTGCAGCGCGACCATCGCGTCCTCCGCGAGCCCCCGCGACCGGAACGGGCCGAGCGCGCCGTCGCGCGGCGTCCGCACCAGCGACAGCCGGGGGAACGGCTCGTCGGTGAGCGTCAGCCACCACGCCTGCTTCGGGTTCTTCGACCGCCGGTTGTACGCGGGCTTGTGCGCCGACAGGAGGCGCAGCTCCCTGACCTGCGCCTCCAGCGAGTGGGCGCACTCGACGTGGTCCACCCGCACCGCGAGCGCAACCATCTCCCGCAGCCTGCGGCGGGTCTCGCTGGCGGTGAAGTACTGCCGCACGCGTCGGCGCAGGTCGCTCGCCGTGCCGACGTACAGCACCTCCTCGCCCGGCCCCCGGAACAGGTACACACCCGGTGTCGACGGCAGGTGGGCCGCCATGGACCGCTTGCGGCGTTGTTCTGGCGTGACGTCGGGGATGTAGTCGTGCAGCTCCTCCAGTGTCTGCACACCGATCGACCCGACCCGCTCCAGTAACGAGTGGAAGACGTCGACGGTCGCCCGCGCGTCTTGGAGCGCGCGGTGGTTGGGCGTGGTGGACGCGTGTAAGAGCTCTGCCAGCGCGGACAGCCGGCAGCTCGGCGCCTCCTCCCTGGTCAGCACCCGTCTGGCGAGCTGGACGGTGCACACGACCGCCGGTTTCGGCCAGCGGTAACCCATCCGCTCGCACGCCTTGCGCACGAAGTTGGTGTCGAAGCCCGCGTTGTGCGCCACCAGCACGGCGCCGCTGATGAACTCCAGGAACGCCGGCAGGACGGTGTCCAGGCGGGGCGCCGCGTAGACCATGGCGTCGGTGATGCCGGTCAGCGCGACCACTTCCGGCGGGATGCCGCGGCCGGGGTCCACGAGCGTGGCGAACTCGCCGAGCACCTCACCGCCGCGCACCTTCACCGCGCCGAACTCGGTGATCGTGTCCTCGTCGCTGACCCCGGTGGTCTCGAGGTCGAACACGACGAAGGTCGTGGCACGCAGCGGCGTGCCGAGTTCGTCGAACGCGAGCTGCTCGCTCGCCCCCGCTTTCGTCATGCCGGGCAAGCTAGACCCGACCACCGACAAAGCCGGTCGGTGCCAGGGCACGTCCCGCGGATCTCAGCCGCGGGATTCGCGCCCATCTGGCCGCTGGCTGCGTTGTCGGAAAGCCCGAGTACAACCCGGTACGAGGGCTTCCCTCCGCCTTGCCAGCGACCAGATGGATCACGAATCCCATCGGCCGATATCCACGGAACGCGCCCCGCTCACCTGGGGACTAACCTGGTGTGATGGTGCCGTCGATCCAGCCGGTCGATCCAGTCGACCCGGGGGACGAGCCGTCCGGGGCGCCGGACGGCGACTCTACTGTGGACTGGACCGCGCTGCCGGACGCCGTGCGCACCAGGATCGCCGAGCTGGGCGCGGACGCGCTGGGTGCGTTGCCCAAGGTCGACGTGCCGCAGCAGTTGCGCGCCGTCGCGAAGTTCACCCCCGCCAAGCGGGCGCGACTGGGTGCCGGCGCCATCGTCGCGAGCCTGCGGGACTCGGTCGCGTTCCGCACCGCCGTCGTCGAGTGGTGCCGTGAGCACCGGGCCGCCGCGCTGGACATGTCCGGTGACGACCCGGCGGCCGTGGCCGCCGCCGCGGTCCTCCTGGGTGCCGACAACGCGCCGCACTACCTGGAGCTGGTGTCGCGCCGCGCCTCCGACGCCGGCCTGCGGGCCCAGCGGGACGCCGCGGTCGCCCGTGCCGACAAGGCGGAGACCGAGCTGGCGAAGGTCCGGGCCGAGCTGGAGGACGTTCAGGACGCCGTCGACCGGGTCCGCGCGGAGGGCGAGGCCGAACTCGAACGGCTCCGCAAACGCCTCCGCGAGCAGGGCGTCCGGGTGCGCAAGGCCAAGGACGAGGCCGAGAGCGCGGCAGGCGAGATCGAGCGGATCCAGGCCGAGGCGCAGGCGCGGGTCACGGCGCTCACCGAGCAGCGCGACCGCGAGCGGGAACGGGCCGAGAGCGAACGGGGCCGTGCGGAGCGGGCCGAGGCGGACGCCGAGATGGCCAGGCAGTCGGCGCGCGAGGCACGGCAGGCCGACGAGGTCCGGCTCGCGTTGCTCGTCGACACGCTCGACGGCGCGGTCACGGGTTTGCGCAGGGAGCTGGCCCTCGGCGGGTCGGGGCCCCGCCCCGCCGACCTCGTGCGCGGCGCGACGGAGGCACACGGCTCGGTCGGGCGCGTGGAGGACCCGGCGGCACTGGACCGGTTGCTGGCGCTCCCGTCGGTGCACCTCGTGGTCGACGGCTACAACGTCACGAAGACCGGCTATCCCGAGCTGTCGCTCTCCGAACAGCGGGAACGGCTGATCCGCCAGCTCGCGGCCCTTGCCGCACGCACGTCGGCCGAGGTGACGCTCGTGTTCGACGGCGCCGGGGTGGTCGCGGTGCCGACGACGGCGCCCCGGGGCGTGCGGGTCCTGTTCTCCGACCCCGGTGTACTGGCCGACGACGTGATCCGCGCGCTGGTGACGGCCGAACCGGAGGGCCGTCCGGTGGTCGTCGTGACCTCCGACCGCGCGGTCGCCGACTCGGTGCGCCGCCGCGGCGCGCACCCCGTCCCGTCCGCCGTTCTGCTGGCCCGCCTCGGACGGAGCTGAATTGTCGGTGGTCGGGTCTAGGTTCACCGCATGACAACTTTGGAGAACCGCCCGGGCACCGCACTGCTGGTCATCGACGTCCAGAACGGCGTGGTGGCGCAGGCCCACGAACGTGACGCGGTGGTCGCGAACATCGCGGCCCTGGTCGACAAGGCCAGGCAGGAGCAGGTCCCGGTCGTCTGGGTGCAGCACTCGAGCGACGAACTGCCGATGGGCAGCGACAGCTGGCAGTACGTCCCGGAGTTGCCGCGTGGCGACGCCGAGCCGCTGGTGGAGAAGCGGTACGGCGACTCGTTCGAGGACACGACCCTCGAGTCGGTGCTCGCCGACCTGGAGGTGGGGCGGCTGGTCGTCACCGGAGCGCAGACCGACGGTTGCGTCCGCGCGACGTTACACGGGGCGTTCACCAGGGGGTATGACGCGATCCTGGTGAGCGACGCGCACACGACCGAGGACCTGACGCAGTGGGGCGCGCCCGCTCCCGACCAGGTCATCTCGCACACGAACCTGTACTGGAACTTCCAGTCGGCGCCGGGCCGCACGGCGGGCACCGTCTCCACGGAGGAGGTGGACTTCGCCGCGCAGCCGGTTTCCTAGGTACCGAACTCCCAGTGCCACGGCTCTTCCCGGCCGCGGCCGGGCCACGCCCACTCCGGGTTGACCCAGCCGGCCGACGGCGCGTTGGCGCGGAGCCACGCGTACTGCGGTGAGCCGAACGACTGCGCGCCACCACACAGGTCGAGTGCCAGGCCCCAGCCGTGGTTGCTGGTGCCGGGCACGGCCGCGAGCGCCGGCTTCCGCGCGTACAGCCGGACCTGCGCGTCGAACGTGCGGTACGAGTCGGTGACGCACAGCGGTGCGCCGAACCTGGTGGCGTACGCCTGGTTCAGCGCACCGAACGCGGCGGCCGCGTCGCAGCGCAGCACGTGGCCGCCGACGCCGATCGGGCACAGGGCGGTCCGCGGGATGAACCCGTTCGGATACCCGCCCCAGAGGCCGGACGGCAGCGACACGCCACCGCAGCGCCACGGCAGGCCGTCGTCGGTCGCCTTCGGGACGGCTCGTGCCCGCACGTGAGCGAGCGCGGGCCGGGCGAAGCCGAGCGCGTCGGCGGGCAGGTCGGTGACCACGACGCCCGCGACACGGGCGTCGGCGGCGAGCATCGTGCGGTCGTCGAGCACGATGCCGACGCCCTGCACGCCGTACCGCTCCGGTCCGAGGAACACGAGGTCGCCGGGGTGCGGCCGCGTGACGGGGGCGAGCACGGCGTACTGGTCGGCGATGCCCGCGGGCACCGCGGCGCCGTACGCGGCGCGGACCAGCCCGTCGCACGAGTAGGCGGCGGGGCCCGTGTCCTTGGGCGCGTACGGCTTGCCGAGCGCGTCCACGGCCCGGGTGACGGCGGCGATGGTCTCGGCGGGCAGCACGAGCAACCGGCCCCCGGACGGCAGCACGCGTTCCGCGACCCCGGGTTCGGACAGCGGCGTCAGCCCGGCCGGGAAGCGGGCCGTGTCACGCAGTCGCGCGGCGGCTGGTGGCATGATGCCCGCCGCCGCGAGCCGGTCGAGGTACGCGCGCCAGTTGCCGGCCGTGGTCCGGTTGCGTTGCTGCTGCGCGTGCTGCTGCGCGACGACCGCGGCGTCGGTGTCGGCGACGATCCCGCGCAGTTCCGAGGAGATCGCGGCGGCGCGGTTGCGCGCGTCCCCGTCACGCCGGTCGAGGTCGGCCTTGCGGCGTGCCGCGGCGGCCGCGGTCGCCTCGGCGGCGTCCTCGGCCGCCGTCGCCGCGCTCTGCCTGCGCACGGCGCCGGCGAGACGCCCGTCCTGGTCGGCACGCAGACGGCCGAGGAGGTCGGTGCCGTCGAGGAACTCGGCCGGGTCGTCGGCGGACACCAGGGCGCGCAGCCCGGTGGGCTGGGCGAGGGTTTCGTAGACGGTCGCGGAGTAGGCGTCCACCTCGGCCTGCTGCGCGGCGACGACCCTGTCGGCGGCCGCGCGTGCCGCCCTGGCCTTCGCCGCGGCGTCGTTCGCGGTCCGCAGGTCCCGTTCCGCGCTGTGGATCCGGCCCGCGAGGTCCGCCAGTTCGCGCTGCACGCCGGCCGCGGTGTGCTGTAGGCGCGCCACCTCCGGCGCGGCGAACGCCGCGCCGGGCCGTGGGTCCGTCGCCGGGGCGCCGGGCGGGCCCGGTTCGACGGGCGGCGCGGCGAGCACTGCGGCGGCCAGCGCCAGTCCCACCGCCACGCGCACGCGGCACCTCCCCGTCCTGATGTCGTCCGGTGTCCTCACCGCGTACAACGCGCCTGGGGCGGACGGGGATGCGGTCCGCCCGGTTCACCGTGTTCGCCGACTCTCGGTGGACGGTTCGCGGGCGTCGACGAACTGCGGACGTCGGCCCTGAGCTGCGCGAACCCCGAAATTGTCGGTGGTGTCGCATAACGTGCCGGGCATGAGGAACGACAAGCGATCGGAGCTCGGCATGATCATCGACTGCGACAGCTGCGTGGTCCGCGGCCTGGCCTGCGGGGACTGTGTCGTGAGCGTCCTGCTCGGGGTGCCGCCGAACGTGGAGATCGACGCGCTCGAACAACGCGCGATAGACACGCTCGGCCGTGCCGGCATAGTCCCGAGGCTGCGGCTGGAGCCCATCGACCGGTCAGCGTGAGCCGATTTGTCCGACACGCGGGGCCGAAACCATCTGTCGCCGAGCGGTCGGTAAACGTCGCCGAGTGGCACGAGCGGATTAACGCAAGCCGGTGAACAGTGGTGTTGCCGTAGTCACACATTGGAGTCAGGGCTGCTCCATTGGTGTCCAGGGCTATCTGATCCACATTTTTCGGCGGGCCCGGTAGACGCATCGACTCACGTTTCGTAACCTGTCCGAGATCTCGCGGCCGACAGCGGCACACCCCCGAGGCCGCAACGCGGGATCGCCGTCGAAGTCGGCCTTGTCGAGAGGCCGGACCGGTTCCCCCACGGTGGGTGGGGCACTGAGGCTGGACAGCCGTTCTTGCGGTAGTCCCTTGCCGCCAGCGCCACCCGATCGGCGGTTCGGATGTAAGGGAGAGACGCGCGACGTGGCGTCGCAAAGAACCAAGCGCGCAGTCCGTGCCGGGTTGAGTGTCACCGCCGCTGCGGCGCTGCTCACCTTCGTGCCGGGACCTGCTCTCGCGCTTCCCCTCGCCTACCAGCAGCCGCCGCCCCCGGAGACGGCTTCCGAGGCGCTTGCCCAGTACAAGAAGCTGTCGGACCAGGTCAGCGATGTGAACGAGGACCTGCTGGCCGCGAAGACCGACCTCGACAAGAAGAACGCCGCGCACCGCAAGGCCAACCAGGACCTCGCCGCCGCCAAGAAGGCGCAGGCCCAGGCGATGGCCGACCAGGAGGCGTTCCGCGGCAAGGTCGACAACCTGACCAACGCGTCCTTCCAGGGTGCGCGGTTCAACAAGCTGTCGGCACTGCTCACCGGCTCGTCGGCGGACGACTTCCTTGAGCGCGCGTCCGCGCTCGGTGTCCTCGCCGCCGACAACGAAGAAGCGCTCGCGAAGTTCAGCGCGGCCGTGAACCAGGCCGACGCCGCGCAGGCGAAGGCGGCCGGCGCCAAGAAGCGTGCCGCCGACGCGGCCGCGGCGGCGAAGAAGCTGGTCGACAAGGTCACCAAGACCAAGAACACCCTCGAAGACCAGATCGAGGAGGTCGAAGAGGCCTACCAGGAGCTGTCCGGCGCGGAACAGCAAACCCTGATGGGCGAGGAGGACAACTCCGTCTACCTCGCGGTCGGCCCGGGCCTCGGTCCCGCGGCGGCGGAGGCTGCCATGTCGCAGCGCGGTGACATGTACGTGTGGGGCGCGGCTGGTCCGGACACCTACGACTGCTCCGGGCTGACCATGTGGGCCTACAACCAGGTCGGCATCAGCCTCCCGCACTCCAGCCGTGCGCAGTTCGGCTACGGCAAGTCCGTGGCCTATGGCGAGTGGAAGGCCGGTGACCTGCTGTTCTACGGCAGCAGCGCGAGCTCCATCCACCACGTCGCCATGTACGTCGGTGACGGCATGCTGGTGCACGCCTCCCAGTCCGGCACCCCGGTCAAGACCGGGGCGGCCCCGGACGGCGGCGGCAGCGACTACCTCGGCGCCAAGCGCATCGTCGGCTGACGCCGTCGACATCGAACACCTCGGGACCGGCGCGTTCGCGTCGGTCCCGAGGCGTATTGGCACCTAACATGCTCTCTGTGCAGCCCAGGTCGAAGGTGCGGACGTGGCTCGGCGCGGCGGTGGCCGCGATCGTGCTCGCCGGCCTCGCGCTCGTGTCGCTGCCCGGCGCCGACCAGCAGGCGGGCCCGGCCGCCGGTCCCGGCAGGCCGATGGGCGCGGTCAGCCCGGCGCCCGAGGCCGACGCGTCCCGCGCCGACGCCGTCACCGACCTGCTGAACCGCCGCGCCAAGGCACTGGTCGACCACGACGAGCAGGCGTTCCTCGCCACGCTCGACCCGAAGGCGGACGAGGCCTTCGTCAGCACCCAGCGCAGGCTGTTCGACAACCTCGCCGGTGTCCCACTAGACGAGTGGAGCTACCGCCTGCACCCGGACGACGCGCTCGACGTCGCCGAGGTGCCGTCCCGGTTCACCTCGGCGCCGTCGGACGAGCTGTGGGCGCCCGCGGTCGACCTGCGGTACGCGCTGCGCGGCGGCGACGTCATCCCGACCGAGCGCGCGATGGGGTTCCTGTTCGCCCGGCACGGCGACGACTGGTACCTGCGGTCGGACACCGCTCTGGACAGCCTGGGCAGGCGCACGTGGCGTGGCCCGTGGGACTTCGCGCCGTGCGTGGTCACCACCACCGAGCACGGCATCGTGCTGAGCCATCCCGGCAGCAAGCCGATGGTGGACCGGCTGGTCCGCGAACTCGACCCGTCGGTGCGCGCGGTGAGCGAGCTGTGGCCGACACCGTGGTCGCGGCGGGTCGCGGTGCTGCTGCCGGACTCGCCGGGGGAGATGCGTGCGCTGGTCGGACCGGACTTCCCGGTCGAGTCGGTGGTGGCCGTCGCGGTCGCCGACCGGGTCGACAACAAGACCCGCACGGTCGCCGGCCAGCGGGTGGTGCTGAGCCCGAACGGGGTGCGCAGCCTGTCGATCCCGTCGCTGCGGATCGTGCTGCGCCACGAGATCACCCACCTCGCCGCCCGCGCGGACACCGTCGACGGCTCGCCGACGTGGCTGCTGGAGGGCTTCGCGGACTACGTCGGCTACCGAGACAGCGGGGTCACCCTCGCCGAAGGTGCGCCTGACCTGGCCAAACAGGTGCGCCAGGACGGTCCGCCCGCCGGGCTGCCCGAGGACAGGGCGTTCCGCTCCGGCGGTTCCGACCTCGACCTCGCCTACCAGCAGAGCTGGTCACTGGCCCGCTACGTCGCCGAGACGCACGGCGAGGCGGCGCTGATCGCGATGTACCGCGAGCTGGCGGCGGCCGGTCCGGTGTCGGCCACGGAGACCGACCGGATACTGCGTGACGTGCTCGGATCCGACCGCGCGGAGCTGGTGCGGGGCTGGCAGTCGTACCTGAGAAAAGCGCTCAAGTAGGGTTCTCGGGTGCCTCGGACCCTGGTGGTGACCAACGACTTCCCGCCACGCAACGGCGGTATCCAGTCCTACCTGCACGCACTGGCGAGCCGACTGCCCGAGGACGACCTGGTCGTCTACGCGCCGGCGTGGGAGGGCGCCCGTGAGTTCGACGCGGCGCAGCCGTTCCCGGTCGTGCGGCACCCGACGAGCCTGATGCTCCCGGTGCCGGACGTGGCGCGGCGGGCGAAGGAGATCCTGCGGGCCGAGGACTGTGACGCCGTGTGGTTCGGTGCGGCCGCCCCGCTGGCGCTGCTCGCGCCGACGCTGCGCAAGGCGGGCGCCGAGCGGGTGATCGCGAGCACGCACGGCCACGAGGTGGGCTGGTCCATGCTGCCCGGCGCGCGCCAGGCGCTGCGGCGGATCGGCGACACCACGGATGTCGTGACGTTCGTCAGCAAGTACACGCGTTCCCGGTTCGCGTCGGCGTTCGGCCCGATGGCGGCGCTGGAGCACCTGCCGTCCGGTGTGGACACCGAGCAGTTCCGCCCGGACTTCGCCGCGCGCAAGGAGATCCGCACACGGCACGGCCTTGGCGACCGGCCGGTCGTGGTGTGCGTGTCCCGGCTGTGGCCGCGCAAGGGGCAGGACATGCTGATCCGCTCCCTGCCCGCGATCCGCGGGCGGGTTCCGGAGGCGGCGCTGCTGCTGGTGGGCGGTGGCCCGTACGAGGACCGGCTGCGCTCGCTGGCGGCGCAGCTGGACGTGGCGGAGCACGTGATCTTCACCGGCCGGGTGCCGTGGGAGGAGCTGCCCGCGCACTACGTGGCGGGCGACGTGTTCGCGATGCCGTGCCGGACGCACGGGCGCGGGCTCGACGTCGAGGGGCTCGGCATCGTGTACCTGGAGGCGTCGGCGTCCGGTCTGCCGGTGGTCGCGGGCAACTCCGGTGGTGCGCCCGAGGCGGTGCTCGACGGCGTGACCGGCAACGTGGTCGACGGCCGCGACCTGCCGACGATCGCGAAGAAGGTCGGCGACCTGCTGGCGGATCCGGCGCTGGCGACGGAGATGGGGGAGGCCGGGCGCCGGTGGGTGTCGCGGCACTGGCGCTGGGAGGACATCGCCCACCGGTTGACGCGCCTGCTGGACGGCTCCGCGTTCTGAGGGGCCGGCCTCCGGCCCCCGTTTTCCAGCGTACCGGCGACCACCGACAGGAAGGGCGGCTCGCGGGGTCGGCTTGTGGACAACCGCACGGCGGCCTCCGGCCCCCGGTTGCCAGCCTACGGGCGGGCACCGACAGTGCGGTGCGCTCCGTGCGCACACTGTGGACAACCGTGCTCGTTGTGGACAAGCCCTTGTCCCGCAACGGTTTCCGCCGGTCCGTGTCGGTGGTGGCTGGTAGCGTGGTTCGAGGGGGCCGGCGGCCACCCTCAGCGCGGCACCGCCCAGGTCTCGATCTGCGAGAAGTCGTCCGTCACCTCGGGCATCGGCCGCGGCGGTGTGGGTTCCGGGAGCACGAGGGCACGTAGCTCGGCCGCCACGTCCTCGCCCGCCGCCGGGGCCAGCACCTCGATCCCCGCGTTCAACGCCGCCGCCGACGCCTCCTGCACCAGGCGGAAGATCTCCGCCGCCAGCGGCTCCGGCCCGGCCGCCAGCGCGTGCGGCGCCAAGTCCAACGCGATCAGGCGTCCCTCCAGGTTCACCGTCGCCGCGATGCCGTCACCGCTCGCCGTCGCGGTGATCCGGCTCAGTGCCGTGAAGACCTCCGAGGTGGGCCGGGTGCTCAGCTCGATCAGCTCGTCCACCGACCACTCCGTCACTGCGCCCGCCACGTGTCCGGGACCGTCGACTCGGCCCGCTCGGTCAGCGACTCCGCCTGCGCCAGCCCCAGCAGCGACGGATCGACACCGGTCAGCGCCGCACGCAGTGCGTGCTTCGTCCGCTGGTTCGCCTGCGCCGTCGCCATCGCGACCGCTTCGACGACCGTCGCCGCCAGCGCCGCCGCGCCATGGTCCAGTGCCGACCGCGTCAGCCCCAAACCCGCCATGGCACCGCCCGGGCAGACCTCGGCCGTCACGCCACGCACGGTCGCCGTGCCTCTGATGTCACTCACCTCGGGTGCACCCCTCCGTAGAACGTCGCGCTGGACAGGGTGTGGGTCACGCGCCGCACCTGGTCCCCGGAGTTGCCCTCGATCAGGGTGACCCGGTCGCCGTGCACGCTCTCCACGATCCCGATGTGCTTGCTCGTCGCCGTGCTCTCGGGGCCGGTGCCGAACAGCAGCACGTCACCGGGCCTCGCCTCGTCGAGGTCGTTCCTGCCGTACGCGAGGCCGCGTTCGCGACCCCAGTCGTAGACGTCGCCCGTGAACGGCAGGATCCCGATGTCCACCCCGGACTTCTGCCACACCCACGTCGCGAAGTTGGCGCACCACGGGCCCGTCGGGCCGTACTTGTTCGCGTTGCCAGGTCCCTCGTGGTAGCCGAGCTGGCCGCGGGCGCGGTCGAGGACCCGCTTGCCGAGGGCACCACCCTCGCGCTTCTTGGGCTTGCGCTCACCGGGGTCGGCGTACCCGTCGTGCTCGACGCGGCGTTCGAGCTTGCGCAGGTCCGCCGCCGCGTCCTCCATCTCCCGGCGCACCGCTCGCAGGTGCTTGACCGACTCGTTGGTGTACGTGCGCACCAGGTCGACCACCTGCCCGACCGCCCGCAACAGCGCCGCCCGCTGCCCCGCGCCCTGCACCGCCCGGGCGCCGTCGAGGATCGCGGCCGCCTTCGTCGTGTACTCGTCAACCAGGTGCGCGACCGCGCGGTGGTTCGCGTCCAGCGACGACGCCGTGGCCGCGACGATCGACGCGCCCTTCGCGGCGGCCGCCGCCGTCACGTCCAGCGCCTTGGTCATCGTGCGGGCCTTGCGGTCGAACGACGCCGCGGCCTTGCCCTCCCAGTGGCCGGTGGCGGTCGCCGCGGTCGTCCTGTGCTCGGCGTGGTGGCGTTCCACCGCCCGCGCGGTCGCCTCCAGCGCCGCCTGAGCCCGATACGCGTCCTCCGCCTTGCCCGCCAGCTTGTTGCGGTGCGCGATGAGCTGTCCCGCGACCTTGCGCGCGATCACCTGCGAGTCCATGCGCCCACGATCGGGCCCCGTACGCACGGGTGGAAGCACCGGTGCACGGACGGGCACACGCACTACTCGGACAGTGCGGTCCCCAGCTGGTGCACCTCGATGCCGATGCCGCGGAAGAAGTTCACCCGCTGCCCGTCGAGCGGCACACCCGACGTGAGCGCGGCGACGCACCGGCCACCGAACGCGGCACGCAGCTTCGGGTACACGATCTTGCCCGCCATCGCGTGCTTGAGCCGCAGTGCGAGCGACACCGAACCCCGCTGCGCGCCGTACGAGATGGCCACCGACTCGGCGGTGTCGAACACGAACATGTTGCCGTCCGCGTACGCCTTCGCACGGGCCGAGTCGTGGAACCGCCCCAGCAGCTCCGCGTCGGCGACGATCACCCGGGGCCGGAACACGCCGAGGTCGGTGAACAGGTCGTCGGAGTCCGGCGCGTGGCCGAGCGTGGTGCGCGTGTACACGCAGGCCAGCGTGATCAGCCGGGTCGGCAGGTCCGCGAGCTGCAGCAACACCAGCAGCGAGTGGCCTGCCCGCAGCGGCGCCGGGTGCGCCGCGATCGTCCCGCGCACCTGCGCCAGCAGCTCGCCGTGCGTCAGCTCGGCCCGCTTCGGGTGGTCCCCGTGCGGGTACACGACCGTCGCGATGTCGTCCGTGCGCACGGCCAGCCTGCGCTCGTGGGCGCGGTCGTCGAAGACCTGCGTGCCGAGCGCGGTCAGCTCCTCGACCGCGGACGGCACCTCCTCGTCGCCGTCCAGCTGCCACACCCACACGATCTCGGGCAGCCGGTCCACGACCCGCCGGACCGTCTCGCGGTGCGCAGCCGACTCCACGAGCACCGCGCACGCGCCGGAGTCCGACAGGATCCACTCGACCTCGGCGGACGTCGCCGTCGGGTCGACCGGCACCGTCGCGGCGCCGACCGACCAGCACGCGAAGTCGAACAACGTCCACTCGTAGCGGGTCGCCGAGAACAACGCGACCCGGTCGCCCGGCCGCAGCCCCGCGGCGATCATGCCCTTCGCCAGCTCCAGCACCTGCGTGGCGAACTCGCGGGTGGTCACGTCCACCCACGAGCCCGCGTCGCGGCGGCGGAACCCGATGGTGGCGCCGAACCGCTCCGCGTTGGCCCAGACCATGTCGGTCAGGCTCTCGGTGCCGGTAACGGAACCGGTCGCAGCGCCGTTCACACTGTCGGTCACACCAGGCAAACTAGCGTGCCGGTGCACTCGGCGCGTTTCGAGGCGGTGGCTGTCTGACATGCTGCACCCCGTGCCCGCTGTTGACGTGATCGACGAGACCTTCCTCGCCGTGCCGCCGGAGGTCGTCGCGGCCGCGTTCGCCGATCCGCGTGCCTGGCGCCGGTTCTGGCCCGACCTCGACCTCGACGTGTACGCCGACCGCGGCGCGCAGGGCCTGCGGTGGACGGTACGCGGTGCGCTGGTCGGCACCATGGAGGTGTGGCTGGAGCCCGTTCTCGACGGCACGGTCCTGCACTACTTCCTGCGCGCCGACTTCCCCGAGCACAAACCTGGCAAGCCGCTCAAGGAGGTCGCCCGCCGCCAGCGCGCGGCCAAGGCGGTGGCGCTGGACCTCAAGTTCGTGCTGGAGGACGGCCGACCGCCCGGCGTGCCGCCCGCATAGTCTCGTACCCATGCGGGTTCACGTGGTTTCGGACGTGCACGGCAACGCCGAGGCACTCGCCCGTGCCGGCGAGGGTGCGGACGCGCTCGTCGTGCTCGGCGACCTGATCGACTTCGTCGACTACCACGACCACAGCGGCGGCATCCTCGGCTCGGTGTTCGGCCCGGCGGCGGTCGGCGAGTTCGCCCGGCTGCGGCGCGAGCGGCCCGCCGAGCTGCCCGCGTTCTCCCGCGCGCTGTGGGAGGGCCTCGGTGACCCGCAGGCGGTCGTGGCCGACGCCGTCCGCGCGCAGTACGCCCGGCTGTTCGGCGCGATGACCGCGCCGACCTACGCCACGCCCGGCAACGTCGACACGCCCGACCTGTGGCCCGAGTTCGCGGGCGAGCACGTGCACGTCCTCGACGGCGAGGTGGCCGAGATCGGCGGGCTGCGGTTCGGGTTCGTCGGCGGTGCGCTGCTCCCACCTGGGATTACGGCACGCAGGCCGGGCGTGTTCCGGCCCTACCTGCGCACCGAGGAGGACTTCGCCGCCGGCGTCGCGCGCCTCACCGACGTCGACGTGATGTGCACGCACATCCCGCCGGACGTGCCGGAACTCACCTACGACGTGGTCGCCCGCCGGTCCGAGCTCGGGTCGCCGTCGCTGCTCGACCTGATCGTGAAGCAGCAGCCCAGGTGGGCCGTGTTCGGCCACGTCCACCAGCCGCTCGCGCCGCGTATGCGCGTCGGGTACACGGAGTGCGCGAACGTCGGGCACTTCCAGCGCGCCGAGCGGCCCTACGTGCTGCGCTGGTGAGGCCTACGCTCGGGTAGCCTCCCCGGCATGGCCGACGAGTCCACCCAGTCCATCGTGGTCGACGCGCCACCGCAGGAGATCATGGCGGTGATCGCGGACTTCCCGGCGTACCCGGAATGGGCGAACGCCATGAAGAAGACCGAGGTCCTCGACGAGTTCGAGGGCGGCAAGGCACGCGAGGTGCGGTTCACGCTCGACGCCGGGCCGTTCAAGGACGTGTACACCCTGGCCTACGACTGGGCGGACGACGGCCTGTGCGTCGACTGGCACCTGGTCAAGGGGCAGATGCAGAAGGCGCAGAAGGGCCAGTACCTGCTCACGCCCGAAGGCGACAAGACGCGGGTCACCTACACCCTGTCGGTGCAGCTGGCCGTGCCGATGATCGGCCTCTTCCGCCGCAAGGCCGAGAAGATGATCATGGACATCGCGCTGAAGGAGCTCAAGCGCCGAGTGGAGGGCGCCCAGTAGGGCACCCATGGACCGGCCGGCGCGACTGCTCCTGTTCACCGGCAAGGGGGGAGTGGGCAAGACCACCCTTGCCGCGGCGACGGCTGCCCGCCTCGCGGTGAGCGGGCACAAGGTGCTGGTCGCGTCCGCCGACCCCGCGCACTCGCTCGGCGACGTGTTCGGCGTCCCGGTCGGCAGCGAACCGTCCGAAGTGGACACCTGTCTGTACGCGGCGCACGTCGACGCGCGCGGGCTCGTCGACCGGTCGTGGCAGTCGATCCGCACGCAGCTGCGCGGCGCGCTGTCCGGGCTCGGGCTCTCCGACCTGGACGCCGCCGAGCTGACCGTCCTGCCCGGCGTCGACGAACTCCTCGCGCTGACCGAGGTCGCGCGGCTCGCGTCGGAGGGTCCGTGGGAGGTCGTCGTCGTGGACTGCGGGCCGACCGCGGAGACGCTGCGGCTGCTCGCGTTGCCCGAGGCGGTCGGCGCCTACCTCGAACGGTTGTCGCTCGGCAGCCACATCGCCCGGCTCGCCATGCACCTCGACCGGTTGCGGGACCTGCTCGTGGACCCGGCGCGGACGTCGGTGCGGCTGGTGCTGACGCCCGAGCGGCTCGTGGTCGCCGAGACCCGGCGCACGCTCGCCGCGTTGGCACTGCGGGGGATCAGGGTCGACGCGTTGATCGCGAACCGGCTCGTGCCGCCCGCGAAGCGCTGGCAGGGCCCGGCGGCGAGCTGGCTGCGCACCCGGCGCCGCGAACAGGACGCCGTGCTGTCCGAACTGGACTCGTCGACCACGCTGCCGGTGCGGCGGGTGGAGCACCGCGCGGCGGAACCCGTTGGGGTGGCCGCGTTGTCGCTGCTCGCCGACGACCTGTACGGCGCCGACGACCCGCTCACGACCACGGGCCCGTACACCGCGCCGCTGCTGTCGATCGACACCGTCGACGGCGCCTACGAACTGACGGTGGCGCTGCCGCTCACCGACGCGGCCGACGTGGACCTCGCACGGGTCGGCGACGACCTGGCGATCACCGTGGACGGCGTCCGGCGGCTGGTCGCGCTGCCGGTGCTGCTGCGCAGGCACACCGTGACCGACGCGGTGACCGGCCCGAACGGGCTGGTGCTGCGTTTCGAGGCAGGAGGGGCCGCGTGAGTTCTGAGCCGGGAAGCCGACTGGTCGAGGAGCTGCGGCTGCTCGCCGACGCGGTCGCCGACCGGGCCGGGCCGTGGCTGGACCGGGTGGCGGCCGACGACGAGTCCACCTGCACGTGGTGCCCCCTGTGCGCGGCGGTCGCGGTGGTGCGGGGTGAGCCCAGCGAGCTGGCCACGCGCGGTCTGGACGCGGCGGCCGACCTGGTGGCGCTGTTGCGTGCCGTGCTGGCGGACCGGTGGGAGCCGGGGGTGTCGCACATGCCCGGGTTCACGCCGTCGGGTCCCTCGTCCTCGTCCTCGTCCTCGGGAAAGGTGCAGCACATCCCCGTCCGGCGGGAGCCTCGTTGAGGGCCAGGACGACGATCGGGGTGGACATCGGGGGGACGAGCGTGCGGGCCGGGGTGGTGGACCGGCACGGCAACGTCCTGGACACCGCGCGTGCGCCGACACCGGCCGGGGAGGCCGCGCTGGAGGACGCGATCGTGTCCGCGGTGACCGGGCTGCTCGGCGGCAGGCACCGCGTGACCGGCGTGGGGCTGGCCGTGGCGGGGTTCGTGACCACGGACCGCCGGTCGGTGATGTTCGCGCCGCACCTGGCGTGGCGCGACGCGCCGGTGGCGGACCGCATCGCGAAGCGGGTCGGGCTGCCGGTGGTGCTGGAACACGACGCGAACGCGGCGGTGGTCGGTGAGCACCGGTTCGGCGCGGCACGCGGTGCCGGCGTGGCGTTGCTGGTCGCGATCGGCACCGGCATCGGCGGCGGCCTGTTGCTGAACGGCGAGCTGTTCCGCGGCGCGCACGGCGTGGCACCGGAACTGGGGCACCTGCGGCTCGTGCCCGGCGGCCGCGCGTGCCCGTGTGGGAAGCAGGGATGCTGGGAGCGGTACTGCAGCGGCACCGCGCTGTCGACGACCGCGATCGAACTGCTGGCGAGGCACCGGGGCAGACCGACGCTGCTGCTGCGGGACTCCGAGGACGCGCGGGCGATCACGGGCCGCAAGGTGGCGGCCGCGGCGCGTGAGGGTGACCAGCTGGCGCAGCGCGCGATGTCCGAGCTGGCCCGGTGGCTCGGCGAGGGCCTGGCGCTGGCGGCGGACATCTACGACCCCGAGGTCGTCGTGATCGCGGGCGGCGTGTCGGAGTCGGCCCCGCTGTTCCTGGACGACGCCCGCGACCACTACAAGAAGATGATCACCGGCGCGGGCTACCGCCCCCTGGCCCGCATCCGCACAGCCCAGCTAGGCGACGACGCGGCCCTGGTAGGCGCAGCAGCCCTGGCAGCAGACAACGCCTGACCCCCAAAAAAACCCCCGCGAGTCGCGCCCAGGAACCCCGCGAGTCGCGCTCTCGGACACCGCGAGTCGCGCTCTCGGGCATGCCGAGTTGTCGGTTTCGTGTAGGTGATGCGGGGTCTGAGGTGCACGAAACACACAACTCGTTGTGTACGAGCGCGCGACTCGCGGTGTTTGTGCGCGCGACTCGCGGTGTTGGAGAGCGCGACTCGCGGGGTGTGTGGGGGGTCAGATTTGGGCGCCGTCGTCTCTGGCGTCTGGGTTTTTCGGGGTGTTGCGGGGTCGTAGGAGGAGCATGACGCCGCCGGAGATGATCGAGAGCAGGGCTATCGGGGTCGCGATCCTGGCGTCCAGGCCGATCAGGGTGGGGACGACCAGGAGGACGACGCCCAGCACGATCAGTACCAGTGCCACGATCGTCATGGGGCGCAGCTTCGGGAGTGGGGGTGGTTCCGGGGGGACGTAGTGGTCCTCGTCGGTGCCCCACGACCAGTCCCAGTCGGTGTCGTGGCCGCGCCACGCCTGCGGGGGCTCGGCCGGACGCGGTTGAGCCGGCGTGGGGGCGGTCGGCGTTTCCGGTTCGTCCAGCGGTTCGTTCAGGTCCGGAAGCGTTCGGCCGACACCCTCGCGTTCCAGGTCCGCCACGATCTCCGCGAACGCGGCGTCTACGTCGTCAGGCCGGTCGGACACCCAGGCCTCCTCGGTTCGCGAGCCAGCGATCAGGTGCTCGGTCCATGGTCGCACGAACTGGGCCCACCATGGCCGGATCTCCTGTCCATGTTTACTCGTTGGGTACCGTGGATGTCCGGGAGAGTTAGTCCTGTTACATGTTCCGACATTCGGGTGGCGAAGCATTGTGCGCGTCCGCCACCCTTCGTACGCTCGACAAACGGCGGACGCCGTGGCGAAAGGGAGGCACAGGACCGGTGCTGTACTTCTGGATGAAGTGGGTGTTCCTGGGGCCGGTGCTGAGACTCTTCTTCCGTCCCGAGGTCGAGGGTGGCGAGAACATCCCGGCCGAGGGCGGCGCGCTGCTCGCCAGCAACCACCTCGCCGTGGCCGACTCCTTCTTCCTCCCGCTGATGCTCTCCCGCCGCGTCACCTTCCCGGCCAAGCTGGAGTACTTCACCCAGACCGGTGTGAAGGGCAGGTTGAAGAAGTGGTTCTTCACCGGCATGGGCCAGATCCCGATCGACCGGTCCGGTGGCGCCGCCGCACAGGCCGCGCTCGACACCGGCATCCGGCTCCTGCGTGAGGGCCACCTGCTCGGCATCTACCCGGAGGGCACCCGCTCGCCAGACGGCCGCCTGTACAAGGGCAAGACCGGCCTCGCCCGCATGGTGCTCGAGTCCCGCGTCCCGGTCATCCCGGTCGCCATGTTCGGCACCGACAAGGCCAACCCCATCGGCTCCAAGATGTGGCGGCCGCACAAGATCCGCATCAAGATCGGCAAGCCGCTGGACTTCTCGCGCTACGAAGGCCTCGCGGGTGACCGGTTCGTCGAGCGGTCCATCACCGACGAGATCATGTACGCGCTGATGGAGCTGTCCGGCCAGGAGTACGTCGACATCTACGCGGCGAAGGCCAAGGAGTTGCTCGCCGAGGAGCAGAACGGCAAGCCGACCGAACTCCCCACGCAGCAGCGGCGCACCGCGGGCCGTGACGCGGACCGGATCCCCGAGACCGAGGCCGGCTGACCCACCACTAACCTCGCTGGGTGCGGTTCTTTTTTGACACCGAGTTCATCGAGGACGGTAGGACCATCGACCTGGTGTCGATCGGTGTTGTGGACGAGCGCGGACGGGAGTTCTACGCCGTCTCCACGGAGTTCGATCCGGACAGAGCCGGGCCGTGGGTCCGGGAGAACGTGCTCGACAAGCTGCCGCCGCCCGCCGACCCGGCGTGGTGCGACCGCAGGACGATCAGGGACCGACTGCTGGAGTTCCTGCGCCGCGATCGCGAACGGGTCGAGCTGTGGGCGTGGTTCGCCGCCTACGACCACGTCGCGCTCGCCCAGCTGTGGGGTGACATGCCCGCGTTGCCCCGCGAGCTGCCCCGGTTCACCCGCGAGCTGCGCCAGCGGTGGGAGGACGTGGGCAAACCGGTGCTGCCGCCACCGCCGACCGACGCGCACGACGCGCTCGCCGACGCGCGGCACAACCTGGCCCGCTGGCGTGTGATCGAGGCGGAGCGTGTGAAGCGCGGGTTCCCCGCCAGTTAGCGGGGCTGCCTTGCTGCACCGATACAGAAGATGGCACCCTACGGGCTGACAAGACCCGAACAGGACCCGTGCTCTAGCGGCCGGATGGAGGATCGAGCACATGCGCGTCGGATTGCTCACAGGTGGCGGTGACTGCCCAGGACTGAACGCGGTCATCCGCGCCGTGGTCCGCAAGGGCATCGAGGTTCACGGCTGGGAGACCGTCGGCTTCCGCAACGGCTGGCAGGGGCCGATCGAGGGCCTGACCAGGCCGCTCGGGCTCGACGACGTCGAGGACATCCTGACCAGGGGCGGCACGATCCTCGGTTCCTCGCGGACGAACCCGTACAAGGTCGACGGCGGCGTCGACAGGATCAAGGCGACGCTCGCCGAGCAGGGTGTCGACGCGCTGGTCGCGATCGGCGGCGAGGACACCCTGGGTGTCGCGAAGCGCCTGACCGACGACGGCGTCGGCGTGGTCGGCGTGCCGAAGACCATCGACAACGACCTCGGCGCCACCGACTACACGTTCGGTTTCGACACCGCGGTGCACATCGCCACCGAGTCCATCGACCGCCTGCGCACGACCGCCGAGTCGCACCACCGCGCGCTGGTCGTCGAGGTCATGGGCCGCCACGCGGGCTGGATCGCGCTGCACTCCGGTCTGGCCGGTGGCGCGAACGTGATCCTGGTGCCGGAGCGGCACTTCTCGGTCGACCAGGTCGTCGAGTGGGTGAAGCGCCGGTTCGAGCGCGAGTACGCGCCGATCATCGTGGTCGCCGAGGGCGCGCTGCCCGAGGGCGGCGAGGAGAAGCTGCTGACCGGGGAGAAGGACGCCTTCGGTCACGTCCGGCTGGGCGGTATCGGCACCTGGCTCGCCGAGGAGATCGCGCAGAAGACCGGCAAGGAGTCGCGTGCGGTCGTGCTGGGCCACACCCAGCGCGGTGGCACCCCGACCGCGTACGACCGCGTCCTCGCGACCCGGTTCGGCCTGCACGCGGTGGACGCGGTGGCCGACGGCGACTTCGGCGTGATGGTGGCGCTGAAGGGCACCGACATCGTGCGCGTGAAGCTGGCGGAGGCGACCGCCGAGCTGAAGACCGTGCCGCTGGAGCGGTACCAGGAGGCCGAAGTCTTCTTCGGCTGAGGTCCTGCGCGGGACTAGTGTTCCCGCATGGACCTTGACGAGCTGTTGTGGTCGGGCGCGGACGCCCAGGCCGCCGCCCTGCGCGACGGCACGGTGTCCGCGCCCGACCTGCTCGAGGCGGTGCTCGCCCGTCTCGACGCGGTCAACCCGGCGCTGAACGCGTTCCGCGTGGTGTACACCGACAAGGCACGTGAGCAGGCGGCCGACGCGCAACGGCGGCTCGACGCGGGTGAGCGCACGCCGCTGCTCGGCGTCCCGGTCGCGGTGAAGGACGACCTGGACGTGGCGGGTGACGTCACCGCCATGGGCGGGCGGCCGCAGTTCCCGCCCGCGGAGGCGGACGCGCCGACGGTGGCGCGGCTGCGTGCGGCGGGCGCGGTGCTGGTGGGCCACACCAACACACCGGACCGGTGTCTGTGGCCGTTCACCGAGACCCTCACGAACGGCGCGACGCGCAACCCGTGGCAGCTCGACCACACACCCGGCGGCTCGTCCGGCGGTTCGGCCGCCGCGGTGGCGGCGGGTGTCGTCGGCGTGGCGACGGGGTCCGACGGCGGCGGCTCGGTCCGCATCCCGGCGAACTTCTGCGGCCTGTTCGGTCTGAAGACCACCCGCGGCCTGATCAACATGGGCGACGAGGAGCACTGGCACGGCCTGGCCGGTGTCGGCCCGCTCGGTCGCCGGGTCGCGGACGCGGCCGCGATGCTCGACGTGGTCGCCGACGAGCCCGGCGGCTACCGGGAGGCCGTCGACACCGACCCCGGCCCGCTGCGGATCGCGCTGTCGTGGCGCACCCCGCTCGGCCCGACTCCCATCGAGCGGCAACGCAAGCAGGCCGTGCGCGACACGGCGGACCGGCTGCGCGCGCTCGGGCACACGGTCGACGTGACCGAGCCGCCGCTCGGTGTGCGGCCGAGCCCGCAGTTCCTGGTCCGGTACCTGCGCGGGGTCGCCGACGACGTGGCGCAGCTGCCGCACCCGGAGTGGCTGGAGCCCCGCACCCGGCGCATCGCCGCACTGGGCAGGCGGGTGCCGGACGCGGTCCTGGCGCGTGCGCGTGCCGCCGAGGCGGGCCTGCATTCGCTGATGGCCGGGTTCTTCGGCGACTACGACGTGATCCTGCAGCCGGGGTGGACCGGCCGGCAGCCCAGGATCGGGCGGTTCCACGGCAGCGGCGCGTCGCACACGCTGGGCGTGGTGTCGCAGGGCATCGCGTTCTACCCGACGTGGAACGTGCTCGGCTACCCGGTGGCCGCGCTTCCCGTCGGGTTCGACGACATCGGGTTGCCGATCGGCGTGCAGCTGATCGGGGCCGCGGGTTCGGAGGCGACGCTGTTGTCGTTGTCGGGCCAGTTCGAGCGGGCCCACCCGTGGGCGGCGCGACGGCCGTCGCTGTAGGCGCTGGCCTCCGGCCCCCGGTCGCCACGCTACGGCACGGCACCGACAGCGATGCCCGGCTCGCGGGCTTTCGGGCGGGGTTGTCCACAGGTCGCGCGGTTGTCCACAGGTGAGGGTCCAGTGCGGGCCCGGTGTCGGCGTGCCGTCCTACGCTGGCAACCGGGGGCCGGAGGCGCCTGATTCGTCACATCGGGTGGGTGCTGCCGCCAGGGCTCGTTCCAGATAGTGGGCGACCCGATCCGGCCAGGGCTTCGTCGTGGGGCATGGCGGGGAACGTCGTCCCGACGGCCCTGTCTGCCTGCCGCAACCGCTCCGACGAGGCGATTCGCGTGACAGGTGTCCGGGGTGGGAACACCGAACCCGGCGCCAGTGGGTTCCACATCGTGGGAGACAGGGTGGAACGATCAAGCCGGCCTACTGTCGGCGTAAACCGGGCTGACACGCCCGGCTACGCTGGTCCCGTGAACTGGACCGTTGACGTGCCGGTGGACACGCTGCCCGAACTCCCGCCGCTGCCGCCGGCGCTGCGTGCTCGCCTGGACGACGCGCTGTCCCGGCCTGCCGCTCAGCAACCCGACTGGCCGGACCGCGAGCAGGTGCGCCAGGTGCGCACGCTGCTGGAGAGCGTCCCGCCCATCACCGTCCCCAACGAGATCGACCGTCTGCGCGACAAGCTCGCCGAGGTCGCCCGCGGCGAGGCGTTCCTGTTGCAGGGCGGCGACTGCGCCGAGACCTTCGTCGACAACACCGAGCCCCACATCCGCGGCAACATCCGCACGCTGCTGCAGATGGCCGTCGTCCTGACCTACGGGGCGAGCCTGCCCGTCGTGAAGGTCGGCCGCATCGCCGGGCAGTACGCCAAGCCGCGCTCCAACACCACCGACGCGCTCGGCCTCCCCGTGTACCGCGGCGACATCATCAACTCGCTCGTGCCCAAGCCCGAGGCCCGCGTGCCCGACCCGGGCCGCATGATCCGTGCCTACGCGAACGCGGGCGCGGCCATGAACCTCGTGCGCGCGCTCACCGCGGCCGGCATGGCGGACCTGTCGAAGGTCCACGAGTGGAACAAGGACTTCGTCAGCAACTCGGCCGCCGGTGAGCGGTACGAGGCGCTGGCCACCGAGATCGACCGCGGCCTGCGGTTCATGCAGGCGTGCGGCGTCGAGGACTCGTCGCTGCACAGCACGGAGATCTTCGCGAGCCACGAGGCGCTGCTGCTCGACTACGAGCGCGCCATGCTCCGCATGGACACCCGGGCGGCCGACCCGCGCCTGTACAACCTGTCGGCGCACTTCCTGTGGATCGGGGAGCGGACCCGCCAGCTCGACGGCGCGCACATCGCGTTCGCGGAGCTGCTGTCCAACCCGATCGGCGTCAAGATCGGCCCGACCACCACGCCGGAGCTGGCCGTCGAGTACGTCGAGCGCCTCGACCCGCACAACACGCCGGGCCGCCTCACGCTGATCTCCCGCATGGGCAACGGCAAGGTGCGCGACGCGCTGCCGCCGATCATCGAGAAGGTGCAGGCGTCGGGTCACCAGGTGATCTGGCAGTGCGACCCGATGCACGGCAACACGCACGAGTCGTCCACCGGGTACAAGACCCGCCACTTCGACCGCATCGTCGACGAGGTCCAGGGCTTCTTCGAGGTGCACCGCCGCCTCGGCACCCACCCGGGCGGCATCCACGTCGAGCTGACCGGCGAGGACGTCACCGAGTGCCTGGGCGGCGCCCAGGACATCTCCGACGACGACCTGGCAGGCCGCTACGAGACGGCCTGCGACCCGCGCCTGAACACCCAGCAGTCGCTCGAACTGGCGTTCCTGGTCGCGGAGATGCTCCGCTCCTGACCCGTGGCCCTGAAAGACGCTTTTCGGGACGCGCACCGTCCCGAAAAGCGTCTTTCAGGGCATTTACTGCGCCAGCTCGTGCAGCGTCACGCACGACTTGCTGATCGCGTTCGCCAGCACGTCGATGTCGGGCACCGCGTCCCGGTCGGTCTGCAGACCGATGTGGACGGCGTCCCGGTACGGCGAGATCGCCACGCCCAGCGCGTGCCCGGGCGCGAGCGGGCCGAACGGATAGATCTCCGTCAGCGGAGCGCCGTCGACCGTCAGCGGCACCGCGGGCAGCGGCACGGTCGTGACCACCGTGTCGAACAGCAGCGGCGCCCCGAAACCCGTGAGAGGCCCGGCCAGCCGGTGCACCGGGGACGGCAGCGCGTTCGCGAGGATCGCCAGCGTGCCGCCACCCCGTGCCGGTCCGGCCGCCTTGTTCGCTTCCATCGCCGCGCGCACCGCACGCAGCCGTGCCACCGGGTCCGCCAGCCCGACCGGCAGGTCGCACAGGTACCCGGACAGCTGGTTGCCACCCGCGCCACCCCGGGCCCGCGTGTTCACGGGGATCAGCGCGCGCGGCGTCCGCCCGTCGACCGGGGCGCCGCGCGACCGCAGCCACTCCCGGAGCCCGCCCGCGAGCACCGCGAGCGCCACGTCGTTGGTGGTGCCGCCGTGCTGACGCCGGATCTGCCGCACGTCCGCGAGGTCGAGGCGGACGAACGCCACCCGCCTCGCGGTCCCGCCGGACGTGAGCATCGCCGGCACCGGCGGCCGTCGCACGGCACGCGCGACCGCACCCGCCATCGCCGCCGTCTCACCGAGCCCGTACGACTGCGGGGCGGCCGCTCTGGTCGGCGGCACGCCACCGTCGACCAGGGCACCGGCCAGCGCCACGGCACCGGCACCGTCGGCCAGCGAGTGGTGCAGCTTGACGAGCACCGCGAACCGGTCGCCGGGCAGCCCGGTGACGATGTGCACGTCCCACGGCGGCCTGGTCAGGTCCAGTGGGGTCGCGAGCCAGCCCGCCGTGTACGCCTCGAACGTGTGCTGGCCCAGCGCCTCGTACGTGTGCACGTGCGCGGCCGGGTCGAAGTCGGTCGCGGGCCACCACGACGGGAACCAGCCGCCGTCGACCCGCAGCCCCGGCAGGCGCGCGGCCCGCTCGACCAGCAGAGCCCGCAGACGATCGAGGGACACCGGCCCCCGGAACACCGCCACCGCACCGAGGTGCATCGGCCTGGCCCGCGTCTCCAGGCTCAGAAACGCCGTGTCCAACCCAGTCAGTCGGCCCATGGCTTCAGCTCACCAGCGTTCCGTGTCCTGCGAGTTACGCGTGTGCGAAGTCGTAATTCTTCACCCTTTCGCGCAGGTCAGGGAATTGCCCAGATGGTGACCTTCGAGTTGGGCTCGACCTTGCTGTTAGGCGCCGGGTTCTGCGCGAAGACCCGGCCACCGGCGCCCGGGAAGGCCTGGACGTCGACCTGCAGGCCCAACCCGGTGAGGATCGCCTTCGCCTCGTCGACGGACCGGTTACCCACATCGGGCACGGTCACCGCGTTGGAGACGTAGACGGTGACGACTTTCTGGTCGCCCTCGACCGTGGTGCCGATCTGCGGGTCCGTCCGGACGACCCGGCCGGCCTCGATTTCCGCCGAGAACTCCGGTTGGCCGTCCTGCGGTGTGTAGCCCGCCTCGGTGAGCGCCTGGAACGCCTCGTCGCGGGTCTTGTTGCGCACGTCGGGGATGGGTTTGGGTTCCGGACCCTTGCTGATCACGATGATGACGGGCGCGTTCAGCCGCAGCTCGGTGCCGGGCTGCGGGTCGACCGTGACGACCTTGCCCTTCTCGACCTCGTCGCTGTACTCGTTCTTCCCGTCGTCCTTCTCCGGCCGCAGGCCCTGCTTGCGGATCAGGTCGGCCACCTCGGCCTCTTCCGCGCCCGCCCGCACCTCGGGCACCTTCGGCCTGCCCAGCGACACGAACACCGTCACCTGGTCGCCGCGCAGCATCTCCTCGCCGGACGCGGGGGCGGTGCGGATGACCGTGCCCGCCTTGACGTCGTTGTGGTGTTCGGTCTTGACCTGCGGGTTCAGGTCGCTGGCCTGCAGCTTCCGCTCGGCCTCCGAGGTCGCCAGGCCCTCGACGGACGGCACCGTGCTGTACCGGCCGGAGGTGAACCACCAGGTCGACGTGCCGACGAGCGCGAGCACCACCACCGCGATGGCGCTCCACAGCGCGATCGACGTGCCGTTCCTCTTCGGCCTCGGCCCCTGCGGCGGCCGGCCGCGCGGCGGACGCGGCGGCCCGCCGGGCGGCTGTTGTGTCGGGAAGGGCGCCGACACGGGCGGCGTGTACTCGGTCGCGGCCGCCGAGGCGGCGGTCGCCAGGTCGGTGCGCAGCATGGCACGCGTGCCCTGCGGGCCGACCGGCCGGAAACCGGCGGGCGCCGGCCGCACGATCGTGGCGCCGGACGGCGTGGCCGCGGACACGGCCGGTGCGTTGCGCACGGTCTGTTCGGCGTTGCCGAGCACCAGCCCGCCGGACGAGGTGCCGTCGGCGATCATGGCGGGCGACACCGGCATCGTGCGGTCCGCGACCGTCGGCGCGGGCACCGGGACCGGCACGCGCGGCGCGCCGGTGATCACGCGCAGCTTCTCCACCTCGGCGAGGAACGCGGCGCCGTCCGTGGGCCGCAGCGCCGCGTCGCGCCTGGTGGCGCGCACGACCAGGTCGTCGAGCTCTGGCGGGAGACCGGGCACGAGCGTCGACGGGGCGGGCACGTCGTCGTTCACGTGCCGGTAGGCGACGGAGATCGCGTTGTCGCCGGTGTAGGGGGCGCCGCCGGTCAGCGCCTCGAACAGCACGATGCCGGCCGAGTACACGTCGCCCGCCGCGGTCGCGTTGCCGGTGGTGACCTGCTCGGGGGAGAGGTAGGCGACCGTGCCGAGGATGACGCTGGCGCTCGTGGTTCCGGCGCTGTGCACGGCCCTGACCAGGCCGAAGTCGCCGACCTTGACCGTACTGCCGCCCTCGCCGCCGTGCCCGATGAGCACGTTCTCCGGCTTGACGTCCCGGTGCACGAGCCCGGCGCGGTGCGCGGCGGCCAGCGCGGAGAGCACCGGCTCCATGATCGCGAGCGCGGTCGGCACGTCGAGCGCGCCGCGCTCGTTGATCAGGTCGCGCAGCGTCCCGCCGTCGACCAGCTCCATCACCAGGTAGACGAGATCACCGTTCGGTGACTTGTCGACCCCCTGGTCGTGTACCGCGACCACGTTCGGGTGGTGGATCTTGGCGGCGGACCTGGCCTCCCGCTCGAAGCGGTCGACGAAGGCGCGGTCGTCCGCGAACCGCGCGTCCATCACCTTGATCGCGACCTGGCGGTCGAGACGCGTGTCCAGCCCGCGGTACACCGAGGACATACCGCCGCGGGCGAGCAGCGCGTCGACCCGGTACCGCTGCTCGAGCAGCGCACCGATCAGGCCGGCTCCCCTTTCTTCCACGCCCGTGATGGTACGGAGCCCGGCGTCACGGCGGGGCGAAGCGGTCGATTTGTGGGTCACGAGCAGATCACACGAGCCGAAAACAGCCTGCGCGCCACAGCCCCACCTGTGGCATCGTTTCCCATGTGAGTGCGATCCCTACCGCCGACGACGTGCTGGGTGCCGAGGTCGAGGTGCTACCGCTGCCGGACGTGGCCGACCGGCTCGGTCTGCCGGTCAACAAGGTGCGGCAGGCGCTGCGGGACGGTCAGCTGCTCGCGGTCCGCAGGGACGGGGTGCTGGTCGTGCCCGCACCGTTCCTCACCGCGGACGGCCAGATCGTCAAGGGCCTGCCCGGCACGATCACGGTGCTCGCGGACGCCGGCTTCACCCCCGACGACATGCTGCGCTGGCTCTTCGAGCCGGACGACACGTTGCCGGGCGGCACCCCGATCGACGCGCTGCGCGCCACGGGTGGCCGCGAGGTGAAGCGCAGGGCTCAGGCCCTGGCGTTCTGAGCGGCCTGACGGGACCGCGCGCTCTGCTCGGCTTCGAGCGCGCGGTGCAGCCTCGCCTGCTCCGCGTCCGTGCCGACGTGCACGAAACCGGCCAGGAACACCACCCGCGCGAGCAGTCGCCCGCCACGGGTCGGTGCCGCGCGCCGTCCCAGCCTGCCTGCCACCGAACGCGACCGCACGGGCGCCACGCGGCCACCGACGACGGCGGCCAGCACCATGAGCGCCAGCAGGACGGCCGCCCACCCGAGCGCGGCCGCGTCCACGCCGGGTGCCCACCCGGCCGCGGCCACGAACACCGCCGCGGCCGCGAGCACCCCGGTACGGCCCAGTTCCGCGCCGCCCGCCGGACCCTCGGTCAGGGACGCCCAGCACCCGCACGACGACCCGCGCAGCACGGCCAGGACCACGAAGCAGAGGAACCCGGCGTACGTGACCGCGAGCGCCGCCCCGACGACCCGGCCGCCGACGAACACGACCGCGGCCGCGAGCAGCAGCTCCCACGCGCCGAGCAGCCGCCCGGCCAACCGCAGCCGGTGCGCGGGACGTGGTCCGAGGACACGCCGAAGCGCCCCGGCGACATGACCGGGGCGCCACAGCTTCGGTACGCCCGCGCTGACCAGCAACGCGGCCAGCGCGAGCGCGAAGCCCTGCGCAGGGCTCACAACTTGTCGTAGCAGTCGATGATCACGGCCATGATCACGCCGAGGCCCGCGCCAGCGGCGACCGCCGCGATGATCTCGGCGGCCGCGACCCCGACCGCCGCCAGTGCCGCCTCCAGGTAGGTGGCGCCCCACCGGGACGCCGCGATCAGCATCGCCTTCACGTCCTGCGGCAGCATCCGCCACAGGCCCGCGATCTCCTTGACGCCGTCCTCGCCGATCTCCATGAGGATCTCGCCGTCGCGGCCCGCGCACGCGGTGAAGTCATCCCACGCCATCGTTCACTTCCCCTTCGTCACGCGGTCTGCTCGAGTGCCTGGTTGGTCGCCTGCAGCGACTCGCCCAGCGACATGCCGTTGCCCGCGAACGCCGTGATCAGCGGGTCGCCCTCGGACACCACCCCGACCTCCGGGTCGCCGAGCAGCGTGTCGGCGCCCTGCCGGGAGAGGGCGTCCACGATCGCCCTGCTGGTCTCGTCGAGCCCCTCGTACCAGCTGTTCACGTGCGCGGCGACCTGCTGGATGTAGCCCGCGTCCGCGACCTCCGGCGCGATGTCGATGCCCGCGCCCGCGAGCGCGCCCACCAGCGCGTCAGCACCCGCTCCGTCGTCGACCGGCTGCCACTGGCTGCCGTCCCACTTCCACTTGCCGTCGTCGCTGAGCGCGCCGACCTCCGCCTGCTGCGTCTCCCCGTCCGGGACCGGCTGCCAGTCGGCGCCGTCCCACCAGTACCTGCCGTCCTCGGAGAGCTGCGCTCCCTCTGGCACCGTCATCGCTGTTCCTCCCGCGGTGACCGGCCACGACGTCCGTGGCCCGTGGCAGGAGGATGGCTCCTCACGGTCCTTGCCGGACAGTCGTGGCGGACCGGTTCAACGGGAACCGCCGACCTCCCGAAAGGGCAGTGCGGTGACCAGCGCCGTGGCCGCGATCCGCAGGCGCCTGCGCGTCGGTACGACCACGCGCCTGCCGAGCACGTCGTAGTCGGCGTCGGCGATCTCGTCGAGGATGCGGCGGTACATGGCGGCCGCGGCGGCGATGCACGGCCGTGCCCTGGGTGCCAGCATCCCGATGCCCGGCTCGGCCCGCCGGTAGACGGCGTGGTTGCACGACACGAGGTGGGCGAGCGCACGGCGGATGGGCCGTGCGGTGCGGCCCGTGCGGTGCGCGTGCTCGACCATGGCCCGGTCCACGCCGAACGCCGCCAGCTCGTCGGCGGGCAGGTACAGGCGGCCGCGGTCGAGGTCCTCACCGACGTCGCGCAGGAAGTTCGTCAGCTGGAACGCCTCACCGAGCGCCGCCGCGTACGGCGCCGCCTCCGCCTGTGGCACGGACGTGCCGAGCACCGGCAGCATCTGCAGCCCGATCACGCCCGCCGAGCCGTGCGTGTACTCGGCGAGGTCGGCGAAGGTGGCGTAACCGGTGACCGTGAGGTCCATCCGCATGGACGCGAGGAACTCGGTGAACAGGTGCTCGTCGATGTCGTGGCGCTGCACGGTGTCGGCGAGCGCCAGCAGCACGGGGTGCGCGCAGGGGCCGCCGGACAGCGCTTCGGCGAGCGCCTTCTCGAGGCTGTTCAGCGCCTCGCCGGGGTCGCCGGGTGCGGTCCCGCTGTCGACGATCTCGTCCGCGAGTCGTGCGAACCCGTACAGGGCGTGCACCGAGGGCCTGCTCGCCGCGGGCAGCAGCCGGGTGGCCAGGAAGTACGTGCGCCCGTGCTGTGCGTTGATCCGTCGGCAGGCCGCGTACGCGGCTTCCAGCGCCGACGTTCTTCTTCCCGCGGAGGTGCCCAACAGCCCTGTCACTTGGGGCAGCTCACCCACTGGCCCGCCGGGCACGCGCCCTTCTCCTGCTTGTACGTCGCCACCAGCTGGGCCGCGAGCGCATGCGCGGACACGGGGTTGTCCGCGGTGGTGACGAGGGAGTACGTGCACACGGACTTGGTGGTGCCGAGGCAGCTGCGCAGCTGTTCCTTCGCCTGGTCACGCCAGTAGCGCGCGGACACGACGCCGTACTTCCACACGCCCTCGGAGTAGGAGACCTCGTACACGGCGTGCCCGCTCTCGCCCTCGCTGCGTGCCTTCGGGTCCGCGGCCTTGGCGGCGCCGCGTTCGGCGAGCGGCGCGGCGTCCGGCGGGTCCGCCAGTGCGAGGGCGGTCCACACGGCGCCGTACGGGTGGCTGCCGGGCACGCTGTTGGCGCGCTGGTAGAAGTCCGCCCACTTCTGGTTCTTGATCGCGCAGCTCATGGTGGCCGACTTGCCGGGCTGGACCGGTCCGACGGTCTGCTCGCAGCTGCCGAGCGGCGCGTTGTCGCCCGTCCAGTCGGCCTTCAGGTGGACCTTCACGGCCTTCTTCGACGGGTTGGTGATGTCGACGATGAGCGTGCAGCTCGTCGCAGCGCACTTGTCGAACCGGTTGCCGCCCTGGGTGATCGACGTGAGCGCGTCGACCGCGGTGTTCAGTTCGTTCTTCGCCTTGCCGGCCAGGTCGGTGTAGATCTTGTTGATCGTCGCGGACACGTCGGTGACGGCCACCTGCAGGTCGCGGGCCTTGGTGTTCTCGGCGCTGCCGATCTCGTCGAGCGTGAGCGCGACGACGCCGTGCGGCGCCTCCTCCGCGAGGTAGACGGTGCCGCCGTCGACGGGGATCTCGACCCCGCTCACGCCGCCGCCCGCGTTGGTGGCCTGGGTGGGCAGCTCCCCGTCGGCGTCCTTGGTGGCCTTGCCCGCGGTCTGGCCGACGACGTCCGGGGTGAAGATGTCGGCGAACTCGACGCCGAGCAGCACGGTCGGCAGCTTCACCCAGCGGTTGCCGAGCGCGGTGCCGTCACCGGAGCTGACGCCGAAGCGGGCGGCCATGGCGGCCCAGAACTCGGGTTTGCCCTTCAGGTACAGGGTCTTGTCGAGCACGATGATCGACGCGCCGCGCCCGTCGACGGCGATCGAGCCGAACACCTCGCTGGTGCTGGTCGCGGTCACGTCGACGGTGAACGTCGAGTCGTCGGAGGCGGTCAGCGTGCCCTGGTAGCGCACCGCGGCCGACTCCGCGAGGCTCGCGAGCGCGGCGCCCGTGGCCTCCGCGGTGGTGAGCGGCCCGATCTCGACGCCCGACGGCGCCCCGCTGACCGCGTTCGTGCACGCGGTCAGCCCGAGCGCACCCGCGACCAGGAGAGGCACCAGCCGGCGAGGCTTGCGAGTCGGCTCCGCTGTCATCGTTGTTCTCCCCGTCCGGCGGGCACGCCGTGGCCTGTTCGGGCGCATCCCCAGCAGGAGTATCCCAACTCAGTTGGCGGCGACGCGGGGGGAGTTCCTGACGGATTGCCGACGAGTCGTCCCCGTCACCCGTTCGGCGGCGAGCCGGCCGGAGATGACGACGGGCGGTATGCCCACGCCCGGGGTGGTGCCGCAGCCCGCGAGGACGACGTTGGCCGCGCCGCGCACCAGGTTGCGCGGCCGGAACGGACCGGTCTGCGGAAACGTGTGGGCCAGTGAGAACGGGGTGCCCGCCGCGAGGCCCTGTGCGGCCCAGTCGGCGGGGGTGACCAGCCGTTCGACGGTGATCGCGTCGTCGAAACCGGTGAGTCCGCGGTCGGCGAGCACCCGCCCCAGCTCCGCCCGGTAGGCGGGCCCGACCCGGTGCCAGTCGATGGCCGCGGTCGCCAGGTTCGGGCACGGCGCGAGCACCGACAGGACCTCGCGGCCGTGCGGCGCGAGGCCGGGGTCGGTCGCGGTCGGGCGGGTGACCAGCAGCGACGGGTCGCTCATGAGCCTGCCCGCACGCAGGATCTCGGCGAACGTGCGGTCCCACTCCGCGCCGAAGAACACCGTGTGGTGCCCGAGTTCCGGCCAGGTGCGGTCCACGCCGGCGTGCAGCACGACCGCCGACGGCGACCAGCGCGGCCGCAGCGGCCTGCGTGGCGAGATGCCGAGCAGCCGGTAGCTGACCGGCAGGTCGGGGGTGAGCACGATCGCGTCGCACGGGATCCGCTCGCCGTGCGTGGTGCGGACGGCCGTGACCTGGTCGCCGGTGCGTTCCAGCCAGGCCGCGCCGGTGCCGGTGCGCACCGAGGCGCCCGCGTCCGTCGCCGCGTCCGCCATGGCCTGCGCGACCGCGCCGACCCCGCCGCGCGGGAAGTAGACGCCCGCGACGGTGTCCATGTAGGCGATCACCGCGTAGGCGGCGAGTGCCTGGGTCGGCGCGAGGCCCGCGTACAGCGACTGGAAGGAGAACAGCCGCCGCAGCCGTTCGTCGGACAGGAACCGGCCGATCCGCGGGCCGAGCCTGCCGAACCCGCCCAGTGCGGCGAGGTGGGCGAGCTCGCCGCCGAGCAGGTCGAGCGGGGAGTCGAAGTTGGCGCCGATGAACGTGTCGCGCTGGACGCGGTACAGCCGGGTCAGCCACTGGCGCAGCCGCAGGTAGCCCGCCGCCTCACGGGGCCCGGCCACCCGGCGGACCTCCTCGGCCATGGCGTCGGCGTCGGTGTGCACGGCGATCGTGGACCCGTCGGCGAAGTGCGCGCGGTACGCCGGGTCGAGCCGGATGAGGTCGACGCGGTCGGCGAGCGACGAGCCGACGGCCGCGAACGCCTCGTCGAGCAGTTCCGGCATGGTGAGCACGGAGGCGCCGGTGTCGATGCGGAACTCACCGAGCCGGTCGCGGCCCGCGCGGCCGCCGACGTGCGGCGCCGCCTCCAGCACGGTCACCTCGCGGCCGGCGCCGAGCAGGTGCAGCGCGGCCGACAGCCCGGCCAGGCCGGCGCCGACCACGACCACGTGGTCGGTCCTGCCGGGAAGGGAACGCATTCAGCGGTCCCGCCGGGTCGCGGCGATCGCGAGGTCCGCGAGCCGGGTGCGGCCTGGTTCGGCCAGCCCGGCCGCGTCGAGCGCGGCCATCGCCGACACCGTGAGCTTCTCGATCCGCCGTTCCAGCTCGTCGACTGCGCCGACCTCGACCAGCAGGTCCCGCACCCGCCGGATGGTCTCCTCGGTGAGGTCGGGGTCGCCGAGCGCGCGGCGCAGCAGGTCCGCGTCGGCGTGCCTGCCCGCGTCGTCGGCGTACCGCAGGCCGAGCGAGACCAGCAGCGTGCGCTTGCCCTCACGCAGGTCGTCACCGGCGGGTTTGCCGGTGACGACGGTGTCGCCGTACACGCCGAGCAGGTCGTCGCGGAGCTGGAACGCGACGCCGATGTCGGTGCCGAACGCGCGGACGGACGCGATCGTGTCCTCGTCGGCGCCCGCGAGCGCCACACCCATGTGCAGCGGGCGTTCCACCGTGTACGCGGCGGTCTTCAGCCGGGCCACGCCCAGCGCACGTTCCTCGGACTCGTCACCCTCGGCCTGCGCGAGCACGTCGAGGTACTGGCCCGCGAACATCTCGGCCCGCATCGCGAGCCACGGCGCACGGGCGGCGGCCCGCATCCGGTCGTTCAGCGGTGCGCCGGTGAACATGTCGTCCGCCCACGCGAGCGCGAGGTCGCCGAGCAGGATCGCGGCGGCCATGCCGAACCGTTCCGGCTCACCGAGCCAGCCACCGGCCCGGTGCGCGTCGGTGAACCGGACGTGCACGGTCGGGTGGCCCCTGCGCAGTTCCGAGGCGTCCATGAGGTCGTCGTGGACCAGCGCGCACGTCTGGATCAGCTCCAGCGCGCTCACCGCGGTCAGCACGGCCTCGGCCGTCGGGCCGGTGCCCTCCCCGCCCGCGGCGCGCCACCCCCACCACGCGAACGTGGGCCGGATGCGCTTGCCACCGCGGAGCGCGAAGTCGGACAGGGTGTCGACGGCGGTCGCGAACGTCTGCGCCTGCGCGGGCAGCTCGGCGCGACGCTCGGCGAGGTAGCCGCGGAGGAGCTTCTCGACGTGGCGGTGCACCGCGCTGTCGATGTCCTCAGCTACGCGCTCGGGGGTCACGCTGACCATGGTGCGTGTTCGGCGTCCGGAACGCACCGCCGGGGGTGGGTGTCGAGGGGATCTGTAGGCAGAGTCACTACCCTGAGTGCATGACTTCGGTGGTGGCCCGCATCCCAGGTGACCGGCCGGTGTTCTCCGTCGAGTTCATGCCGCCCCGGGACGACGCGGACGAACTGCGGCTGTGGAACGCCATCCGCTCGTTGGAGGGCCTCGACCCGGCGTTCGTGTCGGTGACCTACGGCGCGGGCGGCTCCAGCCGCGACCGCACCATCAGGACGACCGGCCGGGTCGTGACCGAGACCACGCTGGTGTCGATGGCCCACCTGACCGCTGTCGACCACTCGGTGGCCGAGCTGCGCAACGTCATCGGCTGGTACGCCTCGCTCGGCATCCGCAACGTGCTCGCGCTGCGCGGGGACCCGCCTGGCGACCCCAACGGTGAGTGGGTCAGGCACCCCGAGGGCCTGGAGTACGCCGAGGAACTGGTGACCCTCGTCCGCTCGCTCGGCGACTTCTGCGTCGGCGTGTCGGCGTTCCCGTACGGCCACCCGCGCTCCGCCGACCTCGACGAGGACACGAGGTACCTGGTCCGCAAGCTCCGCGCGGGCGCCGACTTCGCCATCGCCCAGCTGTTCTTCGAGGCCGACGACTTCCTGCGGCTGCGTGACCGGGTCGCTGCGGCGGGCTGCGAGACGCTGCTCCTGCCCGGTGTGATGCCGCTGACCACGCCGAAGATCCTGAGCAAGACCGTGGAGCTGTCCGGCGCGGACGTGCCCGCGGCGCTCGCCGAGCGCCTCGACCCGCTCGCCGGGGACGCGAAGGCCTTCCGCGAGGAGGGCATGAACGTCACGACGGAGCTGTGCGAACGGCTCCTGGCCGAGGGCGTGCCGAGCCTGCACTTCTACACGTTCAACCGGTCGAAGGCGACGAAGGAGATCGTGGTCGACCGCCTCGGCCTGGCCCCGGGCCGCTCACACCTGCGCTCGGTCGGCTAGCGCCTGGCCTGGGCGCGTTCCGCGCTCAGGCTGCGGCGGTGTGCGATCAGCGCCAGCAGGGCGGCGATCACGGACGCGCCCAGTGCACCGCCGCCGACGATCGTCACCCACTTCGTCAGCGACTCGCCGCGCGTGTCGGAGTACTGCGCGATCGCGTTGAACTCCGTGATCGCGGCGGGTTTCGGGGACCAGCTGATCGTGCCTTCGTCCTCGTCGCCGTTGGTCCTGGTGATCGAGCCGGGGAAGGCGACCTTGATCTGGACGTCCGCGCGGTCCTTGGGCATCTGCGACAGGTCGACCGAACCGGCGAGCGTCACGAGGCCGCCGGCACGGCGCAACGACAGCCGGAACTCGTCGGCCTCGGAGATCGTGTCCACGAGCGTCTGGACGTCGGCGAAGCGCAGGCCGGAGAACGTCACCTTCTGCCCGACGTAGCCGTCCTGGGCGTACTTCTCCGTCCGCACGCGGTCCGACAGCTCGGGCGGGATCGTCAGCGGCGGCCCGGTGTCCTGCTCGCTCACCGGCAGCGCGGCGACGACCAGCTCACCCGACACGAGGTCGTCCGGCGACACCGCGATGGCGGCGTGGATGCGCAGGCAGCCGGTCAGGGAGAGCATGAGCATGCCGAGCAGCGCGAGTAGCCCTGTGACTCGAAAGACCCTGCGCACCGCGCCATCCTGCCAGTACCCCCGGGTGGGCGCGAAATCCCGTGTGCGTGCACGCGCCGGTCGGTACCGTGCGCGCCATGACCGTGCAGCGCATCAGCGACCAGTACGTCGACGACTACGTGCGGCTTCTGCCGACGGTGGCCACCGAACTGGGCATCCCCGGCCACGACGACCGGTGGCCGGACCTGTCACCCGACGGGAACGCCGCGGTCACCGACCTGCAGCGGCGCGCACTCGCCGACGTGGCCGCCGTCGAACCGGCGGACGGCGCGGAACGCGTGGCGAAGGCGGTGTTCGCCGAGCGGCTCGGCGTCGAGGTCGAGACCTACGACGCCGGCCTCGTCGACTCGGACCTGAACGTGCTCGCGAGCCCGCCGCAGACGCTGCGGTCCACGTTCGACCTGATGCCCGCCGACACCGCCGACGACTGGGCCACCATCGCGACCCGCCTGTCCCGCCTGCCCGCGGCCATGGCCGGCTACCGCGCGAGCCTGCTGCACGCCGCCGCGAAGGGCCACGTGTCCGCGGCCCGGCAGGTCCGCAAGGTGGCCGACCAGTGCGGGCAGTGGAGCGAGGACTTCTTCACCGGTCTCGTCGCCGCCGCGAAGGACGTGCCGGACAGCCTGCGTGCCGACCTGAACGCGGGCGCGGAGGCCGCCTCGCGGACCTACGGGGAGCTGGCGGAGTTCCTGCGCACCGAGATGCTGCCGAAGGCCCCGGAGAAGGACGCGGTCGGCGAGGACGCCTACAAGCTGCTGTCCCGCCGCTACCTGGGTGCCGCGCTGGACCTGCGCGAGGCCTACGCGTGGGGCTGGGACGAGTTCATGCGCCTCGAGGCCGAGATGAAACAGGTCGCGAACCGGATCAGGCCGGGCGCGAACCTCGCCGAGGCCGCCGCCGCGCTCGACGCCGACCCGCGCTACCAGGTGCGGGGCGTCGAGGCGTTCCGCGAGTGGATGCAGAAGCTGTCCGACCAGGCGCTGTCCGACCTGCGCGGCGTGCACTTCGACATCCCCGACGAGATCATGCGGCTCGACTGCAAGATCGCCCCGCCCGGTGGATCGGCGGGCGCGTACTACACCAACCCGAGCGACGACTTCACCCGTCCCGGCGCGATGTGGTGGGCCCTGCCGCCCGGCAAGGACTCGTTCACCACGTGGCGCGAGGCCAGCATCGTCTACCACGAGGGCGCGCCGGGCCACCACCTGCAGATCGCGACGGCGATGTACCACGCGGAACGGCTGAACAAGTTCCAGCGGATGCTGTCGTGGGTGCCCGCCTACTCGGAGGGCTGGGCGCTGTACGCCGAGCGGCTGATGCGCGAGTTCGGCTACCTGTCCGACGACGGCAACCTGTTCGGGATGCTCAACGAGAACATCTTCCGCGCCGCTCGCGTGATCATCGACATCGGCATGCACCTGGAGCTGACGATCCCGCCGGGCACCGGCTTCCACGAGGGCGCGACCTGGACCCCGGAGCTGGGCCTGGAGTTCATGCTGACCAGGACGATCACCGAGCAGGCGACGGTCGTCGACGAGGTGGACCGGTACCTGGGGTGGGGCGGTCAGGCACCCGCGTACAAGCTGGGCGAGCGGTTGTGGCTGGAGGCCCGCGAGGACGCCAAGGCCCGGTCGGGCGCCGCGTTCGACCTGAAGCACTTCCACATGGAGGCCCTCTACCTGGGGCAGATGGGCATGGACACGATGCGAGAGTGCCTGGCCCGCATCTAGGTCGTCACCTCGGTGAAGGCCCACGGGTCGTGGGCGGAGAACACCCGCACCTCGTCGCCGTGGTCGCGGACCAGTTCCCGGAGCCGGGCCTGGTTGCCGATCCGCAGCGGCCGGTCGGTCTCGGTGATCTCCTCGAACGCGTCCCACAGCGGGATCTCCCACCGCTGCGGCGCGATCTGCCCGTCGTAGTAGAACGCGTCCCCGGCGTGCAGCAGCCAGCGGTCGGTGGTCTTCACGGCGACCGCGCAGTGGCCCGGCGTGTGCCCGGCCAACGGCACCAGCAGCACGTCCTGCGGCAGCCCGTCCAGGTGTACGGCGTCGAAGCCGAACCACGTCGTGTCGCGCCTGGACGGGTACGTCACCCACCTCGGCCGGTGTGCCCAGTGCGCCGGGCGGTACCGCAGCGTGTGTTCCGGGTGCGTGCTGGTCGTCGCCATGGCCGCGCGGAACTCGGCGTCATGGACGTGGATCCGGGCAGCGGGAAAGTCGGGCAGACCGCCGCTGTGGTCGAGGTCGAGGTGGGTGAGCACGATGTCGGTCACGTCCGCCGGGTCGTGGCCCAGCGCGGTGAGCCGCGCGACCGCGGTCTCGTCCGGGTCGAGCAGTGGCTCCGTGCGGGCCAGGAAGTCCGGGCCGAGCGCGACGTCCGGCTGCCCGATGTCGACCGCGCCGAACCCGGTCTCCACCAGCACCAGGCCGTGGTCCGCCTCGACCACGAGGCAGTGGCACACGACGCGCGCGGGTTCCCGGCCGTCGGCGGGGATCTCGCGCATGGTGCCGCAGTTGAGGTGTGTGACGTTCATCCGTGCTCCAAGAAGTCGCAAGAAATGTGGAAACCGCGAAAATCACTCGCTTTGTCAACCGAATGGGGCAATCCGGTCGCGCGCTAGCCCTGCCGTCGGAGTGATACGCCCCCGTTCGGAGGAAGCGACGGCCCCGGTGCACCGGCCACGACGAGAGAATATGACGACTGGTCTAGCTAATTCAATAGACCGGTCATCATAGACTTCGAGAAAGTTCGTGCCTTGTGCTTGCGCGACACGAGATAGTGGAGGCAAGTGACACCCCAGTGGAGGTCGGCATGGCAACCGACGCGGAAGTCATCGGCGTCCGCGGCGTCTTCCTCAAGCTGAGGACTCATGCCGGCCTGACTGCCAGACGTCTGCGCGACACGGAAGTGGACACGCGTGTCCTCGCGGACCTGCCCGCGGTGCAGCGCGCGATCCGCGAGTCCGGCGCGCCGGTCGAGCAGGCCGTCGTCGACGCCGTGGCCGCGGTCGTCGCCGAGCTGGAACCCACCGACCGGCTCATCGCCGACGTGGTGCTCGCGCTCGGCATGCTGGCCGACGAGCTCACCGACCAGCCCGCGCTCGCCAACCGCCTCTACCGCGCCGACCTCGGCGTGCGGCGGATCGCGCTGTCGGAGGGCTGGCGCACGCTGCACGAGCTGATGGGCGTGGAGAACCCGCCGCCCGCGCCGACCGTGCGCAGCCTGCGCGGCTCGGTGGAGGAGAAGACGCTCGGCGTGCTGGCCGAGCGCTGCGTCCGCGCCGCGGGCCTGGCGCGCCGCGAGTCGTCCGAGGAGCCCGGCAACACGGTGCTCGTCGTCGGCGGCGCGGTGATGGACCACATCACGGTCGTCGAGCAGCTGCCGGTCGCGGGCACGTCCGTGCAGGCCACGTCGTTCCACATGAACCCCGGCGGCAAGGGGCTCAACCTGTCGGTGGCCGGCAGGCGCATGGGCTTCGACATCCGTTTCGCCGCCGCCGTCGGTGGTGACGCGGCCGCGACCAGGCTTCTCGAGTACATGCGCAGCGAGGACCTGTCCACCGACTTGATCGTTGAAGCACCGGGCGAAGCGACCCCCGTGGCACAGGTTATTGTGCTGCCCAACGGAGACGCCGCCACGATCGGCTGGAAGAACGAACTCCGGGTCGCACTCTCCACAAGAGACATGCGAAGCCAGGCGATGAGCCGTGCGCTGGCCGAGGCCGACGCCGTGCTCGTGACCCTGGAAGCGCCGGTCGATGTCGTGAAGTGGACGTTGGACACCGCACGGAATCTGCCGAGGAAGCCGCTGGTGCTGTTGCAGGCGTCCCCACCCCTGGACCGTCCACAGCAGATCTACCGGCAGCTCACCGGCGTGGATTACGTCGTGGGTTCCGAATGGGCGCTAGGCAAGCTGCTGCCCCCCTTCGACGACGACAAGAGCATTGACGAGATCGCTCGTCAGCTGCGCACCATGGGCGTGGCGACGGTCTGTGTCGTGGAGAACTTCCGCTGCCGCATCAGATCTCGTGAGTTGGAAGCGGACATCGACGCACCATCGGTGCCGCTCACCGACTCCCCGGGGGCTCGCGAAGCCTTCTCCGCGGCCCTGGTACATCATTTGCTCAGGATCGGCCGCGGTGGCCTCACCCGCGAAAGCCTTGAGTGGGCGAGCGCGGCGATGGCCACGAACCTTTCCATCGACATCATCACAGACGCCATGCCCAAGCCCGGCGACGTCGGACGGATCATGGAGTCGGACCAGAGTGTGGGGTAGCCCGCGTGGGCGATGAAAACCTGACGGAACATGTGCTGAGGCACGCAGACGGGGACTTCCGCGTCGTCGTGCTCGGCCGGGGTTCCGACCTGCACGGCAACCAGCCGTGCGCCGCGGTGTTCGGCGAACCCGAGGACGGGTGTCTCGTTCGGATCCACTCGCGGTGTGTGTATGGCGAGATCTTCGAGTCCGTCGACTGCGACTGCCGGGACCAACTGCGGCAGTCGATGGCCATGATGCGCAAAGCGGGCTCCGGTGTGCTCATCTACCTCGATCAGGAGGGCAGAGGCGCCGGGCTGCTCGCGAAGGCTCTCGGGTACCAGCTGACCCAACGTGAGGGCCTGGACACGTTTTCCAGCTACCGGGTGCTCGGCCTGCCCGAGGACTCCCGGTCCTATGAGGACGCGGTGGCCATCCTCCGCGGTCTCGGCCTGCGCCGGGTGCGGCTGCTGACCAACAACCCGGCGAAGGTCGCGGCACTGGCGACCGCGGACTTCCACGTCGACCAGCAACCGTTCCTCGTACCCGGCCAGAGCGCCGAGGCACGCAGCTACCTGGCGGCCAAGGCCAGGTACGGCCACACCATCTCGATCACCGAGTTGGAGGCCGACGCCGCACGCGAACGCTGGCGGTGGCTGCACAAGCTGCTGCGGCGGACCAGGCGGCGTCCGCAGACGACGACCCCGGAGCGGGCACCCGCGCTGGTCGTCGAGCTGCCGGTACCCACGGTGAACCCCGTGGAGAAGCCGGTGGCGACCGCGCAACCGACCGATCTGGTCAGCTGACACGCGGGGGTGGCCGGGGCGGTTCGCCACCCCGGCCACCCGGCGGCTACAGCGGTAGCGTGTGGCCCAGCACGCCGAACGGGCGGGGGTCACCGGTGAACCGGTAGTGGCGCAACACGTCGGTGAAACCCATCCGGTAGTACAGCCGCCACGCGCGCGTCGGCCCCTCCGGCGTCGACAGCAGCACCTTCGACGAGCGCACACCGGCCAGCAGCCCGCGCAGCAACTCCTCGCCGACGCCCCGGCCCTGGCTCGCGGGCGCGACGTGCACCTCGGTCAGCTCGAAGTAGTCGTCGAGCCAGCGGTCCGCCTGCTCGACACCGGCCTGCTCGATGATCCCGCGGCGCACCTGCTCGTGCCACCACTGGCCCGCCGCGCCCCGGTAGCCGTACGCGATGCCCACCATGCGGTCGTCGGTGTCGAAGGCGCCGACGCAGCGCCACTCCGCGCGGAGCATGTGCGCGAGCCACATGGGTGCGCGTTGCTCCGCTGTGCCCATCGGGTAGCGCATCGCCGTGACGTACAGCGACAACGCTTCGTGCAGGCGGGCGCGCAGCTCGTCGGCGGAGAGGTCGACGAACCGTTCTACGCGTGGCGGGACCGCGGTCACGACAGGCGATTCTCCTCTCCGTCCGCGACGGCCGCAGCTGTGCCCCCCGTCATGGTGAGCAGATCGGCGTAGGTCGTCGGGAACACGGACTTCGGGTGGCCTGCGGCCGCCCACACCACCGCATAGCGTGCCAGGTCCTCGTCCACGACCGTGCGAATCCGGTTCGGGTGGCCCATCGGTGCCACGCCGCCGATCGCCTGACCGGTCTGTTCGCGCACGAACGCCGGGTCGGCCCTGCCCACCTCGTCCGCGCCGGTCAACCGCGCGAGGACGGCGGTGTCGGCGCGGTGGGCACCGGAGGTCAGCGCGAGCAACGGGCGCACCTCGTCACCGTGGGTAGCGCGGAAGACGAGGCTGTTGGCGATCGCCCCGACCTCGACGCCGAGCGCCTGTGCGGCGGCCGCCGCGGTGCGCACCTCGTCGTCGAGGATGCGGATGCCGTCCGCCGCCGCCGACATGCCCGCCTCGCGCAGCGCGGCGGCCAACTTGCTGATCGAGGGGTGGTCCAGAGAGGTCATGGGCCTATCTGACCACGGATGTGACGTGCCCCGCCGCTGAAATTCCCGGTCGAGGTTGAGTCTCCAGGCAGGCGGAGCTAAGCTCGAATTGTTCGAACACCCGTTCGAACGTCGGCTCGGTGGCAGGGTGGGGGAAGCGCCTTGCCACCGAGCCCCGCCGGCTTCCCCACGGCACGTCGTCACAGCCAGTGATGACTTCCCGATCCGCGAGGAGGTCCGGTGACCGCGACTCTCGACTTTCCCCATCACCACTCGGCGGCGCCCGAGTCAGCGTACGGCCTGCTCGCCCAGGCCGAGACCGGGCTGTCGGCCGCGGAACTCGAGCAGGACGCGGCACGGCGGTTCGCGGACGCCTACCTCGCGGCGCTGCGTGCCGCCGCGGCGCTGCTCGCCATGCGCGGGCGCCCGCACCGTGCCCGTTCGCGCCCGATGAGCGTCTGGACGCTGCTGTCGTCCGTCGCGCCGGAGCTGCGGGAGTGGGCGGCGTTCTTCGCGTCCTGCTCGGCGACGCGCGCGTCGGTGCAGGCGGGCATCACGCGGGCGGTCAGCGTCCGGTCCGCCGACGACCTCGTGCGGCAGGCGGGGCAGTTCATCGAGCTGGTGTCGCGGCTGGTCCGCGGCGCTGACGACCGGTGACCGTCACCCCACTGGTCGACTACGCCCGTCTTCTCGACGTACTGGACACGGAGGGGGAGCGGCTGGCCACGTCGGCCACCGGCACCGACCCGGAACTGGAGGTGCCGCACCTGCCGGGCATGCGGCTCGGCGAGGTGGTGCGGCACGTCGGTTCGGTCTACCGGATGGTCACCTCCTGGCTGCGGGACGGCGAACGGCCCACGCGCTGGCAGCGTGAGCCGGCGGCGGACCAGAGCGTCGTGGACTACCTGCGCGCCGGCCTGCTGGAGGTCGTCGACGAGCTGGACCGGCGGGACCCGCTCGACGGCGCCCCGACGTGGTGGCCGGAACACCAGGTCTACGGCTTCTGGTGCCGCAGGCTCGCACACGAGACCACCGTCCACCGCGTCGACGTGCAGCTGACCGGCGCGAAGCTCATCGTCGGCGACCTCGCGCAGGACGTGGCGACCGACGGCGTCGACGAGATCATGTCGCTGTGGTTCACCCACCGGCTCGGCGTGCTCGGCGTGTCGGACGTCGTGCCGGGCACGGTGGCCGTCAACGCGGGCGGCCGCCGTTGGATCGCGAAGGTCAGCACGACCGGCACCGCGGCGTGGCGGGCGACCGACGACGAACCGGCCGACGCCACGGTCTCCAGCGACCCGGTGGGCATGTACCTGTGGCTGTGGGGCAGGCGGCCGGGTGCGTACGTGCAGGAGTCGGGTGATCCGCTGCTGGTCGCGCAGCTGAGATCCCTGCTGCGGATCGCCACCCGCTGAAATGTCGGTGCTTTCCGCTAGTTTGCGGCACATGTCCACGCGACTGATCAACGTGGTGGTAGACGCGGCCGACTCGGCGGCCCTGGCCGAGTTCTGGGTGAACCTGCTGGGCTGGCGGGTGTCCCTTGCGAACGACGACGAGGTGGACGTGGTCGCGCCGCCGGACGACGGCTGGGAGTTCGACCTGGTCTTCGTCCCGGTGGCGAGCCCGAAGGTGGGCAAGAACCGCGTGCACCTCGACCTGTCCAGCGCCTCACCGGACCACCAGATGGCGATCGTGGCGCACGCGGAGTCCCTCGGCGCGACCCGGGTGGACGTCGGTCAGGGCACCGTCCCGTGGATCGTCCTGGCCGACCCGGAGGGCAACGAGTTCTGCGTGCTGGAACACCGGCCGGAGTACGCGGCGTCGGGGGCCGTCGCGGCGGTGGTCCTCGACGCCGAGAACCCGTTGCGCCTGGCGGAGTTCTGGTCGGCGGCGTCCGGCTGGCCGGTGGTGGAGACGACCCGGTGGACGGCGTCGCTCCGCTCACCGAGCGGGCGGGGTCCGTGGCTGGAGTGCATCCACACCGGCGAGCCGCACCGGGTGAAGAACCGCGTGCACCTGGACGTGGCTCCGCCGCCCGAGGACGACCAGCGGGCCGAGGTGACCCGTCTCGTGGAACTGGGGGCGCGCAAGGTGGACGTGGGGCAGGGATCGGTGCCCTGGCAGGTGATGGCCGACGTGGAGGGCAACGAGTTCTGCGTGCTGACGCCTCGGTGAGCTCAGGCGCCGCGGCGGCGCAGGCGGTCGTGGAGCACCCGGCGGACCAGCAGAGCGGCCTTGTCGCGGGTCGTGCCCTCCGGAAGCGGTTCGCCCTTCAGCGTCTGCAGCACTGACAGCAGCAGCTCGTTGGTGGTGGTCCACAGCGGCACGAACCTGCCGGTGACCGGGCCGGTCGCGGTCAGGGGGCCGCCCACCGCCTCGGTCACCGCCCGCGCGAGGTCCACGGTGCCCCCGTCGCGGAAGACCAGGTGCACCTCGTCGTTCTCCACGCGGAGCTCCATCTTGCGCGCCGCCTGCTCCTCCGGGGTCGCGTCGGTGGTGTCCTCGGTGTCGAACTCGTCCACCTTCGCGGCGATCGCGGCCGCGTCGATGCCCAGGTCGGCCAGCACCTTCGCGGCCATGCTGCCTTCCGCGCGGATCAGGGCCTCCAGCAGGTGGTGGCTGCCCATCGGCGCGTCGCCCGCCAGCGCCTGGGCCGCGGTGACGACCTCCTCCGCCGCGTTCGTGCGGGGTGCCGGTTCGGCTGCCGGGCGCTCGCGGACGCCGTCGCGGAGCAGGTCGTCGACCATCGCGCGAACGGCGCCCGCGTCGGGAATCCGGGCGGTCAGGAGCTCCGCCGCCAGCCCCCCGCCCTCGCGCTGCAACGCCAGCAGGATGTGTTCCGTGCCGATGTAGTTGTGCTTGAACTGCAACGCTTCCCGCAGCGACAGCTCCAGCGCCTTCTTGGCGCGCTTCGTGAACGGGATGTGGCCGACCCGCTCCGCCGTGCCGCGGCCGACCTTCTCCTCGATTCCCGTGCGCACCGCGGCCGCCGTGACGCCGAGGTTGCGCAGCGCTCGCGCCGCGACGCTCGTCGGCGTGGCGAACAGTCCCAGCAGGATGTGCTCGGTGCCGATGTAGTCGTGCCCCAGGTCGCGGGCTTCCTCCTGCGCGCGGACCACCACCGTGCGGGCGTCCGCGGTGAAGCGCTCGAACATGCACACGATGGTGTGCCCTGACTGTGACCCTGTCAATACACTGTCATTGATACCCTCTCCCTGTGACGGACTGGGATGAGCGGCTCTCCCGCTGGCAGGACGAGCTGGAGTTGTTCGCGCAGCTCGAGGAGACGCCGTGGGTCACGCTGGCCCAGGCCGAGCAGGAGACCGGGGTGTCGCGGTCGGCGCTGCGGGCCTGGTACCGCAACGGCGAGATCGAGTCGCGACTCGTCGACGGGCCCAACGGGCCGCAGCGGCTGGTACCCCTCGACGCCGTGGTCGCCAGAGCCGCGCGGTCACCGCGGATCCAGCGGCGGGCCGAGCGCGAGGTCAGCCTGGAGGCGCAGGTGACCTTGCTCCGCCACCGCGTCGACCAGTTGGAGCTGCGGCTGGCCGCGCTCGAGAAGGACAGGGAGAAGTAGGCGGCGGAGCCCCCAGGTCTCCGCCGCCTTTCCCTCCCCGGTCTTCGCCCCCGGTGCCGTCGTGCCGGGCCGCCCCCCCGCGACCCGTATCGATATTCAACCCACGTTCGTGGGCGGGGAACACGAAGCGAGCACGCAGTTTCACCGCCTGTGCGCGGCATGTGCGCCCGTGGACGGTTAGGCGCGCAGGCGCAGCCCCTTCGGCGTGGCGCGGAAGCCCGCGTCCCGCAGCACGTCCGCCAGTCCGGAGGTGAGTGCCTCCTCTCCGTCCGCACGCTGGACCGCCAGCTGACCGAGCCAGCCTTCCCGCACCGCACGCGACAACGCCTCAGCGGCCGCGCGCAACGCGGTGTCGTGCTCGGTGAAGGACAGCAGCGAGCGGCCGCCACGTTCCACGTACAGCGCGGGCACACCGTCCACGAGGACCGCGAGCGCGCCCGCTTTCCGTGCGGGGCGGTGCTTTCCGGTGCCCACCGGGTCCGGCCACGGCAGTGCCGCGCCGTACGGCTGCGCCGGGTCGGCCGCCGCCAGCACGGTCGCCTGCACGTCCGCCTCAAGTGCACTGTCTGCTTTGGACAGAGCGCGTAATCGGTCGACCGCCCCGCGTGCGGCGAACTGCGACGCGCCAAGGCCTTCCACGACGTAGCCGCGCACGATCTGGCCCGACTCCTCCATCGCGCGCAACACCTTGTACACGCCGGTGAACCCACCGGTCACCCGCTCGGTGTCGAGCGCACCACGGGTCAGCACACCGTGCCGTTCCAGGAACGCCTCCGCGCGGGCGTGTGCCCGGCGGGTCGGGTCCTCCTCCCTCGGGGCCACCAGCGACCACCGGCCCGCCACCGTCGGTGGGCCTGTCCTGCTCGGCATGGCGGGGCGTGCCCCACGCAACCGCGCGTACCGGCCGCGCGGGGTGGAGCCGCGTGGCTTGTGCGCCGCACCTCGCCCGGACACCAGCGCGCGCAACGGCGCGATCGTGTCGTTGGTGACGAGCCCCGACCACACCAGATCCCACAGCGCCACAACGACATCCGGGTCCGACGGTGCCTCGGCGCCACCGTCGAGCAGGATGGCGCCCGCGCGTTCCGCCAGTTGCCGGAAGAACAACGCGCCACCGTCCATCGCGGACAGCACCGCGCCGTGCAACGGTGTGTCCGGCACGGCCTCCTCGACGTCCGGCAGCAGCAGGTCCGCCACATCCGTCGGTGCCAGGGCGATCCAGCCGTCACCGCCCGCCAGCGCACCGGTGCCGCACCACGTCACCTCGCCCGCGGTGGTCAGCTCGTCCAGCAACGACGGCGTGTAGCCGGGTAACCGTGACGGCAGGATCAGCGACTCGAACCCGCTCGCGGGCAGCGGCGCCCCCGCCAGCTGTTCCACCACCGACAGCACGTCGTCGGCGGTCGGGGCGTGCCGCAAACGCTTGCCGACCCCGTGCCACGTGGGCAGGAACCGGCCCAGCGCCGCCGGTTCGACCGGTTCGACCTCGGCGCGCAGCTTCGCGAGCGACGCCCGGCGCACGCGCCGCAACACGTCCGCGTCGCAGTACTCCACGTGGGTGCCACCGGGCCGCAGCTCGCCGCGTACGAGCCGCCCCGTGCCGACCATGCGGTCGAGCACCCCGGTCACCACCGCGACACCCAGCCCGAACCGCGCCGCCACCTCCGCGGCGGGGAACGGGCCGTGTGTCCGCGCGTACCGCGACAGCAGGTCGCCCAGGGGGTCGTCCACCGGTTCCGTGAACGCCTCCGGCACGCCGACGGGCAGCGCCACCCCGAGCGCGTCCCGCATCCGGCCGGCGTCCTCGATGATCACGAACCGTTCCTCGCCCGCGATCCGCACCCGGATGACCCGCCGCTGCTTCTCCAGCTCGTCGAGCCAGCCCGGTTCCACGCCGCGCAGCGCCGCCTCCGCCGCCGACAGATCACCGAGGAACCGCAACAGGTCCGCCGTGTCCTCGGCGTGCCGGGCGTGCCGCGACTGCTCCAGCCGCTGCAGCGACTGCTCCACCTCGGCCAGCACGTCGGGGTCGAGCAGCTCCCGGATCGCCTCCGACCCCAGCAGTTCCGCCAGCAGCGACGAGTCCAGTGACAGCGCCGCCGCACGCCGCTCCGCCAGCGGCGCGTCGGCGTCGTAGAGGAACAGGCCCGCGTAGCCGAACAGCATGCTGCGCGCGAACGGCGACGGTGTCGGCGTCTCCACCTCGACGACCCGCACCTTCCGCGACCGCACCTCCGCCATCAGCGACTTCAGCCCCGGCAGGTCGTACACGTCCTGCAGGCACTCCCGCATGGCCTCCAGCACCACGGGGAACTGTTCGTACTTGGCCGCCACCGACAACAGCTGCGAAGCCCGCTGCCGCTGGCGCCACAACGGGGTCCGCTTGCGCGGGTCACGGCGCGGCAGCAACAACGACCTGGCCGCACACTCCCGGAACCGGGACGCGAACAACGCGGACCCGCCGACCTCGGTGACCACGATCTGCTCGATCTCGTCCGGGTCGAGCAGCACGTCCTCGGCCTCCGCCACGACGTCCGCGCCCTCGTCGTCGACCGTGTCCGGCAGCTGGATCACGATGCCGTCGTCGGAGTGCGCGACCCTGGCCTCGATGCCGCGCCGCTCCCGCAACCGCGCGCCGATCGCGAGCGCCCACGGCGCGTTGACCTGCGCGCCGAACGGTGAGTGCACCACCATCCGCCAGTCGCCGAGTTCGTCGCGGTACCGCTCGATGAGCATCGTGCGGTCGTCCGGGACGTGGCGGGTGGCCTCCTTCTGCTCGGTCAGGTACGCGATCAGGTTGCCCGCCGCGAACCCGTCGAGCCCGGCGGCCGCGGCCCGCGTCCTGGCCTCCGGTTCCGGCATGCTCGACATCTCGCGCAGGAACTTCCCCAGCGCACGGCCGAGTTCGAGCGGCCGCCCCGGCGTGTCGCCCTTCCAGAACGGCATCCGCGCGGGCTCACCGGGAGCGGGCGTCGCGATCACCCGGTCCGCGGTGATGTCCTCGATCCGCCACGACGACGTGCCGAGCAGGAACGTGTCGCCGACCCGCGACTCGTACACCATCTCCTCGTCCAGCTCACCGACCCGGGACCCGGACCCCGAGTCGGACGCCGGGGTCATGACGGTGAACAGCCCGCGGTCGGGGATCGTGCCGCCCGAGGTGACCGCGAGCCGCTGCGCGCCCGGCCGCCCGCGCAGCTCGCCGTTCACCCGGTCCCACGTCACCCTCGGCCGCAGCTCGCCGAACTCCTCCGACGGGTACCGGCCAGCCAGCATGTCCAGCACCGAGTGCAGCGCCGACTCGGGCAGCGCGGCGAACGGCGCCGCCCGCCGCACCAGCGCCGCCAGGTCCGTCACCGACCAGGTTTCGAGCGCCACCATCGCCACGACGTGCTGGGCGAGCACGTCGAGCGGGTTGCGCGGGTAGCGCATGGACTCGATCGCGCCCTCGCCCATCCGCTCCGCCACCACCGCGCACGACACCAGGTCGCCCCGGAACTTGGGGAACATCACCCCGCGCGACACCGCACCCACCTGGTGCCCCGCGCGGCCGATGCGCTGCATGCCGGACGCCACCGACGGCGGCGCCTCGATCTGGACGACGAGGTCGACCGCGCCCATGTCGATGCCCAGCTCCAGCGACGAGGTCGCCACCACGCACGGCAGCTGCCCCGACTTCAGCGCCTCCTCCACCGAGGTCCGCTGCTCGCGCGACATCGAGCCGTGGTGCGCCCTGGCCACGGTCGGGTTCTCGACCCCGGCCGCCCAGCCCGACTCCGCGATGGCCTCCGCGGGGAAGCGGCCCACGTCCTTCGGGTAGACGGCCTGTTCCGCGGCCAGCTCGTTCAGCCGGGACGTCAGCCGCTCCGCCAGCCGCCGCGAGTTGGTGAACACGATGGTCGACCGGTGCTGCCGGACCAGCTCCAGCACGCGTTCCTCGACCGCGGGCCAGATCGACGGTCTCCTCGGGCCGCCCATCCCACCGGTCATCTCCTCGAGCGTGCCGATGCCGCCCGGCAGGTCGAGGTCGAGGTCCGGGTCGGGCGTGACGGGCTGGTCCGGCGGCGGTGGACCGTCCAGCTCGGTCATGTCCTCGACCGGCACGACCACCGTCATCTCGATGGTCTTGCCGATCTTCGGCGCCACCACGCTGACCGGCCGCCCGCCCGCGAGGAACCCGCTGACCTCGTCGACCGGCCGGACCGTCGCCGACAGCCCGATCCGCTGCGCGGGCCGGGGGAGCAGCGCGTCGAGCCGTTCGAGCGACACGGCGAGGTGCGCGCCGCGCTTGGTGCCCGCGACCGCGTGCACCTCGTCGACGATCACCGTCTCCACGCCGCGCAGCGACTCGCGGGCGGCGGAGGTGAGGAGCAGGAACAGCGACTCCGGCGTGGTGACCAGGATGTCCGGCGGCGTGCGCTGGAACGACCGGCGTTCCTCGGCGGGCGTGTCGCCAGTGCGCATGCCGACCGTGATGCCCGGGTCGGGGTCGCCAAGCCTGCGCGCGGCCTGGCTGATGCCCGCGAGCGGCGCGCGCAGGTTGCGTTGCACGTCGACGGCCAGCGCCTTCAGCGGCGACACGTACAGAACACGGCAGCGTTCGGTGCGTTCCGCGGGCTTCGGCTGCGTGGCGAGCCGGTCGAGTGCCCACAGGAACGCCGCCAGCGTCTTGCCGGACCCGGTCGGCGCGACGACCAGCGCGTGCTCACCGTTCGCCGCCGCACGCCACGCGCCCGCCTGGGCGGCCGTGGGCGTGGCGAAGGCGCCGGTGAACCACTGCCTGGTCGCCGGCGAGAACAGGTCGAGCACGTCGGAACTCACGAGACCATGATGAACCCGGCCACCGACAATTTTGATTCGCGCAGGTCAGCGGCCGATATCCGGGACCTGTCCCATCGTGTCGGACCGTTCTGGCAGCATCTCTCCTGCGCAATGCGACGAGGGGAGAGTCGTGAACGTCCTGTCTGTGGATCTCGGCACATCGAACACGGTTGCCGTGCTGTCCGCGCACGGCAGGCCGCCGCGGGTGGTCGACGTGGACGGGGCGTCCATGATGCCGTCCGCGGTGTTCGCGGCCGAGGACGGAAACCTCGTGGTCGGCCGCGATGCCGAGCGCCGCGCCCGCCTCGACCCGGCCCGGTTCGAACCCAACCCGAAGCGCCGTGTCGACGAGGGCACGCTGCTGCTCGGGGACCAGGTCGTGCCGGTCACCGACGCGCTCGCCGGGGTGCTGCGGCGCGTCATCGACGAGACCTCCCGCCAGCTCGGCGGCAAGAAGCCCGACGAGGTCCGCCTCACCCACCCGGCCCAGTGGGGTCCGGTGCGGCGCAACGTGCTGCTGTCCGCGGCCCGCCAGGCGGGCATGGGCAGCAACCTCGTGCTGGTGCCCGAACCCGTCGCCGCGGCCGCCCACTTCGCGTCCTTCCCCGGGCAGACGCTCGCGCCCGGGCAGGCGCTCGCCGTGTACGACCTCGGCGCCGGCACGTTCGACGTGGCCATCGTCGGCGCCACCCAGAACGGGTTCGTCGTGCTGGCCGAGGCAGGCCTGCCCGACCTCGGTGGTCTCGACGTGGACCAGGCGCTGCTCGAACACGTCGGCCGGCAGGTGTCCATGCGGGACCCGGGCCGCTGGCAGAGCCTGCTGCGGCCGATGTCGACCGGTGACCGGCGTGCGCAGCGCGCGCTCCGCGAGGACGTGAAGGCGGGCAAGGAGTCGCTGTCGCGGCACCCGCAGACGGAGGTGCCGCTGCCGGAGCCGTTCGACGACGTGCTGGTCACGCGGGTCGAGCTGGAGGCGTTGATCCGGCCGGGCATGCTGCGCAGCGTCGAGCTGCTCGCGGGCACCATCCGGTCCACCGGCATGACGCCGGGGCGGCTCGTCGGCATCTACCTCGTCGGTGGCTCAAGCCGCATCCCGCTGATCGCGACCCTCATCGCCGAGCAGCTGCGGGTCGTGCCCACGTCCCTGGACCAGCCGGAGACGGCCGTCGCCCTCGGCGCGCACCACGTGCCGCAGGAGGGCATCACGCTGCGCACCAGCGACATCAGCAGCACCATCGAGGACGTCCAGCGCACCAGGCAGGTCGTGGCGCCGCGCACCGGCGGGTTCAACGCGGGCCCGCCGAAGCCGCCGCCACCACCGCCGCCGCCCACCGGGGCCACCCCGGCGCAGAACCCGTTCCCGAACAGCGGCCCGCAGCGGGTCCAGGGCCCGCCGAGCACGCCGACCCCGGTACCCGCGATGTCCTCGGGCCCCGGGCCGACGCAGTACCCGGTGCAGACGCAGCAGCGCCGCGGCTCGTCGAACAAGCCGTGGTACATCGCGACGGCCGTGGTCGCGGTCGTGGTGATCGCGGTGGTCAGCATCATCATCGCGACGTCCGGCAGCGGCGCGGCCGGTGGCGGCACCGTCGCCGGGGTCGACTGCGAGAGCCGCAAGGCCGACAGCAGCGGCATGAGCGAGTGCATGCGCAAGGTCGCGGGCGCGGTCGCGGAGAACAACGAGTGCGCCTCGGGCGCCGCGACCGCGGGCAGCCAGCCGATCGAGACCCCGGGCGCGACGGCCTCGACGTGCACGATGGACGACACGCACTCCGTCATGTACATGCACTTCGGCAACAGCGACAACCAGAACGGCGACCAGCTGTCCGGCACGGACTCCGCCAAGCAGTACATCGACACCGTCCTCAAGCAGCTGAAGGGCCTCGGCAACGGCGACCCGGAGCAGGGCGACTGGAAGGGCGGCGAGCTGACCGGCACCTATGCCGCCATCGACATCGGCGGTGGCAGCGGCATGATCGTGTTCGTGGTCAACGACTCCCCGATCGCCGGTGTGCTCATGAACATCGACATCGGTGGGTCCGGCGACATCAACGATCTGCTCGACTACTTCGACCAGCACGTCAAGCCAGGCGGTGACGGCGTCGGCTCGTGAGTGCGGGCGGGTCCGGCCACAGCGGACGGACGCGCATGGCAGCATGCTGCTGACCAGTCAGGTGCGAGGGGAGAGTCGTGGCCGTCCTGTCGGTTGACCTCGGTACGTCGAACACGGTTGCGGTGCTGTCCGCGCACGGGAGGCCGCCGAGGGTGATCGAGGTGGACGGGTCCGCCACGATGCCGTCCGCGCTCTTCGCGGACGACGACGGGAACCTCGTCGTCGGGCGCGACGCCGAGCGGCGGGCGCGGCTGGACCCGGCCCGGTTCGAGCCGAACCCGAAGCGGCGCGTCGACGAGGGCATGCTGCTGCTCGGCGACGTGGTCGTGCCCGTCACCGAGGCGCTCGGCGCCGTGTTGCGGCGCGTGATCGACGAGACGTCCCGCCAGCTCGGTGGCGCCAAGCCCGACGAGGTCCGGCTGACGCACCCCGCGCAGTGGGGTCCGGTGCGCCGCAACGTCCTCCTCGCCGCGGCCCGGCTGGCCGGGATGGGCAGCAACCTCGTCCTGGTACCGGAGCCGGTCGCCGCGGCCGCCCACTTCGCCTCGTTCCCCGGGCAGCAGCTCGGCCCCGGGCAGGCGCTCGCCGTGTACGACCTCGGCGCCGGCACGTTCGACGTCGCGATCGTCGCGGCCACGCAGAACGGCTACACCGTGCTCGCCGAGGCGGGGCTGCCGGACCTCGGTGGTCTCGACGTGGACCAGGCGCTGCTGGAGCACGTCGGCCGCCAGGTCTCGATCCGTGACCCAGCACGCTGGCAGAGCATCCTGCGCCCCGAGTCCACCGGCGACCGCCGTGCGCAGCGCGCGCTCCGCGAGGACGTCAAGGCCGCCAAGGAAGCGCTCTCGCGCCACCCGCAGACCGAGGTGCCGCTGCCGGAACCGTTCGACGACGTGCTGGTCACGCGGGTCGAGCTGGAGGCGCTGATCCGCCCCAGCCTGCTGCGCAGCGTCGAGCTGCTCGCCGCGACGATCCGCTCGACGGGCATGACGCCGGACCGGCTCGTCGGCATCTACCTGGTCGGTGGCTCCAGCCGCATCCCGCTGATCGCGACGTTGATCGCCGAGCAGCTGCGGGTGGTCCCGTCGAGCCTCGACCAGCCGGAGACGGCCGTCGCGCTCGGCGCGCACCACATCACGCCGGAGGGCGTCAGCCTCCGCACCAGCAACATCGGCCCGCAGGCACCGCCCACCGGCGGGTTCCACCAGCAGGCCATGCCCGCGCCGATGCCCCAGCAGGCGCCGCCCCAGCCCGCACCGCTGGGTCCCGGTCCGGTTCCGGGACCGTCCAGCGCGCCCACCCCGGTCGCCGCGCAGCCCTCACCCGCGGTCGGCAACCCCGTGCTCGGGCCGCCGAGCACGGCGTTCCCCGCGCAGACCCCGGTTCCGGCGCCCACCGGCAGGCGCAGGGTCCTGCTCGGGGTGGCCGCGGTCGTGGTCCTCGCGATCGTCGCCGTCGGCGCCGTGTTCCTGCTGCGGCCGGACAGCGACCTGCCGACCGCGGAGAGCTGCGGCCAGAAGGGCGAGCCCGACGGCAACGGGTTCACGTCCTGTCTGCGGCAGCTGGCGGGCGCGGTGGCCGACAGCGGCGACTGCGAACCCGCCGACGGCGACACCGACGCGGACGTCACGTGCTCGTTGTCCGACAGCTACCAGGTCAGCTACGCCCACGTCGCGTCCGTGGAGGACGCGCAGAAGCTCGCCAACGCGGAGCTGGGCGACATGACCGACGGCGACCACGTCGAGGCCCAGTGGAAGGGCAACGGCCTGGACGGGCGCTGGCGGGCCGGTGTCACCGGCGGCACGGGCGTGCTCGTGTTCACCGTCAAGGACCGGCCGCTCGTCGGCTGGCTGTCCAGGACGGAACTGCGTGCGTCGGACGAGTTCACCCCGGACACGCTCGGCGACTACTTCGCCGAGCACGTGCAGCCGGGCACCTGACCTAACGCCGGTTCCGCAGCGCCATCACGCCGATCACGATCGCGGCCACCAGGACGCCGATGATGCCGATGTCGATGAGCACCGACTCGAGGCCGGTCGGTTCGAGGTCGACCATGACCGGATTCTCCCAGATCCGGGCGGACTCGTAGGCTGGCACCGATGCGTATCACGGTGTTCCGCAAGCTCATGGCCCACGAATTCGGCGACGTGCGGGCCGACATGCTCGCCCGGGACCACGTCTTCAGCTCGCTGGGCGGGCGCACGGTGGACCAGGCGCTGGAGGCCGGGGTCGAGCCGAAGGAGATCTGGCGGGCGGTGTGCGACGCGTTCGAGGTGCCCGCCGAGCGACGGTAGGGAGCGGCGTCCGCAACGGCGTGTCGGCGCCGGCTCGAACAAGCGTTCGGCTAGCCTGTTGTCCACAACAGGGTGAGTTGTCCACAGGACGGGCCCCTCAGCCCGAAATTGTCGGTGCTTGCCGTTAGCGTCGCCGGCGTGAGTGCAAAGCGGTCTAAGAACAGTCAAGGTGGATCCCAGATGGCACCAGCAGCACCCGATCGCGCGAAGGCGTTGGAACTGGCCCTCGCCCAGATCGACAAGAACTTCGGCAAGGGTTCGGTCATGCGCCTCGGCGACGAGGGCAGGGCCCCGATCGAGGTCATCCCGACCGGCTCCATCGCGTTGGACATCGCGCTGGGCATCGGTGGCCTCCCACGCGGCAGGGTCGTGGAGATCTACGGCCCTGAGTCGTCCGGTAAGACGACCGTCGCCCTGCACGCCGTGGCCAACGCGCAGCGCAACGGCGGCATCGCGGCGTTCATCGACGCGGAACACGCGCTCGACCCCGAGTACGCGAAGGCGCTCGGCGTCGACACCGACGCGCTGCTGGTGTCCCAGCCGGACACCGGTGAGCAGGCGCTCGAGATCGCGGACATGCTGATCCGCTCCGGCGCGCTCGACATCCTGGTCATCGACTCCGTGGCGGCGCTCGTGCCCCGCGCCGAGATCGAGGGCGAGATGGGTGACAGCCACGTCGGTCTGCAGGCCCGCCTGATGAGCCAGGCGCTGCGGAAGATCACCGGTGCGCTCAACGCGTCCGGCACCACCGCGATCTTCATCAACCAGCTGCGTGAGAAGGTCGGCGTGATGTTCGGCTCACCGGAGACCACGACCGGTGGCAAGGCGCTGAAGTTCTACGCGTCCGTGCGCCTGGACGTCCGTCGCATCGAGACGCTGAAGGACGGCGGCGAGGCGGTCGGCAACCGGACCCGCGTCAAGGTCGTGAAGAACAAGGTCGCGCCGCCGTTCAAGCAGGCCGAGTTCGACATCCTCTACGGCAAGGGCGTGTCTCGCGAGGGCTCGCTCATCGACATGGGCGTCGAGCACGGCATCGTGCGCAAGTCCGGCGCCTGGTACACGTACGAGGGCGACCAGCTCGGCCAGGGCAAGGAGAACGCGCGGAAGTTCCTGCTCGAGAACCCGGACATCGCCAACGAGATCGAGAAGCGGATCAAAGACAAGCTCGGTGTCGGCGCGAAGCTCGACGCCGACGCCACCGAGCCCGCGCCCGCCCCGGTGGACTTCTAGCCGGTGGCAGGCCGTCGAGGAAGCCGGAGGCCGAACGACGACGCGGTCTCCGGCGCGGACCAGCGCGCCCCGAAGCCGCCGGACGACCCGGTCGCGCAGGCGAAGGAGATCTGCCTGCGCCTGCTGACCGCGCGCCCGCGGACGCGGGCCGAGCTGGCGCAGGCGCTCGCCCGCAAGGGGGTGGAGGAGGACGTGGCGTCGCAGGTGCTGGAGCGCCTCGACGAGGTCGGTCTGATCGACGACGCCGCGTTCGCCGAGGTGTGGGTGCGGTCGCGGCACAGCTACCAGGGGTTGAGTCGCCGCGCGCTGGCGATGGAACTGCGGCGCAAGGGGGTCGCGGACGAGTCCGCCCAGGAGGCGCTCGCCACGGTGGACTCCGACGCCGAGGAGGAGCGGGCTCGGGCGCTGGTGCGCAAGCGTCTGCGGTCACTCGGCGACGCCGAGGAGGCCGTGAAGGTGCGCAAGCTGGTGGGGATGCTGGCCCGGAAGGGCTACGGCGAGGGGCTGGCCTACCGAGTGGTGAAGGACGAGGTCCGGACCTCACTGCTCGACGACGCTCTGTGAGCTGATTCCCGGTGGTGGGGGCCTCGGGCTGATCTCGGGACCGCGGTCTGGGCTTGTCGAAGATTTTGGCTTGGACGGCCTGCCTGCCCTCCCGCCGGGAGGGCAGGCAGGCCGTCTTTGTGGGCTTTCGCCCGGCTTGCGCGATGTTGCGGGCCGGGGGCGCAGGGCCCGCCGTTTTCGTTCGGAACCTCTTCGGCTCGGAAGTTACTCGTGGGTATTTCCGTTGGCTTCATATGTTTTGCCTGGTGGTGCCTGTCCGGGCAGTGTCCTCACGGGACGGTGTCGCCTGTTGTCGGGGAAGTTTCACCGAATCGCAACCTTGCGTGTCGGTGGCGCGCTTGGCTTCGTGCGCGGGTTCTTCTTGATCGATCGCGTGATTTGGGCCATGTGTGTAGGGCGTCCTAACTAAGTGTTGCATTCTGTATGCAATGCGTTCTCCTAAACGGCGGAACGGTGTGAATTCCGCGTAGTGGAGCCGAATTCGCTGCTTCGGCGCGGTTGTTCCGCGAAGGCCGGGTGCACGGAGTACGGTCTGGGTTCGAGGTCGCCGACGGGCGTGCCCCAGGACACCTTCTGTGCAGGCCGCTCACCGGCGCTTTCCCAGCGTGTGGTACTTCTCCTCTTGCCACCGACGGCACAGTTGGCGGCTCGGCGGTCGTCTCCCGTGGCGGCGTCGCCGAAGGGGAGTGGACCGTAGGAAGGTGTCGACGATGCCGACCCATCGCGCACCGGGTGTGACACGCGGAACGCCGCCGCTGGCACAGATCGCGGTTAGTCTCTGACAAACAAATCGTTCCGGAGTCGAGGACAAACAATGAAGGCAGGCGTCGGTGCCCCCGAACGGGCGCAAATTACCGAGCGCACGTATCGGACCGACCGTTGGTGGGCCTACCCGCTGAGTACTGGTGGGATCCTGCTGTTCTTCACCGCGTACGCGCTGGTCCGCTACTTCATGAACGACCACTACTGGGCGGCGGAGGAGCACTACCTCACGCCCATGTACTCGCCGTGCGTCAACGAGGCGTGCGTCCCGGGCTCCAGCCACTTCGGTGAGTTCATCCCGACCTACCCGGCGTGGATCCCGATCGGCATCATCACCTTCCTGGTGCTCCTCGGTTTCCGGGCGACCTGCTACTACTACCGCAAGGCCGCCTACCGGTCCCTGATGTTCTCCCCGGCCGCGTGCGCCGTCCCCGAGCCGGCCAAGAAGTACTCCGGCGAGCGCAAGTTCCCGTACATCTTCACCAACGGGCACCGCTACTTCTTCTACGCCGCGCTCCTCTTCGCCGGCATCAACGTCTACGACGCGGTGCTTGCCTTCCACGGCAAGGACGGCGGCATCGGCATGGGCCTCGGCACGATCATCATCCTGATCAACGTGGTGTTCCTCGTGCTGTACACGCTGTCCTGCCACGCGTGCCGGCACATCATCGGCGGCAAGCTGAAGCACTTCTCGAAGCATCCGATCCGCTACCGCTACTGGCAGTTCGTGTCCAAGCTCAACCCGCGGCACGGCCAGTTCGCCATGATCTCGCTCTTCACGGTGATCATCACGGACGCCTACATCATGGCGGTGGCCGCGGGCTGGATCACCGATCTGCGGATCTTCAACTGAGGGACTGAGAAGGAACCATGGTTCAGGTTCAGGTCGAGCGATACGACTACGACGTCATCGTCATCGGTGCGGGTGGCGCCGGTCTGCGAGCCGCCATCGAGGCCCGGCAGCAGGGCAAGAAGACCGCGATCATCTCGAAGTCGCTCTTCGGCAAGGCCCACACCGTCATGGCAGAGGGCGGCTGCGCCGCCTCGATGGGCAACGTCAACGAGAAGGACAACTGGCAGGTCCACTTCCGCGACACGATGCGCGGCGGGAAGTTCCTCAACAACTGGCGGATGGCCGAGCTGCACGCCAAGGAGGCCCCGGAGCGCGTCTGGGAGCTGGAGACCTACGGTGCGCTGTTCGACCGCACCAAGGACGGCAAGATCAGCCAGCGCAACTTCGGTGGCCACACCTACCCGCGCCTCGCGCACGTCGGTGACCGCACCGGCCTCGAGATGATCCGCACCATGCAGCAGAAGATCGTCTCGCTGCAGCAGGAGGACTTCGCGGAGTTCGGTGACTACGAGGCCAAGCTGAAGGTCTTCCCCGAGTGCACGGTCACCGAGCTGATCAAGGACGGCGACCGGATCGCGGGCGCGTTCGGCTACTGGCGCGACTCCGGCAAGTTCGTCCTCTTCGAGGCGCCCGCCATCGTGCTGGCGACCGGCGGCATCGGCAAGTCGTTCAAGGTCACCTCGAACTCCTGGGAGTACACCGGCGACGGCCACGCGCTGGCACTGCGCGCGGGCGCCACGCTGATCAACATGGAGTTCGTCCAGTTCCACCCGACCGGCATGGTCTGGCCGCCGTCGGTGAAGGGCATCCTCGTCACCGAGGGCGTCCGCGGTGACGGTGGTGTGCTGAAGAACTCCGACGGCAAGCGCTTCATGTTCGAGTACATCCCGGACGTGTTCAAGGGCCAGTACGCGGAGACCGAGCAGGAGGCCGACGGCTGGTACGCCGACCAGGACAACAACCGCCGCACCCCCGACCTGCTGCCCCGTGACGAGGTCGCCCGCGCGATCAACTCCGAGGTCAAGGCGGGCCGTGGCTCACCCCACGGCGGCGTGTTCCTGGACATCGCGAGCCGCCTCCCCGCCGAGGAGATCAAGCGGCGCCTGCCGTCGATGTACCACCAGTTCAAGGAGCTGGCGGACGTCGACATCACCGCGCAGCCCATGGAGGTCGGCCCGACCTGCCACTACGTCATGGGTGGCATCGAGGTCGACCCCGACACCGCGTCGTCGATCGTGCCCGGCCTGTTCGCGGCCGGTGAGGTCGCGGGCGGCATGCACGGCTCCAACCGGCTCGGTGGCAACTCGCTGTCCGACCTGATCGTGTTCGGCCGCCGCGCCGGTCTCGGCGCGTCGGAGTACGTGGACGCGCTCGACCAGCGCCCGAAGATCTCCGAGTCCAATGTGGACGGCGCGGCCGAGCGTGCGGTGAACCCGTTCGACTACCCGGCGGGCGGCCAGTCGGAGAACCCGTACACCATCCACGCCGAGCTGCAGCAGTCGATGAACGACCTCGTCGGCATCATCCGCAAGGAAGAGGAAGTCCAGCAGGCGCTGGACAAGCTCGAGGAGCTGAAGGCGCGGGTGAAGAACGTGGCCGTCGAGGGTCGCCGCGAGTTCAACCCCGGCTGGCACCTCGCGCTCGACCTGCGCAACATGCTGCTCGTCAGCGAGTGCGTCGCGAAGGCCGCGCTGATGCGCACGGAGAGCCGAGGCGGCCACACCCGCGACGACTTCCCCGGCATGGACTCCCAGTGGCGCAACACCTTGCTCGTGTGCGAGGCCTACGACCAGGGTGCGAAGGTCACGCCGAAGGAGCAGGTGCCGATGCGCGAGGACCTGCTCGAGCTGTTCGAGCTGTCCGAGCTCGAGAAGTACTACACGGATGAGGAACTGGCCGCTCATCCTCAGAGGGGTGAGTCATGAGCGGAGCTTGCGGAGCGAATCAACAAAGCTGGGCGACCCGCGAGCGGCCGCTCGGAGCCTGCGAGGAGCGGTCATGAGCTACAAGGGCAACTTCAAGGTTTGGCGCGGTGACGCGGACGGCGGCGGCCTGGAGGACTACGTCGTCGAGGTCAACGAGGGTGAGGTCGTCCTCGACATCATCCACCGCCTGCAGGCCACGCAGGCGCCGGACCTCGCCGTGCGCTGGAACTGCAAGGCGGGCAAGTGCGGCTCGTGTTCCGCTGAGATCAACGGCATGCCGCGGCTGATGTGCATGACGCGCATGTCGGTGTTCTCCGAGTCGGAGACGATCACGGTCACGCCGCTGCGCACGTTCCCGGTGGTCCGCGACCTCGTCACCGACGTGTCGTACAACTACCAGAAGGCGCGGGAGATCCCGTCCTTCGCGCCGCCGAAGAACCTCGGTCTCGGCGAGTACCGGATGAAGCAGCAGGACGTCGAGCGCTCGCAGGAGTTCCGCAAGTGCATCGAGTGCTTCCTGTGCCAGAACACCTGCCACGTCATCCGTGACCACGAGGAGAACAAGGAGCACTTCGCGGGCCCGCGTTTCCTCATGCGCGTCGCCGAACTGGACATGCACCCGCTCGACCAGGCGGACCGCGTGCGCGAGGCGCAGGAGGAGCACGGCCTCGGGTTCTGCAACATCACCAAGTGCTGCACCGAGGTGTGCCCCGAGCACATCAAGATCACCGACAACGCGCTGATCCCGATGAAGGAGCGCGTGGTCGACCGCAAGTACGACCCGGTGGTGTGGCTGGGCAACAAGCTGTTCCGCCGCAGCGGCAGCCGCCACTGAGCACACACTGGGCACAGCTCACCGGAGCCGCACGAACTTCGTGCGGCTCCGGTGCTGTTTCCGCACGCGTTTCCCGCGTGCATCGGTTCCTTGGTGCGCCAGGCGCTCGCCTCGCGGATCACCTGACGGGGCAGGGCACACCGTCCCGGAACGCGGTCGCCGACGCGATCGCCTCGTCCAGCCGGTCGCGGGTCTCGACGAGGTCGTGCACCTGCCGGTCGATGCGGGCGCGTTCGGTGCTCAGCAGCTCCAGCACGCCGTCGTGCACCTCGTTGTTCTCGAAGCACGGCAGCAGTTTCACGATCGTCTTGCTCGGCAGGCCGGCCGCGTACAGCATCTGGATCCACCGCACCCGGTCGACCGCGGACTCGCGGTAGTGCCGCTGGCCGCTGGGGCTCCGCTCGGCGGTCAGCAGGTGGTTCTCCTCGTAGTAGCGCAGCGCCCGCACGCTCACCCCGGCGCGCTCCGCCAGTTCACCGATCCGCACGAGTGGCTCCCATCACCTTGCCCCTGACGTCAACGTCAGGTTTTAGCGTAGTTCCCATGAAGATCAACGACTCCGTCGCACTCGTCACAGGCGCCAACCGCGGCCTCGGCAGGCACTTCGCCGAACAGCTCCTGCGCCGCGGCGCGAAGGTCTACGCGACCGCGCGCCGCCCGGAACTCGTCGACCTGCCGGGCGTGACCGTCCTGTCGCTGGACGTCACCGACCAGGACTCGATCGCCGCGGCGGCCGCATCGGCACCCGACGTGAACCTGCTGGTGAACAACGCGGGCTCCAACACCTACCAGAACCTGGTCGCCGGTGACCGCGACAGGATCCGCCTGGACATGGACACGCACTACTTCGGCACCCTGGACGTGGTGCGTGCGTTCGCACCGATGCTCGCCACGAACGGCGGCGGCGCGATCCTGAACGTGCTGTCGGCCCTGACGTGGTACGCCGTCGACGGCGCGGGCTCCTACAGCGCGGCCAAGTCCGCACAGTGGGGCCTGACCAACTCGGTCCGCCTCGAACTCGCCGCCCAGGGCACCGCGGTCACGGGCCTGCACCTGTCCAGCACCGACACCGACATGGTGGCCGCGTTCGACATCCCCAAGAGCGACCCGGCGAAGATCGTGGCGATCGCGCTCGACGGGGTCGAGGCCGGCCTGCACGAGATCCTCGCCGACAGCGACACCGAGGCGGTCAAGGCCGCGCTCGCGGGCGACCTCACCGCGCTCTACCCGCGGCTCGGCTAGGCGGGTTTCCTGGCCAGCAGGAACGCCTGACCGGTCAGCTCGCCCTCCTGGGCCTCGCGGACCGTGGTGACGTGCACCGGTACGCCCGCGTCGGCCAGCAGTGCCGCCATGCGGTCCGGGCGGCGCCGGTGGAAGACCAGGTCCAGGTCGTGCCCGAGCGCGGACGTCAGATGGCGCGGCTGGTCACCCACCTGGAAGCCCAGCATGAGGTGCCCGCCCGGCCGCAGTACGCGGGCCAGCTCCGACAACGCGGTCGGCAGCTCCTCGTCCGGCACGTGGATCGTCGAGTACCACGCCACGACACCCGCGAACGCGGCGTCGGCGTGGGGGAGCGCCAGCATCGACGCCTCCGCGAAGTTCACGTCCGGGCAGGTCCGCCGCGCGACGTCCAGCATCCCCGGCGACAGGTCCACGCCCGCGATGTCCACACCGAGACGGTGGAGGTGGGCGGTCACCAGGCCGGTGCCGCAGCCGACGTCGAGCACGGGCCCGGCCACCAGCGACGCGAACAGGCCCAGCACCGCGCCCTCCACGGGCTGGCGGGCCATCTCCGCGAGGCCGTACTCGTGGTAGTCGGCGGCCACCCGATCGTACGAGGACCGGGTGGCCGCCAGGAAATCAGTTGCCACTCGTCCGTCCGGCCAGGCCCGCGGCTTCGAGCTCCCTTGAGGGGCCACCTTCCAGCTCGATGTGCTTCTTGCTGCGCCGCTCCCGCTTCTGCAGGTAGTTCGCGAGCCACGTCAGCAGCAGGCACAGGCCGATGTAGATCGCGGCCACGACCAGCGCGGTCGGCACGAACGGCCTGCTGAACAGCCCGTCACCGCCGATGCGCTGCGCGAACCGCAGCAGCTCCTCGTAGGTGATGAGGAAGCCGAGCGCGGTGTCCTTCAGCAGCACGACCAGCTGGCTGATGATCGTCGGCATCATCGACCGCAGCGCCTGCGGCAGCAGGATAAGGACCATCACCTGCGTCTTGCGCATGCCGAGCGCGTACGCGGCTTCGGCCTGCCCGCGCGGCAGCGCCTGGATGCCCGCGCGGAACACCTCCGCGAGCACCGAGCCGTTGTAGAGCATGAGACCCAGCACCACGGCCATGTACGGCGACATCCGGATGCCGACCGAGGGCAGGCCGTAGTAGAAGAGGAACATCAGGATCAGCAGCGGGACGGCGCGGAAAAGCTCCACGACGAAGCCGGAGACCATCCGCACCGACTTGTGGTCCGACAGCCTGCCCGCGGCGAAGATCGCACCGAACAGAAGGGCCAGCACGGCGCCCAGCGCGAACGCCTGCAACGTCGCCAGGACCGCCGAGATCAGGTCCTCCTGGATCTGCGTGTACTGGATCCACTCCCACTTGCGGGCGGTGAACTGGCCGCTGTCGTAGAAGCGCCAGCCGACGTAGGCGACGATTCCGACCAGCACCAGGATGCCGAGCCCGGCGAAGATCCGGTGGCGCGCACGAGCGCGGGGCCCTGGGGTGTCAAAAAGGACGTTGCTCATCGGGCGACGCTCCAACGCTTCTCGAGGGTCCGCTGCACCAGCGTGAGCACCATGACCAGGACGATGAAGCCCAGTGACACCCACAGGAGGCCGACCAGCTGGTTCTCGCCGTCGTCCGAGAGGACGGACCGGATGCGGCCCGCCTCCGCGACGGAGAAACCGGCGGCGATCGTGGTGTTCTTCAGCAGGGCGATCAGCGTGCTCACCAGCGGCGGCACCACCGACCGCAGCGCCTGCGGCAGGATGATCTGCGACAGCGACTGACCGAACGTCAGGCCGAGCGCGCGGGCGGCCTCCGCCTGACCGAGCGGCACCGTGTTGATGCCGGACCGCACGACCTCGCAGATGAACGCCGACGTGTAGAACGACAGCGCGACCACCGCGGCGGTGAAGAAGGACATCTCGATGATGTCCAGGTACGGGTAGGCGAAGACGAAGAACAGGAACACCAGCGTCAGCGGGGTGTTCCGCACGACGGTGACGTAGAGGGTGCCGGCCGCCCGGAACACCGGCACGGGGCTGACCCGCAGCATCGCCAGGATCACGCCGAAGACCAGCGACGCGACGCCGGCAAGCAGGAACAACTCGATCGTGGTGAGGAAGCCGTCGCGGAACAACGGCCAGTAGTCGATCAGTATGTTCATCGGGCCTTCCCCGCCGGTGGTTGTTGGTTTGGTTACGACTGTGGGTGGTCACCCACGCGGGTGACCACCCACAGTCAGGGTCGGATCAGTAGCGGTCGATCGTCGGCTTCTCGGCCGTCGAGCCCGACTTGCCGAGCGTGCTGTCGTAGATGCTCTGCCAGGTGCCGTCGGAGAGGGCGGCCTCGAGGATGTCGTTCACCTTGTCCCGCAGGGCCTTGTCGTCCTTCGGCAGGCCGACGCCGTACGGCTCCTCGGAGAAGGTCTCACCGATGACCTTCAGCGCGTCCGGGTCCTGCGCGGCGAAGCCCTTCAGGATGGCGTCGTCGGTCGTGACCGCGTCGACCTCCTTGGTCAGCAGCTTGTCGACGCACTGCGAGTAGCCCTGGAACTCGACGATGTTGCTGGGCTCGGTCAGAGCCTCGTCGCGGATGCGCTGGATCGGCGTGGAGCCGGTCACCGAGCAGACCTTCTTGCCCTTCAGGGTGTCCTTGCCCTTGATCGTCTCTTCGTCCTTGCGGACCAGCAGGTCCTGGCCGGCCACGAAGTACGGGCCCGCGAAGGAGATCTGCTGCTTGCGCTTGTCGTTGATCGTGTAGGTGCCGACGTAGTAGTCGACGGTGCCGTTGGTGATGGCGGCCTCACGACCGGCGGACTGCACGGTCTTGTACTCGATCTTGTCCTCGCCGAAGCCCAGCTTCGCGGCGATCAGGCGCGCGATCTCGATGTCGAAACCGGAGTACTCGCCCGTGGTCGGGTCCTTGTAACCCAGGCCCGGCTGGTCCTCCTTGACGCCGATGACGACCTTGCCGTTCTGCTTCATCCGGTCGAACGTCGGGGAGCCTTCGACCGTGACGTCCGTTTCCACCGCCGCCGTGGTCGACGGGCCACCGCCGGTCACGTTGTCGGACGGCGCGCCCTCCTTGCCGCACGCCGTCAGGGCGAGGCCACCGACCAGCAGCCCGATCGCGAGGGAACGAACCCTCAGCGCTGCATTACCCACTGCCACTTCACTCCTGCTCTAGTTGGTCACGCGGCGCGGGGCGAAACACGCCGCTCGGGGTCCTCAGTGTGTGAGGATCTTGCCAAGGAAATCCTTCGCCCTGTTCGACTTCGGCGCCGAGAAGAACTCCTTGGGGGTGGAGTCCTCGACGATCTCACCGTCCGCCATGAACACCACCCGGTGCGCCGCGTTGCGCGCGAAACCCATCTCGTGGGTGACGACCAGCATCGTCATGCCCTCCTCCGCGAGGGTGGTCATGACGTCGAGCACTTCGTTGATCATTTCCGGGTCGAGCGCCGAGGTGGGCTCGTCGAAGAGCATGACCTTGGGCTTCATGGCGAGCGCCCGCGCGATCGCGGCCCGCTGCTGCTGGCCGCCGGAGAGCTGAGCAGGGTACTTCTGCGCCTGGTTGGCGATGCCGACGCGTTCGAGGAGTTCCATCGCCGTGCGCTTGGCCTCCGGCTGCGCGGTCTTGCGCACCTTCACCGGCGCCAGCATCACGTTGTCGAGGATCGACTTGTGGGCGAAGAGGTTGAACGACTGGAAGACCATCCCGACGTCCGCGCGCAGGCTCGCCAGCTCCTTGCCCTCGGCGGGCAGGGGCTTGCCGTCGATCTCGATCAGCCCGGAGTTGATCGGTTCGAGGCGGTTGATCGCACGGCACAGGGTCGACTTGCCGGACCCGGACGGCCCGAGCACCACGACCACCTGTCCACGCGGCACCTCGATGTTGATGTTCTTGAGCACGTGGAGCTGTCCGAAGTACTTGTCCACCTCCACCATGCGGATCATGGGGGTGTCGGTAGCCGCTTCGGTCATCAATCCTCCAACGAGCGCGGGTACGTCAGGCGTGCTGAGGGTAGCGGCCCGGTAATGGGCGAAACCTACCGCTACCGGATATGAAGTTCATCCAGATCGACCACCGACAAGGTCTCAATGCGGTCACGCGTACCCTCGGTCACTGAGATGAGCACTCGCACCTACCAGGTACGCACGTTCGGTTGTCAGATGAACGTGCACGACTCCGAGCGGCTGGCCGGCCTGCTCGAAGACGCTGGTTACGCGCCGGCCGAGGCCGATGGCGTGCCCGACGTCGTCGTGCTGAACACGTGCGCCGTCCGCGAGAACGCCGACAACAAGTTGTACGGCAACCTTGGCCACTTGCGGCCAACCAAGATCGCGAACCCCGGCATGCAGATCGCCGTCGGCGGCTGCCTCGCGCAGAAGGACCGCGGCGACATCGTCAAGAAGGCGCCATGGGTGGACGTCGTGTTCGGCACCCACAACATCGGCGCGCTTCCGGTGTTGCTCGAACGTGCGCGGCACAACGCGGAGGCCCAGGTCGAGATCCTGGAGTCGCTCGAGACGTTCCCGTCGACGCTGCCCGCCCGCCGCGACTCGGCCCACTCGGGCTGGGTGTCGGTGTCGGTGGGGTGCAACAACACCTGCACGTTCTGCATCGTGCCGTCGTTGCGCGGCAAGGAGAAGGACCGCCGCCCGGGTGACGTGCTGGCCGAGGTGCAGGCGTTGGTCGCGGAGGGTGTTCTCGAAGTCACGCTGCTGGGTCAGAACGTGAACTCCTACGGCGTCGAGTTCGGCGACCGGTTCGCGTTCGGCAAGCTGCTGCGGGCGTGCGGGGAGATCGAGGGCCTGGAGCGCGTGCGGTTCACCTCGCCGCACCCGAAGGACTTCACCTCCGACGTCATCGCCGCGATGGCCGAGACGCCGAACGTGTGCCACCAGCTGCACATGCCGCTGCAGTCCGGATCGGACCGGGTGCTGAAGGCGATGCGCCGGTCCTACCGCCAGGCGCGGTACCTGTCGATCATCGACGAGGTCCGTGCCGCGATGCCGGACGCCGCCATCACGACCGACATCATCGTGGGCTTCCCCGGCGAGACCGAGGAGGACTTCGAGGAGACGCTGAACGTGGTGCGGGCCGCGAAGTTCTCGTCGGCTTTCACGTTCCAGTACTCCAAGCGCCCCGGCACGCCCGCCGCGTCGCTGCCGGACCAGCTGCCGAAGGCCGTGGTCCAGGACCGCTTCGACCGGCTGATCGCCGTGCAGGAGGAGGTGTCCTGGGCCGCGAACAAGGCGCTGGTCGGCAAGCGGGTCGAGGTGCTGGTGTCCACGGGCGAGGGCCGCAAGGACGCCGACACCCGGCGTCTGTCCGGCCGCGCCCGCGACGGTCGGCTGGTGCACTTCGCGCCCGGCGACGCCGGCGTCCGGCCGGGTGACGTGGTGGAGACCGTGATCACCTACGGCGCGCCGCACCACCTGGTGGCCGACGGGCCGCTGGTGTCGCACCGGCGTACCCGTGCGGGTGACAACCATGAGGAGGGCGTGCGGCCCCGCACGTCCGGTGTCGGGCTGGGTCTGCCGTCGTTCGGTCCGCCCTCAGTGACGAGTCAGTCGAGTGAACCGGTGGGTGGATGCGCAGTCCGATGACCGAATCCGACGACGAGATGCGCGAGGAGATCGACGAGGTCGGTCGCCGCGTCGCACGGACGGTCGAGCTGGGTGGCCGCGCGGTCGTCGTCGCGGTGGCCGTGTTCGTCCTGCTGATCGGGCTGATCCTGCCGTGGATGAACGGGGCCTCCGGCCTCGACGTGCTGATCGGCCAGGAGAGCGGCAAGGCGTCCATGGTCCCGCGCCTGTTCGCGGCGACGGCGGTGCTGTTCGGCGTGCTCACGTCGGCTCTGGCACTGACCACCCGGCGCTGGTTCTTCACCTGGGTCGGCGCGGCGGGCGGCTGGTTCGCCTCCGTCGACGGCGTCCTCGCGATCTGGTCCCGCCAGTCCTCCGGCACCGACGTGGGCATCGGCCTGGTCATCGCGGAGATCGCCATGGTCGCCATCGCCATCCAGTGGTTCCGCACCGCCGCCTCCCGCACGTAACCCCGCGAGTCGCGCGCCAAAACACCGCGAGTCGCGCGCCAAAACACCGCGAGTCGCGCGCCAAAACACCGCGAGTCGCGCTCCCAGGCATACCGAGTTGTGGGGGGGGGGGGGGGGGCCCGGGGGGGGGGGGGGGGGGGAAACGCCCACACAAAGGGGGCCGGAGCGCGCG
>NZ_JBITMQ010000003.1:263604-337946 GCF_044466355.1 Actinophytocola sp. NPDC049390
CCCGCCCCGCCCCCCCCCCCTCTCCCGGGGGGGGGGGGGGGCGCCGCCCCCCCCCCCCGCGCCCCCCCCCCCCCCCCCCACAACTCGATGTGCCCGAGAACGCGACTCGCGGTGTCTGTGAGCGCGACTCGCGGGGTTAGCGGGTGGCTACCGCTGCTTCTGCTGCTGCCAGCCACTCGCGCCACTGGGCGGCCTGGGCCTCGGCCTGCTCGGCGCGGCGCTTGTCGCCTGCCGCGCGGGCCTTGGCGGCCTGGGCCTCGAACTGCTCGACCCGCTCGCGGAACTGCGCGGCGCGTGCCTCCGCCTCCGGGTCGGTGCGTCGCCACTGGGCGTCCGCGGCCTGCCGGACCTTCTCCTCGATCGAGCGCAGGCGGCCCTCCAGCTCACGGATTCGGTCGCGGGGGACCTTGCCGATCTCCTCCCACTTCTCCTGGATCCGGTGCAGCTGCGACCGGGCGGCGTCGAGGTCGGCGGACGGGTTGATCTTCTCCGCCTCGACCAGCAGCGCCTCCTTGCGCTTGCCGTTCTCCACCAGCTCGGCGTCGCGCTCGTCGAAGACCGCCGACCGCCGGGAGAAGAACCTGTCCTGCGCGGCGCGGAACTGCTGCCACAGCGAGTCGTCGGCTTCCTTGGGCGCGCGGCCCGCGGCCTTCCACTCGGTCATCAGCTCGCGGTAGCGCGCCGCCGTGCCGCCCCAGTCGTCGGAGTCGGACAGCTCCTCGGCGAGCTTCACCAGCTCCTGCTTGCGCTCCTTGGCCCCCGCCCGCTGCCGGTCCAGCTCGGCGAAGTGCGACCCGCGCCTGCGGTTGAACGTGTCGCGTGCCTTCGAGAACCGCTTCCACAGCGTGTCGTCGGTCTTGCGGTCGACGCCCTTGACCGTCTTCCACTCGTCGAGGATCGCGCGCAGCCGGTCGCCCGCGGCCTTCCACTGCGTGGACGACTCGGCGATCTTCTCGACCTCCTCGACCAGCGCCTGCTTGCGGGCGACCGCGGCCTGCCGGGCCTCGTCGCGCGCGTGCTTGACCGACTCGACGGCCTCCTGCGCCTTGGCCAGCACGTAGTCGACCCGCGCGGTCAGGGCGTTCAGGTCACCGACGAGCGCCGCGTCCTTCAGGCTGTCCTTGATGTGCTTGGCGCTGGTCAGGCTGTGCTTGGGGTCGCCGGAACCCGCCTTCAGCCGTGCCTCGAGCAGCTCCACCTCGGTGCGCACGTCGTCGAACCGGCGCGCGTAGTGCGCGAGGCCCTCGGCGGGCTCACCCGCCTGCCACGAGCCGATCGCGCGGTCGCCGTCCTCGGTCTTCACGTACACCGTGCCGTCGGCGTCCACCCGGCCCCACTTCTCCGGGTGCGCCGACGCGGCGGCGACCGTCGGCGCCGAGGGAGCGGGTGCGGAGGGCGCTGGTGCGGCAGGCGCCGCGGCCGGCTCCTCGGTGCTCGTGGTGGTGCTCGTGTCCGCGCTGATGTCCCTGTCCGTCATGGCCCGTTCCTCCCGCTCGCGTGCCCGCTGACGGTCTTCCCGTCGCGGACGCCCCGCTTTCGCGGGGCCTGGCAGTGTTCGGTGCCGGACGCGTCGAATCGCACAGCACCCGCGCGCATTCAAACAGGTCACGCCGCGCCTCGGTACTCCACGGCCGACACAGAGTGCGACGGACAGCGCAGGGTGACGTCGTGAGCCCGGAGAGTTCACCTTCCTCACCCGATAGGTAGCCTCGGTTCCCGTGATCGTCCGTGCCGCCGTCGTCCCGCACCCGCCGCTCCTCGTGCCGGAGCTCGTCGCGGGCACCGACGCCGACGTGACCGCCGTCCGCGCCGCCTGTCTGGCGGTCGCGACCCGGCTGACCAGCGCCGCACCGCGCTGGCTCGCGGTGGGCTCCGGCCCGGTCGGGGTGCTCGGCCCGGACGCGGTCGGTACGTTCGCCGGTTTCGGCGTGGACGTGGTGGCACGCATGAGCGACGCCGCCGCGCGCCCACCGGACCCCGCGATGCCGCTGTCCGCGCTGGTCACGGCCTGGCTGCGGGCACAGGTGGGTGCACGGGACGTCACCGTGCACCTCGTGCCCCCCGATCTGTCCCCGGACGACTGCCACGCGCTGGGCGAACAACTCGCGGCCACGGCCGAACCGGTCGGCCTGCTGATCGCGGGCGATGGTTCCCACCGGCACGGCGACCGCGCCCCCGGCCGACCGGACGACCGGGCGGGACCGTTCGACGACGCCGTCCACGACGCCCTCGCGAGCGCCGACGCGAAGGCCCTCATGGCGCTCGATCCCGTCGTCGCCGACGAACTGGGCGCGGCGGGACGCGCGCCGTGGCAGGTCCTCGCCGGTGCCATGGGCCAGGCCGAGTGGACCTCGGACGCGCGGATGACGATCCCGTTCGGGGTCGCCTACCACTTCGCGGTGCTGGACCCGGTCTCATGAGGGCGGTGGCGATCGTCGGCCCGACCGCGACCGGCAAGTCCGCACTCGCGATCGCGCTCGCCCAGGAGCTGGGCGGGGAGGTGGTCAACGCCGACGCCATGCAGCTCTACCGCGGTATGGACATCGGCACCGCGAAGGTCACCGAGGAGGAACGCGAGGGCGTCCCGCACCACCTGCTCGACGTCCTCGACGTCACCGACACCGCGTCCGTCGCCGCCTACCAGCGCGATGCCCGCGCGATCGTCGAGGACCTCCTCGACGCGGGCCGCGTGCCGATCCTCACCGGTGGCTCCGGCCTGTACGTGCGCGCGGTCCTCGACGACCTGGACTTCCCCGGCACCGACCCGGACATCCGCGCCCGCCTCGAACAGGAGCTGACCGAGACCGGCACCCACCACCTGCACGCCCGGCTGGCGAAGCTCGACCCGGTCGCCGCGGCCGCGATCCTGCCCAGCAACGGCCGCCGCGTGGTCCGCGCGCTGGAGGTCATCGAGCTGACGGGCCGCCCGTTCTCCGCGACCATGCCGCGCCCCGGCCCGGCCCGCTACGACACGCTGCAGCTCGGCCTCGACCTCGCCACCGGCGAGCTCGACCGCCGCGTCGACCGGCGCGTGGACCTGATGTTCGCCCACGGCCTGGTCGACGAGGTCCGTGAGCTGGAGAAACAGGGGTTGCGGGTCGGTCGCACCGCGTCCCGGGCGCTGGGCTACCAGCAGGTCCTCGACCAGTTCGACGCCGACCACGACATGGCCGCGGCCGCCGCGGCGACCGCGCAGGCCACCCGCCGCTTCGTCCGCCGCCAGCGCTCGTGGTTCCGCCGCGACCAGCGCATCCACTGGCTCGACGCGGGCGAGGAGAACCTGCCAGGCGCCGCGCTCGCCCGGTGTCTAGCCTGACCACGTGGGCATTTCCTTCCTGAAGGGCCACGGCACCGAGAACGACTTCGTGCTGTTGCCCGACCCCGGCGGCACGCTCGACCTGACCACGGCGCGGGTCCGCGTGCTCTGTGACCGCCGTGCGGGCGTCGGCGCGGACGGCGTGCTGCGGGTGGTGCCCGCCAAGTCGGTCGACGACCGGCCCTCGGACGTGCCCGACGACGTGTGGTTCATGGACTACCGCAACGGCGACGGCTCGATCGCCGAGATGTGCGGCAACGGGGTGCGCGTGTTCGCCCGCTACCTCGTCGACGCGGGCCTGGTCAGCGAACGCGAGTTCGCCATCGGCACCCGCGCCGGTGTCCGGACGGTCACCGTCGACGAGCAGGTCACCGTCGGCATGGGGCGGGCCCGGGTGACGGGATCGTCGCTGGCCACGGTGGGGGGCGCGTCGGTCGCCGGGGTCGCCGTGAACGTCGGCAACCCGCACCTGGTGTGCGTGCTGGAGGACGCCGACAAGCTCGCGTCACTGGACCTCAGCGTGCCGCCCGTGTACGACCCGGACGTGTTCCCGGATGGGGTGAACATCGAGTTCGTGGTGGTCGAGGCCCCGGACCGGCTCCGCATGCGAGTCCACGAACGCGGGGTCGGAGAAACCCGATCGTGTGGCACCGGAACCGTCGCGGCGGTCACCGGAGTGCTTTACGGACGCGGTGAACACAGCGGCGCGGCCACGGTCGACATTCCGGGTGGCCGTGTGCGGGTGACCGTCGACCCCGAGCGGTCGACCCTGTCCGGACCAGCGGTTTTCGTGGCTCGCGGCGAGCTGGACCAGGCCTGGTGGGACGGTATCGGGGAATAACCCGGTCGATCCGGACGCTGAAACATGGGACTATTCATGGGACAGCGAAACCGGAAAGACGGAGGCGTTCACCACGTGACAGAGAATCTCAATCATCAGCAAGCCGACGACGGGTTGACTGACCTGGCTGAGTTCTCTGTCGGTGAACTCGAGCTCTCCGACCGCGCCGCGCTGCGGCGTGTGGCCGGGCTGTCGACCGAACTCTCGGACATCACCGAGGTCGAGTACCGGCAGCTGCGGCTGGAACGGGTCATCCTCGTCGGCGTCTGGACCGAGGGCAGTGCCGCTCAGTCCGACGCGTCGCTGGCGGAACTCGCCCGGCTCGCGGAGACCGCCGGTTCCGAGGTCCTCGAAGGGCTCGTGCAGCGGCGGGACCGGCCCGACCCGGCCACCTACATCGGCTCCGGCAAGGTCAACGAGCTGTCCGGCGTGGTCGCGGCGACCGGCGCCGACACGGTGATCTGCGACGGTGAGCTCTCGCCGTCCCAGCTGCGCCAGCTGGAGGCGAAGCTCAAGGTCAAGGTCATTGACCGCACCGCGCTGATCCTGGACATCTTCGCGCAGCACGCGCGGTCCAGGGAGGGCAAGGCGCAGGTCGAGCTGGCACAGCTGCAGTACTTCCTGCCACGCCTGCGTGGCTGGGGTGACGCGCTGTCCCGCCAGGCCGGTGGTCGTGCCGGCGGCGGCAACGGCGGCGTGGGTCTGCGCGGTCCCGGTGAGACCAAGCTCGAGACCGACCGGCGCCGCATCCGGCACAAGATCTCCAAGCTGCGCAAGGACATCGCCGCGATGGGCACCGTGCGTGACACGATGCGCAGCCAGCGGCGGGCCAACCTCGTGCCGAGCGTCGCGATCGCCGGGTACACCAACGCGGGCAAGTCGAGCCTGCTCAACGCGCTGACCGGCGCGGGCGCTCTGGTGGAGGACGCGCTGTTCGCCACCCTGGACGCCACCACGCGCCGGACCACCACGCCGGAGGGGCACGTCTACACGCTGACCGACACCGTCGGGTTCGTGCGGCATCTGCCGCACCAGCTGGTCGAGGCGTTCCGCTCCACGCTCGACGAGGTCGCCGACTCCGACCTCATCCTGCACGTGGTGGACGGCTCCGACCCGAACCCGGAGTGGCAGGTCGAGGCCGTGCGCGAGGTGCTCGGCGAGATCTCCGACCGGCGCGACGAGGCGCTGCCCACCGAGCTGGTCGTGGTCAACAAGACCGACGCGATGGACCAGCTGTCGCTCACCAGGCTGCGACACCTGCTGCCCGGCGCGGTGTTCGTGTCCGCGCACTCCGGGATCGGGATCCCGGAGCTGCGGGAGCGGGTCGCCGAGCTGCTGCCGCGGCCGCACATCGAGGTCGACGTGCTCGTGCCGTACACGCGGGGTGAGCTCGTGGCCCGCGTGCACCGCGAGGGCGAGGTGCTCTCCGAGCGCCACACCGAGCACGGCACCGAGCTGTCCGCCAAGGTCAAGCCCGACCTGGCGGGGGCACTGGAGTCCTATCTCGTCAACGGCACGTCCGCCTGACGGGCGCCCCCTGGGCCGCTACCGTGGGTTTCGTCCACGGGGCCAGGGGGAGGAGTGCCGGTGCGGTCGGTGACGCTTGCGTTCTTGGTGCCGCTGGGGTTGCTCGTGGCGACCCCGGCGGCACTCGCGGCACAGGTGCCCACGCCCGTCGCGGCGTGCACCGTCACCGATCCCGAGCTGGGTGAACTGTCCGGGTTGGCGGCCGACGACGGCCACTGGTACGCGACCAACGACGGCGGCACCGCGGCCACCGTGTTCGTGCTGGGCAAGGACTGCCAGGTCGAGGACGTGGTCACCGGCGCGATCGATCCGTACGACGTCGAGGACATGGCCCGCGCGAAGGACGGCACGTTCTGGCTGTCCGACACCGGCGACAACGACAACGACCGCGAGACCGTCGCCCTCATCTCCCTCACCCCCGGCGGCGAGTCGACGCTGTACCGGCTCACGTACCCGGACGGCAAGCACGACGCCGAGGCGCTGCTGCTCGACCCGGCGGGCACCCCGTTCATCGTCACGAAGAGCGCGCTCGGTACCGCGGACGTCTACCGACCCGCCGGCCCGCTCACCTCACCCGGCCCGACACCGCTTCGGCATGTTCTGGCGGTACGGCTGAACAGCACCGACACGCCGGGCGGCCCGGTGCCGGGCGTTGTCGGTTCGGTGACCGTGACCGGCGCGGCGACCAGCCCCGACGGTACGGCGATCGCGTTGCGGACCTACACCGACGCGTACCTGTTCCCGATGGAGGACGGCGACGTCGTGGGTGCCCTGTCCGCGAAGCCGGTGCGGATACCGCTGCCGAACGAGGTGCAGGGCGAGGCGATCGCGTTCCAGCCGGACGGGTCGCTGCTGTCGGCGTCGGAAGGCGTCGGCGAGCCGGTCAACGTGGTCGCGGGCGCGGCGCGGTTGGTCGCACCGGAACCGGCGCCGGAAAAGCCGGAACCGGCGTCGGCATCGGACAGTACGGAATCGTCACCCGCCACGGAGGGGCTACCGGCAATACCGGCGACCGTTGTGACGGTAGTCGTGGTCGCGGGTGTGTATTTGCTGTTCCGTGCGCTGCGTCGCCGTAAGGCGTATTGACGAAAAAACCGCGGCGATCGTGCGGGAGGCTGCTGCCACGATCGCCGCGGGTTGGTGCTTTTCGTTCGTCGGCGTGCGGCGCGCCGACGACCCTTTTCTCTTTCTAGAGCCTGCGCATCACGGCGACGACCTTGCCGAGAATGGTGGCGTCGTCACCGGGAATGGGTTCGTAGGCCTCGTTGTGCGGCAACAGCCAGGCGTGCCCGTCCTTGCGCTTGAACGTCTTGACCGTCGCCTCGCCCTCGATCATCGCGGCGACGATCTCCCCGTTGTCGGCGGTGGGCTGCTGGCGCACCACCACCCAGTCCCCGTCGGTGATCGCCGCGTCGACCATCGAGTCACCGGCGACCCGCAGCAGGAACAGCGAACCCTCGCCGACGATCTCCTTGGGCAGCGGGAACACGTCCTCGACGGCCTCTTCGGCGAGGATGGGTCCACCAGCGGCGATACGCCCCAGCACGGGCACGTACGCGGCGGTCGGCGTGGCGATCGCGACCTCCGCGGTGGTCGCCTCGGTGGGCGTCGCCTCGGCCGTGGCCGCGCGCACGGTGGCCGGGTCGACGTCCGCCGGGAGGACCCCGATCGCACGCGGCCGGTTCGGGTCCCGCCGCAGGTAGCCCTTCTGTTCCAGCGCCCGCAGCTGGTAGGCGACGGACGAGGTCGAGGTCAGCCCCACCGCCTCGCCGATCTCGCGGACGCTCGGGGGGTAACCGAACCGCTCCACCCACGTCCGGATGACGTCGAGGACCTCTCGCTGCCGGACGGGAAGCTCCTCACCGTCGGCCTGGTCCACGTCGGGGAAACTGCGTAGGTTGCCCCGCAACGGCTTCCTCTTCGGGACGCCCTTCGGTATTCCTCCTGGTTTGCGTGGCACTGCATGCCTCCCTGCGCGCCGGGTGCCCACGTGGCGCCCGGAATGTTCGTGTGCGTCTTCGACGTTATCCGTAGGCCACCTGGAGATCAAACACCTGTTCGACGACACGCCGGGCGGGTCTCGTTTTTTGCCGGTGCCCCGTGGTACAAAATCGCACGAAGGTTCGATCGAACGACTGTTCGAGCTTCGAGCAGGTGTTCGAGAGTGGTCAGGAGACGGTCATGAGGGTGACGGCGCACAGGTCGAAGGTGGAAGCGCAGGTCCCGGCCCCGCGGGTGGAGCGGCCGACGCCCGTGCGCGTCGTGCGGCGCGCACCGGTTCACCGGCCGCCGACCCGTCGGCGCGCACCCGCGGCGGGTGCGCCCAGGGTGGTCGCCTCGTGCGCGCCGCGCAGGCCCCGGTTGTCCGCCGTCTGGGTGACGGCGGTGGCCTCGATGGCGGCCGCCGCCGTCTACGGGCTGGGGGCGCTGTCGAGTGCCGTCGAGCCGTCGGTCCCCTCGGAGACGACCGTCGTCCGGGTCAAGCCGGGGGAGAACCTGTGGGAGCTCGCCGGGCGGGTCGCGCCCGGCTCGGACGCCTCGGCTGTCGTGGACCGGATCCGCGAGTTGAACGGCGTGGACGGTGCCGTGCGGCCCGGTCAGCCGTTGACCGTGCCGTTCGAGGGCTGAGGCCGGCTCTTCGAACGTTCTCCCCGCGTCGTCTGTTCGCGGACCGCCGGATTCGGCGGTCGCGCTTAGCGCACCCGCCTTCGTTCGCTGCCCAGTACCCCTCCTCCGTGTCGCCTCCGCGCTGTGGCAATCTCGCGCCCCGACGAGGCCCTCGACACGCGACGCTCCGGGCGTCTCCGTCGTGGCGTCACCCTCCCGGTGACCGCTTCGAACCGGACAGCTACCCGCGGTGGCATTCCTCACGGCATGTCCCCGGACCGCGTGTCGCCCCTCGTGTCGACTTGCATCATGTGGCGTCTAGGCATACCGTCGACCCCAACATCTAGTAGTTACAACGCTGTAGTTAGTCCACAGGTTGGGGTGGACTTGCCCACAGGTTGTCCACATGTCGATCACCAGATGGGGGTGACCCATGCGTTGTCCGTTCTGCAGACACTCGGACTCCCGGGTGGTCGACTCACGTGAGGTGGACGAGGGACAGGTCATCCGGCGCAGGCGGTCCTGCGCCAAGTGCAGCCGACGGTTCACCACCGTCGAGGAGGCCGTCCTGGCCGTGGTGAAGCGCTCGGGCGTCACCGAGCCCTTCAGCCGCGAGAAGGTGGTCAACGGGGTGCGGCGCGCCTGCCAGGGTCGCCCGGTCGACGAGGACGCCCTGCAGCAGATGGCGCAGAAGGTCGAGGAGTCGATCCGGTCGACCGGCGCCGCCGAGGTGCCGAGCAACGAGGTCGGCCTCGCGATCCTCGGCCCGCTCCGGGAGCTCGACGAGGTCGCCTACCTGCGCTTCGCCAGCGTCTACCGCAGTTTTTCGTCCATTGAGGACTTCGAGAAGGAGATCGCCGGGCTGCGGCGTGCGGTCGAGCCGGGCGATGTGCTCGACGGTTCGCTCCGCAAGCTCCGCGAACAAAGCAAATGAGCAAGAGCCGTACACGACGGCGTAACGGGGTTGGCAAACGATCACGGCGGACGGTGGGTCCGTACACGGGAGCGAACGTGCCCACGCCACAACGTGCGAGTAACGAGGGAGAGGTCATGACGGAGACGGTGGGGACCGACAAGGAGGCCGCGACACCGCAGCGGCTGACCGTGCGGCGCGTGTACACGACCGAGGGCGTGCACCCGTACGACGAGGTCACCTGGGAGCACCGCGACGTGGTGATGACCAACTGGCGCGACGGCACGGTGAACTTCGAGCAGCGCGGCGTCGAGTTCCCCGAGTTCTGGTCGGTCAACGCCACGAACATCGTCACCAGCAAGTACTTCCGCGGCGCGGTCGGCACCCCGCAGCGCGAGCACTCCCTGCGCCAGCTCATCGACCGGGTCGTGAAGACCTACGTGGACGCCGGCATCGAGCACGGCTACTTCGCCACGCAGGACGACGCCACGATCTTCGAGCACGAGCTGGTCTGGATGCTGCTGCACCAGGTGTTCAGCTTCAACTCGCCGGTCTGGTTCAACGTCGGCACGTCGTCGCCGCAGCAGGTGTCCGCCTGTTTCATCCTCGCGGTCGACGACACCATGGACTCGATCCTGAACTGGTACCGCGAGGAAGGCCTGATCTTCAAGGGTGGTTCCGGCGCGGGCCTCAACCTCTCCCGCATCCGCTCCTCCAAGGAGCTGCTGTCCTCCGGCGGCACCGCCTCCGGCCCGGTCTCCTTCATGCGCGGCGCCGACGCGTCCGCGGGCACCATCAAGTCCGGTGGCGCCACCCGCCGCGCCGCGAAGATGGTCGTGCTCGACGTCGACCACCCCGACGTCGAGGAGTTCATCGAGACCAAGGCCAAGGAAGAGGAGAAGATCCGCGTCCTGCGCGACGCGGGCTTCGACATGGACCTCGGCGGCGCCGACATCACCTCGGTGCAGTACCAGAACGCCAACAACTCGATCCGCGTGTCCGACGAGTTCATGCACGCCGTCGAGTCGAACGGCCAGTTCGGCCTGCGTTCCCGCACGACCGGTGAGGTCATCGAGGAGGTCGACGGCAAGGCGCTGTTCCGCAAGATGGCGCAGGCCGCGTGGGAGTGCGCCGACCCGGGCATCCAGTACGACAGCACGATCAACGACTGGCACACGTGCCCTGAGTCGGGCCGCATCACCGCGTCGAACCCGTGCAGCGAGTACATGCACCTGGACAACTCCAGCTGCAACCTCGCGTCGCTGAACCTGATGAAGTTCCTGCGCGAGGACGGCACGTTCGACGCGGAGCGCTTCGCCCAGTCGGTCGAGCTGATCATCACCGCGATGGACATCTCGATCTGCTTCGCGGACTTCCCGACCGAGCCGATCGCCGACACCACCCGCAAGTTCCGCCAGCTGGGCATCGGCTACGCCAACCTGGGCGCGCTGCTCATGGCGACCGGCCACGCGTACGACTCCGAGGGCGGCCGCGCCCTGGCGGCGAGCATCACGTCGCTGATGACCGGCACCGCCTACCGTCGCTCGGCGGAGCTGGCCGGCGTGGTCGGCCCGTACGAGGGCTACGCCCGCAACGCCGAGGCGCACCAGAAGGTCATGCGCAAGCACGCCGCGGCCAACGACCTGATCCGCACCTACCACCACAACGACGTGACCGTGCAGCGGCTGGCGACGCAGGAGTGGCAGCGCGGCATGCAGATCGGCGCCGCCAACGGGTGGCGCAACGCGCAGGCCTCGGTGCTGGCGCCCACGGGCACGATCGGCCTGATGATGGACTGCGACACCACCGGCATCGAGCCGGACCTGGCGCTCGTCAAGTTCAAGAAGCTGGTCGGCGGCGGCTCCATGCAGATCGTCAACCAGACCGTGCCGCGTGCGCTGAAGGCCCTGGGCTACCAGGACGAGCAGATCGAGGCGGTCGTCGAGTACGTCGCCGAGCACGGCCACGTCATCGACGCCCCCGGCCTGCGCAGGGAGCACTACGAGGTGTTCGACTGCGCCATGGGTGAGCGGTCCATCGCCCCCATGGGTCACGTGCGCATGATGGCCGCGGTCCAGCCGTTCATCTCGGGCGCCATCTCCAAGACGGTCAACATGCCGGAGGCGGCGACCGTCGAGGACGTCGAGGAGATCTACTTCCAGGGCTGGAAGCTGGGCCTGAAGGCCCTGGCCATCTACCGCGACAACTGCAAGGTCGGCCAGCCGCTGTCCGCGGGCAAGGGCGCCAAGGCGGACGCCGAGCCGGAGAAGGTCGTCGAGTACCGCCCCGTCCGCAAGCGCCTGCCGAAGAAGCGCCCGTCCCAGACGGTGTCGTTCACGGTCGGTGGCGCCGAGGGCTACCTGCACGCGGGCAGCTACCCCGACGACGGCCTCGGCGAGATCTTCGTCAAGCTGGGCAAGCAGGGCTCCACGCTCGCGGGTGTCATGGACGCGTTCAGCATGTCGATCTCGGTCGGCCTCCAGTACGGCATCCCGCTGGAGTTCTACGTCTCGAAGTTCCAGAACCTGCGCTTCGAGCCGGCCGGCATGACCGACGACCCGGACGTCCGCATCGCCACGAGCGTCCTGGACTACCTGTTCCGCAGGCTCGCGCTGGACTACCTGCCGTACGAGAAGCGCGCGCAGCTGGGCATCTTCACGGCGGACGAGCGCTCGGCCCAGCTGAACAACGACTACAGCCCGTCGGGCGACATGGACATCGAGGCCATGCGCAGCACGGTCGACGCCAGCCCGGCCCGCCCGGCCGTGGAGGCGTCGAAGCCGGAGGTCAAGGAAGCCCACAGCTCCACCGAGCTGCTGGAACTCCACCTCGGCAAGGCCGCCGACGCCCCGCTGTGCATGACGTGCGGCACGAAGATGCGCCCCGCGGGTTCGTGCTACGTCTGCGAAGGCTGCGGTTCGACGTCCGGCTGCAGCTGACCTGACGAACGGAAGCGGGGGAGTCGCCATCCGGCGGCTCCCCCGCTTCCGTGTGAACCGGTTGCTACGACCGCGTCGACGCCGTCGTGATCTGCCTGCGCCGCGCGACCAGTGCCACTCCCGCCAGCACGGCGAGGGCCAGCAGCAGCCACGCGTCCGACCCACGACCACCCTCGGCGCGATCGAGGTAGTGGTTCGCGGCGTGGAAGAGGTTCGTGAAGCCGAACCCGACGAGCGCCACCGTCAGCACGTCACGTGACCACAGCGCGGCCAGCATCATGAGCCCGATGGCGATCTGGAACACGCCCGCGTCGTGCAGGAAGTGGTCGTGGTCCGGCCAGTTCGCCCACTCCGCGAAGCCGGCCGGATCGAGCCGGCACCACAACCCGATACCGACCATCATCGCGGCGCCCAGCAGTGTCACGCCCCAGACCAGGTGTTTCATGCCGGTAGGACGGGGACACGGCCGGGAACGTGACAGTCCATTACCCAACCAGAACCTTGTTCTAGAACTTTGTTCTGGTTAAGCTTCGTCGTCATGCGGACCGCGGTGGTGACGGGTGGCAATCGGGGCATCGGTTACGCCGTGTGCGAAGCCTTGGTGGGCAAGGGTTTCCGCACTGTCGCGGTGGTCCGGAACGGCGGCGCGCCACCCGGTGTCGAGGTCGTGCGCGGTGACCTGGCGAACAGGCGCACGGTCGACACGCTGGCATCGGCGCTGCGTGACACGTGCGACGCCATCGACGTCCTCGTGCACAACGCGGGCATCTGGCCGACCCGCCTGCGGCACAACGACGACGGCATCGAGGAGTCCTTCGCCGTCAACCACCTGGCGCCGTTCCAGCTGAACCTGGCGCTGGCGGACCGTGTCCGTCGCGTCGTGCAGGTCAGCGCGGGCCTGTACGTGAAAGGCCGCGTCGACCTCGAACGCACCCCGTACGGCAGGGACTTCCACCGCATGCGCACGTACTGCGACACGAAACGCGCGAACCTGCTGCTCGTGCCGCTGTTCGCGCGGCGGTGGCAGGATGCGGGCGTGACCATCGACGCCGTGCACCCCGGCGTGATCCGCACCGACCTCGGCGACCCGGGCGGCGTGCTGGGCGCCGTGCTGCGCGTGGTGAAACGCCGCTGGGCGTCCCCTGCCGAGGGTGCCGTGCCGATCGTCCGCCTCGCCGACGACACGGGCAGTGGCCGCTACTTCGACGTCGACACCGAGGGCGCGCTGCCGGACGGCCCCGCGCAGGCCCTGTGGGACCAGGCTCGGGAACTGACCGGTGCCGGTTAAGCAGCGGCGCGGTGAGGAGACGAAGCAACGTCTCCTGGACGCGGCGCTGGCCGTCCACGCGTCCGGTGGCGTGGAAGGCTTCACCGTGCACGCGGTCGTCGCGGAAAGCGGGTGCAGCCTCGGCAGCCTGTACCACCACTTCGGCAGCTTCGACGGTCTCGCCGCCGCCCTCTACAGCCGCTGCATGGCGGGGCTGCTCGACGACATCGTCGCCGCGCTGACCAGGGCACGCACGCCACGATCCGGAGTCCGTGCGGTGGTCACGGCGTACCTGGGGCACGTCGCCGAGCACGCGGACGGCGCGCGGTTCATCCACGCCTCGGCGTACGCGGCCTACCTGCCCGCGCACGCCGAGATGATCGCCGCGATGAAGGCGCCCCGCATGGCCCGCATGGCGGAGTGGCTCGCGCCTCACATCGCGGCGGGCGCGGTGGTCGACCTGCCGGACCCGCTCATCGAGATGCTGCTCATCGGCCCGGTCGCGGAGCTGTCCCGCCGCTGGCTGAACGGCGCCGACGTCGACCTGGCCCGTGCGGCGAAGCTCCTGCCGGACCGGATCTGGGCGTCGCTTCAGGCGTAGATCCCGGCGCGTGCCGCGTGCGCGACGGCCGCCGCCGACTGGTCCGCCAGCTCCGTCGTCGCCAGTTCGCCCGCGATCACCACCCGGAAGAAGAACGGTGCGACGGCTGCCTTCACCACCGCGCCCGCGTCCGTTCCGGCGGGTACCTCGCCGCGGGCGACCGCCCGCGTGACCACCTCCTCGGCCCGCCTGTGCCGCTCGGCGTAGAAGGCGTGCAGGGCGGCCGCCGCGCGCTCCGACTGGAACGCCGCCGCGACGAACGCCGTCTGCGCGGCCGCGAAGGTCCGCACCACCTCCCGGGCCAGTTCCCGCAGGTCGCCGTCGAGTGAGCCGGTGTCCGGCGGTGCCCAGTCGTCCTCGTCCGCGAGTGCCAGTGCGTCGACGACCAGCCCGTCCACGCCGCCCCAGCGCCGGTACACGGTCGTCTTGTGCACGCCCGACCGCGTCGCGACCGCCTCCACGGTCAGCCCGGCGTAGCCGTGTTCGGCCAGCTCGGCGAGGGTCGCGTCCCGCACCGCCGCCCGGTTCCGGGCGGTCCGGCCGCCCGGCCGGGAACTCGGTTGCACCCCTGAAGCGTTCATGGCACGATACTAATGCAACTGAAGTCGCATTAAGGAGCGAGCGCCATGGACTTTCTGAGGTCTGTCCACCACCCGGCACGAACCTCAGGAGGCCTGTTTGTCCACCCAGTTGACCCTGCGCGAGGTCCGCAAGTCCTTCGGTGAGCGCCTGCTCCTCGACGCCGCCACCCTGACGGTCCGCCCCGGCGAACGCGTCGGCGTCGTCGGCGAGAACGGCGCGGGCAAGTCCACGTTGCTCCGCCTGCTGGCCGGACGGGAGACCGTCGACGACGGCGAGGTCATCGTCACGGCCGAGAGCATCGGCTACGTCGGGCAGACGCCCGAGCTGCCACCCGACCGCACGGTCGGCGACGCCATCGACGCCGCGCTGCGCGACCTGCGGGACATGGAGCGCCGTCTCCGCGAGCTGGAGTCCGGCCTGGACGAGTCGACGCTGCGCGAGTACGGCGACCTGCTCACCCGGTTCGAGCTGCGAGACGGCTACCAGGCGGACGCCCGCGTCGACAAGGCACGCCACGCCCTCGGCCTGGCCGACATCGACAGAGACCGCCGTCTCGGCACCCTGTCCGGTGGTGAACAGGCGCGGCTCGGGCTCGCCTGTCTGATCGCGGCCGCGCCGGAGGTGGTGCTGCTCGACGAGCCGACCAACCACCTCGACGCCGCCGCGCTCACCTGGCTGGAGGACCACCTGCGCACGCACCGCGGCACCGTCGTGGCCGTCTCACACGACCGGGTGTTCCTCGAACGGGTCGCGACGGCGATCGTGGAGGTCGACGGTGACCGCCGGACCGTCTCCCGTTACGGCGACGGCTACGCCGGCTACCTGGCGGCCAAACAGAACGCGCGCCGCAGGTGGGAGCTGGCGTACGAACGGTGGACCACCGAGATCGCGGAGCTGACCGAGTTCGCGGCCACGACCGCGCACCAGGTCGCGCCCGGCCGCGTGATGAAGGACCGCAACAAGGTGAGCTACGACCGGCACGGCGGCCGCGTGCAGGCGTCGGAGTCGAGCCGGGTGCGCAACGCACGCGAACGTCTCCGCAGGTTGCGGGAGGACCCCGTGCCGCGCCCACCGGATCCGCTGCGGTTCACCGGCCGCCTGACCGCGGGCGAGCGGCCGGACACGGTCGTCACGCTGCACGGCGTGCGGGTCGCGGACCGGCTGCGCGTACCCGACCTGACGATCACGGGTCGGCAGCGGCTCCTCGTCCACGGCCCCAACGGCGCGGGCAAGACGACGTTGTTGCGTGTTCTTGCCGGCGCCGTGAACCCGGACGAGGGCACCGTCGTACGGCACGGCCGCGTGGGTTACCTGGCGCAGGAGATCCCGGTGGACCACCCGCGCCGCAGCCTGTTCGCCGCGTACGCCGAGGGCAGGCCGGGGCCGCCGGAGGAACAGGCGGAGCAACTGCTGTCGCTCGGCCTGTTCCGTCCGGCGGACCTGCGGGTGCCCGTCGGCGCGCTGTCGGCGGGGCAGCGCCGCAGGCTCGCTCTCGCCCGGCTGCTCACCGGCGAGGTCGACCTGCTGCTGCTCGACGAACCGTCCAACCACCTGTCGCTCACGCTGGTGGAGGAACTGGAGGAGGCCATGTCCGCGTTCACCGGCGCACTGGTCGTGGTGTCCCACGACCGCGCACTGCGCCGCCGCTTCTCGGGCGACGAGGTGGCGCTAGCCGACGGAAGGCTCGTCGCCTAGCGTCCGCCACAGGAACTCGTATTCGAGTCCTCGTTTGAACGCCAGCTGCTCGTTGTCCGCGGCGCCGCCGTGCCCGCCCTCGATGTTCTCGTAGTACCGGACGTCGTAGCCCAGCTCCGCGAGCCGCGCCACCATCTTGCGTGCGTGGCCGGGGTGGACGCGATCGTCCCGGGTGGACGTGAGGATGATCGTGGGCGGGTACGGGCGCTCCGCGGCGATGTTCTGGTACGGCGAGTACTCCTTGAGGTACTCCCATTCCTCGGGCTCGTCGGGGTCGCCGTACTCGGCCATCCAGGACGCGCCCGCCAGCAGCTTGTGGTAGCGCCGCATGTCCAGCAACGGCACCTGGCACACGACCGCGCCGAACAGCTCCGGGTACCGGGTCAGCATGACACCCATCAGCAGGCCGCCGTTCGACCCGCCCTGGATGCCGAGCCGCTCCCTGGTGGTGATGCCGCGCGCCACCAGGTCCTTGGCGACGGCCGCGAAGTCCTCGTACACGCGCAGCCGGTTCTCCTTGAGCACGGACTGGTGCCATTCCGGTCCGTACTCGCCACCGCCGCGGATGTTCGCGACGACGTAGGTGCCGCCGCGTGCCAGCCAGCCACGGCCGATCACGCCGCTGTAGCCGGGGGTGAGCGACACCTCGAACCCGCCGTAGCCGTACAGGAGCGTCGGTCCGTCGTTCTCGTGCCCCACCACGAAGTACGGGATCCGCGTGCCGTCGTCGGAGGTCGCGAAGTACTGCCGCGTCGACAGCCCGTCGGCGGGGAAGAACGCGGGTGCCCGCTTCAGGACCTCGGGGGCGCCACCGATCTCACCGCGGTACAGCGTGGCCGGTTGCGTGTACCCGCTCGCGTTGAGGAAGTACTCGTCGTCGACGTCCGGGTTCGTGTCGATGACATCGGCCGAACCGGCTTCCGGTGCCCCGGCGAGGGGAGCACGTGCCCATCCGTCTGCCGGGGTGAGCACCTCGAAGCGGCTCTTCACGTCCGCCAGAGAAGCCACGATCAGGTGGTTCTTCGTCCACAGGAAGTACTGCAGCGACGTGTGTTCATCCGGCTCGAACAGAACGGTGAGATCTCGTCCCCCTGCCAGGTAGTCGTCGAAGCGGGCGGCGAGCAGGGCGCCCGCCGGGTAGGTGGTGCCTTCGACGGTCCACGGCGTCCTGGTGCTGATCAGCAGCCACTCGCGGTGCGCGGAGGTTTCGGCGTCCTCCGGCACGTCCACCTTCACCAGGTCGCCGTCCGGCTGCCGCAGGTACTTCTCCATGCGGTAGAAGTCCAGGTTGCGGTAGACGAAGTCGCGTTCGAAACCCTCGGTCGGGTCGTGGTAGGCGCCCGCCGACACGTCCTCCGGCTTGCCCTCGTACACCGTGACCGCCTCGGACAGCGGCGTGCCGCGCCGCCACACCTTCGCGATCCTCGGGTAGCCGGACGTGGTCAGGGAGCCCTCACCGAAGTCGGTGCCGACGTAGATGCGGTCCTCGTCGATCCACCCGACGCGGGTCTTGGCCTCGGGCAGCGTGAACCCGTCGACGACGAACGTCCTGGTGTCCAGGTCGAACTCCCGCACCACGGTCGCGTCGGCCCCGCCGCGGGACAGCTCGACGAGCGCACGCCGGTAGCCGGGGCGGAGCACGGCGGCGCCCTGCCAGACCCAGCTCTCGTCCTCGGCCTTGGCGAGTGCGTCGACGTCGAGCACCAGCTCCCACTCGGGGTTCGCCGTCCGGTAGCTCTCGAGCGTGGTGCGCCGCCACAGGCCACGCGGGTTCGCGGCGTCCTGCCAGAAGTTGTAGAGGTACTCGGCGCGCCTGCGCACGTAGGGGATCCGGTCGTCGGCGTCGAGCACTTCGCGGGTCTCGTCCCGCAGCGCGGTGAACCGCTCGCCGCCGGTCAGCTCCGCGACGGTCTCGGCGTTGCGTGCCCGCACCCAGTCCAGGGCGGTGTCGCCGGTGACCTCTTCGAGCCAGAGGTACGGGTCGTCTGTCATGCCACGAGTCTGCCCGTCAACCGCCCCACCGCGTCGAGGAGGTCGTCAGCCGAGCACCTCGTCGTCGGCGTGCGCGGCGTACTCGGCCGACCGGACCTCGGCGGCCTCCCGGTAGCGGGTGACCCGGTCGGTCCACGCGGTGCGCACACCGAACGCGGCGTCGGCGAAGCCCACACCCGCGATCGCCGCGGCCAGCTCGTCGGGCCGGTCCGGCCCGAACACCTCGACCGGGTCCCCGACCGCCGTCGTGTGCGGCGGCACGAAGAACTCGCCCGGCAGTACCGTCCGCGCGTGCACGAGCGCGCCGACCGCGACACACGCACCGGCACCGATCGCCGCCCGACTGCAGCACGGTCGCGTTGGCCGCGAGGTATGCGCAGCGGTCCACCCGCGCCCCGAGCACTGTCGCGTGGGGACCGACGAACACGTGGTCCGCGAGCACGACGGGTGCGTCGGTGACCGCTGTCGCCCGCAGCACGGCGTGTTCGGACACGATCGTGTGCGCCCCGATCTCAACCCGCGACCCCTCGGCGTCCAGGACCGCGCCGTACATCACGCGCGCGTGCGCCCCCACCCGGACGTGCCCGACGAGCGTGGCGTTGGGCGCCACATACGCAGTCGGGTCCACCTGCGGTTCCGCGCCGCGATGCCGTATCAACATGTCGTCGATGTTCGTCCGGAAGCCGCGAGATCGCTGGCCGGAATCGGACCTGGCGTTACACTGTGAGCGCTTCTTCGTCGTCGATGGCCCGGGCGTGCCGCGAAACGCCCTTCCTCATGGCCGAAAGGACCTCCCAGGGCGCCCGATGAGCGCCCGTCCGATGTGGGTGCGCACCAGGGCGGAGCTGCGCGGACAGCGGCACCGGCGCGCCCATTCCTGTTGGGACCACCTGATCGTCGCGCCGCTCTGGCCCAAGTACGGCGTCAACCTGGGCACCCTGTTGCGAACCTGCGACGCGGTCGGCGCCTGCATGGCCGTGCCGCACCGGCCGTGGATTCGTGAGGCGCTCGCCAAGGGCAACACCCTGCGCAGGCCGTCGTGCGTGCACTGGGTGAACGACCCACTCGGGTGGCTGGCGGCACAGCGCGGGGACAGCGACGTGGTCGGCGTGGAGCTGACCGACGAGTCGATCCGCCTCGTCGAACTACGCCCGGCCCGCCGCCGCACGGTCGTCGTGCTGGGCCACGAATCCGACGGCATCCCGGAGGACGCGACCACGTTGCTGGACACGGCCGTCGAGATCCCCATGCTCGGCACCGGCCTGTCGCTCAACGTGGCCGTAGCCGGTTCACTGGTCGCCTACCGACTCGCCGGGCTCGTGTAGTCCTGTTCCGCCTCGTCGATCTCGGCCAGCAGCGCCGCCTTCCGGTCGTACGCTATGCGAACACGTGCATAGAGCTTGCTGCGCCTGTGGTCTTGCCCGAGTCTGTACCCATGCGACTACTCAGGGTCTCAGGCTGCGACAACGGGACGTGTCCGGCCGTGTACATCTCGGACCGGGGAACGGCCGTGGTTCAGGGGACTCCGGTAGGGGCGCATGTTGAAGGGTTGGCACTCGGAAAGGGTGAAGCGGCTGTCGAGTTGCCCTCTGAGGTCGTACTCGGCGCGGTTGCCGCACTTGTGCGGTCGGACATCTCACGGGCCGCGGTGCAGCGACTCTACGCGGAACTCGGGGAGGTTCTGACGTGCTCCTAGATGGTGAGCAGTTCGCCAGGCACCTCACCGGATACGAACGGTCCGCGTGGCGGTTCGAGACCCAGCCGAGCTACACCATGGCCGGAGAACAGGAAAGTCTCAGCCGTTGGCGCTCCGGGGAGCGCAAACCAGACGAGCACAACGCGGGGTGGCACGAGACGGTTCGCGCCGCCATATCGGCGGGCAAGGACATCGGACGCGTTCGCGTGGTCAGGTATCCGCTGACGGAATACCAGCGGTACCAGTTCGATTGGGGGATCCCCGGCAACATAGAAGCGGGGGAGGACATCCGAGTCCTTGACCTGACCGATGTGGAACTGGACCTTCCTGTGTATGACTTCTGGTTGTTCGACGATTCGCTGGTAGTCGATCTGAACTTCAATCCCGACGGCACACTTCTCAACGTGGATCAGCGAGAGAATGCCGATCTTGAGATGTACCGACGTTGGCAATGCACAGCATTGGCGCATGCGGTGCCGTTCGGCGAATATGATCGAACCTGACGATCGGCAGGACCGGAGAAATCTCGCTGAGACCCTGCGAGACCTGCGCAAGGCGGCTGGCCTGTCCGGGGAAAGGCTGGCCGCCCGCGTCGCCATGTCCCAATCCAAGATCAGTCGTATCGAGTCCGGCCGGGTCCTTCCCTCGGTCGCGGACGTGGAGCGGATGCTGAGGGGACTTGAGTCCGTCTCTTCGGACGTGGCTGAGCGCGTGCTGTCGTTGGCGCGCGTGGCCAACGTCGAACACGCCTCCTGGCGCTCCGTCGCCCGCTCCGGCATGTGGCGGAAGCAAGTCGAAATCAAGGCGCTGACGGAGTCGTCGGCTGAGGTCCGACACTTCCTGCCCATTGTTCCGTCGGGACTGCTGCAAACGCCGGAGTATGCGCGGTATGCCCTCACGCCGGTGATCGAGGGAAACCCTGCCCGTGATGTCGATCGTGCGGTCAGGGCGCGTCTGGACAGCCAGGACGCTCTGAACGACACGTCTCGCCGGTTCCATTTCCTGCTCACAGAACAGGCTGTCAGGCTGAAGCGGGCGCCATCCCCTGTGATGGCTGGGCAGTTGCGGCACATGGTCGAGGTGGCCGAACGATCGAACGTCGAGTTTGCGGTCCTACCTGGTTCGGTTCAGGTCGGTGCCAGCCCACTGAATGTCTTCGTTGCCTATGACGACCGGCTGGTGATCGTGGAACTGTTCTCCGGTGAGGTAGCCCTCCGGGATTATCGAGACGTGTCGTATCACCTCCGTGTGTTCGAGTACTTTCGTCGAAGGGCGGTGATCGGGGAAGATGCTCGGGGTATCCTCGAATCGGTCGCCGATGATTTCATGCGCGTTCGCGACTGAAATTAGAAAATGTTGCGGTTGCGACGTACCGTTCATTTATGGCGACGCTGGTTGACGGCGATTCGGGACGGCGGGGTGTCCATGTGGACGGACACGACGGAAACTGGCTGGTCTGCCCTGCCGGAGGTCGCGAGTGCGCCAAGGTCAGTGTGGATCAGGTCGGCGAAGAATGGGCTCGTGACACGATCATCCGCCATGTCGAGCTACGTCATCGGCCGTGGACAGGCTCCGGACTGGGTTAGTCCTGTTCCGCCTCGTCGATCTCGGCCAGCAGCGCCGCCTTCCGGTCGTCGTCGCAGAACGCGGCGCGTGCTCCTGCTCGTGCGAGGTCGGCGAGGTCGCCCCGGCTCAGCCCGAAGTGCTCGTGCACCAGCAGGTACTCGCGGTTGAGGTCGGTGTGGAACATGCCGGGGTCGTCCGTGGCCAGCGTGACCGCGACCCCCGCGTCGAGCAGCCGCGGGAACGGGTGCTCGGCGAGGGTGGTGACGGCACGGGTGCGGAGGTTGGAACTGGGGCACACCTCGACGGGGATGCCTTCACCGGCCAGGTGTGCCAGCAGGTTCGGGTCGCGGACCGCGCTCGTGCCGTGCCCGATCCGTTCCGCGCGCAGGTGAGTGAGTGCGGACCAGATCGTCTCCGGCCCGGTGGTCTCACCAGCGTGCGGTACCAGGTGCAGCCCGCCGTCGAGGGCCAGGTCGAACGGCACCCGGTACCGCTCGCGGGGCACACCGACCTCGTGTCCGCCGAGGCCGAAGCCGACCGTGCCCGCCGGCCGGTGCCGCAGGGCCCACTCGGCGGTCGCCATGCCCGCGTCGATGCCGAGCGAGCCCGCGATGTCGAACACCCAGGCGAGCGCGACACCGTGCTGTCGCAGCGCGAGCGCACGGCCCTCCGTGAGCGCTTCGGCGAGTTCGTCGGGTTCGATGCCCATCATGATGTGCGGCACCGGCGTCACCGTGACCTCGGCGTAGCGCACCTGGTTCGCGGCGAGGTCACGCGCGAGCCCGACGACGAGCGCGGTCACGTCCACACCGGTGACCACGAGCTGGTTGACCTTCACGTACACGTCGATGAAGTGCGCGAAGTCGGTGAACTCGTAGAAGGCGCGCAACCGCTCCCGGTCCGTCGGCACCGCCTTGCCCGGGTGGCGCCGCGCCAGTTCGAGGACGGTGTCCAGCGAGGCGGAACCCACGAGGTGGACGTGAAGTTCCGCCTTGGGCAGGCGGTCGATGAAGTCACGCACGCCGCCATGATGCCCGAGGGCGTCGCCAGTTTCGCGCGAACGACCAGCCGCCGCCTACCACACCGCACCGACAGTTGCGGTCCGCCACCTCCCGTTTCCACCCGAGCTGTCCACAGCCCACCCACTTGTCCACATTCGAGGCGCCTCGCACCCCGCTTCGTCGCCCGCGGCCGCACAGTGGACGCATGACGACTTCGCTCCCACACACCGACATCACCCGCCGTGACCTGTCAGCTCTGACCGCTGGCATCCCGTACGTGATCGGCTTCCCGCCGAGGGACTCACTGGTCCTGTTCACGTTCAACCGCGTTCCGGCGCTCACGCTCGGCACGACGATGAGAGCCGACCTTCCCGCACCGGAGCACGCAGAGGCGGCCGCCGAACACCTGGTGGCCGCCGCGAAGAGGAACGGAGCGGTCGCGGCGCTGGCCGTGGTCGTGGGTGGCACCGTGGACGCGCACCGCCGCCTGGTGAACGCACTCCGGCAAGGCTTCGACGACAACGACATCCTGCTCGTGCACGCCAGCTGGGTGGCCGCCATCCGCCCCGGCGAACGGTGGCGGTGCTATCTGGATCCACAGTGCACGGGCGAGGTCCCCGACCCGCAGACGACCACCTGGGCGGCGGCCATCGCGCTCGCAGGCGACCCGACGTACCGCAGCCGTGAGGAAATGGCGGAACAACTGGCGCCGGATCCGGCGGAAACCCTTGTGAGAAGGGAAGAACTGCTGGACGCCCACCTGCGCACACCGCAAAACCCGTACACAGAAGACGATCTGGCCGCGGACCTGTCCCTGATCACCAGAACCCTGGCCGACGCGGAGAAAACTCCGGACCTGCCGGTCCTCAACGATCGCCACCTGGTGCGCCTGGCACGAGCACTGTCCCACCAGGAAGTGAAGGACGAGTGCCTCGCGGCGGCGCTGACCCCGAACCCTCAGGCGGCGGAACGCCTGTGGACGGTGCTCGTGCGCGCACTACCGGCGCCGGAACGCGCGGAACCGGCCACGCTGCTGGCGATGTCGGCCTACCTGCGGGGAGCGGGCACGCTGGCGGTGCTGGCGGTGAGAACCGCGCTCGACGCCAACCCGGCCCACTCACTGGCGCAACTGCTGTACATCGCCCTGACCCAGGCCGTGCTGCCCCCGGACCACCTGCGAACCCTGCTGATGAGAAGCATCCTCAAGAACGAAGGGTTCCCGGACGACCTCCTGCCCGCAGCGCAGCCCTGCACTCCACACACACGCCCCGTTGTCGACGTCGTCAACGGCGAACTGAACACACGCACGGCAGCCACCCTGGGCCTGCTCACCCCGGCTCGCGCCACTCTGGACCCACTGACGTCGTTCCTGCCTCCACACGCGGGAACGGAGATCAGAGCGCGGAACGGCCCCGGGTGAACTCCCAGGCGTCCCGAACGATGACGTCCAGGTCCACGTGCTCGGGCTTCCAGCCCAGCTCCTCGCGCGCACGTTCACTGGACGCGACCAGAGCGGGCGGGTCCCCGGCGCGGCGATCCTTGACCTCGGCGGGAATCGGGTGCCCGGTGACCGTGCGGCAGGTCTCGACGACCTCACGCACGGAGAACCCGGTGCCGCTGCCCAGGTTGTAGATGTCGTGCCGGCCGGGTGTGGCGTGGTCGAGCGCCAGCAGGTGCGCCTCGGCGAGGTCGGCGACGTGGATGTAGTCGCGGACGCAGGTGCCGTCGGCCGTCGGGTAGTCCTCGCCGTAGACGTGGATCGCCTCGCGTTGGCCGAGGGCCACCTGCAGGACCAGCGGGATGAGGTGGGTTTCCGTGGTGTGGCGTTCGCCGTAGCCGCCCCACGCGCCCGCGACGTTGAAGTACCGCAGGCTCACGGCACCGAGCCCGTGCGCCTGCGCGTAGGAGGTGATGGCGTGGTCGATGGCGAGCTTGGTGGCGCCGTAGGTGTTGGTGGGGCGCGTCGGCGCGGTCTCGACGATCGGGATCACCTCGGCCTGCCCGTAGACCGCGGCCGTGGACGAGAACACCAGCCGTGGCGTCCCCGAGACGCGTACGGCTTCGAGCAGACGAAGAGAGGTGAGCACGTTGCCGTCCCAGTACTTCTTGGGATCCTGCATCGACTCGGCGACCAGTGACTTGGCGGCGAAGTGGAGGACACCGTCGAAGCCCTCGGCGAGCAGGTCGTCCGCGGCCTCGGCCAGGTCCGCCTGGACGAACCGGCAGCCCGCCGGCACCGCGTCAGCGTGGCCGGTCGACAGGTCGTCCAGCACGACGACCTCGTGGCCCGCCTTCAGCAGGCGTGCCGCGCACACGCTTCCGACGTACCCCGCCCCGCCCGTCACGAGCAGCTTCACCACGATCTCCGTTTCGTCTACGAGAAGTTGTCGCGACCGGCGCCCGGGGAGGGCGCCGCCGTGAACAGGCCCGGCGCGGTCAGGTCGCGCTCGGCGAACGCCGCGAGCACCTGCTTGCCGACCGACTCCACGGCGTCGGCGGCGACCAGGGCGATCGCCGACCCGCCGAAACCGCCGCCGGTCATCCTGGCACCCAGCGCGTCCGCCGCGAGCGCGGTGTCCACCGCGAGGTCCAGTTCGAGGCAGGAGATGCGGTAGTCGTCGCGCATGCTGGTGTGGGACGCGGTCAGCAGGTCGCCTATGTCGGCGATCCGGCCCGCGCGCAGGTGCTCGACCGTCCGTTCCACGCGGGCGTTCTCGGTGACCACGTGGCGGACGAGCGGGCGCAGTTCTTCGGGCAGCCGGGCGAGCGCCTCGTCGAGGCCGGCCTCGGTGACGTCCCGCAGGGCGGGAATGCCCAGTAGTTCCGCGGCGCGCTCACAGCCCGTGCGGCGTTCGCGGTACCCCGAGTCGTTGTGCGAGTGCTTCGCCTTGGTGTCGATCACGAGCACGGCAAGACCAGCAGAGGAGGCATCGAACGGAACCTGCTCCATCTCCCCGGAGCGCACGTCGAGGAACAGCACGTGGTCCGCGACACACGAGAGGGACGCGGTCTGGTCGAGCAGGCCGGTCGGGACGCCGACGTAGTCGTTCTCCGACCGCTGCACCCACCTGGCGATCGTCGCGCGGCTCGGTGCGTCCGGTTCGTCCAGTTCCACACCGGCCAGGCCGAGTAGGGCCAGCGCGGTCGCGCACTGCAACGCATGAGAGGAGGACAGCCCGGCACCGGCAGGGACGTCGCCCGCGATGACGAGGTCGGCGCCGCCGCCGAAGCCCTCGTCGCGCAGCACCCACGTGACACCCGACGGGTACGCCGCCCAGCCATCGACCGACCCGGGCGCCAGGTCGGCGACGGGCACGGGCGGGGCCTGCTGGGGGCGGCCGTCGTCACCGACGGTGGTGACGGCGAGGACGCCGTCGTCGCGGGGGGACGCGGCCACCGCGATGCGGTACGGCAACGCGAACGGCAGCACGAAACCGTCGTTGTAGTCGGTGTGCTCGCCGATCAGGTTGACCCGGCCCGGCGCGGACCACACGCCCGTGGGCGGACGGCCGAGCAGGTCTCGGAAGTGCGCGGCGGCGCGGGCTGGCACGGTGTGGGTGGCCGCGCCGAGCACGGACGCGCCGGAGCCGGTGCGGGTGCCGGAGGGGTGCCTGGGCGTGTTGTCCTGCGCGTCGGCGGTGCCGCGCTCGTTGGTGGTGGTCACGTGGCCGGGGTCGCCTACTTCGCGCGGGCGAGCACGGCGTGCAGGACGGTGGGCGCGACCTGCGCCGAGCTGTGCTCGCCGCTGACCTCGATCGTGTTGCCGTCCCCCTTCGACGGGCCGACCTGCACGGTCTGGCCGGGCACGACGCCGACCTCCTTGAGCTCCGCCATGAGGTCGGGGTCGAGCTGGACGTGTTCGGCGATGCGGCGGACCTCGACCTTGCCGCCACCGCGGCGCGCGACGTCGTCCATGCGGACCAGGTCGGCCTCGACCGGCGGCGCGGGCTCACCGGAGCCCAGCTTGTCCAGGCCGGGGATCGGGTTGCCGTAGGGCGACGTGGTGGGGTTGCCGAGCAGCTTCACCAGCTTGCGCTCGACGGCCTCGCTCATCACGTGCTCCCAGCGGCACGCCTCGGAGTGGACGTGCTCCCACTCCAGGCCGATCACGTCGACCAGGAGGCGCTCGGCGAGGCGGTGCTTGCGCATGACCGTGACGGCGAGCGCGCGACCGTGGTCGGTCAGCTCGAGGTGCCGGTCACCCGCGACGACGACCAGACCGTCCCGTTCCATGCGGCCGACGGTCTGACTCACGGTCGGACCGCTCTGGCCGAGACGCTCGGCGAGCCTGGCGCGCAGCGGGACGACGCCCTCCTCCTCGAGCTCGTAGATCGTCTTGAGGTACATCTCGGTGGTGTCGATGAGCTCGTTCACGCCGTTCCCCTTCGTCGTCATCCATGCTAGTCGCTCCGCCAGGTGGAGCAGTGAGGCGGTCACGGGCAGTGAGCGGGCGCCCGCTGCGGGACACGGCACGGCAGGTCGGGTGAGTGGAGAATAGCCCGGTGACTTCTCCACTCGTGTCGTGCACCGACCTCGCCGTGTCGTTGACCACCGCCGCGCCGCCGACGCTCATCGACGTGCGCTGGCGCCTCGGCGGGCCGCCCGGGCGCGCGGACTACGACCGCGGGCACGTGCCTGGCGCGGTGTACCTCGACCTCGATGCCGACCTCGCGGCCTCGCCGGGGCCGGGCGGTCGGCACCCGCTGCCCGTGCCCGAGGACCTCCAGCGGGTGCTGCGGGCCGCCGGGGTGCGCGCCGGGCACCCGGTGGTGGTCTACGACGCGGACAACGGGTCGATCGCGGCGCGCCTGTGGTGGCTGCTGCGCTGGGTGGGCCACGACCAGGTCCGGGTGCTCGACGGCGGGTTCGCCGCGTGGGAGTCGGAGGGGCGACCCGTGACGGCCGACGTGCCCGCGCCGGAGCCGGGCGACATCACCGTCCGGCCGGGGCAGCGGCCGGTGGTCGACGCCGGCGGGGCGGCCGAGCTGGCGCGGGCGGGTCTGCTGCTCGACGCCCGCGCGCCGGAGCGCTACCGGGGTGACGTCGAACCGATCGACCCCAGGGCCGGGCACGTGCCGGGGGCGGTCAACGCGCCGTTCGCCGCCCACGTCGGGGCGGACGGGCGCTGGCGCGCGCCCGGGGAACTGGCCGGGCACTTCGCCGAGCTGGGCGTCGACGGGAACCGTCCGGTCGGGGCCTACTGCGGGTCCGGGGTGACCGCCGCTTCGGTGCTGCTCGCGCTCGAGGTGGCCGGGGTGACGGACCGGGCCGCGCTGTACGCGGGGTCGTGGTCTAACTGGAGCGCGGACCCGGAGCGGCCGGTGGCCACCGGCGACGCGCCAGGCTGACCAACCTGTATACAGAATACAGTGGGCTCTGGCGACGGGCTGGGGCCACCTCGTCTCGATTAGGGTTGCGTCGTGAGCGGAGCTCGCGGAGCGAACCAGAAAACACAGGGCGACCGCGAGCGGCCGCTCGGAGCCTGCGAGGAGCGGTAGTGAGTGTGCCTGGTTCGGTCGTGTGGGACTCCGCCTTGCTCGGGTACGACCTGGGCGGTGAGCATCCGCTGCACCCGGTGAGGCTCGAGCTGACCATGCGGCTGGCCAGTGCGCTCGGCGTGCTCGACGGGGTCGACCTGCTCGTCCCGCAGGAGGCCACCGACGAGGAGATCGAGCGGATCCACGACGCCGGGTACCTCGCCGCCGTGCGGGAGGCGCCGATGGCCGGATGGGACGTCGGGCACGGGCTGGGCACCCCGGACAACCCCGTGTTCGACAACATGCACGAGGCGTCCGCCCGGGTCGTCGGGTCCTCGCTGCTCGCGGCTCGGCAGATCGCGAACGGGACCACCAAGCGGGCGGTCGGCATCGCGGGTGGGCTGCACCACGCCATGCGCGACCACGCGCACGGCTTCTGCGTCTACAACGACCTCGCCGTCGCCATCTCGTGGTTGCTGGACAACGGGTACGAGCGCATCGCGTACGTCGACACCGACGTCCACCACGGCGACGGGGTGCAGGCCGCCTTCTACGACGACCCCCGCGTGCTCACGATCTCCCTGCACCAGAACCCGCTCACGCTCTTCCCCGGCACCGGGTTCGCCGACGAGACCGGCGGGCCCAACGCGCCCGGCAGCGCGGTCAACGTCCCGTTGCCGCCGAACACCGGTGACCGTGCGTGGCTGCGGGCGTTCCACGCGATCGTGCCGTCGCTGCTGGCCGAGTTCCAGCCGCAGCTGCTGGTCAGCCAGTGCGGTGTGGACACCCACCACGAGGACCCGCTCGCCTCGCTGTCACTGTCCGTCGACGGGCACCGCACGATCTACCGGACCGTCCGCGCGCTCGCGGACCAGTACGCGGACGGCAACTGGCTTGCCGCGGGCGGTGGCGGCTACGCGCTGCTGCGGGTCGTGCCGCGGTCCTGGACCCACCTGATCGCGACCGTGCTCGACCGGGACGTCTCCGCCGACACGATGCTGCCCAGCGAGTGGACCCGCTTCGTCGACAAGATCGCGCCCACCGCCGAGCTGCCGCTGACCATGAGCGACGGCAAGAGCACCGACTTCGAGCCGTGGGACGGCGAGGACGGCGAACGGGTCGACAGCATCATCAAGGAGGTCCGGCGCGCCGTCTTCCCGCTACACGGCCTCGACCCCGACGATCCGAGAGACTGATCCCATGCCCGCCGAGGAGCAGGACCCGTTCGACTATCCCAGGGACTGGGAGGCCGACGTGGTGCTGTCCGACGGCGGCACCGTGCACCTGCGGCCCATCGTGCCCAGCGACGCCGACGCGTTGCTCGCCTTCCACGGCCGCATGTCCGAACGCACTCGCTACCTGCGCTACTTCGGCGCCTACCCGCAGATCCCGCCGAAGGACCTGAAACGGTTCACGACCGTCGACCACCACGACCGGGTCGCGTTCGTCGCCCTGCTCGGCGACGACATCGTCGCGGTCGCCCGGTACGAGCGGATCGACGGCGGGCCGTCCGCCGAGGTCGCGTTCGTCGTCGAGGACCGGCACCAGAGCCGCGGCCTCGGGCCGATCTTCCTCGAGCACCTCGCCGCCGCGGCCCGCGAGGTCGGCATCGAGCGGTTCACCGCCGAGGTGCTCGCCGAGAACTCCGCCATGCTGGGCGTGTTCCGCGCGGCCGGCTACCAGGTCGCCCGCGAGATGGAGGAGGGCGTCTTCCACCTGGAGTTCGCCATCGACCCGACCGAGGAGTCCGTCGCCGTCGCGCGGTCGCGGGAGCAGGCGGCCGAGGCCCGCAGCGTGCACAACCTGCTCCACCCGCGCTCGGTCGCGTTGATCGGTGCCTCCACCGACCCGGACAAGATCGGCTACGCGGTGCTCGGGAACCTGCTGCGCGCGGGCTTCGCCGGGCCCGTCTTCCCGGTGAACGCCGAGCACCGGTCGGTGCGGGGCGTGCGTGCCTACGCGAGCGTGCTGGACATCCCCGACCCCGTCGACCTCGCGGTGGTCGCCGTGCCCGCCGAGCACATGGACGACGTCATGGACGCCTGTCTCGCCAAGGGCGTCAAGGCGCTCGTGGTGATCTCGTCCGGCTTCAGCGACGCCGGGCCCGACGGCGAGGGCGCCGAACGCAGGCTGGTCGCCGAGGCCAGGGCACATGGCATGCGCGTGGTCGGCCCCAACGCGCTCGGCGTGGTCAACACCGACCCGGCCGTGCGCCTCAACGCGACGCTCGCGCCGAAGCTGCCCGGCCGGGGCCGCACCGGGTTCTTCAGCCAGTCCGGCGCCCTCGGCACCGCGATCCTGGCCGACGCGGCCGCCCGCGGGCTCGGGCTGTCGACGTTCGTGTCCGCGGGCAACCGCGCCGACGTGTCCGGCAACGACCTGCTGCAGTACTGGGAGACCGACCCGGCGACCGACGTCGTGCTGCTGTACCTGGAGTCGTTCGGCAACCCACGCAAGTTCGCGCGGCTCGCGCGCAGGCTCGGCCGGGTCAAGCCGATCGTCGCGGTGAAGTCCGGGCGCAACGCGGTGCTGCCCGCGTTGGCCGCGACGTCGGTGGACGTCGACGAGGCCAGCGTGGCCGCCCTGTTCGAGCAGGCCGGTGTCATCCGCGTCGAGTCGATCGCACAGCTCTTCGACACCGCGTTGCTGCTCGCGCACCAGCCGCTGCCGCGCGGCGGGCGGGTCGCGGTCGTCGGCAACTCGTCCGCGATCGGGGTGCTGGCCGCGGACGCCGCGCTGGGCCAGGGCCTAGAACTCGCGGGCGCCCCGGTGGACGTTGGCGTGTCGGCAGGGCCCGGCGCGCTCGCCGCGGCGGTCCGCGAGCAGTTGCGCGGCGACCACGTCGACGCGCTGGTCGTGGTGTTCGTGCCGCCGCTGTCGACGCCCGGCGCCGAGTACGCGCGGGCGTTGCGCGACGCGGCCGACGAGGAGGGCGGCGCCAAACCGATCGTGTCGACCTTCCTCGCCACGGAAGGGATTCCGGCCGAGCTGGCGGTGCGGAGCGGGGACGGCGCACCCGCCCGCGGTTCCATCCCGTCGTACCCGAGCCCGGAACGTGCCGTGCTCGCGCTGGCCCGCGCGACCAGGTACGCGGCGTGGCGGTCCGCGCCGCAGGGGCAGCTGGTGCGGCCCGACGACGTGGACGTCGACACCGCCCGCGACCTGGTCCAGACCCGCCTGTCCGATGTGGACGAGGACCTGGTCGAGCTGACCGACGCCGAGGCCGTTCACCTGCTTTCCTGCTACGGCATCGAGATCGCCCCGCACCAGGCGGTCACGTCGGGCGACGAGGCGGTGGCCGCGGCCGACGAACTCGGTTACCCGGTGGCGGTGAAGGCCACCGGTGAGCGGTGGTGGCGGCGCCCCGACCTGGAGGGCGTGCGCCTCGACCTGGCGACGGCCGAGGCCGTGCGCGCCGCGTACGCCGACCTCGTGGCACTGACCGAGGTCGCCGACATATATGTGCAACGCATGGCACGCAAGGGGATCGGCTGCTCCATCGGGCTGCGCGACGACCCGTCGTTCGGCACGCTCGTCTCGTTCGGACTGTCCGGTGTGGTCTCCGACCTGCTCGGCGACCGGGCGTACCGCGCCGTCCCGCTCACCGACGTGGACGCCGCCGCGCTGGTCCGCGCCCCGAAGGCGGCGCCGCTGCTGACCGGCTACCGCGGCACCGAACCGGCCGACCTGGACGCGCTGGCGGACCTGGTGTTGCGGGTCGCGGCACTCGCCGAGGACGTGCCGCAGGTGCGGTGGCTCGCGCTGGAGCCGATCCTGGCGGCTCCCACGGGCGCGCAGGCCGTCGGGGCACGGGTGAAGGTCGGGCCGCCGCCGTCGCGGCAGGACAGCGGCCCGCGCAGGCTGCGGTCGCTCACTTTCCGCCGAACGGAGCTTGCGGAGTGAGCATTCGCACGAACGGAGCTTGCGGAGTGAGCATTCGCACGAACGGAGCTTGCGGAGTGAGCTTTCCTACGAAAGTAGGGTTTGCCGGCCGGTGTGCAACCGGCCGTGCGGCGCGGTTCGTCCTTCGGACATGAAACGCCTAGGAACCGTTGTTGGCGCCGGCGTTCTGCTCTTGCTCGCGAGCGCGTGCGCCAACCCGCAGGAGAGCCAGGAGCCGGGCACCGGCTCGACCACGACGGCGGAGTCGACGGCGGAGTCGACGGCGCCATCGACCACACCCGATCGTCAGCCCGCGCGGACGCCGCCCAGCGGCGGCGCCAAGGTGCCCACGGCCCAGATCGACGACTCTTCGTTGCCGAAGGGTTACCCACAGTTGGTGTGGACCGAGGACGAGGGCACGTCGATCGGCGTGGTCGCCCAGGAGGGCGGCTGCGGGAAGGCCAGTGTCGAGATCCCGGAACAGAGCGACAAGCAGGTCGTGGTGCTCATGGTGGAGACCATCCCCGCCAAGCCGCAGGCATGCACGATGGACCTGCGTTACCCGAAGATCACCTCCGAGCTGGACGCGCCGCTGGGGGACCGCACGGTGGTGCTGAAGTCCGAGCAACGCAAGGCCTGACAGTCCCTCACCCCCTGATGCCCGGCCGCGTGCGCCCCCACGCGGCCGGGCATCGTCTCGTGCAACCGTCGCGGGTGCGGCTACCGTCCTTTCCCCATGAGGGCATTGCTGACCACCGCCACCGCCGCGCTCGCACTGGGTGTGCTGGCCGGGTGCGGGGACGCGTCCACCCCTGCCGCGTCCGACCAGACCACCACCACGACGACGACCTCGACGACCTCGGCGCCGCCGTCGAAGACACCGCCCGAGACGCCGACCCCGTCCGATGTGCCGCCGACACAGCCGGAGCCGTCGGCGGGCAAGCCGCAGAACCCGTCGAGTGGCACACCGCGGATCACCATCGACCAGGGCGAGATCGTGGTCCCACCCGGCCTGACCCAGGTGCCCGCTGCGCAGGTCGACGCGTCGGCCGTGCCCGACTACTACGGCGAGCACCGCGGCAAGGTCTGGCTGCACGCGGACGGGTTCACGCTGGAGACGATCGCCTACGCGAGCAGCGGCTGCACCAGTGCGGAGGCCGTGGTCGTCGACCAGGCCGCCAACGCGGTGAAGATCATCCTGCGGCCGCTGGACCAGCCGCCGGGCGGCAAGCCGGACGACTCGATCTGCGCGACAGTCATGACGCCGCTGCCGGTGACGGTCACCCTCGACCAGCCGTTGCAGGACCGGAAGATCCTGCTGTCGGCCGGTCGCTGATCAGCGGCGGAACGCGATCTGCAGGGTCGGCTGCGAGGTGCCGGCGAAGAAGTCGTTGCCCTTGTCGTCGACCACGATGAACGCCGGGAAGTCCTCGACCTCGATCTTCCACACGGCTTCCATGCCGAGCTCGGGGTACTCGAGGACGTCGACCTTCTTGATGCAGTCCTGTGCGAGCCGGGCCGCGGGCCCACCGATGGAGCCGAGGTAGAAGCCGCCGTGTGCCTGGCAGGCGTCCGTGACCTGCCGGGACCGGTTGCCCTTGGCGAGCATGACGAGTGACCCGCCCGCGGCCTGGAACTGCTCGACGTAGGAGTCCATGCGCCCGGCCGTGGTGGGCCCGAAGGAGCCGGAGGCGTAACCGTCCGGGGTCTTGGCGGGTCCCGCGTAGTAGACGGGGTGGTTGCGCATGTACTCCGGCATCGGCTCGCCCGCGTCGAGACGCTCCTTGATCTTGGCGTGCGCGATGTCACGGGCCACGACCAGCGGGCCGGTCAACGACAGCCGCGTCTTCACCGGCAGCGACGACAGGGTGGCGCGGATCTCGTCCATGGGCCGGGTGAGGTCGATCTTCACGACCTCGTCGGTCAGCTCGTCGTCGGTGGTGTCGGGCAGGAACCGGGCGGGGTCGCGCTCGAGCTGCTCGATGAACACACCGTCGGCGGTGATCTTCGCCTTGGCCTGCCGGTCCGCGGAGCAGGACACGGCGATGCCGACCGGGCAGGACGCGCCGTGCCGGGGGAGGCGGATGACGCGGACGTCGTGGCAGAAGTACTTGCCGCCGAACTGCGCGCCGATGCCGAACTGGCGGGTCATCTCGAGGACCTGCTGTTCGAGGTCGGTGTCCCGGAACGCGTGCCCGCCCATGGAGCCTTCGCGGGGGAGGTTGTCGAGGTAGCGCGCGGAGGCGAGCTTGGCGACCTTGAGCGTGTTCTCGGCGGAGGTGCCGCCGACGACGATCGCGAGGTGGTAGGGCGGGCAGGCGGCGGTGCCGAGGCTGCGGAGCTTCTCGTCGAGGAAGCTCGCGAGGCGCTTCGGGTTCAGCAGGGCCTTCGTTTCCTGGTAGAGGAAGGTCTTGTTGGCGCTGCCGCCGCCCTTGGCCATGAAGAGGAACTCGTACTCGGGCTTGTCGGTGCCGTTGTGGTAGTCCTTGTGGTACAGCTCCAGCTGGGCGGGGAGGTTGGTGCCGGTGTTCTTCTCGTCCCAGAAGGTCAGCGGGGCGAGCTGCGAGTAGCGCAGGTTCAGCTCCTGGTAGGCCTCGAAGACGCCCTTGGAGAGGGCCGCTTCGTCGGCGCCGCCGGTGAGGACGTTTTCCGTGCGCTTGCCGATGACGATCGCGGTGCCGGTGTCCTGGCACATGGGGAGGACCCCGCCCGCGGAGATGCACGCGTTGCGCAACAGGTCCATGGCGACGAACCGGTCGTTGCCGCTGGCTTCGGGGTCGTCGACGATGGCGCGCAGCTGGGCGAGGTGGCCCGACCGCAGCAGGTGCTGGATGTCCCGGACGGCTTCTTTGGCGAGTGCGGTGAGCGCTTCTGGGGCGACTTCGAGGAACGTGCGGCCCGCGGCTTCGATGACCTTGACCCCGTCGGCGGTGACCAGCCGGTATTCGGTGGTGGTGTCGGGGGCGAGCGGGAGGGCTTCGCTGTACTCGAAGGACGCGGTCACCTTGGGGACTCCTGTGTCAGTGGCGGGATTCCCTGACGTTACCGCGCTGGCTGCGTGGGGCGGAGTGTGGTGTTCCTCGCTGCGTGGGGGCTGAGGGGCTGTCCGGTTCGGGCGTGTTGTGGTTTGGCATGGATGGGGTGCCCTCCGGGGGTCCTCGCCGGACGGGCAAGTCTCGGGGAGGGGGCCTCACGATTTGGGCGTGTTGTGGTTTGGCATGGATGGGGTCTGCCCTCCGGGGGGTCCTCGCCGGACGGGCTGATCTCGGGGAGGGGGCCTCACGATTCGGGCTTGTTGAGATTTGGCATGGATGGGTCTGCCTGCCCTCCCGTCGACCTCCCTCCGGGCTATCACACCGCGTCAAGGGGCCGGTGTTTCGTGTACGGGGTGTTTCGGGTTGGCCCCTTGACACGGTGTGATCGGGCTTCGCCAGGTCGACGGGAGGGCAGGCAGGCCGTCTTTGTGGGCTGCGCCCGGCTTGTGCACGGGGTGCTGGCCCGCGCAGCGGGCCGCCTTGTGCATGGCCGAGCTTGATCAAAGCGTCCTTCGGGCGCTGGGGTGGGCGTAACCACGCTGGGTCGGGAACCGTCCGCACCGTGGGGGGTTTGGGGGGCTCGGCCCCCCAGCATTACACCTCGAGGCCACCGGGAAGCGCGGCCCCGCGCGCGAACAGGGGGGCCTAGCCGAGAGGCCGCGGCAGCCCCCGGCTGCCGCGACCTCCCGTTGGTAGGCGATCACGGATGGTGATGAAGCATCCGCATCGCGTAGTCCAGTGCCTAGACCGTGCCGTGGTGTGCGTCACGTGTCAATGGGTTCTCGCTTGCTGGACGTACTCGATGCGGAATTGGTTGCTCAGCTTGCGTAGGCCCGTAGCTTCTCGGCGCGTTCGCCCTGGCGGAGCTTGCTCATGACCTCGCGTTCGATCTGGCGGACGCGTTCGCGGGAGAGGCCGAAGCGCTTGCCGATCTGGTCGAGCGTGTGGGGCTGTCCGTCGTCGAGGCCGTAGCGGAGGCGGATCACCGACTGCTCGCGGTCGTCGAGGGTGGCCAGGACCCTGCGGAGGTCGTCCTGCAGGAGGCCGGAGATGACCGCGCTCTCGGCGTCCGTGGCCTCGCCGTCCTCGATGAAGTCGCCGAGGGGGGCGTCTTCCTCGGAGCCGACGGGCATGTCGAGGCTCACCGGGTCGCGGGCGTGGTCGAGGAGGTCCGCCACCTTCTCCGGGGTGAGGCCCACCTCGTTCGCCAGTTCCTCGTTGGTGGCCTCGCGGCCCAGCTGCTGGTGCAGGTCACGCTTGATGCGGGCCAGCTTGTTGACCTGCTCCACCAGGTGGACGGGGAGCCGGATGGTGCGGCTCTGGTCGGCCATGCCCCTGGTGATCGCCTGGCGGATCCACCACGTGGCGTACGTGGAGAACTTGAAACCCTTGGTGTAGTCGAACTTCTCGACCGCGCGGATGAGGCCGAGGTTGCCTTCCTGGATGAGGTCCAGGAGCGGCATGCCACGCCCGGTGTAGCGCTTGGCGAGCGACACGACCAGCCGGAGGTTCGCCTCCAGCAGGTGGTTCTTCGCCAGGTGCCCGTCGTTGACGAGCTGGCGCAGTTCGGCGCGGCGGGTACTGTCGAGCTTGTCAGCGCTGTCGAGCATGTGTTGCGCGAACACACCCGCCTCGATGCGCTTGGCGAGCTCGACCTCCTGAGCCGCGGTCAACAGCGCGGTCCGGCCGATGCCGTTGAGGTACACGCGGACCAGGTCGGCCGCGGGGCCCTGGGCATCGAGGTCGATCTCGCTGGGCTCCGGCTCGCGTTGCTGTGGGACCGTCATGCTCTCCCTCCCCCTTTCGCGGGCTGGTGTGTCCTGTGTCACACACCGGCCGTGTGTCCGGTGAGCCGCCTGGCGGTGGGTCGCCCTCGGTGGCTGGACACTCTGGAAAACGCCGTTGGGTCTCGATTCGTTCCCGAGATCTCAACTGGATGACGTCAGCCCCGCCACACCGGTTGCTCTACCAACCCTGAGGTTTTCCTGAGAGGCCGACGGGCTCAAACCTCGACGATGACGGTGAAAGGTCCGTCGTTCTCCGAGGCGACCGTCATCGCCGCGCGGAAACGGCCGGTCTCCACGTGTGCGCCGCGCGTGCGCAGCGCCGCGACGACCGCGTCGACGAGTGGCTCGGCGATCTCCGGGCGGGCGGCTTGTGTCCACGAGGGACGGCGGCCCTTGCGGGTGTCGCCGTACAACGTGAACTGGCTCACGACGAGCAAGGGGGCGCCCGTCGTGGCGCACGACTGTTCGTCGCGAAGTATGCGCAGTTCGTGCAGTTTGCGTGCCATCGTGTCGGCCTGGGCGATCGTGTCGGTGCCGGTGATGCCCAGCAGCACCAGCAGACCCGGCTCCTTGATCTCGCCGACCACGGAACCGTCGACCGTCACGCTCGCCGACAACACCCTCGCCACCACAGCACGCACGCCGGTGATGGTGTCAGGCTCACTCGCGCTCGTGGATCTCGACCCGGCTGACTCGGAGGGCGTGCCCTCGGTCCGCAGCCGTTCGATGCGTGACCGTCAGCGGCGGGCGATCAGGTGGTAGTAGCGCGCGGTGAGCAGGTGCGGCATGCGGTCGGCCAGCGCCAGCTCGAGCCGTTCCAGGTCGGCCATGAACGCCGGGTCGGCCGCGTCCTCCGCCGGGACCAGGTCGCTGACGCACCGCACGCCGTAACGCACGATCTCCGTCATACCCAGCTCGGCGAGCGTCGCCACGACCTCGCCGACCGTGCCCGGCGTGGACCACTCGTCGTCCACGCCGTCCAGGCCGCGCAGGGCCCGTGCGGGTGAGCGGTCCCGCAGCACGGCCTGAGCCGGGCCGAAGTCCTCGTTCGGGCCGAGCACCGACAGCAGACCCTCCGGGCGCAGCGGTGTGGTGATCGCCGCCAGCACGGCCTTCCGCTCCTCCGGCGACTCCGCGTAGTGCAGGAGGTTGTGGCACAGCACGAGGTCGAAGTCGTGGCCGGTGAACACCTCGGGCGCGTCGTGTGCGGCGGCCTGGACGACGTGCAGCCGGTCGGCCACCTCGTGTGCCTCGGCGGCGTGGATCGCGGCGTGCAGCATGGCGCCCGCCGGGTCCAGGACGGTGACCTCGTGGCCCTGTGCCGCGAGGCGGACCGCGGCCATGCCGTTGCCACCGGCCACGTCGAGGATCCGCACGGGCTCCGGATACAGGTGCCGCGCGAGGTTGGCCTCGGTGATCGTGTGCCGCAGGCGTTCCAGCGGGCTCTGGGGCCAATGCTGGAGGTGATCCAGTTGGGTCGCCAACCCGCTCAAGGTCATGAAACCTTCTTACCTGCTCGGGCCCCGCCGACCACGGACTTGTACCCGGATGGCGCAATCCCGGGCCAAAGGTGCGACCATAGAGAAGGAGGTGGTGTCGTGAAGTCCGAGCGGGACGACACCCCGGTTCTCATCACCGAGGCAGCGCCGTCGTACGAAGACGAGTACGCCGCGCGCAAACGCAAGTACCTGACGATGATGCTGCTGCGCCTGCCGTGTCTGATACTGGCGGGCGTCTTCTACCAGACGTGGTGGCTCGCGCTGGGGTTCGTGGTCCTGTCGATCCCGCTGCCGTGGATCGCGGTGCTGATCGCCAACGACCGGCCACCGCGCAAGGCGGAGCAGGTCAACCGCTACGAGCAGACACCGAGGACGCTGGAGAACCGGGACCACCCGGTCATCGACGGCTGACGGGGGCGGGCTGCGCGCCCACTCTGCCCACCGCCATGGCGCCCAGGCGCACGCCTGCCCGCAGACACTCCTGCGGCGTCCTGCCGTCGAGCAGCGCCGCCAGCAGTCCCGCGTCGAACGCGTCGCCCGCACCCGTGGAGTCCACGCAGTCGCCGGGCGCCGCGGGCACCGACACGATGCCCTCCTTGTCCACCCAGCTCGCCCCCGCCGGGCCGGTGGTGACCGCGACCGCGCCGACCCGGTCCAGCAGCGCCGTCGCGCTCGCCGGGTCCCGGGAACCGGTGAGCACCGCCAGCTCGTCCATGTTCGGCAGCAGCACGTCCACGTTCCGCAGTTCCTCCAGGAACAGCTCCGGGTCGGTGATCAGCGCCGCCGCCTGCGGGTCCACGGACGTGGTCAGGCCCGCCCCGTGCGCGGCCGCCAGCATCGCGAGGCCCGCCTCGCGGGTCTCCTCGTCGAGCAGCACGTAGCCGGACAGGTGCAGGTGCCGCGCGTCCTTCAGGAGCGCGGGGTCGAGGTCGGTCGCGGCCAGGTTCTTGCCCGCGCCGCGGTCGGGCAGCATGCTGCGCTGCCCGTCGTCGTCGACCAGGACAACCACACAGCAGGTCGCGGCGTCAGGATCAATTGTGAATGCGCACCGCACCCCGGTGGTGGTTAGCTCCTCGGATGCGCGCCGCCCTGCCACGTCGTCGCCCACCCGAGCCACCAGCGCCGTGTCGACCCCGCTGTACGCGAGCCACGCGGCCGTGTTCGCGCCGGCCCCACCGGTCGTGAGCGCGATCTTCGCCCTGGCGTCGCCGCCGTGCACGATCGAACCGGAATGAGAGGCGACCACGTCCAACGCGACGTCGCCAACGACCACGATGCCCACGCCGCTCCCATCACCACGTACCAGGACGACAAACGAGACGATCCCGATGCTCACTCCGCAAGCTCCGTTCGGAGGCTAACCCGCGTGCCGTCGACCAGTGGCGTCCGGGTACTCGCCGCGCTCGCGGGAGCCGAGTTCCGGCGTTACGCCACCTACCGCCAGGCGACCTTCGCCGGCGCGTTCACCAACACCGTCTTCGGCTTCGTCCGCTGCTACACGCTGCTGTCGGTGGCGGCCGTGACCGGGACGATGGCGGGCTACGACGCGGCCCAGCTGGTCACGTTCGTGTGGGTGGGGCAGGGGCTGCTCGCGGTCGTCAACTACTGGGGTCAGCAGGAGCTGCCGGAGCGGGTGCGGACCGGGCAGGTGGTGACCGACCTGCTGCGGCCGGTGGACCTGATGGCCGCGTTCGTCGCCGCCGACGTCGGCCGCGCCTGCCACGCGATGCTGACCCGGTTCGTGGTCCCCGTGGTGGTCGGGCTGCTGGCGTTCGACTTCTACCTGCCGGCGCACGCGTGGACGTACCTGCTGTTCGCGGTGTCGGTGCTGCTGGCGGTGCTGTTGTGTTCCGCGTGCCGGTACCTGGTGGCGCTGACGGGCTTCTGGCTCCTCGACGTGCGTGGCGCGCACATGGTGTGGGTCGTCGCGTCCGGCGCGGGCAGCGGGCTGTACTTCCCGATCACCGTGCTGCCGGACTGGCTCGCGGTGACGCTGTGGGTGGGCACCCCGTTGCCGTCACTGCTGCAGGCGCCACTGGACGTGCTAGTCGAGCGGGGCGGCACCGGCCACGGGCTGCTGCTGGTCGCTGGGCAGGCGGCGTGGTTGCTGGTCGTGGTGGCGCTGGGCCGGGTCGTGCAGGCGCGGGCGGTGCGCCGGCTGGTGGTGCAGGGTGGCTGAGCGTCCGTACACAAGCCTCCTGACCGCGCAGATCCGGAGCCAGACGCAGTACCGGTTCTCGTTCGGGGTCGACCTGTTCTTCTCGACCGTGCTGACCTCGCTGGACCTGGTCACCATCCTGGTGCTGTTCTCGGTCAACGACAGCCTCGGCGGGTTCGGCGGTCGCGAGGTGCTGCTGATGGTGGGGATCGCCGCGCTCGCGTTCCCGCTCGCCGACCTCGCGGTGGGCAACGTGGAGCGGCTGCGGGTGTTCGTGCGGTCGGGGCTGTTCGACGCGGTGCTGCTGCGGCCGTTGTCGCCGCTCGTGCAGTTGGTCGCGATGGACTTCGCGCCGCGGCGGGTGGGCCGGGTCGTGCAGGGCACGGTGATCTACGTGGTCGCGTTGCTGCACGCGCCCGTCCAGTGGTCGCCGGGGGTGTGGCTGCTGGTCGTGCTGGCACCGCTCGCGGGTGCGGTGTTCTTCGGGGCCGTGTTCGTGTTCTTCGCGACGGTCGCGTTCTGGTGGATCGACGTGGGCGAGATCGCCAACGCCTTCACCTACGGCGGCAAGGACGTTTCGGCGTATCCCATGACCGTGTTCGGCGGGTGGTTCCGTCGGTTCTTCGCCTACGGCTTGGGGTTCGCGTTCGTCGCGTACCTGCCGGCACTCGCCATGCTCGGCCGGTCCGACCCGCTCGGGGTGCCGGACTGGCTGCGCTGGTGCTCGCCGTTGACCGCGTCGCTCGTCGCCGTGCTCGCCGGGTTGTTCTGGCGTACCGGTGTCCGTCACTACCGGAGTACAGGGTCGTGATCATCCAGACTTCCGCGCTGCGCAAGGACTTCACCGTATGGAAGAAGGCGGGCCGGTTCCGCCGCGAGAGGACCACGGTGTCCGCTGTGGACGGTGTGACCCTGTCGGTCGACGAGGGGGAGATGCTCGGCTATATCGGGCCGAACGGTGCGGGCAAGTCGACCACACTCAAGATGATGACCGGGGTGCTCAGCCCGTCCGGCGGCAATGTGTCGGTGTGCGGGCTGACGCCGGTGCCGCAGCGCGTGCGACTGGCACGGCAGATCGGGGTGGTGTTCGGGCAGCGGTCGCAGCTGTGGTGGGACCTGCCGCTCACGGAGTCCTTTTCCTTGCTGCGCCACGTCTACGGCGTGCCACCGGCCGACCACGCGGCCCGGCTGAGGTACTGCCGTGCGCTGCTGGACCTGGACTCCTTCATGGACACTCCCGTGCGGCAACTCTCGCTGGGGCAACGGATGCGTGGCGAGCTGACCGCCGCGTTGCTGCACGGCCCGAAGGTGCTGTTCCTCGACGAGCCGACGATCGGGCTGGACGTGCTGAGCAAGCAGGCCGTGCGCGCGTTCCTGTCCGAGGTCGCCGACCGCGGCGACACGACGGTCGTGCTCACCACCCACGACCTCGCCGACATCGAGAAGCTGTGCAAGCGGCTCGTGGTGATCGACCACGGCCGCGTCGTGCACGACGGGACGCTCGAGGAACTGCATGCCGCGTACCGGTCGAAGCGTCGGATCGTGGCGGACCTGGACGCGCCGTGGCCGGACGGGCTGACGCTGCCGGGTGCGGTCGTGGAGAGCGTGGCAGGGCAGCGGGTGACGTTGACGCTGGAGGGCACGACCGCGGGCGAGGTCGTGGCACGGCTCGCGCAGGCGGTGCCGCTGCGTGACCTGTCGGTGCTGGAGCCGGAGATCGAGGACGTCGTCGCGAGGCTGTACGCACAGGCCCGCGAGTAGTTAGGGTGGGCGCGTGACGGAGTTCAAGCTGCCGCTGTACGGCAGCGACACGGAACGCGGCGACCTCGCTCCCTGAGTCGTTCCGCGCCACCGCCATGTCACCTTTCTCTTACAGGGAGCCCTTTTCATGCTGCGTGCGTACATCCATGCCCTGCCCAAGGTCGAGCTGCACGTCCACCTCGTCGGCTCGGCGAGCGTCGACACCGTCCTGGCGCTCGCCGAGCGCCACCCGGAGGCCGGGGTGCCGACGGACCGTGCCGAGCTCGCCGCGTTCTACGAGTTCCGGGACTTCGACCACTTCCTGAAGGTCTACTGGGCCGTGCAGTCGATGCTGCGCGACCGCGGCGACATCGACGTGCTCGTGACCGGTCTCGCGGCCGAGCTGGCCGCGCAGAACGTGCGGTACGCCGAGGTCACGGTCACCCCGTACAACCACCTGCTCGACGGCATGCGCGGCGACGAGCTGCTGGCGGGGCTGGAGTCCGGCCGCGCCACCGCCCACGACGTGCACGGCGTCGAGCTGGCCTGGGTGTTCGACATCCCCGGCGAGAAGGGTGTCGTGGCCGGACGCGAGACGCTCACGTTCGCGTTGCGGGAACGGCCGGACGGGCTCGTCGCGTTCGGGCTCGGCGGGCCGGAGGTCGGGGTGGGCCGCGCCCAGTTCGCGCCGTTCTTCACCGCGGCACGCGAGGCGGGCCTGCACAGCGTGCCGCACGCCGGCGAGACCACCAGCCCGGCGACGGTGTGGTCGGCGATCCACGACCTCGGGGCGGAACGGATCGGGCACGGCACGTCGTCGGCGGCCGACCCGGCGCTGCTCGCCCACCTGGCCGAGCACGGCATCCCGCTGGAGGTGTGCCCGACGTCGAACGTGCGCACCCGCCAGGTGGCGTCGGTCGACGCGCACCCGGTGCGGCGGATGCTGGACCACGGCGTGGTGGTCACCCTCAACACCGACGACCCGCCGATGTTCGGTGCCACGCTGGAAGGCGAGTACCTGGCGGTCGCGACATCCCTTGGCCTGCGACGGAACGAGGTGGCCGCACTGGCGGCGAACGGGGTCCGATCGGCGTTCCTGCCGGACACCCGCAAGGCCGCACTGCTGGCGGAGATCGCCGCCGTCAGCTGAGGTTCGTCAGCGCGACCGCGACCTCGGCGGCCAGGGCGACGTTCGACAGCACCAGTGCCTCGTTCGCGTCGAGGCTCACGCCGTCGCTCGCCGTGTGGAAGTGCTCCAGCAGCACGGGCGTGACGTCGCCGCCGCGGACGTCGCCCGCCGCCACCTTCGCCATGCCCTCCGCGAGAAGGCGGTCGTGCAGTCCGCGGTCCATCTCGCTGGCCTCGGGGATCGGGTTCGTCAGCAGCACCCCCGAACCCGGTCCCTGGGCGCGGTGGGCCGCGACCACGGCCGCCGCCTCCTGCGGGTTGTTCACGCGCCACGGCACCGGGAAGCGGGACTCGCGGCGGTAGAACGCGGGGAACGAGTTCGTGCGGTAGCCGATCACCGGTACGGAACGGGTCTCCAGCACCTCGATCGTGGCGCCGATGTCCAGCACCGACTTGACCCCGGAGCAGACGACGGTGACCGGGGTGGTCGCCAGCACCTCGAGGTCCGCGGACACGTCCCACGACTTCGCCTCACCCGGCGGGGGCAGGTGCACGCCGCCGAGCCCGCCGGTGCCGAACACCGGGATACCGGCCGCGTACGCGATCACCGACGTGCTCGCGATCGTGGTCGCGCCGTCGCGGCTCAGCGCCACGGCCGGGCCGAGGTCGCGGGCAGACAGCTTCGCGAGCTCCGCGTCCGCCGCGCACACCCGGTCCAGCTCGGCCTCGGTGAGACCGACGCGGATCTGCCCGTCCAGCACGGCGATCGTCGCGGGCACCGCGCCGGCGGCGCGGACCGCGTCCTCGATCGCGGTCGCCACCTTGCGGTTGCGGCCCGGCGGCAGCCCGTGCGCCAGGATCGTGCTCTCCAGCGCCACCACGGCACGTCCGTCGGCCTGGGCGGCCGTCACTTCCTCGGTGACTCGCATGTGGTCCTTTCCCGTCACGACGCGACCCGCTCCGGTCGCGCGTCGGCCAGCGGCGGCAGCGGGCAGTGGAGGAGCGCGCACACGGTGCGCAGCAGCTCGTCATCACGCCGTCGTACCCGATGACCGCGCGACCAACACGACGACGGCGACGAGGAAGAGCACGGCCAGGACTCCCCGCCACTACCAACGTACAGCGCACCCCTGGGCTTGCGGCAAGACCCCCGGGATGGCCCACAATTCGCCGGCCAACGCCATTACCAGGGAAAACAGAGGAATCTTCCGTGACTGACGTGATCATCGCGGGCGGTGGGCCGACCGGCATGGTGCTGGCCGCCGAGCTGCGGTTGCACGGCGTGCGCGTGGTCGTGGTGGAGCGGGACGCGAAGCCGACCGAGGTGGTCCGGTCGCTCGGGCTGCACGTGCGCGGCATCGAGCTGATGGATCAGCGCGGGCTGCTGGAGCGGTTCCTCGCGCACGGCAGGAAGCGCCCGCTCGGCGGGTTCTTCGCAGGCATCGCGAAGAAGTCGCCGGAGCGGCTGGACACCGCGCACGGCTACGTCCTCGGCATCCCGCAGACGATCACCGACCGGCTGCTGACCGAGCACGCCGAGGCGCTCGGGGCCGAGATCCGGCGCGGGTGCGCACTGACCGGGCTGACCCAGGACGACGACGGGGTGACCGCGGAACTGGCCGACGGCACGCGGATGCGCGCGCGGTGGCTCGTCGGCTGCGACGGCGGCCGTGGCACCGTGCGCGGGCTGCTCGGTGTCGGGTTCCCCGGCGAGCCGTCGCGGGCCGACACCCTGCTCGGTGCGATGGCGGCGGACATGCCCGCCGAGCAGCTGATGGCGAGGATGACCGAGGTCCGCGAGACGCAGAAGCGGTTCGGCTTCATGCCGCTGCCGGAAGGGGGATACCGCGTCGCCGTGCCCGCAGACGGCGTGGCGGCGGACCGCACCGTCCCGCCGACGTTCGACGAGTTCCGGCGACGGCTGGTGGCCGTGGCGGGCACCGACTTCGGGGTGCACTCGCCGCGCTGGCTGTCCCGTTTCGGCGACGGCACCCGGCAGGCCGAGCGGTACCGGGTGGGCAGGGTGTTCCTGGCGGGCGACGCGGCGCACGTCCACCCGCCCGCCGGTGGGCAGGGCCTCAACCTCGGTGTCCAGGACGCGTTCAACCTCGGCTGGAAGCTCGCCGCGGCGGTCACGGGTTGGGCACCCGCCGGCCTGCTGGACACCTACGAGACCGAACGGCACCCGGTGGCGGCCGACGTGCTGAACCACACCCGCGCGCAGATGGAGCTGATGTCGACCGAGCCGGGCCCGCGGGCGGTGCGCGGGCTGCTCGCGGAACTGATGGACTTCGACGAGGTCAACCGGTACCTGGTCGAGAAGCTCACCGCGATCGGCATCCGCTACGACCTCGGCGACGGGCACGACCTGCTCGGCAGGCGCCTGCGGGACGTGCGCCTGAAACGGGGCCGCCTGTACGAGCTGATGCGCGGTGGCCGCGGACTGCTGCTCGACCAGACCGGCGCGCTGTCGGTCGACGGCTGGGCGGACCGGGTCGACCACGTCGCGGAGGTCAGCGAGGAGCTGACCGTGCCGGCGGTGCTGCTCCGGCCCGACGGCCACGCCGCGTGGGTCGGCGAGGACCAGCGGGCACTGGTGGCCGCGCTGACCAGGTGGTTCGGCGCGTCAGTCGCCCAGTGAGATCCGTGGTGCCGCGCGTTTGACCGGGTCGTCCAGCTCCAGGTGGGCGGCCGGGCCGACGACCACGACCACGACGACGGGGTCAGTCGAAGATGGCCCTCGGCTTGGCCGCCTCGCGCAGCCAGCCCTCGAGCTGCTGTTCCCAGTTGGTGCGGCCCATCGCGGCGTACTCGACGACGAACGAGGCCAGCCGGGACTGCGTGCGGCCACCGAGCCCGCCGCCCTTGAGCACGCGGACCCGCTTGTGCACGTCCAGCACGACCTGCACGTCCCTCGGCCGGGCCAGGAACGACACCGCCACCTCGTCGAACACGTTCGCGAACGCGGGTGACGGCTGGAAGTTGATCTCCTGGAAGAACGGCAGCTGCTGGTCGACGCCGTCGATGCGGTTCTTCTCCAGGTTCGCGTCGCGGAACTTGAAGCCGATGCGGGTCAGCGCGTCGAGGATGCGGTGCTGGGCGGGCAGCGGCTCGATCGGGATCGCGTCCACGTCCTGCGGGTCGACGACCGTGCGGGCGAGGTTCAGGTTCGTCTGGAGCCCGACCGCCATGCCGGTCAGGTACTTGCCCAGCACGGTGGTCACCGGGGTCTCCCACGGCATCTGCACCTCGAAGGGCACCTTGATCTGCGCGCCCGCGCGGACGAGTTCCTTGCCCGCGAGCTGCACGTTCTGGAACGGCAGGTCGACGGTCTGGCCTTCTTCCCCCTCCTCGACCCTGGCCAGCAGGGTCACTGCCAGCGACTCGACCTCCTGGTCGACCTGGCCGCCGATGAGGATGACCTCGCCGTGCAGCGTGCCGCCGGGGCGGACGTGGCGGTCGAGGATGCGGGCGTCCACCGTCGCGCCGCCCTGGCCGAAGCTGGCCATCACCTTCTGGAACATGGGCGCATCCTGCCAGCAGGTGAGCCGGTTCGCGGTCATTTCGCGGAGCTTGCGGAGCGAGTCATCGATTCGATCCGGCATCATTGCACCGTGAGTACCGAAACACTGACGAAGCCGGATGCCGACACCCGGGACACCACGGGTGACGACACCCCGAAGATGTTCCACTACGTCCGCAAGGACAAGATCGCCGAGAGCGCGGTCACCGGTTCGCTGGTGGTGGCGCTGTGCGGAGAGGTCTTCCCGGTGACACGTTCGCCCAAGCCCGGCTCGCCGGTGTGCCCCGAGTGCCAGAAGATCTTCAACAACCTGCCGCCCGGCGGCGACGACTGAGCGGTCAGAGGTCCTGCTGCTGAGGCGCCGACCTCGGCTGGCCGACCTGCCCGTTCGGGCTCGACGACGGGTGGTCCGCCGCCGGTTGCTTCGGCTCCCGCGGTGCACGCGGCTCCGACTTGGCGGCCCTGGTCATCTCCAGCCGCCGCCAGCGGCGTCGCTGGCGGCGGGTCATGCGGGCGGGCCACATCTCCTGGATCGCCGCGTTGAAGTAGGCCCCGATGACGATCGCGAGGCCGATGAAGAACGTGAACAGCAGGAACGCGATCGGTGTGGCCAGCGCGCCGTAGGTGTAGCCGGTCGTGGTGATCCACGAGATGTAGAGCCGCAGCCCGATGCTCGCGAGCAGGAACACGACCATGGCGAGCACCGCGCCGGGCAGGCCGCGGTGCCACGGCAGCTTCCTCGGCAGCGCGAGCTTGTAGAGCGTCGCGAGCGCCAGGACGAGCATCACACCGATCGCCGGGTAGTAGAACGCGTCCACCCAGACCGAGATGTCGGGCCGCCACGCGACGGGGAACAGCTTCGGCAGCAGGTCGGGGCCGAGCGCGAGGATCGGCAGCCCGATCACCAGCAGCACCAGCGCGCCGAGGTAGAGCAGCAGCGCGAAGATCCGCTGCCACACCTCGTTGCGCACCCCGTACTGGTCGTGCGCGACGGTGATCGCGTCCACGAACGACGACATGGCCGACGAGCCGGCCCACAGGGAGATCAGGAAACCGACGGTCAGGATCTCGCCGCGGCCGTGGCGCAGGATGTCGTCCACAGTGGGCTGGATGATGTCGTCGACCACGTTGTTGCTGAACGCCGTGTGCGACCACTCGATGATCGAGTCGTGGACGGAGTCGATCACGTCCTGGCCGAACCACTGCGCGACGTAGCCGAGGCTGCCCAGCAGCCCGAGCAGCAGCGGCGGCAGCGACAGGACCTGCCAGAACGCGGCCTCGGCCGCCTCGGAGAACAGGTTGCCGTCCCACGCCTTGATCCACGTCCGCTTCAGCAGGCGCAGCGGCCCGCGCCGCGACGGTGCGTCGGTGGACGGCGTCGCGTGGTGCGGCGGCTGGTGCGGCTGGGGGCTCATCTCAGGGTCAAGCATGGTCCATCGCCTGCCGCTTGGCGCGGCAGTCCCCGAGATCGTGACCCACGTGTCGCGCCTCGCGGGTCGCGCCGCGCTCCCGCGAAGTGCCAGAGGTAAAGTCATCCCCGCCCTCAACGTCGCCCGCTGAGGGCTTCGTTGTGCCAGGAGTGCGTCCAGGAGGGGAGCTGCCGGACGAATGACATCGGTGCAGGGGACGGAACAGGCGGCGGAGCAGACGGTCCGGCCGGGGGGCTCACGGCCACTGCGTGCGTGGCAGCGCCGGGCGATCACCAAGTACCTCACGTCCAAGCCGCAGGACTTCCTCGCCGTGGCGACGCCCGGCGCGGGGAAAACGGTGTTCGGGCTGCGCGTGGCGGCCGAGCTGCTCGCGGACCGGGTGGTCGAACGCGTCACGATCGTGACGCCGACGGAGCACCTCAAGTACCAGTGGGCCGCCGCCGCGGCGGCGGCGGGCATCCCGATCGACCCGAACTTCCGCAACTCCGCGGGTGCCACCGCGAGCGACTTCACGGGCGTCGCGGTGACGTACGCGCAGGTCGCGGCGCACCCGATGCTGCACAGGGTGCGGACCGAGCAACGCAAGACCCTCGTCATCCTCGACGAGATCCACCACGGCGGCGACGCCAAGTCGTGGGGTGACGGCATCCGGGAGGCGTTCACGCCCGCCGTGCGCAGGCTGGCGCTGACCGGGACACCCTTCCGCAGCGACGACTCGCCGATCCCGTTCGTCTCGTACGAGCCGGACGCGGGCGGGTTCATGCGCAGCAAGGCCGACCACACCTACGGCTACTCCGACGCGCTGGCCGACGGCGTGGTCCGGCCGGTGATCTTCCTGGCGTACTCGGGTGAGGCGAGCTGGCGGACCAGCGCGGGCGAGGAGTTCACGGCCCGCCTCGGCGAGCCGATGACGAACGAGCAGACCGCGAGGGCGTGGCGGACCGCGCTGGACCCGGAGGGCGAGTGGGTGCCCGCGGTGCTGCAGGCCGCCGACCTGCGGCTCGCGCAGCTGCGGCAGAGCGTGCCGGACGCGGGTGGCCTGGTGATCGCGTCGGACCACCTCTCGGCGAAGGCGTACGCGAAGATCCTCACCCAGCAGACCGGCCGCGAACCGGTGGTGGTGCTCTCCGACGACCCGAAGGCGTCCAGCAGGATCGCGGAGTTCGCCGAGTCGGACGACCGCTGGCTCGTCGCGGTGCGGATGGTGTCGGAGGGCGTCGACGTGCCGCGCCTCGCGGTGGGCGTGTACGCGACCAGTGCGTCCACCCCGCTGTTCTTCGCGCAGGCGGTGGGCCGGTTCGTCCGTGCCCGGCGCCCGGGGGAGACGGCGAGCGTGTTCCTGCCGAGCGTGCCGGTGCTGCTGGAGCTGGCGGCGCAGCTGGAGGCTCAGCGCGACCACGTGCTCGGCAAGCCCCACCGCGAGAAGGACGGCTGGGACGACGAGCTGCTGGCGGACGCCAACCGGCAGAAGGACGAGCCGGGCGAGGAGGAGAAGGCGTTCACCGCGCTGTCCGCCTCGGCCGAGCTGGACCAGGTGATCTACGACGGCTCGTCGTTCGGCACGGCGGCCTTCGCCGGGACGGAGGAGGAGCAGGAGTACCTGGGCCTGCCGGGTCTGCTGGAACCGGACCAGGTGCGGGCACTGCTGCGGCAGCGGCAGGCCAAGCAGTTGGAGAACCGCACGAAGCAGGCGGCGAACACCGAACCGGAGGCGGCGCCGACGCCACGTCCGCAGTCGGTGGCCGAGCGGTTGACCGGGCTGCGCAAGGAGCTGAACACCCTGGTCGCGATGTACCACCACCGCACGGGCAAGCCACACGGCATGATCCACAGCGAGCTGCGCCGCGTGTGCGCGGGCCCGCCGACCGCGATGGCGACGGTGGAGCAGCTGGAGGAGCGGATCGCGACACTGCGCTCCTGGTGACCCCATGCACTGAAGGACCCCTTCGGCACGTGCCCGGCACACCGAAGGGGTCCTTCAGTGCATCGAGCACCTGACGCCCAACCCGCGCCCCAGCGCCACGCACCACTGAGCCCCCAGCGCAAGCCCCCGTTTCCGCAACTTTCGGTAATCGGCTTCCCGATAGGGTGACGTCCCTCCCGCCATCCGTGCCTGCGTCCACCCCGACAAGCATCCACCCTGGTAAAGAGCTTGCCGACACGCGCCACGATCCGGTGAATGCCTCCCGCGGGACCAAAGGCCTCTCGCGATCGAGGGCGCGTCTGGCTACGCTTCGTGCCCGGTGCGCATGCCAGCGCAGTTCTCAAGGTCGATGACCGCCATATGGCCGGTTCGTTGCCAAACTGTGTCGTGAGAGGGCCTTTCCGTGGCTTCCCTCACAAGCCTCGCAGGCATATGTTGTGCACCGCAACATTTCGGCTGGGGTTGGCGCGACGCCACCAGACCGACCGTGAAGGGACCGATGAATGCGCAGTAAAAGGCTTGCTCTCCTCGCCGCGGGGCTGGGTCTGACCCTTGCCGTGTCGGCGTGTGGTGCCAACCAGGAGTCACCGCAGAGCAACGACGACCAGGGAACCGGCGGCAACTCGTCCGGCGAAGGCATCCCGGTCGGCGTCATTCTGCCCGAGACCGCCACCTCGGCGCGGTGGGAGGGCTTCGACAAGCCCTACCTGGAGGCCGCGCTGAAGGCCGAGGGTCTCGACCCCCACATCGAGAACGCCCAGGGTGACGTGCAGAAGTTCGCCACGCTGGCCGACGGCATGATCAACGACGGCGTCAAGGTCCTGATCATCGCCTCGATCAACAGCGAGCTGGGCGGCACCGTCGCGCAGAAGGCCAACGCCCAGGGCATCCCCACCATCGACTACGACCGCCTGAACCTCGGCGGCAGCTCCGACTACTACGTGTCGTTCGACAACGTGAAGGTCGGCGAGCTGCAGGGCCAGGGCATGGCCGACGCGCTCAAGGACGCCCCGGACGGCGCCCAGATCATCGAGATCGAGGGCGCGCCGACGGACAACAACGCGACCCTCTTCTACAACGGCCAGCAGAAGGTGCTCAAGCCGCTGTACGACTCCGGCAAGTTCAAGCTGGTCCGCTCGCAGCCGATCGACAACTGGGACAACCAGGTCGGCGGCACGACCTTCGAGCAGATCTTCACCAGCAACGGCAGCAAGGTCGACGGCGTGGTCGCCGCCAACGACGGCCTCGCGGGCGCGGTGATCACCGTGCTGAAGAAGTACAAGCTGAACGGCAAGGTCCCCGTGACCGGCCAGGACGCCACCGCCGACGGCCTGAAGGCCATCCTCGCCGGTGACCAGTACATGACCGTCTTCAAGCCGATCAAGGAAGAGGCCGAGGCGACGGCCAAGCTGGCCGCCGCGCTCGCCAAGGGCGACAAGGCCGCCGCGGACAAGATCGCGACCGACGAGAGCGACGACCCGACCGGCAAGCGCAAGGTCAAGTCCGTCCTGCTCGAGCCGTTCCTGATCACCAAGGCGGACGTCAAGCGCGTCATCGACGAGGGCTACGTCAAGGCCGAAGAGGTGTGCACCGGCGACCTGCAGGCCGCCTGCACCGAAGCCGGCATCTCCTGATCCCTGTTTCAGCCAGGGCCGGCCGCACCCCCCCGAGCCACCGGGTGCGGCCGGCCCTGGCAGGAGGAAGTCCCAGACATGAGTGAACCCCTTCTCGAGCTGATCGGGATCAACAAGAGCTTCGGCCCCGTGCACGTCCTGCACGACGTCGACTTCACGGTCCGGGCCGGTGAGGTCACCGCGCTCGTCGGCGACAACGGGGCCGGTAAGTCCACGCTCATCAAGTGCGTGGCCGGGATCTACCCGATGGACTCCGGCGAGGTCCGCTTCCGCGGCAGTCCGGTCACGATCCACAGCCCGAAGGAAGCCGCGAACCTCGGCATCGAGGTCGTGTACCAGGACCTCGCGCTCGCCGACAACCTCGACGTCGTGCAGAACATGTTCCTCGGCAGGGAGCGCGGCTCCCGGTGGCTGATGGACGAGTCGAGCATGGAGAGGGCCGCCCGCGAGACGCTCGCGTCGCTGTCGGTGCGCACGGTGAAGTCGGTGCGCACGCCGGTCGCCGCGCTCTCCGGCGGGCAGCGGCAGACCGTCGCCATCGCCAAGGCCGTGCTGTGGGACTCGAAGGTCGTGCTGCTCGACGAGCCGACCGCGGCGCTGGGCGTCGCGCAGACCCGCCAGGTCCTCGACCTGGTGCGCAGGCTTGCCGAGCAGGGCCTCGGGGTCGTGCTGATCAGCCACAACATGGCCGACGTGTTCGAGGTCGCCGACCGGATCTCGACGCTCTACCTCGGCCGCATGGTCGCCGACCTGCCGGTCAAGGAGACGACGCACAGCCAGGTGGTCGAGCTGATCACCGCGGGCCGCTCCGGCGATCTCGGCCTCGCCCGCCCAGAGCAAGTCACCCTCTAGCTCTTCTCACCCGAGGACCCCTCTCTCATGACCGAAACCCCCGCCAAGGCCGAGTCGCACTCCGGCAACGCGATCTCCGACTTCGGCATCGACACCACCTCCCAGTCCACCGGCGAGGCGATCCGGGACTACTTCGCCAAGCTGCGTGGCGGTGAGCTGGGCTCGCTGCCCGCCCTGCTGGGCCTCGCGGTACTGGTGATCATCTTCTCCACGCTGTCGGAGAACTTCCTGACGTTGAACAACACGTCGAACCTGATCGCGCAGGGCGCGGGCCAGATCATCATCGCGATGGGGCTGGTCTTCGTCCTGCTCCTCGGTGAGATCGACCTGTCCGCCGGCACTGCGTCCGGCGTCTGCGCCTCGGTGATGGCCATGCACTACGTCGAGGCGGGCAACCTGCTCGGCGGCATGGGCACGACCGTGTTCTGGGTGTTCGAGCTCGGCATGCTGCTCGCCGCGTTCCTCGCGTTCGTCATGCGGATCTGGGCCGGTGCGGTGTTCGCCCTCATCGCGTTCGCCATGGCGCTGCTCGGCGTCGAGCCCAACGCGTGGCTCGAGATGCTGCTCGCGGTGTGCGTCGGTGCGGCGATCGGCTGCATCTCCGGCTTCATGGTCTCCAAGATCGGCATGCCGTCGTTCGTGGTGACCCTCGCGCTGTTCATCACCTGGCAGGGCGTGATCCTGCAGTTCATCGGGCAGGGTGGCGTGCTCGGCATCCGCACCTCGCAGGTGCTGTTCAACGTGGCCAACGGCAACCTGTCGGTGCTCGGCAGCTGGGTGCTCTGCCTGATCGCGGGCGGTGGCTACGCGATCGTGGTGCTCGGCGAGCACTTCTCGCGCCTGCGCAAGGGCCTCGTCACCAAGCCGACGCCGATCGTGGTCGGCCGGGTCGCGGTCGTCGGCGCCATCGCGGTCATCGCGACCGTCCTGTTCACGCTGAACCGCTCGCCCAACCCGGACCTGGTGACCATCCAGGGCGTGCCGTACGTGGTGCCGATCATCCTGGGCCTGCTGGTCATCGGGACGTTCGCGCTCAACCGCACCCGTTACGGCAGGCACATCTACGCGGTCGGCGGAAACGCCGAGGCCGCGCGACGCGCCGGCATCAACGTGAGCAAGATCAGGGCGAGTGTCTTCGTGGTGTCGTCCGCGGCGGCCGCGATCGGTGCGATCGTGTACTCGTCCAAGGCGGGCTCGGTCGACCCGCAGGCCGGTGGCCTGAACACACTGCTGTTCGCGGTCGGCGCCGCGGTCATCGGTGGCACGTCGCTGTTCGGTGGCCGCGGCAAGGTGGCCCACGCGGTGATCGGTGGCCTGGTGCTCGCGACCGTGAACAACGGTCTCGGGTTGCTCGACCAGCCCGCCGCGGTGGTCAACATCATCACCGGTCTGGTGCTGCTGCTGGCGGCCACGGTCGACGCGCTGTCCCGCCGGAGGGCTGCCGTAGCATCAAGGTAACCGGACAGGAGCGAGGGGTTTGACCAGCACACAGTCGGGCACGCCGCTGGGCGCCCGGCCCGACGAAGTGCGCAGGCACAACCGCACCGTCCTGTTGAGGAGGCTCCACGTCGGCGGCCCGTGCACGAGGGCGTCGCTCGCGGCAGAGCTCGGGCTCAACCGCAGCACGATCAAGGCCCTCGTGGACGGGCTCGCCGAGGCCGGTGTGGTCCAGGAGCGGGTGCCCCGCCAGCGCAGCGGCGCGGGGCGCCCGTCGCTCCTGGTCCTGCCGCAACCGCACGCGGCCGTGGTGCTCGCGGTCGACGTGCGGGTCGACCAGGTCTCGATCGCGCTGGTCGGGCTCGGTGGCGAGATCCTCGGCCGCAACAGCTGGAACCTGCGGGTGCGGACCCGTGAGCCGGAGGAAGTGGTCACGCACGTCTACGACTCGGCCGTCGTGCTGGCGGCCGACCTCGGCGTGACGATGGTCGCGGGCGGGGTGTCGGTGCCGGGCGTGGTCCGCCGGTCGGACGGGCTGGTGCACGAGGCGCCCAACCTGCACTGGACGGACGTGCCGCTCGGCGAGCGGCTGGCGACGGTGCTCGACGTGCCGGTCGTGGTCGGCAACGACGCGGAGCTGGGCGCGCTGGCCGAGCACCTGCGCGGTACGGCCCGCGGTGCCTCCGACGCGGTGTACGTGTCGGCGGACGTCGGTGTCGGTGGTGGGGTGATCTCCGACGGGTCGGCGCTGCGCGGCACCGCGGGGTACGTGGGCGAACTCGGCCACATGATGGTGAACCCGGCCGGCCGCGCCTGTTACTGCGGCAGCAAGGGCTGCTGGGAGACCGAGGTCGGGGAGCCAGCCCTGTGCCGTGCGCTCGGCCTGCGCGAGAGCGCGCCGCGCGGGGCGGTGGTCGCCGAGCTGCGGGCGCTCGCGGCGTCGCCGGACCAGGTCCGCGAGCAGCTGGCGGAGTTCACGGAGTGGCTCACGGTCGGTCTGGTCAACGTCGTGAACGTGCTCGGCCCGGAGCTGGTCGTGCTGGGTGACCTGTTCACCGCGCTTCCCGCGACGCTGATTTCCGATGTGGCACAAGAGGTTCGACGGCGCAGCCTCGTCAGCCGGGCGGTGGGTGGTACGCGGATCGAGGTGTCGACGCTGGGCGCGGACTGCACGTTGCTCGGCGCGGCCGAGCTGGCGTTCGAACCGGTCCTCGACGCGGTATGACAGTGCTTATATAAGTGCTGTTACATTCGGTGGGTGACCGATCCCACCGAAGAAGGTCTCTGGCGTCCACTGCGGCTGCTGCTGGCGCGCATGGACGACGACATCGCCCGTCTGTACGCCGGTACGGACATCAAGCCGACCTACGTCATGGAGCTGCTGCGCCTGCACCACCGCGGCCCGATGACCATCCGTGAGCTGGCCGAATCCGTGCAGCGAACGCACTCGGCACTGAGCCAGAAGGTGGCGGCCATGAAGGCGGCCGGGCTCGTCGAGGTCACCAGGGGCCCGGACGCGCGGAGCAAGCGCGTGTCCCTCACCCCGGCCGCGACGGCGTTGGCCGGCAAGCTGGCCGCGGAGTGGCGCGCCACGGAGGCGGCGTCCGCCGAGCTGGAGGCGGAGCTGCCGTACCCGCTCAGCCAGGTCGTCCGCGACATCGAGGAGGCGCTGTCCCGCAGGAGCTTCCACGACCGGATCGCGGCGCGGCTCGCCGACGATCCGGGGTGGCGGTGACATGGCGCTGAAGCACGCCTTCGTCGACCTCGGGCCACTGCGGCGGGTTCCGGTCTACCGGCGGCTGTGGTTCGGGCAGACGGCGTCCGGCTTCGGCAGCCAGATGACGATCGTCGCGGTGCTGTTCCAGGTGTGGGACATGACGGGGAGCGTGGTCTGGACCGGCGCGGTCGGTATGGCGCAGGCCCTCCCGCTGCTCGTGTTCGGCCTGTTCGCGGGCTCGCTCGTGGACAGGCACGACCGGCGGCGGCTCTACCTGCTCGCCATGATCGGGCAGGCGGCGTGTTCCGTCCTGCTCGCACTGCAGGCGTTCTTCCTGCACCTACCGGTCCTGACGCTGCTGGGCCTCGTGGCGGTGCAGGCGTGTTTCAGCGCGGCAGGCGCGCCGGCGGCACGCACGTTCCTGCCGTTGCTGCTGGCGCGCGACGAGCTGGCCGCGGGTCTCGCCCTGACCCGCATCGGGTTCCAGAGCGCGATGCTCGCCGGACCCGCGCTCGGCGGGCTGGTGCTGGGGGTGTGGGGTGTCGGCGCGTGCTACGTGGTGGACGCGCTCACGTTCTGCGCCGCGTTGTGGGGCGCGTTCGGGCTGCCCGCGGCGACCCCGTCCGGCGCCCGGCCCGGCCTGCGTGGCGTCGTGGACGGGCTGGCGTTCCTGATCCGCGCGCCGATGGTGCGGGGCGCGCTGCTGACCGACCTGGCCGCGACCGTCCTGTCGATGCCGATCAGCCTGTTCCCGCTGGTCAACGCCGAACGGTTCGGTGGCGACCCGCGCACGTTCGGGTTGTTCATGTCCGCGGTGGCCGTGGGCGGGGTGGTGGCGTCGGCGCTGTCGGGGACGTTCACCCGGCGGGCGCGACAGGGCGTGGTGATGCTCGTGGGGGCGACCGCGTGGGGCGTCGCGCTGGCGGCCTTCGCCCTCGCGACGGACCCGTGGCTGGGCCTGGCGTGGCTCGTGGTCGCGGGCGCCGCCGACACGGTGTCGGTCGTCGCACGGAGCACGATCGTCCAGCTCCACACCCCGGACGCGATGATGGGCCGGGTCACGGCCGCGGAACAGCTCGTCGGCCGGGGCGGTCCCGAACTCGGCAACCTGCGCGGCGGCCTGGTGGCCGCGGCCACCAGTGGCACCTTCGCCCTGATCAGCGGCGGCGTGGCATGTGTGGCGGCCGTCATGCTGATCGCCGCGTCCACGCCCGGCCTGCGCCGCTTCCGCTTATAGGCGAGGCGGGACCCGTCGTCCCGGGTCCCGCCTCGTCGCAAGTCGCTGTTCGGTTGTGGGTCTGGCTGGGTCAGGCCTGCGGCTGGCCCTGCTGCAGGTCTGCTTCCAGCTCCTTCAGGCGCTCCTGGTGCTTCCGGGCGTGGTGGCCGCAGAAGAGGAGCTCGCCGCCGGAGGGAAGAATGGCCCGTACCTGCGCGGCGGCGCCGCAGCGGTCGCAGCGGTCAGCGGCGGTCAGGTCGGGGCGGGTGAGCGTCGTGTTCATGGCTAATCTCCCTCCGTCCCGGCATCCGGTGGCCCGGTGCCGTGTTCGGCTGCGACCACTGCTGGCGCGGTGTCGCTGCCTCTACTCTCTCAGACGTTTTCGCTCCCGTCAGTGTTCCCGGACCGAATGAGAGATCACTCGACACACGATTTAACCCGGTTGTCGTATCGGGAATCTCGGATTGCAGGATCTTCTGGTGAAATTCGTCGGACGTGTGCTAGCCAGCGAACGCATCCCCGCGCCGTTACTCTTCGTGACCGGCGGCGTGTCCATGTACCTCGGTGCCGCGGCCGCGGTCTGGCTCTTCGACGTGGCGTCCCCTTCGGCCGTCGCGTGGCTGCGGGTGTGTGGCGCGGCGATCGTCCTCTTGGCATGGCGACGGCCCGGACGTGCGGCCTGGCGTGGGAAAGTCTTCTGGCTCGCCGCTGTGTTCGGGGTGGTCACCGCGGGCATGAACGTCGCGTTCTACGAGGCGATCGACCGGCTGCCGCTCGGCACGGCGGTCGCGCTCGAGTTCGTCGGACCCGTTCTCGTGGCCGCGCTGGGGTCACGCTCCGTACGCGACTTCGGAGCGTTGTTGTTCGTGGTCGCGGGCGTCGTGCTCATCGCGGACGTCCGCTGGACGGGCAGCCCGCTCGGTGTCGTGTTCGCTCTCAGCGCAGCCGTGCTCTGGGCCGGATACATCGTTCTCGGCAAACGTGTCGCATCTCTCGGCCTCGGAGTGGACGGTCTGGCCGTCGGTTTCGCGGTCGCGACGGTGGTTTTGTCCCCTTTGGCCTTCGGGGCCGGTCCGGTGTGGACTTCGCCACGTCTGCTGCTGCTCGGCGTCGGGGTGGGCGTGTTGTCCACAGTGGTCCCGTACGTCCTCGACCAGATCGTGTTGCGGCGCACCGGTCAGGCGGCGTTCGCGCTGCTCCTGGCGTTGCTGCCGGTGACAGCGACCGTGATCGGGCTGGTCGTGCTGCGCCAGGTGCCGAGCCTGCCCGAGGCGTTGGGGATCCTCGCGGTCGTACTGGGTCTCACGATGCGGACGCGCGAGCGGGACTCGCGACCCGAGCCGCTCTAGTCACACTCCAGTCAGGCTCGTGCCGGCTTCGGGTCGTACGCGACCCGCGCCGACTCGACCTCCTCGATGTGTGCCTCCGCCCAGACCTTGATCGCCCGCATGACCGGCAGCAACGTGTGACCGAGTGCCGTGAGTTCGTAGTCGACGCGCACGGGCACCGCCGGGGTGACGGTCCTCGTCACCAGACCGTCTCGTTCGAGGGTCCGCAGCGTCTGCGTGAGCATCTTCTGGCTCACCCCCGCGATCGCGCGGGCGATGTCGTTGTACCGGCGCGGCCCCTCCGCGAGCGCCACGAGGACGAGGCTCACCCACTTGTCGCTGATCCGGTGGAGCAGCTTGCGGGTCGGGCACGCGGCCAGGAACGCGTCGTACGCCGCGCGGGCCTCCTCGCGCCGGGCGGCGGCCGTCTTCGTCGGCATGGCGAACCTCCCAGAAGGTAACGCACCTTCAGGTGCCTACTTACGAATGGAGAGTACCCCTCCTACGGTTTGCCGCACAGGCACTGAAACACGAGGGAGACAGTGATGCGAGCAGTGATCGTCCGGTCGTTCGGCGGACCGGAGGTGCTGGCGGTGGCCGACGTCCCGGTGCCGTCGCCGGGTGCGGACCAGGTGCTGATCCGCGTCGAGGCGGCCGCGGTGAACCCGGTGGACATCGCGACCCGCGCGGGCTGGTTGGCCGAGGCCGGCCTCATGGCGGCCACCCCACCGGTCGGCGCGGGCTGGGACGTGGCGGGGGTGATCGACGCGGTCGGCGCGGGCGTCGAGGGGTTCGCGGTCGGCGACCGCGTGGCCGGGCTCTCCGACCGGCTCGACCTGCCGGCCAAGACCCACGCCGAGTTCGTGGTGCTCGACGCGGACACGGTCGCGCGAACCGACCTGGACCCGGTCCCGGCGGCCACACTGCCGTTGAACGTGCTGACGGCCGCGCAGGCGCTCGACGTGCTCGACCTGGCCGAGGGCGCGACGGTCCTCGTCACGGGCGCGGCGGGCGGGGTCGGCGGGTTCGCGGTCGAGCTGGCGAAGGCCCGCGGACTGCGGGTGGTCGCGGCCGCGGGCGACGGCGACGAGGAGCTGGTGCGCGGACTGGGCGCGGAGACCTTCGTGCCGAGGTCGGCGCCGCTCGCGGAGTCGGTGCGGCAGGCCGTCCCGGGCGGGGTGGACAGCGTGCTCGACGCGGCCGTACTGGGAGTGGGGGCACTGGACGCACTGCGAGGCGGCGGCACCTTCGTCGCGGTGATCGCCGGCGCGGCCCCACCCCCACTGCGCGGCACCCGAGTGAAAAACGTGATGGTCCGCGCCGACGGCAAACGCCTGGCCGAGCTGATTCCCCAGGTCACCCCAAGAGTGGCGGACACCCTCCCCTTGACGGAAGTAGCGAAAGCCCACCGCCGCACCGAAAAAGGCAACCTACGAGGCCGCCTGGTCCTAACCCCATAACCCCGCGAGTCGCGCCCCCAAACACACTGAGTTGTCAGTTCCATGCATGTGTCGCCTTGCATGAAGCGGACAACTCGTTGTGCGCGGGAGCGCGACTCGCGAGTCTCAGACCCCGCGAGTCGCGTTCGCAGACACAGTGAGTTGTCGGTTTCGTGCATGTGTCGCCTTGCATGAAGCGGGCAACTCGTTGTGTGTGGGAGCGCGACTCGCGGGTCTGAGACGTCGCGAGTCGCGTTCGCGGGCGTAGTGAGTTGTTGGTTTGTGCATGTGTCGTCTGCATGAGGCCGACGACTCGTTGTGTGCGGGAGCGCGACTCGCGAGGTGGGGTTTTTTGGGTCAGGTGGGTTGCTTGGGGTGCCACGGTTTTAGCCATGGTGACTCTGGCCAGTTTTCCGCGGCGGCTAGGAGTTCGATGCCGGTTGCGCCGTCGAGGGACTCGCGGATGATGTCCGCGTGGCCCGCGTGCCGGGCGATCTCCTCGATCAGGTGCAGCAGTACCCAGCGCACCGACCAGGCCTCGATGTCCTTCGGGAACCACGGCTGGCCCTTCGGGACCGGCACCGGGTGGCCCAGGTCGACGTCCGCGACGGCCGCCTCGGTCTCGGCGGCCGCGGCGTCGATGTCGGCGAGCAGGCTTTCGAGGGTGTCCGACTCCGACAGCTCGAACTGCTGGTTGTAGCCCTCCGCGCCCGACGGCTCCGGTCCGCCCGTGATCCGGTTCGTCCAGCCGCGCTCGGTGAACGCCACGTGCTTGAGCAGCCCGCCGACCGACAGCGCGCTCGCGCTCGGCGTGGCACGCAGCTGCTCCTCGGTCAGCCCGTGCGCGGCGTGCTTCAGCACCCGCCTCTGCTGGGCGATGAACCCGAGCAGGCCCGATCTCTCGTCGGGCACCGGGGGAACGTTCGCGTCCAACTGACCTACCTCCCAGAAATCAGCATCCCCGCCGCCCAGACGGGGCGGCGGGGATGCATTGAAGCACGTCAGCGACGCTGGATCGCCAGAATCACTCGAGGTAGTCGCGCAGGACCTGCGACCGTGACGGGTGGCGCAGCTTCGACATGGTCTTCGACTCGATCTGGCGGATGCGCTCACGCGTCACGCCGTAGACCTGGCCGATCTCGTCGAGGGTGCGCGGCTGGCCGTCGGTGAGACCGAAACGCAGCCGGACCACGCCCGCCTCGCGCTCGGACAGCGTCGCCAGCACCGACTGCAGCTGGTCCTGCAGGAGCGTGAACGACACCGCGTCGACCGCGACGACCGCCTCGGAGTCCTCGATGAAGTCACCGAGCTGGCTGTCGCCCTCGTCACCGATGGTCTGGTCCAGCGAGATGGGCTCCCGGGCGTACTGCTGGATCTCCAGCACCTTCTCCGGGGTGATGTCCATTTCCTTCGCCAGCTCCTCCGGCGTCGGCTCGCGGCCGAGGTCCTGGAGCAGCTCGCGCTGGATGCGGCCCAGCTTGTTGATGACCTCGACCATGTGCACCGGGATGCGGATGGTGCGGGCCTGGTCGGCCATCGCGCGGGTGATCGCCTGGCGGATCCACCACGTGGCGTAGGTGGAGAACTTGTAGCCCTTGGTGTAGTCGAACTTCTCGACCGCACGGATCAGGCCCAGGTTGCCCTCCTGGATCAGGTCCAGGAACGCCATGCCACGGCCGGTGTAGCGCTTGGCCAGGGACACCACGAGGCGGAGGTTCGCCTCCAGCAGGTGGTTCTTGGCGCGCTCACCGTCGCGGACGATCCACCGCAGGTCGCGGCGCAGCTGCGGGTTCAGCTTTTCCGCGGACTCCTCCTCGGCCTTGCGCACCCGCTCCGCCGCGTAGAGGCCGGCTTCGATCCGCTTGGCGAGCTCGACCTCCTCCTCGGCGTTGAGCAGCGCCACCTTGCCGATCTGCTTCAGGTAGGCGCGGACGGAGTCGGCCGACGCGGTGAGCTCGGCGTCCTTGCGGGCCTGCCGCAGGGCCTCCGACTCCTCCTCGTCCCAGACGAAGTCGCCGTCCTTGCTCTCCTTGGGGTCCTTCTCCTCGACGTCGTCGGCGACCGCCGCGTCCACCACGTCGGTCTCGAGGTCGACGTCCTCAAGGTCCTCCAGGTCGGGGGAGTCGAGGTCGGGCTCCTCGCCGTCACCTGGCTCGCCGTCGGCGGGAGAAGCGGCCTTCTTGGTCGCGTCGGCCTTCGTCTTCTTCGGGCCGGCGGACTTGGTCGCCGTCTTGCGGGGGGCACGGGTCGTCTTGGCGGCGCCCGCCGTCTTCTTGGCTGCGGTCTTCAAGCTCGGCTTCTCGGTCGACTCGTCGGTGTCCGGCTGGGCGTTGGCCGACTTGGCCGCGCCCGCCGAAGCGGTGGAGCGTCGGGATGCGGTTCGTGCGGCTGCCACGTACGCCCTTTCGCTGCTCATCACGGGCAACGTCAGACATATGGATGCCTGACCTGCCGGAGTTCGGGGGAAAGCCCGGGGGCCTCGGCCCAGGGCACTGTTCCATTGTAACGACGAACACCGCGCCGCGGGTGCGGACCCGCGACGCGATCAGTGAATCTCAGCCGTGGTGGCCGACCTTGACGGCCCGCGCGGCGCCCACGATGCCCGCGTCGTTGCGCAGTTCGGCGGCCACGACCTTGGTCCGCACCTCGAGCAGCGGCAGCCACTTGTCGGCCTTCTTGCTGACCCCGCCACCAGCGATGATCAGGTCCGGCCAGATGAGGTCCTCGAGGCTGCGGATGTACCTGGTCACCCGGCCCGCCCACTCGGCCCAGGACAGGTCGTTCTCCTCCTTCACCGAGGCCGCGGCGCGGGTCTCCGCGTCGTGGCCGTCGACCTCGAGGTGGCCGAACTCGGTGTTGGGGATGAGCTTGCCGTCCCGGAACAGCGCGCTGCCGATGCCGGTGCCGAACGTCAGCAGCACGACGACGCCCTCGCGGTCGTCCGGCCAGCCGTAGGAGATCTCGGCGATGCCGGCCGCGTCCGCGTCGTTCAGGACCACGACCTCGTCGTGCTCGCGCTTGAGCCGCTCGGCGAACAGCGACTGTGCGTCGGTGTTCAGCCAGGTCTTGTCGATGTTCGCGGCGGTGTGCGCGATCCCGCGCTTGATCACCGCGGGCAGCGTCACACCGACCGGCCCGGTCCAGTCGAACTCGTCGACGATGTGCTTGACGACGTCCGCGACAGCGTCCGGCTTCGACGGGTCCGGGGTGGGAATCCGCAGCCGCTCGCCGACGAGCTTGCCCGCGTCGAGGTCGACCACGCCTCCCTTGATGCCCGAACCACCGATGTCCACGCCGAAGCCGAGGGTTGCAGCCATCCCCGCGGGTCCCTTCGTACTCGATTCAGTACCGCTTTCCCCGGAGGTTAGCCGGATGTGGTCCGATAGGTCTCGTGGGTGCCTGGGATGAACTGCTCGCCGTTGCCGTATCGGTAGCTCGGGAGGCCGCTGAGCTCGCTCAGCGGTCCCGGCCGTCGGCCATCACGGATGTGGACACGAAGTCGTCGAAGACCGACGTGGTGACCGCCGCGGACGTGGCCGTCGAGCAGCTGGTCAGGGCCCGGCTCGGCGAGTTGCGGCCGGGTGAGCCGGTGTTCGGCGAGGAGACCGGCGGCGCGGACACGGGCGCGCCCGGCCAGGTGTGCTGGGTGGTCGACCCGATCGACGGCACGGTCAACTACCTGTACGGCTACCCCTGGTACGCGGTGTCACTGGCCGCGCAGGTCGACGGTGTGTCGGTGGCCGCCGCGGTGGTGGAGCCCGCGTCGGGCAGGGAGTGGACGGCCGTGCGCGGCGCCGGCTCGTGGTGCGACGGCGTGCCGCTGCGGGTGTCGGACGCGACGCGGCTGGACCTGTCGCTGGTGGCGACGGGTTTCGCGTACCGCGTCGAGCGCCGGGAAAGGCAGGCGGTCGGCGTGTCGCGGCTGCTGCCGAGGGTGCGGGACATCCGGCGCGGCGGTGCGGCGTCGCTGGACCTGTGCGCGGTGGCGGCCGGATGGGTGGACGCCTATTTCGAACACGGCCTGTCACGGTGGGACTGGGCGGGCGGCACGCTCGTCGCCGAGGAGGCGGGCGCGGTGGTCCGCTACCCCGGCACCGACGACGAACTGGACCGGGAGTTCACCTTCTGCGCCACCCCGGGCATAGCGAAGGAACTACGGGAAGCCCTGACCACCGCCGGCCTCACCGGCCTGTAACCCCGCGAGTCGCGTTCTCGGACACAGCGAGTTGTCGGTTTCGTGCACCCCTCATCGACGTGGGTGTGTGCACGAAACGTACAACTCGCTATGCGTGGGAGCGCGACTCGCGGTGTTTGGGAGCGCGACTCGCGGTGTTGGGGGGCGCGACTCGCGGGTTAGCACCTGACGTTGCGGGCTGCGGAGATCAGTTCCGGGCTCAGGTCGGGTTTCGGGGCGTCGGCCTGGAGGCCGCCCTTGGCCGGGGGGTTCTGTTCGGCGAAGTCGTTCAGCTGTTCCAGCAGGGTGCGGGCGGCGCGGGTCGGGTGCAGGTCGTCGAACTTCTCGCCGAGCACCACGTCGACCGTCGCGTCCTTGCGTTCGTCGCGGATCAGCTCCGAGCACGGTTCGACCAGGCTGAGGGTGCGCGCGGCCGCCGTGCCCTGCGCGCCGAAGCGGATCTGGCCCCGGCAGGTCATCTTCTCGCCGTACAGCGCGTCGTTGGCCGGGTCGCCGATCTGCGTGAAGCCGAGGCCGCGCAGCGTCTCGGTCACCAACCGGGCCTGGCCGCGCTGGCCGCTCGCGTTCACGACCCGCACGAGCGCCGAAGACGGCGCCGCGGGATCGGTGCGGTCCAGGGCCGTGGGCTCCAGCGGCTTGCCCAGCGTGGGCGCGGGCTTGCCCTTGACGGTCGACGTGGGCGCCGGTGGCGGGTCGCAGTGCGCCGCCGTGGTGATCTCCTCGTCCGCCTTCATGACCTTCAGCCACACGACCGTCGCCGCGATGCCGAGCACCAGGATCAACAGGAACGCGGGTAGCGGCCGACGCTTCCGATAGCGCTGCCCCCGGCCCCGCATGACGTTCCCCGCCGCCACTTGTCCCCGCCCTTCTCGGTTGGCCGAACTTCGTAGGTCCCCACCCCGTTGTTCGCTGCTGATCAGCCTAGGCGTTTCAGCTCCGTTCGGCGGCTTGAGGGCCGCCGAAGTCGACGTATCGTGTCGAGATCGAGCCCTTCGGGGTGCGCGACCGCAGGTCGCGACCACACAGACGCATACGGTGACGAGAGGTTGCCCGGACCCCGGCAGGCGTTTAAGACACACCCGAACGGGTGACCTGCTGGATAGGTCCGACGGTATGGGCTACCCTCTGCCCGCTCCAGTCGTCGAACATGAGATGCGAATCGATTCCGACGGGTCCCGCGGGTGGACCCTGAAACACGGCGCGAAGTGCGAGACCTCCGTCACTTGAGATGACGGGCACAAACTGGGGCGCCTGAACGTTGACCAGCGCGCGAACACATCCTGAAGTGGGGGTGCACGAAGATGGCCACCGATTACGATGCGCCACGCCGCAGCGAGGCCGACGATCTCGCGGAGGACTCGCTCGAGGAGCTCAAGGCACGTCGAAACGAGAACCAGTCCGGAGTCGTCGACGTAGACGAGTCGGACACCGCGGAGAGCTTCGAGCTGCCGGGTGCCGACCTGTCTGGCCTTTCCGGCGAGGACCTGACCGTACGCGTCGTGCCGAAGCAGGCCGACGAGTTCACCTGCTCCAAGTGCTTCCTGGTGCATCACCGCAGCAGGCTGGCCGAGGAAGTGAACGGTCAGCCGATCTGCCGCGACTGCGCCTGAGCCGCGTACGCACGGCGGGGGACAACAGAAGAACGGGACGGGCCTGCTCACCGGATGCGGTGGCGGGCCCTATCCGTGCGCCTGTCCGCGCAACAGTGCCGCCACCTTCTCCGGGTGGCGGGTGGAGAACACCCAGTAGGGCGTGGGGTCGGCCGGGTCGGTGACCTGGACCCGCAGCACCGGGCCCACCCAGTTGCGGTGCAGCACGAACGCGCGCGGGTCCAGCTGCGGACCGAGCACCCGGCGCTTGTCCTTGGCGGCGATCACCTCGACCTCGCCGACGTACTCGAGCGGCAGGTGGGCCTCGCCGACGAACAGTTCGCCGCCCGCGATGCGGACCGGTGCCCGGCCCGCGCGCCAGATCAGCACCGCGGTGAGCGGCAGGAGCAGCACGTACGGCAGCCACGAGCGCAGCCCCGGGTAGCCGAGGTGCACGGTCGCGGCCATCAGCCCCGCGGCCGCCATCGGCAGCAGCCACGAGTACCAGGTGACGTAGAGCCGCTCGGCATGAAGCGGGGCGGCACCATGCGCGCCGGAACCATGCTGGGCCGGGACCGCACGCACCGTGGGGTCTGCGGGGGTCGCCCCCGCAATGTCATGGCGACCGTCCCGGCGAGCTTGCCCTGGCAAGCGAGCAGGGTCGCCCGGAGGTCGCGGTGTGGTCGGCTCTTTCTCGGCCGCACCGCGTGGTGAGTCGGTCACGACTCCAGGGTAGTCTCGCCGCTCGTGCCCAGCGTGGAGGTCCTGCTCACCCGTATCGACCCCGGTGTCCCCGTGCCGTCGTACGCCAACCCCGGCGACGCCGGCGCGGACCTCGTGACCACGACCGACGTCGTGATCGAACCCGGCGAGCGCACGACCGTCGGTACCGGCGTCGCGATCGCGCTGCCGGAGGGCTACGCCGCGTTCGTGCACCCGCGTTCCGGGCTCGCCGCCCGGGTCGGGCTGAGTGTGGTGAACACGCCGGGCACGATCGATTCCGGCTATCGCGGCGAGATCAGGATCTGCCTGGTCAACCACGACCTGCGGGAACCGATCGAGCTGCGCAGGGGGGACCGGATCGCCCAGCTGGTGGTACAGCGCGTCGAGCACGCGGTGTTCCGTGAGGTGGACGACCTCGGTGACTCCCAGCGCGGTGCCGGCGGCTACGGGTCGACCGGCGGGCATTCGGTGCTGACACCGGTGGAGGGCTGAAAGCGGTGGGATTGTTCGGACGGCGTAAGCGTGCCGAGCGGGACGACTACGAGCCCGGGTACGACGAGCAGGACGCTCAGGACGGCGATGTCGCCGACGACGACCTCGCGCCCGAGTTCGAGGGCGACCTGTTCGAGTACGCGGGCCCGCACGACGAGGCCGACGCCCCCGACGACGGCCTGAACCGGCTCGACCTCGGCTCTGTCCGCCTCCCGGTGCCCGACGGCGCACAGCTGCAGGTCGAGATGGACGCCAACCGCGCGGTGCGCGCGGTGCACGTGGTGACCCCGGTCGGGCAGCTGACGGTGAACGCGTACGCGGCGCCCAGGTCGGGCGGCCTGTGGCGTGAGGTGTGCGGTGAGCTGGCCGAACAGCTCCGCGGCGACGGCGCGAAGGTGCGCAGCGCCGCGGGCGAGTGGGGCCAGGAGCTGGTCGCCGCGCTCGGCGAGGTGCAGCTGCGGTTCATCGGTGTCGACGGTCCTCGGTGGATGCTGCGTGGCGTGGTCGCGGGTCCGCCGGACCTCGCGGAGCAGAGCACGCATGCCCTGTACGACCTCGTGCGCGGCACGGTCGTCGTGCGCGGCACACAGCCGATGCCGGTGCGCACGCCGCTGCCGATCGAGCTGCCGCCCTCCATCGCCCAGCACATCCAGGCCCAGCAGGGCTAACGGCCTCCCGCGCGCAGCCAGGCCAGTACGGCCGCCCTCCCGAGCGCTTCGGGGTCCGCTCCCACGATGTCCAGACGGGTCGTGCACATGGTCGCCCTCGGCAGGGCCTCGAGCCACGCGTCGGCGATCTCTTTCGGGTGGACCGGGTCGTCCGTGCAGGCCGCGATGCCGGTCGGCACGTCCAGCTCGGCCAGGGCCTCCAGTGTCGGCGCGGGTCGCTCCGCCGCGACGGCCAGGGAGCCGGCGAGCCCGTCGCCGTGTCCGCGCCACGACCGGGACAGCTCGGTGGCGAGCCACGGCGGCGTCCCGTCGGTGGCCACCGCGAGCGCGCCGTCGACGCCGAGCGACCGCACGAGGTCGGCCGCGGCGCGAGCAGAGACGGCGCCGGGCGCGTCACCTGGTTCGCCGTGCCAGCCCGGCAGGGCGAGCACAAGCCCCGCACACCGGCCTGGCCGGGTGAGCGCCCACTCGGCGGCGACGTGCGCGCCGAACGACACGCCACCCGCGATGACCGGCCCGTCCGCCGCGGCCTCGTCGAGCGCGTCCAGGCACGCCTGCGCCAGTCCCGGCCCTGGTACGGGCTTCGGAGTGACCGCGCGGACACACACCGCGGCGAACGGCACCTCGAACACCGACCGCACGAACACCTCGTCCGAGCCCGTTCCCGGCAGGAGCACGGCGACCTCGGCAGATCCCGGTTCCGCAACATTCACGGGGCAGATCCTCCACCAGGGGCCACATCAGGTGGTTACGCTGGTTTCGTCCGGGCCGGAGTCGGGGCCGGCCCCTGCAACCACGGGAGCGTCAACATGGGCACCGAGAAGGGCCCCTTTCGCCGCTTGGTCAAACGGCTGACGAGCGACGTCGAGGAGCTCGATGCCGACGACCTCTCGGAAAAAGCCGAGGCGGTCGGGGCACGCAAGGCCCGCGACTGCCAGTCCGGTGAGCAGGTCACGGTGTGCGGCCGGGTCCGCAGCGTCGAGCTGAGCCCGCGCGACGCGGTCGCCACGCTCGAGGCGGAGCTGTTCGACGGGACCGAGGGCGTGACACTAGTCTGGCTCGGTCGTCGCCGGATCCCGGGCATCGAACCGGGCCGCACGATCAAGGCACAGGGCCGTATCGCCATGCGGGATGGCCAGAAGGTGCTCTACAACCCCTACTACGAGTTGCAGACGGCTACATGACTGAACCCGCCAAGACCGCGGCCCCCAACCCTTCGGACCCCGCCGAGGAGAAGGAGCAGACGCTCCTCGAACAGATGGGTGGGATCAGTGGACTGATCTACTCGTCGGTCCCCGTGCTCGTCTTCGTGCTGCTGAACTCGTTGTTCGGGCTGACGGTGGCGATCTGGGGCGCGCTCGGCGGCGCGGCGGCCATCACCGTGCTCCGCCTCGTGCGCAAGGAACCGCTGCAGCCCGCGATCTCGGGGTTCTTCGGCGTCGGCATCGCCGCGTTCATCGCGTACCGGACGGGCTCGGCCAAGGGCTTCTTCCTGTTCGGCATCTGGGCGAGCCTCGTCTACGGCAGCGTGTTCGCGGCGTCGATCCTCGTGCGGTACCCGCTCGTCGGCGTCATCTGGTCGTTCCTGAACGGCCACGGCATGGGCTGGCGGTCGGACCGCAAGGCGATGTTCGCCTACAACATGGCGACGCTGACGTGGGTGCTGGTGTTCGCGGCCCGGTTCATCGTGCAGCGCTGGCTCTACGACGAGGACCAGACCGGCTGGCTCGCGTTCGCCCGTCTCGCGATGGGCTACCCGCTGACCGCGATCGCGCTGGTGGTGACCGTGTGGGCCGTGACGCGCGCGGGGCACCGCGTGAAGAAGCTCCAGTCGGACGCCGAGGAAGAGGACCGCGCGATCGAGGAACGGTTGCGCGCCAAGTACTCCGGCAAGCCGGAGCCGGAAGGCGCCTAGCCGGGGTCAGTAGCCAAGGGCCTTGCGGATCTCGTCCTCCACGTTCGCCGACGCGACGAACAGCAGCTCGTCGCCGGGCTCCAGGGGGTCGTCGGGTTGCGGGACGATCACCCGGCCGCCGCGCAGGATGACCACCAGTGCGGCGTCCCGGGGCAGGTGGATGGCGCGGACCGGCTTGCCCGCGAGCGGTGTGTCCTCCGGCAGGGTCATCTCGACCAGGTTGGCCTGGCCCTGCCGGAGCGTCAGCAGCTGCACGAGGTCGCCGACGGACACGGCCTCCTCGACCATCGCCGCCAGCATTCTCGGGGTCGACACCGCGACGTCCACGCCCCACGCCTCGTTGAACAGCCACTCGTTCGCCGGGTCGTTCACCCTGGCGACCACGCGGCGCACCGCGAACACCGTCTTCGCGAGCAGCGACACGACCAGGTTGACCTTGTCGTCGCCGGTCGCCGCGATGACCACGTCGCACAGCTGCAGGCCCGCGTCCTCAAGCGACGACAGCTCGCACGCGTCGGCGAGCACCCACTCGGCCTGCTCGACCGTGTGCGGTTCGTACTGGCTCTCCAGCCGCTCGATGAGCATCACCTGGTGGTCGCCCGCCACCAGCTCGGCGGCGATGGACCGGCCGACCGCCCCGGCCCCGGCGATTGCGACCCGCATTACGAGGCCTCCTCAGGCGGCTGTGCCGCCGCGTTGGTGACATCGCTGACCGTGCCGGAGAGCGCCGCGACGTAGACCTGGTCGTCGTGCTGCACGACGGACTTCGGGGCCGGCAGCACCCCGGTGCCGAACCGCATGATGAACGCGACGCGTGCGCCGGTGGCCGCCTCCATCTCGGCGACCGTGTGGCCGACCCAGCCCTCGTGGAACGGCAGCTGCACGATCGCGACCTTGCCGGTCGGGTCGCGCCACGCCGACGCGACACCGTCCGGCAGCAGCGTCCGCATCAGCCGGTCGGTCGTCCACGGCACGGTCGCCACCGTCGGGATGCCGAGCCGCTCGTACACCTCGGCGCGCTTGGCGTCGTAGATGCGGGCGACCACGTGCTCGACGCCGAACGTCTCCCGCGCGACCCGCGCGGAGATGATGTTCGAGTTGTCCCCGCTGGACACCGCCGCGAACGCCCCGGCTCGCTCGATGCCCGCCTCGACCAGGACCTTCCGGTCGAAACCACCGCCGACGACCTGCTGGCCGTGGAAGTCGATACCCAGCCTGCGGAACGCCTGCGTGTCCTTGTCGATGACCGCAACCGTGTGGCCAAGCCGTTCGACCGCGGCGGCGAGCGACGAGCCGACGCGCCCGCAGCCCATGATCACCACGTGCACGAGCCGGCCTCCTCGGGTAGTTCCTCGGATGTGTCATGCAGAACCTACCGGTGGCTGCTCCATCCCGGTGACCGGACCGCTTACGCTGTCGTTCCGTGCCCAAGCTCGCGTCTGTGCTGAAGCGCTTGGTGGTGGGACGCCCGTTCCGCACCGACCGCCTCGCGCACACCCTCCTGCCGAAACGCATCGCGCTGCCGGTGTTCGCGTCCGACGCGATGTCCAGCGTGGCGTACGCGCCGGAGGAAATCCTCCTCACGCTGTCGGTCGCCGGTGTCTCGGCGTACATGTACAGCCCGTGGATCGCGCTCGTCGTCGTCGCGCTGATGCTCGCGGTCGTCGCCTCCTACCGCCAGAACGTGCACGCCTACCCGTCCGGCGGCGGTGACTACGAGGTCGCGACCGTCAACCACGGACCGAGATGGGGCCTGGTCGTGGCGAGCGCGCTGCTCGTCGACTACGTACTGACGGTGTCGGTGTCGATCTCCTCGGCGGCCGCGAACATCGGGTCGGTCGTGCCGTTCGTCGCCACGCACAAGGTGGAGTTCGCGGTCGGCGCGATCGTGGTCCTGACGGCGATCAACCTGCGCGGCGTCCGCGAGTCGGGCACGGTGTTCGCGATCCCGACCTACGCGTTCGTGCTCGGCATCGTCGCCATGGTGATCTGGGGCGCCACCCGGGTGTACCTGCTCGGCGACGACATCCGGGCGGAGAGCGCGAACTTCGAGCTGCTGGAGGAGGGTGACCACCTCACCGGGTTCGCGCTGGTGTTCCTGGTGTTGCGCGCGTTCTCGTCCGGCAGCGCCGCGCTGACCGGTGTCGAGGCGATCAGCAACGGTGTGCCCGCGTTCCGCAAGCCCAAGTCGAAGAACGCGGCGACCACGCTGCTGCTGATGGGCGTTCTCGCGATCATCATGTTCCTCGGCCTGATCATGCTGGCCACCGTGACGCAGACGAAGATCGCCGAGGACCCCGCGCACCAGCTGGTGAACGCGCCCGCGGGCTACGAACAGAAGACGCTCGTCGCGCAGCTCGCGAACGCCGTTTTCAGCGGTTTCGACCCCGCTGTCTGGTACGTCATCTTCTTCACCGGCCTCATCCTGGTGCTCGCCGCCAACACCGCGTTCAACGGTTTCCCGGTCCTCGGGTCGATCCTCGCCCAGGACCGGTACCTGCCGCGTCAGCTGCACACCCGTGGCGACCGGCTCGCGTTCTCCAACGGCATCGTCGGCCTGGCCGCATTCGCGATCGTGCTGGTGGTGGCGTTCGACGCCGAGGTCACGAGACTCATCCAGCTGTACATCGTGGGCGTGTTCGTGTCGTTCGTGCTGAGTCAGAGCGGCATGATCCGGCACTGGAACCGCCTGTTGCGCACCGAGGAGGACGAGGCGGAGCGCACGAAGATGCGCAGACGCCAGGCCATCAACGGGTTCGGTCTCTTCATGACCTCGGCCGTGCTGGTGATCGTGCTGATCACCAAGTTCATGCACGGCGCGTGGATCGCGATCGCCGCGATGGCCGCCATCTACCTGTTGATGACGGCCATCCGCCGCCACTACGACCGGGTGGCGGAGGAACTGCGTGAGGCGGAGGCGACCAGCGACGTGTCCACGTTGCCGTCCCGCAACCACGTGATCGTGCTCGTGTCCAAACTGCACCTGCCGACGCGCAGGGCACTGGCGTACGCCCGCGCGACCCGCCCGGACGTGCTGGAGGCGGTGACGGTCAACGTCGACGAAACCGACACCCGCACGCTGGTGGCGCAGTGGGAGCAGGAGGACTTCTCGGTGCCGCTGAAGGTGATCGAGTCGCCGTACCGCGAGATCACGAAGCCGGTGCTGGAGTACGTGAAGCGGGTGCGCACGGCGAATCCGCGCGACGTCGTCACCGTGTACATCCCGGAGTACGTCGTGGGCCGCTGGTGGGAGCAGATCCTGCACAACCAGAGCGCGCTGCGGCTGAAGGGCAGGCTGCTGTTCCAGCCGGGTGTGATGGTGACGAGCGTGCCGTGGCAGCTGGCGTCGGCGGACCGGCGCAAGGAACGGCTCCGCGCGCGTCAGGAGGTGTCGCCGCTCGCGATGCGACGTGGCCTGTCGGAGAAGAAGGACCGCCAGTGACGACGTGGGTGGGCCGCCGCTTCGAGGTCGAGGTGGGCCGGGTGGCCCACGGCGGCCACTGCGTCGCGCGGCACGAGGGCCGGGTGGTGTTCGTGCGCCACGCGCTGCCCGGCGAACGGGTCGTGGTGTCGGTGACCGAGGACCGCGGCGGTTCGTTCTGCCGCGGTGACGCCGTTGCGGTCCTGTCGGCATCACCCGACCGGGTGGCACCGTCGTGTCCGGTGGCCGTACCGGGCGGCTGCGGCGGCTGCGACTGGCAGCACGCGACGTGGGACGCCCAGCGCGCGCTGAAGGCGTCGGTCGTGTCCGAGCAGCTGTCGCGCCTCGCGGGCGTGGAGATGCCGGTCGAGGTGGAGGAACTGCCGGGCGGTCCGCTGCGCTGGCGCACCCGCGTCCGCATGACGGTCGACGACGCGGGACGTCCGGGCTTCCTGGCACACCGCAGCCACCGCGTGATTCCGGTCGACGACTGCCCGATCTCCGCGTACGGCACGGTCGACGAGGTGGTCACACGGACGTGGCCGCCGGGTTCGGCGCTGACCGTGTCCGTGGACTCGGCCGGGGAGACCCACGTCGGCGAGGAAGAGGTCGCCGTGGAACGGGCGGTCCGGCGTGAGTGGCGGGTGTCGGGCTTCTGGCAGGCCCACCCGGACGCGGCGGACGTGTACGGCGAGGTCGTCGGCGAGTGGGCGGGGTTGTCGGCGGGCGAGTCGGCGTGGGACCTGTACGCGGGGGTCGGGTTGTTCGCGGCGGTGCTCGCGGAGCAGGTCGGCCCGGCGGGCTCGGTGATGGCGGTGGAGTCGCACCGCGCGGCGGCCGTCGAGGCGGCGGGGAACCTGGCGGACCTGCCGCAGGTGCGGGTGTTCGCGGGCCGTGTGGAGGCGGTGCTGCGGGCGGGCGAGGGGCCGGACCCATCGGTGGTGGTGCTCGACCCGCCGCGCAAGGGCGCGGGCCGTGCCGTTGTGGACGCGATCGCGGACCGGGGCGCGTCGCGGGTGGTGTACGTGGCGTGTGATCCGGCCGCCCTCGCCCGGGATGTGGCGACGTTCGCCGGGCACGGGTTCCACATGACGCGGCTACGGGCGTTCGACGCGTTCCCGATGACGCATCACGTGGAGTGCGTGGCGTTGTTGGAGCGTTAGCGGCGCTGGTCGTCCTGCGGCCCGAAGGGGGTGGCGGGGACGCCGTAGCCGCGGGGCTTGTCGTCGGTCGTGCCGAACCAGGACGACTCGTTGTCGGGTGCCGGGGGCGTGGGTTCGCCCGGGCGTCGCGTTCCGGCGGGCTGGATGCCGGGGGGTTCGCTGGGCTGTTGGCTGCCGTGGGGGGTGGCGGGGATGCCCGGTGGTGGGGTGGGTTGGCCCGGCTGTTGGCTGCCGTGGGGGGTGGCGGGGACGCCTGGTGGTGGCGTGGGTTCGCCGAGGTTGCCGCCGAAGGTAGCGGAGGAGATGCCTGGGGGTTGGGTGGGTTCGCCGGGCTGTTGCCCGCCGAAGGGGGTGGCGGGGTTGCCCGGTGGTGGGGTGGGTTGGCCCGGGTGTTGGCTGCCGTAGGGAGTGGCCGGGATGCCCGGTG
>NZ_JBITMQ010000003.1:338044-536493 GCF_044466355.1 Actinophytocola sp. NPDC049390
GGGCGGGGTGGGTTCGCCGGGCTGTTGCCCGCCGTAGGGAGTGACGCCGGGCGGTGGAGTGGGCTCGGCGGAGTGCTGGCTGCCATAGGGGGTGGCCGGGATGCCCGGTGGCGGGGTGGGTTCGCCGGGCTGTTGCCCGCCGTAGGGAGTGACGCCGGGCGGTGGAGTGGGCTCGGCGGAGTGCTGGCTGCCATAGGGGGTGGCGGGGTTGCCCGGAGGTCGAGTGGGTTCGCCCGGCTGTTGGCTGCCGTAGGGGGTGGCCGGGATGCCCGGTGGCGGGGTGGGTTCGCCGGGCTGTTGCCCGCCGAAGGGAGTCGCCGGGATGCCAGGTGGTGGCGTGGGTTCGCCGGGCTGTTGCCCGCCGAAGGGGGTGGCGGGGTTGCCCGGAGGTCGAGTGGGTTCGCCCGGCTGTTGGCTGCCGTAGGGGGTGGCCGGGATGCCAGGTGGCGGGGTGGGTTCGCCCGGCCATTGGCTACCTGACGGGATTCCGTGCGGTGGCGACGGTTCGCCGGGCTGTCGGCCGTCGAAGGGAGTGGCCGGGATGCCCGGTGTTTGCGTCTGGCCGTCGAATTGCTGGCTTCCGTAGGGAGTGGCGGGGGTGCCAGGTGGCGGCGGTTCGCCGGAGTGCTGGCTTCCGTAGGGAGTGGCCGGGATGCCAGGCGGTGGAGTGGGTTCGCCCGGCTGTTGGCTCCTGTAGGGGGTGGCCGGGATGCCGGGTGGTGGGGTGGGTTCGCCGGGCTGTTGGCTGCCATAGGGGGTGGCCGGGATGCCGGGTGGTGGGGTGGGTTCGCCGGGCTGTTGGCTGCCATAGGGAGTGGCGGGGTTGCCCGGTGGTGGGGTGGGTTGGCCCGGGTGTTGGCTGCCGTAGGGAGTGGCCGGGATGCCGGGCGGTGGGGTGGGTTCGGCGGAGTGCTGGCTGCCTAAGTGAGTGGCCGGGATGCCCGGTGGTGGGGTTGGCTCTGCCTGACGGTGGCCGAATGGCGTCCCGGGCTGGTCGGGCGGGTTGCCGGGGATGCCCCGTGCCGGTGAGGGCTCGCCGGTGTGCTGGGCGTTGCCCTGCTGCCTCGGCGCTGGCTGGCCGACGTGGGGCGTGCCCGGTGGCGGTGTGGGCTGCCCTCCGTGGGCTTCGCTGCCCGGTGGTGGGGTGACGCCTCGTGGTGGCGTCGGGTCGGGCGTGCCCTCGGGCTGGAGCGGGGGGAGACCGGCGCGCTGGCGGAACCACTCCGGGATGTTCTCGTCCGCGCGCGGGAAGAACTTCAGTTCGTCGGCGAACCCGATCGGTGGGGGCACGCGCCGCCAGTGCGGCTCTACGTCCGGCTCGAACTCGGCGCTGAACGAGCTCGGCGGCTCCAGTAGGTAGAGCGCCGACAGCCACGTCCCGCGGCCCGGCCGGTACATGCCCTGGCGCAGCCGCCCGAGCCCCTCGACGACCTCCTGTGGCGGGCGGACCGGCTTCTCGACGCCGTCGGGGCCGGTCACGAAGACGTCGACCTCGATGTGGCGGCCCGCGGACCGGTACTCGGCCCTGACGCGCTGCCAGCCGTCCCCGGCGACGGTCAGTAGGGACCGGCCCACCTTCCTGGTCAGCTGGTCCTGCTCCGCCTGCGCCATCACCGGCTGCGGCTCGGTCACTGCTCGATCCCCACCCTCTTGTGCCGAACGTGAGCTCTGACCTTACCGAATCACAATGTCGGGTTCGGACCGAACGACAGTCCCAACCGGAACGGGTGCGCGCCCCACGCCGCCACCGCGAACCTCGTCAACAACCCCGACGCGCGCACCGTCTGGTCCGTCGCCGGGCTGGCCAGCACCTGGGTCTTGCCCTCCACCGGCTGCTGGTCGCGCCACACCGGCGCGCCGGCGGGCACCGGGGACGCCTCCACCACCGAATGCCACTCGCGGCCGTCGGTCCGCAGCATCATCAGGAGCACCGGGGTCATCGGCACCTGCCAGCCGCCGGACTCGACCGCCACGAACTCGCCCCGGCGCACCGACGCCAGCACCACCTCGCCCAGCCACGTGTACAGCTCGGACAGTGCCTTGTCGTCGACCGCCGCGAACGCCTCCTCCTCCGTCGCCGGGAGGAGCTGCGTGCTGGTGCCGCCCAGGTGACCGGTCTCGTCGCGGTAGCGGTCCATCAGGAACAGCGTGCCGCGGGACGGGCTGAACATCGCCGCCTCGCGGAACCGGCGCGAGTCGATCTCCGAGCGGGACTCGACGCCGGTGCCGAGCCGGGCACGGACGGCGTCCGGGTCGCTCATCCGCCAGTACGTGACCCCGTCCTCCCGCCACAGCGGCAGGTAACCCGCCAACGGGAGACCGACGAGCACCGTGTGCAGGACGTCACCCTCCTCGACCGGGGGCGCCGGCTCGGGAGCCGGTGGCGGCGCGGCGGCCTCGAACGCGGGCAGCGCCGCGAACTGCGGGTCCACCCGCGCGGTGGCGACCATGCGGTGCGCCCACGCTCGTGCCCTGGTCAACGGGTGGTCGGGGAACTGCTGGTCCCAGCCGGCCTCGTCGGCGACGTTGTACGGCAGCTGCCCGCGCACCTCCGGGGCGTACGGGTGTGGCGGGAAGCACTTGTCGAACCCGACCTGAGCGGCGACCGTCGACTCGCGCACCCCCGTCATCTGCCCCTCCGCGCACTGGATCCGCAGCACGGCGCTGCAGTTCGCCCTCGGCACGGTGAACGCGGCGATGAACGCCAGCCCGGTGTCCTGCCCCGGTATCGGCAGCTTGATGAGCTGGAAGAGCGCAGGCACCCCACCGAGCCGCACCACGTGCGCCTCGATGATCGAACCGGACTCGGCTGTCTCCTCGGCCAGCTTTCTGCGCAGCAGGGGGAGGTCGTCGAACGGCGCGGGGATGTCGGGCACCATGCCGATGTAGGTGAGACTGACTTGGTCTCCGGTTCGCGGGTCGAACCAGGTCCGCTCGTCGTGTCGCTCCATGCCGGCGGTGTCGAATGCGACTGGCACCCGCCCGAGTGTAGGGCCGGGCGGGTTCTCCGGGTGCGCTCGTAGACTGGCGGGGACCCGCCCGACGTCCCGCGATCTGAGAAACCGAGGTGACCAGCGGTGACCGACGAGGATTCCCTGCTCGGCACGGTGCACGGCCCGGCGGACCTGAAAAGGCTGTCAGGAGAGCAGTTGCCGAGGCTCGCGACGGAGATCCGCGAGTTCCTCGTCGACAAGGTGACGACCACGGGTGGTCACCTCGGCCCGAACCTGGGCGTGGTGGAGCTGACCATGGCGATCCACCGCGTGTTCGACTCGCCGGACGACCCGGTGATCTGGGACGTCGGCCACCAGGCCTACGTGCACAAGATCCTCACCGGCCGTCAGGAGGGCTTCGACCGGCTGCGGAAGGTCGAGGGCCTCTCCGGCTACCCGAGCCGTGCCGAGAGCGAGCACGACTTCGTGGAGAGCAGCCACGCCTCCTCCGCCCTCTCCTACGCCGACGGTCTCGCGAAGGCGTTCGAGCTGCGTGGCGAGAAGCGCTGTGTGGTCGCGATCGTCGGGGACGGCGCGCTGACCGGCGGCATGTGCTGGGAGGCGCTCAACAACATCGCGGCGGGCAGGAACCGGCCGATGGTCGTCATCGTCAACGACAACGGCCGCTCCTACTCGCCGACCATCGGCGGCCTCGCCGACCACCTCGCGTCGCTGCGGCTCTCGCCCGGCTACGAACGGTCCCTCGAAGCGGGCAAGCGGATGCTGCAGGGCACGCCGGTCGTCGGCAAGCCCCTGTACGCGGCGCTGCACGCGGCCAAGCGCGGCATCAAGGACGCGATCAGCCCCCAGATCATGTTCGAGGACCTCGGCCTCAAGTACTTCGGCCCGGTCGACGGGCACGACTTCGCCGCGCTCGACGCCGCGCTGCGCCGCGCGAAGGAGTTCGGCGGCCCGGTGATCGTCCACGTCGCGACCTGCAAGGGCCGCGGCTACCCCCTCGCCGAGAACGACGAGGTGGACCAGATGCACCAGACCGACCCGATCGACCCGGTCACCGGCAAGCTCACCACCGCCAAGGGCGCGGCGTCGTGGACCTCGGTGTTCGCCGACGAGCTGGCCCGCATCGGCGAGTCGCGGCCCGACGTCGTGGCGATCACGGCGGCGATGCTGCGGTCGACGGGCCTCGCGAAGTTCGCCGAGGCGTACCCGGACCGCTGGTTCGACGTCGGCATCGCCGAGCAGCACGCGGTCACGTCGGCGGCGGGCATGGCGATGGCCGGGCTGCACCCGGTGGTCGCGATCTACTCGACGTTCCTCAACCGCGCGTTCGACCAGCTGCTGATGGACGTGGCGCTGCACAAGCTGCCGGTCACGCTGATCCTCGACCGCGCCGGCGTCACCGGCCCGGACGGCGCGAGTCACCACGGCATGTGGGACCTGTCGATCCTCGGTGTCGTGCCGGGCATCCGGGTCGCCGCGCCCCGCGACGCGGTGACGTTGCGGGAGGAGCTGAACGAGGCGGTCGCCGTGAAGGACGGCCCGACCGCGCTGCGTTTCCCGAAGGCGTCGGTCGGCGGTGAGGTCGCCGCGATCGAGCGGCGGGGCGTGGTCGACGTGCTGCGCCGCCCCGGCCGCCAGGAGACGAACGACGTGCTGCTGGTGACGGTCGGCGCGCTGGCCGAGCTGGGCATGGCGGCCGCGGACCGGCTGGCCGACCAGGGCATCGGCGTGACGGTCGTCGACCCGCGCTGGGTGACCCCGGTGCCGTCGGACCTGGTGTCGCTGGCCGCCGAGCACCGGCTCGTGGTCACGGTCGAGGACAGCGGCAGGCACGGCGGCTTCGGCTGGGCCCTGGCGGCAGCCCTGCGCGACGCGGACGTCGACGTGCCGCTGCGCGACCTCGGGCTGCCGCAGGAGTTCCACGCACAGGGGACGCGCAACGAGGTCCTGGTGCGGCTCGGCATGAGCGCACAGCAGGTGGCGCGCCGGGTCACGGAGTGGATCGCCACCCGCACGGACGCCACCCCCACCCCGGCAGCAACGCCATGAATCCGCCGATGATCATGCTCGGTTGTGTACGAGGTGGTTTCCCTCCGGGGGGTCCTCGCCGGACGGGCTGATCTCGGGGAGGGGGCCTCACGATTTTGGCGTGTTGTGGTTTGGCATGGATGGGTGGCCTGCCCGGCTCTGCGAAGCGGGCCTGACCAGGCCGCGCTTGCCGCAGGTCCGGAACAACCAGGTTGACCACCGGTGGATCCAGGCTCAACGTCCCGAAAGCGTCTTTCATGGCATTGCCGGGCTACGCCCGGGTCGCGCGAACGATCGGGGCGACCGGGCTCAGCTGCAGCCATTCCGGGAGGCCGCGCACGATCCAGCGGGCGCCCGTGAGGTCGATGGCGCCCGAGCGGAGGGCCTGCCGGAACTCGATCTCGCCCTCCCACATGCGGTACAGGGTCGGCAGGTCGGCGACCAGGACGGCGTCGATGTCGAAGCCGGGGTCGGTGTAGCAGACCGACGCGTCGCCCGGTTCGAGCACGAGCCAGTACCTGCGGCGACGGTCGGCGATGTCGACCTGGATCACGGCCCGCTTCGACAGGGCGCTGGTGTCGATGCGGCCGTGCATCCACCACATCAGCAGCTCGGGGTCCAGCTCCTCGGGCTGCGGGTCGCCGAACGCGTACCGGGCGCCCCAGTCCGCGAGCCCGAACACCAGTGGGCGCAGGTCCGCGCCCGCCCGGGTCAGCGCGTAGCCGTCGGCGGTGCGGCTCACCAGGCCCGCGCTGACCAGCTGTCGCAACCGCCGCGACAGCAGCGCGCGGGACAGCCCGGGCAGGCCGCGGGACAGCTCGTTGAAACGGGTCGCGCCGATCAGCATGTCCCGCACGATCAGCAGCGTCCACCGGTCGCCGAGCACCTCGACGGCCCGCACGATCGGGCAGTACTGCGCGTAGGTCCTCATGTCCTGTCGTCGCGGCAGCGCCGCGACCGTTACGGGCGTGGTTCAGTTTCTGCACTACTCGCGGGCCGCGCCCGTTCCTAGCGTCGGCGGCATGACTACCACCACTTTGGACTTCACCGACCTCGCCGCACGGATCGGCGCGGTCGCCGAGGAACACGCCGCCGACCACGACCGGGACGCCACGTTCGTCACCGAGGCCTACGACGCCATGCGCGAGCACGGCTACCTGAGGCTGGCCGTGCCCACCGAGCTGGGCGGGCTGGGCGCGTCGATGCGCGACGTCTGCCACGCCCAACGCGAGCTGGCCCGCCACGACGGGGCCACCGCGCTGTCCGTCGCCATGCACCAGTACCTGACGCTCGTGCAGGTTTACCGCTACCGCAAGGGCGCCCCCGACGCGGCCGCCGTGCTGAGACGCATCGCCGAGGAAGGCATCGTGATCGCCACGAGCGGCGGGTCGGACTGGCTGTGGCCCACCACCAGAGCAGTACCGGTCGACGGCGGGTTCCTGGTCACCGGCCGCAAGGTGTTCTGCAGCCAGTCGCCGAGCGCGACGGTCGTCGCCACCTGTGCCGTGCTCGGCGAACCGGGCGAGGACGCACAGGTGCTGCACTTCTCCGTCCCGTTCGCCGCGGCGGGCGTCCGGATCGAGGAAACCTGGGACACCCTCGGCATGCGCGGCACCGCCAGCCACGACGTGGTGATGGAGGACGTGTTCGTGCCCGCCGACAAGATCGCGGGCCGCAGGCCGTACGGCGAGCTGGGCGCGCCGCTGCTCGCCGCGACCGTCCACTTCGCACCCGTCGGCGGCGCGACCTACCACGGCATCGCCGTCGGCGCACGGGACCGGGCCGTGCGGTCGCTGACCGGCAACCGCGGCCCCATGCCGTTGACCGCGCTGCCCCGCGTGCACCGGCAGGTCGGCCTGATGGACGCGAAGCTGCGCACGTCGTGGTGGTCCCTGATTGGCGCGCTGGACGACCTGGGCGACGACTACGAGGCCGACGCACAGACGCTCGCGATGGTCATGCTGGCGAAGCGGCAGGCGGTCCTGTCGGCCATCGAGGTCGTCGACCTCGCGATGGACGTGATGGGTGGCCGGTCGTTCTTCCGCCGCTCCGGCATGGAACGCGCCTACCGGGACGTCCGCGCGGGCACGTTCCACCCGCTCACCCCGGAGGCCACGCTCACCTACGCGGGCAAGGTCGCGCTGGGCGACCCGGGCGTGGCGGAGTGAGGGTTCGCGACATCGTCACGCCGAGTTGTGGCACCTTTGTAGCGTGCGGATTCTGATCGTCGAGGACGAGGAACCCCTGGCCGACGCCATCGCCAGGGGGCTTCGTCGTGAAGGCATGGCCGTGGACGTCGCCCTGGACGGCGACGAGGGCCATGAGAAGTCCACGGTCACGCGGTACGACGTCGTGGTGCTCGACCGTGACCTGCCCGGCATGTCCGGGGACGAGCTGTGCCGCGAGATCGTCGCCTCCGGGGCGTTGACCAGGGTGATCATGCTGACCGCCAGCGGCTCGGTCGCCGACCGGGTCGAGGGGCTGTCCCTCGGCGCCGACGACTACCTGGCCAAGCCGTTCGCGTTCGACGAGCTGGTCGCGCGGGTGCGGGCGCTCGCCCGGCGCTCCACCCCGGTGACGCCGCCGGTGCTGCGCGCGGGTGACGTCGAGCTGGACCCGGCCCGCCGCACCGTGACGCGCGGCGGCACCCAGGTGGAGCTGACCCGCAAGGAGTTCGGCGTGCTGGAGGTGCTGCTCGCCGCGAGCGGGTCGGTGGTGTCCAGCGAGGAGCTGCTCGAACGGGTGTGGGACGAGCACGCCGACCCGTTCACCACGACCGTGCGCGTGACCGTGATGACCCTGCGCAAGAAGCTCGGTGAGCCGGGCATCATCGACACGGTGGTCGGCTCCGGCTACCGGGTGCCGACGGCGAGCCGGGTGGAGTGACCGACATACGGCGGGGTCCTGGCCTGCGCGCCAGGATCACGCTCCTCGCCACCGGGCTGGTCGCGGTCGTCGCGGCGCTGCTGCTGTGGCTCGCCTGGATCCTCGCGGGCGACTCCGCCAACGCGCCGTCGCTGCCGGACGGCACGACCGTCGTCGTCGGCGGCACCCGGGTGAAGGCCGAGGACCTCAACGAGGTGCTCCGCGACACCGCCCGCTTCCGGCTGCTGGTGGGCGGATCGATCGCGTTCGTGTGCGTGGTCGGGGCGACCGCGCTGCTCGCGTGGACGCTCACCGGCCGCGTCCTCAAACCGCTGCGGGACGTCACCGGCACCGCCCGCCGCCTGTCGGCCGAGTCGCTCGGCGAGCGGATCGCGCTGCGCGGCCCCCGGGACGAGGTCGCCGAGCTGGCCGACACGTTCGACGCCATGCTCGACCGGCTCCAGGCCACGTTCTCCGCGCAACGCCAGTTCGTCGCCAACGCCTCCCACGAGCTGCGCACCCCGCTGTCGGTGATCCGCACCGAGCTGGACGTGACCCTGTCCGACCCGAACGCGGACGCCGACGAGCTGCGCCGCATGGCGGGCGTGGTCCGCGACGCGACCCTGCGCGCCGGGCAGCTCGTCGACGCGCTGCTGCTGCTCGCCCGCACCGACGGCATGGGCCTGGGCCCCGTCGAACGCGTCGACCTCACGACCGTCGTGGGCAGCGCGTGGCAGGCCGTGCGGAGCGAGGCCGAACAGCGTCACCTGCGCACGTCGTTCTCCTGCGCACCGGCCCCGTCCGCCGGTGACCCGGCGCTGCTGGAACGCGTGGCGGGCAACCTCCTAGAGAACGCCGTGCGGCACAACGTGGACGGCGGCTGGCTGGACGTCCAGACGGCGGCGGGCCCGAGCTGGGTCGTGCTGCGGGTGTCGTCGTCGGGCACCGCGGTCGACCCGGAACGGGTGGAGGAGCTGTTCGAGTCGTTCCGCCGTGGCGGCGTGGACCGCACGGCCCACTCGGGCACGGGGCTGGGCCTGGCGATCGTGCGGGCGGTCGTGCGGGCCCACCACGGCACGGTCGCCGCGGAGGCCGTGCCGGGCGGTGGCCTCACGGTGACCGTCCACCTGCCCGCCGCTCACTGAAGGGCGGCCACCAGCCGGTCGGCCCACTCGTCGGCGGGGAACACGTACCCGCTGCCGCCGTCCCGGACGGTCAGCGACGCCAGCAGGAAGTCGCGGGCCGCCGCGTCGTCGTCGCAGGTCACCGCGTAGCTCACGATCACCAGCGGGTACGCCCCGGTCGCCGGGTCGGCGCCGTACACGTCGGCGGGGTCGAGCGCCAGCCCACCGCCGGGCAGCGCCGAGGTGATCGTCGTGGCCACGGCGTCGGGTTCCGGTGCGACGCCCCCGATCCGCAGCACCTGCGACCGGGTGCCTTCCGCGGCGGTCAGGTAGCCGATCGCGCCCTCGGTGTTCTCGATCATGGCCAGCATGCCGCTGTCGCCCTGCGCGGTCTGGGTCGCCTTGCCGGTGAACGTGGTGCCCGCGCCGCTCGTCCAGCCGCCCGCCGTCGCGAGGTACTGCTGGAACGCGGCCGTCGTGGCCGACTCGTCGCCGCGGCCGACGACGACGATGGGCCGGGCGCTGAGCGCCGTGTCGGGGTTCTGCTCGACGATCGCGGGGTCGTTCCACGTGGTGATGGCGCCGCCGAAGATCTTCGTGAGCGTCGGGGCGTCCAGGTTCAGGTCGCCGACACCCGCCACGTGGTACCGGACCATCACGGGGTGGGCGACGAACGGGTAGGCCTGCGCCTCGCAGCGTGCGCGGACCGCGGGCATCTCGGACTCCGCCAGCGGCCGGTCGACCACCGCGAAACCCGTCGCACCGCTCGTGAACTGCTGCAACCCGCCGCCAGAGCCGACGGGCGCGTAGTCCACCACCGAGTCCGGGCAGGCTCGTTCGAGGGCAGCCGCCACATCGGCCACCGCGTTGCGCGCGAGCGACGAGCCGCTGCCCACCAGCTCACCGGCGCACGCCGGTTCGGCGGGTGGCTCGGCGGGGGAGGGCGTCGTGACCGGCGGGACGTCGGCCGCGACCGGCGACCCCGCCACCGACGGCTCCATGACGGTCAGGGGCACCACCACCGCCGCGGCCGCGACCACGACGGCGGCGCCGAGCCCCACGAGAGATCCACGCACGCCCCAGTTATCTCACGCCGAGGCGCTCCAGGAGCCCCATGGCATCAAACGGTGCCCGCACCTTCATGTCGTTGTCGAAATACGCGTGGACGTCGAACCCGGCGGCGGTCCAGCCGTCGATCCGCGCCGCCCAGCGGTCCAGCTCCTCGTCGGTGTAGCCGCTCGCGTACAGCTCCGTCTCGCCGTGGAGCCGCACGTACACGAAGTCGGCCGTCACGTCCTCCAGGTACGGCCAGTCCCGCGCCGCGGACGCCGTCACCAGGCCGATCCCGTGGCCACGCAGGAAGCCCGGCAGCGTCGGGTCGACGAAGCTCGGGTGCCGCACCTCCAGCGCGTGCCGGACCGGGCGTTCGACGGGTGCTTCGGTCAGCGCCCGGCCCGTCAGCCGCTCGTCGTGTGCGGCGGCCAGCACCGCGGCGGCCGCGGTGTCGCGGGGCAGCAGGTCGAAGAAGTCGGCGAGCAGGTCCTGGTCGTAGGGGACGGTCGGCGGCAGCTGCCACAGGACCGGCCCCAGCTTGTCGCCCAGCGCCAGCACGCCGCTCGCGAAGAAGTTCGCCAACGGGACCCCCACGTCCCGCAGCCGCTTCATGTGGGTGACGAACCGGCCGCCCTTGACCGCGAACAGGAACTCCGGCGGCGTCTCGTCGTGCCAGCGCCGGTAGAACTCCGGCTTCTGCAGCGAGTAGAACGAGCCGTTGATCTCCACCGAGCCGAGCCGCCGCGAGAGGTACTCCAGCTCCCGGCGCTGTGGCAACCCGTCCGGGTAGAACTCGCCGCGCCAGTTCCGGTACCGCCACCCCGACGTGCCGATCCAGACCCTGCCGCTCACCCCTCTCATGCTGGCAGGGGCGGTCGCCTACTGCTCGGCGTCCTTCAGCGCCTGCGAGAACGCGTCGGCCGTCAGGCCGATCTGCCACTCGCGGGCGCCGCCGGCCCGCAGCGCCTGCGCCACCGAGTCCGGTGACAGGTCCTCCGGGGGCCGCCAGCACGTGCGCCGCACCAGGTCGGGCTGCAGCAGGTTCTCGACCGGCAACGTGTTGGCCTCGGCGATCGCGGTGAGCTGGGCCCGTGCCGCGGCCAGCCGGGCGGCGGCCGCCGGGTCGCGGTCGCCCCACCGGTTGGCGGGCGGGGGGCCTTCGTGCGGCGGGGACGGGTCGGGCAGCTCCGACTTCGGCAGCTTCGCCGCGGTCCGCAGGGCCCTGGCCCACACGTCCACGATCCGCCGCTGCGCCCGGCCCTTGAACACGGGCAGCTCCAGCAGCGCCTGCTCGTCGGTGGGCAGCACGGTCGCGGCCTGCACGATCGACGCGTCCGGCAGCACGCGGCCCGGTGCGATGTCCCGCTGGCGGGCGATGGTGTCGCGGGCCTCCCACAACGCGCGCACGGCCGCGAGCCCGCGTGCCGACCGCACGCGGTGGATCCCGGACGTGCGCCGCCACGGTTCCGCACGCGGCGGCGCGGGCGCAGCGGTGCGCAGCGCCTCGAACTCCTCGAGCGCCCACGCCAGCTTGCCCTGGTCGCGCAGGTCCTGTTCGAGCACGTCACGCAGCTGGATCAGCAGCTCGACGTCCAGTGCCGCGTAGTCGAGCCAGTCCTGCGGCAGGGGACGGCGGGACCAGTCGGCGGCGCCGTGGCCCTTCTCCAGCCGGTAGCCCAGCAGCAGCTCCACGAGCGTGCCGAGCGCGACCCGCTCGTACCCGGCGAGCCGCCCGGCCAGCTCGGTGTCGAACAGCTTGGCGGGTTTGAGACCCAGCTCGGCGAGACAGGGGAGGTCCTGGGAGGCGGCGTGCAGCACCCACTCGGTGTCCGACAGCGCCTCGATCAGCGGGTCGATGCGGTCGTCGAGCGCGACGGGATCGACCAGGACCGTGCCAGCGCCCTCCCTGCGCACCTGCACGAGGTAGGCGCGCTGGGAGTACCGGTAGCCGGATGCCCGTTCGGTGTCGACCGCGATGGGGCCATGCCCGGCCGCCAGCGCGTCCGATGTCTCACGCAGCGCGCGAGGCGTCTCCACGACGTCCGGTGTGCCCTCTGCTGGTTGTTTCAGCAGCACCGGATCCGGCCGTGCCTCCTCGGTCGTTCCCGTCCCCGTGTCCTCCACGGCCGATGACCATACGGGACGGGTGTGACACTTCGGCAGGCAGCGACCTGTTGATCACGCAAGGTGACCGTTTCGGCCGGGCCCGCGAATGCCCTCGCGAGCCCGGTCGAAACGTTCCTCGCTCAGCGGATCACACCGGCCCGCATGGCCAGCGCGACCATCTGTGCCCGGTCACCAGTGCCCAACTTCCTGCCGATCCGCGAAAGATGGGACTTCACCGTCAGTGCGGACAGGTTGAGTCCCTCGCCGATCTCCTTGTTGGACTGCCCGTCCGCGACGAGCTGCAGCACCTCCACCTCGCGTGCCGAGAGCTCACGCGGTGTGTTGTCGGTGCCGGGGACCCGCGTGCCCGTGGCGAGGATCGGCGCGACGCTCGGGTCGGCGTAGACGCCGCCTTCGAGTACGCGACGAACCCCGTCGGTCACGACCACCGGCGAGGCCGACTTCAGCAGGTAGGCCTGGGCCCCTGCCTGGAAGGCCGAACGCACGGCGTACGGGTCGTCGGACGAAGCCAGCACCACGATGCGAGGCCAGCCATGGCCGCGCAGCTCGGTGACAAGCTCGATTCCGCTGCCATCGGGCAGACCGAGATCGAGGATCGCGAGATCGCACGGGCCGGTGGCCAATGCTCGCGCCCTCGCCTCAGCCACCGTGGCGGCTTCGTGGACGGTGCCCGCACCCATCTGGGTCAACCGGGCAGCTATCGCCTCCCTTAGTAACGGATGGTCATCGACCACCAGTACTGAGAACAGCTCCTCCCGCGGATGCGGGACCATGTTCGCCGGCAGTACGCCGGCTGGCGTGGTTCGAGCGGCCTGACCTAAGCCGACGGCAGCCACGTCACTACCTCCCTGGAGTCGGTCGTGCCCCCCGACCTACACCGGGACCTTCGGCCAAACAGCCGCGCCGCCATTGGACCGAAAGTGGTGTCGACGTCCGCAGCCTAGCCCCCCAAGCGGGTTAGCGGGATGATCAATTCGTTATCTATCCAATCGAGACATCACTCTGGCGGGGAGATGTAACACGATCGGGTGACTTCCGGTTGGTGACGTAACGTCTATGCCTCTCAACTCGATGAAACGAGGTCGCGGTAGTGCTAGGTGCTTCGATCGAACGTGCCCGGGAGATGCTCGAGACCACCCCGTTGGTCGATGGACACAACGACCTTCCTTGGGCGTTGCGGCTACTTCCGGAGGTCGACGAGACCCGATCGGCTGCATTCGGGGTGGATTTGGAGCAATCACAGCCGCGGCTCCACACCGACTTCCCCCGGTTGCGTGCGGGCGGGGTCGGTGTCCAGTTCTGGAGTGTTTACGTTCCGTGCCGGCTCAGTGGTGACTCTGCGGTTACGGCGGTCGTCCAACAGGCGGAGCTGGTGCACACGCTGGCCGCCCAATATCCGTCGCAACTGCGAATCGCCCGGACGGTCGAAGAGGCTCGTACGGCCTTCGCCGACGGCCGCATCGCCTCGTTCCTGGGCGCCGAGGGCGGCCATTCGATCAACGAGTCGCTCGGCGTGCTCCGCGCGCTGTACCGCCTCGGGGTCCGGTACATGACGCTCACCCACAACGACAACACCCCGTGGGCCGACTCGGCGACCGACGAACCGGCGGTCGGCGGCCTGTCCGACTTCGGCCGCGAGGTGGTCCGCGAGATGAACCGCATCGGCATGCTCGTGGACCTCTCCCACGTCGCCGCGACCACGATGCGTGACGCCCTCGACGTGGCCGAGGCGCCGGTCATCTTCAGCCACTCGTCGTGCCGGGCGATCGCCGACCACCCCAGGAACGTCCCGGACGACGTACTGCGGCGGCTGCGCGACAACGGCGGCGTCTGCATGATCACGTTCGTGCCCGCGTTCGTGTCGCCGGAGCTGGTCGAGTGGGACCGGGGCGTCAGGGCGGCCATGGCGGCGGCCGGGGCCAAGCACGCCGACCTCGAGGAGCGGCAGGAGTTCCTGAAGACGTGGGACGGCCCGAAGCCACCGAAGGTCGGCCTCGACGCGGTGGTCGCGCACGTCGAGCACGCCAGGGAGGTCGCGGGGATCGACCACATCGGGCTGGGTGGCGACTACGACGGCGTGACGGAGCTGCCGGTCGGGCTGGAGGACGTGAGCACGTACCCGAACCTGATCGCGGCGCTGCTCGACCGCGGCTGGACCGAGGAGGACTGCGCCAAGCTGGCAGGTGAGAACGCGCTACGCGCCCTGTCGGAAGCAGAGGCCTACGCGACCAAGCAGTAACCCCCGCCCCCGGCCCCCGGCTCGCTCCGCCGGGGGTCAGGAGCCGTTTCGCTGGCTGAACATCGTGACGCCCACCGGGGGGAGGCCGACCACGCTTGCCATGAGGTCGAAGAACGCCTCGCCGTGCGGGGCGAGGTTGGCGTCCACCGGGGTCCAGGAGGCACGCAGTTCCAGGTCGTCCGTCCTGGCCGGGCCCGCGATGTCGCCGAAACGGGCCGACGACGTGTCGGTGACGGTGCCGCCGAGCGCGCGGTACTCGGCCCCGGTCGCGGCGAGCGCGTCCGTCAGCCACGACCAGCCCACGGCGGGCAGGAGCGGGTCGGCCGCCAGCTCCGCGTCCAGCTCGGCGCGGACGTAGGTCACGACGCGCAGGACACCGTCCCACGTCTCCTGCCCATCCGGGTCGTGCAGGAGGATCAGCCGGCCGGTGGCCAGCTCGTCCGCGGGGCCCGTGACCTCCGCGGTGAACGCGTACGCCCACGGCGCGAGGCGTTGCGGGGCGCGAACGACGCCGAGCTGCAACTCGGGCCTCGGTCGCAGTCCCTTGAGGGCCGCGACGGCCTGAGTGAACAGCTCGGGTGCTCCCGACGTACTGGTCACGACTCGTAACTGTAGGACCACCCGAGTCAGTGAGTGGGCACGGCGCGCCGGTGTGCCGGCCTACTTGTGCACACCGACGGTGGGTGGGTTTTGATCATGGACCCCCCAAGGTCGTTCGATTGGCGCGTGGCACGCTGAATCCATGACACCGGATACCACCGCGCCTGAGCGCGTGCAGACCGCGCCGCTGCTGGTGGCCGCCGCAGGTGAGAAGCCCAGCCACACCCCGGTCTGGTTCATGCGGCAGGCGGGGCGCTCGCTGCCGGAGTACCGGAAGCTGCGCGAGGGCGTGGCCATGCTCGAGGCGTGCTTCAACCCCGAGATGGTCTGCGAGATCACGATGCAGCCGGTGCGCAGGCACGGCGTGGACGCCGCGATCCTGTTCAGTGACATCGTGGTGCCGCTCGTCGCCGCGGGCATCGACGTGGACATCGTGCCCGGCACCGGGCCCGTCGTCGCCTCGCCGGTGCGTACGGCGGCGGACGTGGCCGCGCTGCCCGACGTGACCGAGGACGCGCTGCGGCCCGTCGCCCGCGCCATCGGCCTGCTGCGCAACGAGCTGGGCGCGACGCCCCTGATCGGGTTCGCCGGCGCGCCGTTCACGCTGGCCTCCTACCTGATCGAGGGCGGGCCCTCCCGTCACCACGAGCGCACGAAGGCGCTCATGCACTCCGACAAGGCCACCTGGCACGCGCTGCTGGGCAAGCTGGCGACCATCACGCAGGTGTTCCTGAAGACGCAGATCGCGGCCGGTGTGCAGGCGGTGCAGCTGTTCGACTCGTGGGCAGGCGCGCTGTCGGAACGCGACTACCGCGAGCTGGTGCTGCCGCACTCGACCGCCGTACTGGGCTCGCTGGCGGACGCCGGGGTGCCGCGGATCCACTTCGGGGTCGGCACGTCCGAGCTGCTGCCCGCGATGCGGGAGGCGGGCGCGGACGTCGTCGGCGTCGACTGGCGGCTGCCGCTCGACGAGGCCGCGCGCAGGCTGCCGGGCACGGTGCTGCAGGGCAACCTGGACCCGGCGCTGCTGCTGGCGGACTTCGCGACGGTGGAGGCCGAGGTTCGGCGCATCCACGCGGAGGGCAGGGCCGCGACCGGGCACATCTTCAACCTCGGGCACGGGGTGCTCCCGGAGACCGATCCGGACGTGCTGACGCGGGTCGTCGAGCTGGTGCACAGCCTCGAACCATGACCGTCGTCGTCATCGTCGGCGGCGGCGTCTCCGGGCTGACGGCCGCCTACCGGCTGCGGCAGCTGCTGGGGCCGTCGGCGCGGCTGACCGTGCTGGAGCAGGCGCCCGTGCTGGGCGGCAAGCTGCGGACGGTGGACCTCGACGGCGTGCCGACGGACGTCGGGGCCGAGGCGTTCGTGGTGCGCAACCCGTCGGCGGTGCGACTCGTCGAGGAGCTGGAGCTGTCGGTGGTGCACCCGACGTCCGCGTCCGCGACCATCCGTGCCGGCGGGACGACCGCCGGGCTGCCTCGGCGGACGTTCCTCGGCGTCCCGGCGGGACCGGACGCGGTGCGGGACGTGCTGTCGGCCGACGCGGTGGCGCGGGTGGCGGCGGAGCCGTCGCTGCCGTCGCTGTCGCTGGCCGCCGACGAGGACGTGTCGGTCGGTGCCCTGCTCTCGGCACGGCTCGGCCGCGAGGTGGTGGACCACCTGGTGGAGCCGCTGCTGGGTGGCGTCTACGCTGGCCGGGCCGACCGGCTGGGCCTGCGCGCCACCATGGCCCCGCTGGTGTCCGCGCTGAACGCGACGGGCTCGCTGACCGCGGCCGCCGACTCGCTGGCGCCCGCCGCGGACGCGCCCCGGAAGCCGGTGTTCGGCGCGCTGCCGGACGGGATGCGCTCCCTGGTCGCCGCGCTGGAGGACCGGTCGAAGGCGGAGATCCGGCTGGGCACGACGGTCCGCCGCCTGGCACGCACCGAAGGACCCCTTCAGCACGCGTGGCGGGTCGAGGTGGGGTCCGCGCCGCGGCCGGAGTTTCTCGACGCCGACGCCGTCGTGCTCGCCGTTCCGCCGCCCGCCGCGCGGAAGCTGCTCGCCGACGTCGCTCCCGCCGCCTCCGCCGCCTACGGGCGCATCGAGGTCGGGTCCATGGCGGTCGTCAGCATGGTCCTCCCGGACGTCGAGTTGCCCGACGCGAGCGGTGTCCTGCTCGCCGTGGGCGAGAAGCACCGCGACGGCACCCCGTTCACGGCGAAGGCGTTCACGTTCACGTCCCGCAAGTGGGGCGGCGACCGGGTGCGGCTGCGGGCGTCCGTCGGCCGTGTCGGCGAGGAGCACACCCTCCAGCGCGACGAGGACGCGCTGCTGGCCGCCGTGCTCACCGACCTGGCCGAGCTGACCGGTACGGCCGTCGAGCCGGTCGCCTGGACCGTCACCAAGTGGGGCGGCGGGCTGCCGCAGTACGGCGTCGGCCACACGGCGACCGTCGCCGAGATCGAGCGCGCGGTCGAGGCCGTCCCGGGGCTCGCTGTGACGGGCGCCTCGTTCCGCGGGGTCGGCGTCCCGGCCTGCGTGGACGCGGCCACCGCCGCAGCGGAACGCATCGCCGCGCACCTGGCAGTATGAGGTCATGGCCCGCCTGAACTACGCCGAGTTGAACGACACGATCCGCTACACCATGTGGTCGGTGTTCCGGGTCTCCTCCCCGCTCGGGGACGACCGTGAACCAGCCGCGACCGAGGTGCGCGAGTACTTCGACGGCCTGGAGGACAAGGGCGTCGTCGTGCGCGGCGTGTACGACGTGGCCGGTCTGCGCGCCGACGCCGACTACCTGATCTGGTGGCACGCCGAGGAGATCGAGCAGCTGCAGACCGCGTACACCGGTTTCCGCCGCACCGAGCTGGGCCGCGCGTCGGAGCCGGTGTGGAGCCAGGTCGCGTTGCACCGGCCCGCGGAGTTCAACAAGAGCCACATCCCGGCGTTCCTCGCGGGCGAGGAGCCGAGGAAGTACGTGTGCGTGTACCCGTTCGTGCGGTCCTACGAGTGGTACCTGCTCGCCGACGAGGAGCGCCGCGCCATGCTCGCCGAGCACGGCAAGATGGCCCGCGACTACCCGGACGTGCGAGCCAACACGGTGGCGTCGTTCGCGCTCGGTGACTACGAGTGGATCCTCGCCTTCGAGGCCGACGAGCTCCACCGGATCGTGGACCTCATGCGTCACCTGCGGGGAAGCACCGCACGCAAGCACGTGCGCGAGGAGATCCCGTTCTACACGGGCACCCGCGTGGCTCCCTCGGAGCTGGTGACGAACCTGCCGTAATGGCCTACCTGGTCACCGAGCTCGCGACGACCTGCGTGCGGATGGCCACGCAGGCGGCCCACGACCTGTGGGGCAGGCCCGCGCCCGCGATCGATCCCGGCCACGCGTTCGAGGCGTTCCGCAGCGAGCGGCACACCCGCGTGATCGGCGCGGACCCGTCGCCGCTGTGGTCACCGCTGTCTGGCGACTACCGCGCCGCGGACGGCTGGGTCAGGCTGCACGCGAACTACCCCCACCACGCGGACGCCATCCGCCGCGCCCTGGGCGACGACCCGGCCACGACGGTCGGCGGCACGCCCGCGGTCGCGGTGGAGGACGCGGTGCTCGCCGAGGGCGGTGCCGCCGCGGCGTTGCGCACCCGTGAGTCGTGGCTGGCCGTGCAGGGTTCGTCGGTGCGCACGGAACCGTTGGTGGCACTGGAAGAGCTGGCGTCGGGGGAACCGGTGGCGCGGGCAGGTGACGCTCCGCTCGCCGGTGTCCGGGTGCTGGACCTGACGCACGTGATCGCGGGCCCAGTGTGCGGCCGGGTGCTGGCGGCCCACGGCGCGGACGTGCTGCACGTGACCCCGCCGGGTTGGCCGGTGCTGCTGGACGTCATGCGCGACACCGACTTCGGGAAACGCCAGTGCACGACGGACCTCGCCGGCGTGCGTGCTCTGGCGGCGGAAGCGGACGTGTTCGTGCAGTCCTACCGGCCGGGTTCGCTGGGTTTCACGGCGGAGGACCTGGCCGAGGCGGGCACCGTGGTGGTGAGCCTGTCCGCGTACGGCCACACCGGGCCGTGGCGCGGCCGGCGGGGTTTCGACAGCCTGGTCCAGATGTCGACGGGGATCGCGGCGGGCGATCCGCCGAACCCGTTGCCCGCGCAGGCACTCGACCACGGCACGGGCTGGCTGGCCGCCTACGGCGCGATGACCGCGCTGGCCCGTGGTGGCTCGTGGCACGTGCGCGTTTCCCTTGCCAGAACAGCGGAATGGCTCCACGACCTCGGCCAGGGCGACCCGGTGTCCGAAGCGGACCCGGCCCCGTGGCTGACGGAAACCGACAGCGACTTCGGCCGGTTGCGGCACATCCGAGTCCCCGGCGCGACGGTCCGGTTGCCCGGCCCACGCCGCCCGGGCAGCGATCCGGCGGATTGGACGTGGACAGCGTGATCCTCGCGCACATCAGTGACCTGCACATCGGGCAGGACCAGGGGGACGGCGGGGCTCGCGCGTTGCGGCGTGCCCGGGATGTCGTCGAACGGCTCAACGGCCTTCACGGCGAACTCGACGGTGTGCTCGTCACCGGGGACCTCGCCGATCACGGCCTGCCCGAGGAGTACGAGACCGTCCGCGAACTGCTTGCCACGCTCCGCTTCCCGGTCGCCACCTGTCCCGGCAACCACGACGAGCGCGGCGCCTTCCGCGCCGGCCTGCTCGACGAGCCACAGGAAGACGGCCCCGTGAACCGGGTCCACCGCTTCGGTGGGTACACCGTCGCGATGGCCGACTCGTCGATCCCGGGCCGGGACGACGGCCACCTCGACGACGACACGCTGACCTGGCTCGACAAGGTCCTCGCCGACACCGACGATCCCGCACTGGTCTGCTTCCACCACCCGCCCGTGAAACTGGGCGTCCCGTTCGTCGACGGGATCCGCCTGACCGAACCGGAGCGGCTGGCGGAGGTCGTCCACGCGCACGACAACGTGGTCGCGGTCCTCTGTGGACACGCGCACACCGGTGCCACGACGACCTTCGCCGGGCGGCCGCTGGTGGTGGCGCCCGGCGTGGTGTCCACCGTGGTGCTCCCGTTCGAGAGCACCACGGTGATCGACTACGGCCTACCGCCCGCGGTCGCCTTCCACCTGTTCGATGACAATGCGGCGCACGACCGCGGGCTGGTCACTCACTTCCGCAGTTTGTAGGCCCGCAGCACGGTTTCCGTCACCTCACCACCGTCGCGGTCGGTGGCCGTCGCGCGGAGCGACACCGACTCGGCGTCGGCCGGGTGGTGGACCACCGCGACCAGGTTGAGGATGGTGTCGGCCCGCTTCCAGGTCTTGCCCTCGTCGTAGGAGACCTCGACCTTCAGCGTGCGCGGCCGCTCCGTCGCGCCGGTGCCGTTGTGCTGCGACGACACCGGCACCAGGAACGGCACACCTGCCGGTGCCGAGTTCGCGGCGTCCAGGCGCGGCGTGAACCGGAGCGCGGACGCGTTGACCGGAACCACCGTCTCCTCGTCGACGAACTTCGACCGGAACGTCCACTCGGCACTGATCGCCGTGCTCACGTCGAACACGTCGGCCGGCCGGTTCGCCGTCACCACGACGCGGTACTCGCCGTCCTGCGCGGGCACCTCGAAGAACGCCGACGGCTGGTCCGCCTCTCCGACCAGCTCGCCGTCGCGGTACAGCTTCAGCGACGCCGAGTCGAGCAGCGAGAAGCCCGCGTTGCCCGCGCTGTCGGAGAACAGCGGCGGCTGGATGTACAACTCGTTGGCGAAGCGGAAGATCCAGCCGCCTTCGAACCCGTCGTTGGTGAACGCCGGGGCGAACACCCCGTGGTTGAACGACGTGCGGTACGTCCTGCCGGCTCGGTAGGTGCTGACGGGCGAGGTGAACTGCGCCTCGACGTCGTCACCGTTGTACTGCAGGAACATCCCCTGCCACCGCGTGTTCTCCGTGGTGACGTACTCGGCTCGCCGGCTGGGCAGCTCGACCGTCGACTCGACGCCGAACACGAAACCCTCGCCCTCGGCAGGGGACGGGAAGAGGACCTTGCCGCCGGTGCGGCCCGGCGTCGGGGTGCCGTGGTCGGCACGCACCGTCGCCACGTCCTTCTTCGTCACGACCTTCGTGAACCCGGTCGGCATGCCGCCGTGCGGGAACCACGCCAGGCCGTAGTACGAACCGTCCGCCGCCGCCCACTGGGTGTTGACCTTCGCGGTGAAGGCGGTGCCCGGCACCTTCTCACCCAGGTGTGCCGTCGAGATCCTGCTCACGTCGTCGGTGAGGTACGCCGCGCCGAGGCCGCCGAGGTCGGTCATCATCAGGTAGCCGATGTCCCCGAGCAACAGGTCAGCCGCCGCGGGTGGGGTGACGCTGACCGGCTTCGCCGTGCGTGCGTCCACGGTGACGGTCATTGCCTTGTCCACCACCAGTTTCGGTTGGACCAGCAGGCTGGTGCGCGGGTCCTCCTCGGTGCCTTCGTAGACCGCGTCGTCGAGCAGGTAGGTACCCTTCGGCAGCCGGAGCTCGACGCTGCCGTCCTCTTCGGACGCCAGGATGAACCGCCCGTTGTCGTGGCCGAACAGCACCAGGACGAAGTCGCCCGTCGCCGCGCCCGTCGAGTCGAGCGTGTTGACCGTCAGGTCGTAGCTCTCCACCTCGCGGTAGAGGGCCGCCGGTGTGCGCGTCACGGACTCGCCCGCGGTCGCGACGACCGCGGCGGAGAAGTAGCCGTCGACGTCGCCGACCTCCGCGTCACCGGTGACGGTCACCTCGGCCGTGCCGCCCGCCGGGACGGTCACCTCGTTCGCGCTCACCGTGAACATGCCCGCGGGCGCGTCGGTGTCGAGGGCGAGCGCGAGCGTCACGTCGGTGTCGCCGAGGTTGCGGTAGGTCAGGGTCTTGCTGACGGGTTCGTCGTCGTCGTGCGGCCACTGGATCGTGCCGACGCTGACGCTGGTCGGCTCGGTGACCACGGACTGGGTGATCGCGCGGGCCACGTCGATGCGGCCGGCGCCCTGCTCGAACGCGGTCAGGTCCGCGTGCGGCTTCGCCGACGCCGACAGGATCGCCTTCAGTTGCGCACCGGTGTGGTCCGGGTGCTGCTGGGCCAGCAACGCGGCCGCGCCCGCGACGTGCGGGGTGGCCATCGAGGTGCCGGACAGCGCCGTGTAGCCGGGCTCGACCTCCGGGCCGATGGTGCCGTCGGAGTGCAGTGCCGCCACGATGTCCACGCCGGGCGCGGTGACGTCGGGCTTGATGGCGCCGTCACCGACACGCGGGCCGCGGCTGGAGAAACCGGCCAGGTTGTCGTCGCGGTCGACGGCGCCGACGGTGAGCGCGGCGTCCGCGCTGCCGGGCGAGCCGACCGACTCGTCCGTGCCGGAGTTGCCCGCCGCGATCACGAACAGCGTGCCGTACTCGGCGGACAGCGTGTTCACGGCCTCCTCGAGCGGGTCGATCTCGGCCGTGTCACCGCCGCCGAGCGACATGTTGGCGATGTCGGCGCCCTGCTCGGCCGCCCACTCCATGCCGCCGATGATCCACGACTCGAGGCCGCCGCCGAAGTCGTCGAGCACCTTCGCGTCGAGGATCTGCGCGCCGGGCGCGACGCCGCGGTACTTGCCGCCGGACTTCGCGCCGGTGCCCGCGACGGTCGACGCGACGTGCGTGCCGTGGCCGAAGTGGTCGACGTTGTCGGGGGACTCGGTGAAGTTCGCCTCGGCGATCTCCCGGTCCGCGAGGTCGGGGTGCGTCTGGTCGACGCCGGTGTCGATCACCGCGACCTTGATGCCCTCACCGGTGTAGCCGGCGTCCCAGGCGGTGGGGGCACCGATCTGCGGGACGCTGTGGTCCAGCACGGTCTTGCGCTTGCCGTCGAGCCAGATCTTGCTGATGCCCCGGGCACTCCTGAGGGTCCGCCACGCCGAGCCCTTCTCGGCGTAGTAGGCGTAGCCGTCGATGCTCGGCAGCGCGCGGCCCCGCCCGGTGGCGACGCGGTTCGCGCCCGCGCCGGTGACGATCACGGGGACGGTCGCGCGCTTGTCGTAGCCGAACTCCGTCAGCGTGGTGAGGTCGAACAGCCGCCGGTCGACGCGGCCCTGTGCCACCGCGGCCTTCGCGTCCGCGGGAATCACGTACTGGTGGTCGGCGGTCTTGTGGACCGAGAACCGCATGCCGTCCCGTCCCGGGCCCGGCCGTACCTGTTTCGCCTCCCCGGCGACGAGGACGACCTCGTCGCCGGTGACGAGCGTGATCGTGGTCGTCGGCCGGTCGGCCCCTCTTCGCGGCTCCGCCTGCGCTGCCTGGGCGGTGGTGGTGGCTGCCACCACGCCCAGGACGACGACACCGACTCCGATTCTTCGCACCCCTGACACCTCCGTCGTTGCGCGCGAAGGGGTGTCCGGCCGTGCTCACCCCGGCTCCGGGTGATCACGTGCTGAAGCTATGTGGTTGTCCGCCGTTGCCCCCAGGCGCTCGTGCGTTCTCGCAACGTATCGGCCACCCGATCGGGCGACAATAGGCCGAAGGACGGACGAGGTCGGCAAATCTCCCACCGCGTCGTCACGCTGAGTTCCGGCACGGTCCGATGTCGACCCTTGACTTGAGGTAGCACGTGGGCAACTCTATGACTTGATCGATGCAAAAACTGAGCAAAGCTGTGCAAATATCGATCAAACCCTGCCCCTGCCCTCAAAGATGAGAGCGACGCGATGAGAGCGAAGCCCCTCCTGTCGTGGTGCACCGCCACGGCACTCGTCCTCGGTCTGGTCACCGCGACCGGGCCCGCCGCCGGCGCCGAGAAAACCACCGACCTCGCGCTCGGCAAGCCCGTCACCTCCTCCGCCAACCCCGCCGCCGCGGCCGACGTCAACGACGGCGACCGGAACACCTACTGGGACAGCGCGAAACGCGGTGACCAGTGGGTCCAGGTCGACCTCGGCAAGGCGGCCCGCCTCGGCCACGCCACCCTGCGGCTCCCGTCGGGGTGGTCGGCCCGCAGCCAGCTGATGTCCGTGCAGACCAGCGTCGACGGGCGGGCCTTCGCCACCGCCGCGGGCGCGACCGCGCGGGCGTTCACCCCGAAGAGCGGCAACACCGTCACCGTCCCGCTCGGCGAGACCACCGCGCGGTACGTCCGCGTCGGGTTCCCGCAGCGCGGGCAGCTGTCCGCGCTGGAGGTGTACGGGGCGACCGCCTCCACGACGAACCTCGTCGCCGCCGTCCAGTCGGTCACCGCGAGCACGAACAACTCGCCGTACGTCGCGTCGAACGTGGCCGACGGCAACCAGGCGACCTACTGGGAGAGCCAGAACAACGCGTTCCCGCAGTGGGTGCAGGCGGACCTCGGCTCGTCGGTCGCGACGAACCGGCTCGTGCTGAAGCTGCCGACGCACTGGGAGGCACGCACGCAGACCCTGGTCGTGCGGCAGAGCAGCGACGGGGCGAACTTCTCCGACCTCGTCGCGTCCAACGGGTACCGGTTCGACCCGGCGACCGGCAACACGGTGACGATCGACTTCCCCGCCGTGACCACGCGCTACGTGCGCGTGCACGTCACCGCGAACACCGGCTGGCCCGCCGGGCAGCTGTCGGAGTTGGCGGTCTACGGGCCGTCGACCGGTGACGTCCAGGCCCCGTCCGCGCCATCCGGGCTCGCGTTCACCCAGCCCGCGAGCGGCCAGATCCGGTTGACCTGGAACGCGTCGACGGACAACGTCGGCGTCACGGCGTACGACATCTACGCCAACGGCGCGCTGCGGTCCTCTGTGGACGCTTCGACGCGGGCGTTCACCGACAGCCAGCCCGCGAGCGCGACCGTCACCTACTTCGTGCGGGCGCGGGACGCGGCGGGCAACCAGTCGCCGAACAGCGACACGGTGACCCGGGACGGAACCAGCGCCGGGGTGAACCTGGCGGTGGGCAAGCCGATCGTGGCGTCCGGCCACGTGCACACGTACGTGGCGACCAACGCCAACGACGACTCGGTCACCACGTACTGGGAGGGCAATTCCGGGTACCCGAACACGCTGACCGTGAGCCTCGGCGCGAACGCGGCGATCACGTCGGTCGTCGTGAAGCTCAACCCGGACCCGGTGTGGGCGGCACGCACCCAGACCATCCAGGTGCTCGGACGTGACCAGTCGGGGACGACGTTCACGTCCCTGGTGGCGGCGCGGCAGTACGACTTCAGCCCGTCGTCGGGCAACACGGTGACCATCCCGGTGACCGCGGAGGCGTCGGACGTGCGGCTGCAGTTCACTCAGAACACCGGCGCCCCGGCCGGTCAGGTGGCCGAGTTCCAGGTGATCGGTGCGCCGGCGGCGAACCCGGACCTGCGGGTCAGCGGGCTCACGTGGACGCCGGCGTCGCCGTCGGAGAGCGACCCGATCACGTTGTCGGCGACCGTGCGCAACGCCGGTGACCGCCAGTCCGCGGCCACGTCGGTGAACTTCTACCTCGGGACGACCGAGGTCGGCACTGCGTCCGTCGGCGCGCTGGCCGCGGGCGCGTCGGCCACGGTGACGGCGAACATCGGCGCGCGCGACGCGGGCAGCTACTCGCCCGGTGCGAAGGTCGACGAGGACGACGCGGTCGTGGAGAAGGACGAGACGAACAACGGGTTCACGAGCCCGTCGTCGCTCGTGGTCACGGCGGTGCCGACGTCCGACCTCGTCGCGTCGCCGGTCAGCTGGTCGCCGACGAACCCGCAGGCCGGGGCGACCGTGAACTTCTCGGTGGCGATCCGCAACCAGGGCACGATCGCGTCGGCGAGCGGCGCGCACGGCATCACGCTGACGGTCACCAACGCCACGACCGGCGCGGTGGTCAGGACGTTGACCGGTGCGTTCAGCGGCACGATCGCGGCGGGTGCGACGACCGCACCGGTCGCCCTCGGCACGTGGACCGCCGCGAACGGCCGGTACACGGTGAAGGTCGTGCTCGCGAACGACGCGAACGAGCTGGCCGCCAAGCAGGGCAACAACACCTCGACGCACAACCTGTTCGTCGGCCGCGGCGCCAACATGCCGTACGACATGTACGAGGCCGAGGACGGCGTCACCGGCGGCGGTGCGGCGGTGGTCGGTCCGAACAGGACGATCGGCGACCTCGCGGGTGAGGCGTCCGGGCGGCGTGCGGTCACGTTGAACGGCAACGGCGCCTACGTCGAGTGGACCACGCGCGCGCCGACGAACACGCTCGTGACCCGGGTGTCCCTTCCGGACGCCGCGGGCGGCGGCGGGACGAACTCGACGCTGAACGTGTACGTGAACGGCCAGTTCCACAAGGCGATCGACGTGACGTCGAAGTACGCGTGGCTGTACGGCAACGAGGCGTCGCCCGGCAACTCGCCGGGCGCGGGCGGGCCGCGGCACATCTACGACGAGGCCAACGTCATGCTGAACGCGTCGTTCCCGGCGGGCACCAAGATCCGCCTGCAGAAGGACGCGGCGAACAGCGGCACGTTCGCGGTGGACTTCGTGAGCCTGGAACAGGTGGCGCCGGTCGCGAACCCCGACCCGGCGCGGTACGTGGTGCCGACCGGTTTCGGGCACCAGGACGTGCAGAACGCGCTGGACAAGGTGCGCATGGACGCCACGGGCAACCTCGTCGGGGTGTACCTGCCGCCGGGCGACTACCAGACGTCGTCGAAGTTCCAGGTGTACCTGAAGGCGGTCCGCGTGGTCGGCGCCGGACCGTGGTACACGCGGTTCCGCGCGCCGTCCGGGCAGGAGAACACGGACGTCGGGTTCCGCGCGGAGTCGTCGGCCAACGGGTCGGTGTTCTCCGGGTTCGCGTACTTCGGCAACTACACGTCGCGGATCGACGGGCCCGGCAAGGTGTTCGACTTCAACGGCATCTCCGGTTCGACCATCGAGAACATCTGGGTCGAGCACATGGTGTGCCTGTACTGGGGCGCGAACACCGACAACATGACGCTGCGGAACAACCGCATCCGCGACATGTTCGCCGACGGCATCAACATGACCAACGGCAGCTCCGGGAACCTGGTGTCGAACAACGAGTCCCGCGCCACCGGTGACGACTCGTTCGCGTTGTTCAACGCGCAGGACGGTGGCGGCGGTGAGGTCACGGGCAACACGTTCGAGAACCTGACGTCGTTGCTGACGTGGCGTGCGGCAGGCTTCGCGGTGTACGGCGGGTACGACAACGTGTTCCGCAACCTGCTGGTGGCGGACACGCTGGTGTACTCGGGGATCACGATCAGCTCGCTGGACTTCGGCATCCCGATGAACGGTTTCGGCGCCTCACCACCGACCCGCTTCGAGAACGTGTCGGTGGTGCGGGCCGGTGGCCACTTCTGGGGCGCGCAGACGTTCCCCGGCATCTGGATCTACTCGGCGACGAAGATCTTCCAGGGTATTCGGGTGTCCGATGTGGACATCGTCGATCCGACGTATCACGGGATCATGTTCCAGACCGACTACGTGGGCGGCCAGCCGCTGTATCCGGTGGCGGACACGGTGTTCACGAACGTGACCATCTCGGGAGCCAGGAAGAGCGGTGACGCCTACGACGCCAAGTCCGGCTTCGCCATCTGGGCCAACGAGATGCCGGAGACGGGCGAGGGCCCGGCCCGCGGCTCGGTGACGTTCAACAACCTGACCATGACCAACAACGCGATCGACATCAGGAACACGACGACGACGTTCACGATCGTGAGGAACTGAGGTCGGTGCGGTGCCGCCGGGGCCCCGTGGCTCCGGCGGCACCGTCACCGCGGCGCGGTAAATCGGTTGCCGCTGTCCTGAACGGTTTGCTCTCCTGGAACGCACCACGACCCAGGGGGTTCCGCCATGCGAGCTGCGTTCATGTCCATCCAGCCAACTGCCGTCTACGCAGAGGACATGAATGCACACCCTCAACCTGGGGATTCTCGCGCACGTTGACGCGGGCAAGACGAGCCTGACCGAGCGGCTCCTGCTCGAGGCCGGGGTGATCGACCGGCTCGGCAGCGTCGACGCCGGGTCCACCCAGACCGACTCCCTCGACCTCGAACGCAGGCGCGGTATCACCATCAAGGCCGCCGTCGTCTCGTTCGAACTCGGCGGGGTCACCGTCAACATCATCGACACGCCCGGCCACCCCGACTTCGTCGCCGAGGTGGAGCGGGTGCTTGCCGTGCTCGACGGCGCCGTGCTCGTCGTGTCGGCGGTCGAAGGCGTGCAGGCGCAGACTCGCGTCCTGCTGCGGACCCTCCGCCGGTTGCGCATCCCGACGCTGGTGTTCGTCAACAAGACCGACCGGCGGGGTGCCGATCCGGACCGGGTGATCCGCGCGTTGAACACCCTCGCACCGGTCGTGCGGCCAGGGGACGTCGAGGCGCTCGCCGAGTACGACGACGACGTGCTCGCCGCGTACCTCGACGAGCGGCCCGCGCCCGACCGGCTGGCGGCCAGGACGCGGGACCTCACCGTGCATCCCGTCTTCGCCGGGTCGGCCATCACCGGGGACGGGATCGCGGCCCTGACCCGGGGCATCACCTCGTTGCTGCCCAGGTCCACCGCCGTCGGCGGGCCCGTGTCCGGCACGGTGTTCAAGGTCGAGCGCGGCCAGGCGGGCGAGAAGATCGCCTACGTGCGCATGTACTCCGGCACGCTGCGGGTGCGGGACCGGCTCGACGCGGGGAAGGTGACCGCGGTGCGGGAGGTGTCGACCGGCGCGGCCGAGGTGTCCGGTGGGCAGATCGCGCGGGTGTGGGGGCTCGACGTGCGGATCGGCGACGTGGTCGGGGTGGCCTCCGGCCCCCTCGAACCACGCTACCGGACGGCACCGACAGTGTCGGGGCGTGCGGGCCTGGCCTGTGGACAGTTCGCGCCGCCGACGCTGGAGACCGTCGTGACGCCCGTGCGTCCGGCGATGGGCGGGGCGTTGCACGCGGCGCTCACCGAGCTCGCCGAGCAGGACCCGCTCATCAACCTGCGCCGCGACGACGAGCTGTCCGTCTCGCTCTACGGGGAGGTGCAGAAGGAGGTCATCGGCGCCACGCTGCTCGACGAGTACGGGATCGAGGTCGCCTTCCGCGAGTCCACGACCATCCACGTCGAGCGGCCCGTCGGCACCGGGAACGCCGTCGAGCTGATCGGCACCGGGCCGTTCCTCGCCACCGTCGGGTTGCGGGTCGAGCCCGGGGAACCCGGGTCCGGGGTCGGGTTCCGGCTCGGGGTGGAGCTGGGGTCCATGCCGTACGCGTTCTTCGTCGCGGTCGAGGAGACCGTGCACGCCGCGCTGCGGCAGGGCCTGCACGGCTGGCAGGTCAGCGACGTGCTCGTCACCATGACGCGCTCCGGGTACTGGGCGCGCCAGAGCCACGCGCACGGCACGTTCGACAAGAGCATGTCCAGCACCGCGGGCGACTTCCGCAACCTCACGCCGCTCGTGCTGATGGCGGCGCTCGCCGAGGCGGGCACCACCGTCCTCGAACCGATGCACCGGTTCCGGCTGGCGGTGCCCGCCGACGCCACGGCCGCGGTGATGCCCGTGCTCGTGCGCCACCGCGCCGTTCCGCTGACGACGGACGTCGCGGGGCGCACCTCGGTGATCGAGGGGGACATCCCGGCGGAGGAGGTGCATTCCCTGACGCGGAAGCTGCCGACGCTCACCCGCGGTGAAGGGGAGTTCGAGAGCGAGTTCGACCACTACCAGGAGGTCGTCGGGGCGCCGCCGGAGCGGCCGCGCTCGGACCACAACACGCTCAACCGCGGGGAGTACCTGCTGCACGTGGTCCGGAGGGTGTGACGGCCGCGATGACCGCGGTCGTGCCGTACGTGTCGGCGCCGGAGACGACGCCCCGCAGCGTCCGGTCGCCCGCGACGGCGTCGAGGACGTAGGTGAATCGCTGCGCCGCCGCGCCTGTGCCGGGGGACCCACCGGGAGCGTCGCGAGAACCTCCGGGGCCACCGGCGTCGCGAGCCGCTCCGTCAGTGCCGCCTCGCCGAGGCCCTCGACGTGCCGGACGTCGACGTGCCGGGGGATCGTCACGACCTCCACCAGCGGGATCCGGGCCATGGCCGTCGGGCTCCGCCTCGTCCGGGAGGAGCACAGTCGTGCGGCGGGGCGTTCCCGTGCGCCAGACGCCGTCGTCGTAGACCAGGCCACCGGTCGAGAACGCGTCGAGCGTGCGCAGCGCGGACCGGAGGGAACCACGGGAGGGGCCGCCGACCCGGCCCACGTGCCGCCGTCGGTCTGCTCGACCTGGAGCTGGACCAGGGCGGCCCCGGCACGGACGCGCTGGTACCCGCCCTGCTCGACGTGCTGCTGCTGCACGTGCTCACGACACCGGCTGGGCCGCCGCGCTGACCGCGAGCCACGGCGAACCAGCAGGTCAGTGGACGGTTGGCGGGCTGTCCAGGGCGGCGTTCGCACGCCGGTTCGCGGCGCTGGTCGGGCAGCCGCCGACTCCCGGCCGTTACCGGCGGCAGGTCACTCCACGGTGCTCTTCAGGAAGGCGATGATGGCTTCGAGGCCGTCTCCGATCCAGCCGAAGATGGCCTGTACCCCGTCGCCCAGCTGCGTGGGGTGGACGATCAGCGTGTAGATCAGGACGGCCGCCGCCGCGAGCAGCAAGACCTTCTTGGCTTTCATGCGCGCCTCGACTCGCCCTTTCCTCATCTTCGTACGGTTCCCACCATTGTGCTGCTTCGACGGTAGGCGATGGTGCGGGAGGGTGATCAATAGCCCCATCAGGTGACACACGACCGCGTCCGATAGGGGGACGGCCACCGAGAGCAACAGCGACGTGCGGGGCCGGGGCGAGCGGAACGCGATTTCACGTGCGCGGGTGAACTGCCCACGCGATCCGTACGTATCTGGAGTGGCGGGAACCGCCCGGCGACCGGAACGGAAGTGATCGCGTGCCCAACGGTGTGGACTCGGGGTTGTTCTCGCAGACCGCGCACAGTCCGTCGTTCTTCGAGTTGTCGCGCCGGATGGGGGAGCAGGGCAGGCAGCTGGTCGACTTCTGCATCCCGTGCAACCCGTACTTCCCGACGCCGGAGATGTTCGACGAGCTCGCGAACAACCTGGAGACGCTGCTCAGGTTCTACCCGAGCGACGCGGACACGATCACCCGCCAGCTCGCGCGCGTGCTCGGGCTCAACCCGGCCACGCTCGCGATGGCCAACGGGTCCACCGAGCTGATCACGTGGATGGACCACCTGTGGATCCGCGAGAGCGTCGCGATCCCGATCCCCACGTTCGGCCGGTGGACCGACCAGCCGATGGAGACCGGCAAACGGGTCGACATGTTCCCGCTGCGGGAGGTCGACTTCTTCCAGCTCAGCGTCGACGAGTACGTGCGGTTCATCCGGTCGCGCGGTTCGCGGGTCGCCGTGCTGTGCAACCCCAACAACCCCGACGGCGGCTACCTGCCGCGCCGCGAGGTCATCCGGTTCATGGACGAGCTGGCCGACCTCGACCTCGTGGTGGTCGACGAGTCGTTCATCGACTTCGTGGAGGCCGAGCCCGCGCCGTCCGTCGCGCTGGAGGCGGCGATCCGGCCGAACGTGGTGGTGCTCAAGAGCCTCGGCAAGAACTTCGGGCTGCACGGCATCCGGTTCGGCTACCTCGTCGCGAACCCCGGGCTCGCCCGCAAGATGCGCGGCAACCTGCCGAAGTGGAACCTGAATTCGCTCGCCGAGACGATCGTGTTCATGCTCGGCGCGCACGGCGCCGAGTACCGGGAGAGCCTGCGGCTGCTCGCCCGCGACCGGTACGGCATGGGCATGCAGCTCGCGCGGGTGCCCGAGCTGACGGTGTACTCCTCGCAGGCGAACTTCCTGCTCGTGAAGCTCGGGCCCGGAGTGGACGGCACCGAGCTGCGGGACCACCTGATCAGCCGCCACCATGTGTTCATCCGCGAGTGCGGCAACAAGCTGGGCATGGGCAACAACTTCCTGCGCCTGGTCGTCCGGCCACAGCAGGACGTGGCCCGCCTCATGGAAGGGATCGACGACTACCTGCGGCCGCACTGGGACGACGAACTGTCGCGGCGCCGCAACGCGCAGAGCGCGTGATCACCGCCGAGGCGGCGACGCTCACCTGATCCGGCGGCCGCTGGGCGGCGGCGGGACCACGGGTGGCGCCGTGACGGGTGCGCGTGGTGCCGGGGGTGGGCGGCGCTCCGGTGGCCGTTTGCACGGTGGCGCCGAGAAATGCCGCCTCACAGTGGCAGCTCCGCGTCCTTCGCCAGCACCGGCGGCTCGTCGTAGGTGGCGGCGTGCGGGTACTTCAGGTCGCTGCCGGTGTTGAGCACGACGACCTCCTCCGACCCGTCGAGCCACCCGCTCTCGCGCAGCCGCGCCACGGCGGCGAGCGTCGCGGCGCCCTCCGGGCACATCAGCACGCCCTCGGTGCCCGCGCACGCCGCCTGCGCCGCGAGCAGCTCCGCGTCGTCGACGGCGATCGCGGTGCCGTCGGTGTCGCGGACGGCGGACAGCATGAGGAAGTCGCCGATCGCGCTGGGCACGTTGATGCCGAACGCGACGGTTTCCGCGTTCTCCCACGGTTCCGCCGTGTCCGCGCCCTGCTCGAAGGCGCGCACGATCGGCGCGACGCCCGACGACTGCACCGCGACCAGCCGTGGCAGCTTGCCGGTGAGCCAGCCGAGCGCGACCAGCTCGTCGAGCGCCTTGCGGATGCCGATCAGCCCGACCCCGCCACCGGTCGGGTAGACGATCACGTCGGGCATCCGCCAGCCGAGCTGCTCGACGATCTCCAGGCCCATGGTCTTCTTGCCCTCGATGCGGTAGGGCTCCTTGAGCGTCGAGGTGTTGAACCAGCCGTGGGTGACGGCCTGCGCGGCGAGCTTGCCCGCGTCACCGATCAGACCGTCCACAATGTACAGACGGGCGCCTGCCAGCACGCACTCCATGCGGGTGATCTTCGGTGCGTCCTGCGGCATCACGATCAGCGACTCGAGCCCGGCGCGGGCCGCGTACGTCGCCCACGCCGCGCCCGCGTTCCCGTTGGTGGGCATGGTGATCTTGTCGACGCCCAGCTCCAGCGCGCGGGACACGCCGACCGCCGCGCCGCGTGCCTTGAAGCTGCCGGTCGGCAGCGTGCCCTCGTCCTTCACGAGCAGGTCCGGCACGCCGATGCGGGCGCCGTAGGAGCGCAGCGGCAGGATCGGGGTCATGCCCTCGCCGAGCGTCACGACGTGTCTGCGGTCGCGGACGGGGAGCAGCTCGCGGTAGCGCCAGAGATCGGGCCGCCGCCCTGCGATGTCCGAAGTGGACACAGTGGCGGCGACGCGCTCGAGGTCGTACCTGGCGAGCAGTGGAGTGCCGCACTCACAGAGGTTCCGCGGAGCGTCCGCGTCGTAGCGCGCGCCACACCGCCCGCACTCCACGTGGGACAGTGCGCTGTGCCATGGCTCGGTCAACGAAGATCCTTTGTGTGCGGGGAAAAACGGGGGCGACGGTGCCCTTCCGCAGTTCCTACCACCGGCCGGTTCTGGCATGCAATATTGAATCCAATACTGTGGGATGAACCCCTGATCGGCCCGGGTGAGCGGCTCTGTACCGTGTTCCACGTCACTGACCTGCGGGAAGGACGGCGATGTCGCTGCCGAGGAGCACCCTGAGCAGCATGGCGTACGGGGAGCTGCGCCGGGCGATCCTCAGCGGCCGGTTGGCGCCGGGGGCGCACGTGACCGTGCGGCCGCTCTGCGAGGAGTTCGGCCTGTCCGCCACCCCGGTGAAGGCGGCGCTGACGGCGCTGGAGCGGGAGGGCTTCCTCGTGCTCCACCCCCACCGCGGCTTCTTCGTCCCCGAGGTCGACCGCGACGACATGCAGGAGCTGTACGAGCTGCGCGAGGTCCTGGACGGCATCGCCGCCCGGCGCGCCGCGGCGCTACCGTCCCGGGGCGCGCTGGTGGAGCGGCTGAGCGCACTGGTGGACGCCCAGGCGACGGCGGTCGAGGCCCGGAACCTGTCCGGCTACAGCGACCTCGACGGCCAGTTCCACCAGGAGATCCTTGCCGCGGCGGGCAGTCGCCGACTGCAGCAGGTGGCGGAGAACATGATCGGCCAGCTGCGCCTGGGTCGCGCCACGTCGGCCCGCGTGCCGGGCCGACCGTCGGCCGCTCTCGTGGAACACCGCGAGATCGTGGCCGCCATCGCCGCGGGTCAGCAACAGCAGGCGGAACGCCTGGCCCGCCGCCACGTCCGCAAGTCCGCGAACGCACTGGACCGCCACCTGAACCGAGGCGGCCGAGCGTCCTGAAGGACGCTTTCGGGACGTTGGGCCTGGATCGACCGGAGACCCAAGCTGGCTGTGCCGGCGCCGGGGGCGAGTTGCGCGAAGACGGCCGCTTGTGAATTGGTACCGCCATATAGTCTATTGACGTCACCGAGTAACCAATCGGACACTTAGCCCACCTCGGGTAAACGATTACTCGGGCCACGTGTCGACCGTCCCCTGCCTCCACGGTTGATCGAAAGGTGTCCTCGATGTCGAGAATCGCCGTCCTGCTCTGCGCCGCCCTGGTCGTTCTCGGGGTCGGGCCGGTCGCCACCACCGCCGCCGAACCGCGGGCCGGGAACGGGGCCGTGGGGTGGGACACCTACCGGCGGCTGGACCTGCTGCCCGACCTCGCCGGTGGCTCGCAGACGAAACAGTTCTCCAGCTTCGCCCGCAACGGCACCAACGACGACGGGTTCGTCGGCCGCTACTCCTGCCTGCGCACGAACGGTCCCGGCTGTGTCCTCGCCGAGGACCGGGGGCCCGGTGAGGTCCAGTCGATCTGGTTCACCCGCGACGAGGGGAACGTCACCGCGACCGGCAACATCCGGATCGTGCTCGACGGGGTCACCGTGCTCGACGCGAGCCTCCAGCGGGTCGTCGACGGGGACCTCGGCGCGCCGTTCCTGTACCCGCTCGTGACCAACGCCAACCAGACCTCCGGCGGCGTCACGATCAAGATCCCCATGCCCTACCGCGAGTCGATGCTGATCACCACGACCAACAACCCGCTCTTCTACCACGTCGGCTACCGCGAGTTCGCCGACGCCGCCGGCGTCACGCGCTTCAACCCCGCCGACCCCGCGAACGACGTGATCTCCCTGCTGCGCAACGCGGGTCACCGGGACCCGAAGCCCGTCCAGCCCGGCGCGGCCACCGTCAGCGCGACCGTGTCGCCCGGCGCGGGCAGCAGCGCCACGATCGCCAACCTCACCGGTCCCGCCGCCGTCTCCGCCGTGCGCGTCCGCGTCCCCGACCACCTCGCGACGGAAGCGAACCTGAACGGCCTTCGCCTCCGGGCCACCTTCGACGGGCGCTCCACAGTGGACGCACCGCTGGGCGAGTTCTTCGGCGCGGGGCTCGGGGAGCGGGAGGTCCGCTCGCTGATGTTCGCCATGGATCCCGCCCCCGGCGGCTGGTACAGCGCCTGGTGGATGATGCCGTACGCGAACAACGCGACCCTGAGCATCGCCAACACCACCGGCGCGACCGTCAGCGGCATCCAGACCCAGGTCACCCACGCGCCCAACGGCAAGTGGACCGCGGAACTCGCGGCGAGCGGCAGCGCCGGGTACTTCACCACCCAGTCCCGCGCGGGCAACACCACGCAGGCCCGCGACTGGGTGGTCGCCGACCAGTCGGGCCGCGGCCGCTTCCTCGGGGTCACGCAGGTCGTCCGCAACTCGCTCACCAGCGGCAACAACCGCGGTTACCTCGAGGGTGACGAGCGGATCCAGGTCGACGGCTCGCTCACTCCGCAGTGGTACGGCACCGGCACCGAGGACTACTACGAGTCCGGCTGGTACTTCAACCGGGGCGAGTACTCCGGCGTCTTCACCGGCAACACCGGCCACCGCCTCCGCACCAGTACGTGCGCGGTCGAGTGCGACTCCATGTACCGCCTGCAGATAGGCGACGCCGTCTCCTACTCGACGGGCCTGCGGTTCGGCATCGAGCACGGCCCCCAGAACGACTACCCGGTCGCGGAGAGCACCACAGCCTTCCTCTACACCAAGCCGCAGTTGGCCAACCGCACCACCGACACGATCGTCGTCGGCGACGCGGGCAGCCGGTCCGCGCACGCCTACACCGAGTCCGGCGCCGCCACCCAGTACGGGCTGACCAGCGCGTACGAGGGCGACGACGACCACATCGGGGTGAGCGAGCAGGTCCGTTCGACCGGCGGGGCCATCAGCTTCCGGCTCGCCGTCGACCCCGGCAACCAGGGGGTCCGCCTCCGTCGCACCAGCGACCAGAACGCCGCGTACCAGACCGCGGCCGTGACCGTCGACGGCGCGAACGCGGGCACGTGGGTGCAGGCGCTCGGCAACCAGTCGCAGCGGTGGCTCGACGACGACTTCACGCTGCCGCCGTCGCTGACCGCGGGCAAGTCGAGCATCACCGTCCGGCTCGTGCCGAGCGGTCCGCAGTGGACCGCGAGCCGGTACCGGGCGATCAACCTGGTCGCCCCGTTCACCGACACCACACCACCGAGCGGGGTCGCGACACCGGTCGTCGGCGGCCGCACCCACGCGGTCGCGTTGAGCTGGTCGCCCGCCACGGACAACGTCGGCGTCGCCGCCTACCGCGTGTACGCCTCCACCAGCTCGTCCGTGCCCGTCACGAGCGGCAACCTGGTCGGCACCAGCACCACGCCGAGCTTCCGGCACGGCCCGCTGCCCGCCAACACCACCCGGTACTACCGCGTCGTGGCGGTCGACCGGGCAGGCAACGCGGGCCCGGCGTCCGGTGTGGTCGGCGCGACCACGAAGCACCCGGTCACCACCGACGTCAACGGGGACCGGCGCGACGACGCCGTGCTGTTCACGCAGGGCACGACGAACGACGTCTACACGGCGCCGTCGTCGGGCGGCGCGTTCGGCGCCAGGGTCAAGGGCCACGACTTCTTCTCCGTGACCGGTGAGGTGCCGCTGACCGGTGACTTCAACGGCGACGGCCGCTCGGACGTCGTCACGTTCACCCGAGGCGAGGCCGCCGACGTGTACGTCGCGCTGTCCAACGGCACCGGGTTCACCGGCACGTCGCAGAAGTGGCACGACTTCTTCGCCGCACGCACCGAGAAGCCGGCCGTCGGCGACGTGAACGGTGACGGCCGCGACGACATCGTCACGTTCACCTGCGGCACCGCCGGCGACGTGTACGTGGCGCTGTCGAACGGGTCCGGCTTCGGGCCGGGCGTCAAGTGGGCCGACCACTTCTGCATCAACGACGAACGGCCCGCGGTCGGCGACTTCGACGGCGACGGCCGGGACGACGTGGTCACGTTCACCGGTGGCACGTCCGGCGACGCGTACGTGTCGCTGTCCAACGGCGCCGCGTTCGTGCAGGAGGGCTGGCTCTGGCACGGCAACTTCGCGCTCGGCCAGGAGCTGGCCGGGGCCGCGGACGTCAACGGTGACGGTCGCGACGACGTCATCACGTTCACGCGCGGCGACACCGCCGACGTCTACGTGTCCCTTTCGGACGGTGCCCGGTTCGTGCAGAACGCGTGGAAGTGGCACGACTTCTTCGCGGTCGGCGCGGAGCTGCCCGGCCTCGGCGACTTCAACGGCGACGGCCGCGCCGACATCGTGACGTTCACCGGCGGCACGGCCGCGGACGCGTTCGTCGCAACGTCGACCGGGTCCGCGTTCGCGGGCACGTCGACGAAGTGGCACGACGACTTCGGCACGACCGGCGAGATCCCCCGACCCACGATCTGACAGGACAACTCCCATGCGCGCCAGCAGATTCCTGGCGGCCGTGTCCTCGGTCGCCCTCCTCCCGATCACCGCCGCGATCGCGTCGGCGGCACCGCCCGACGGCCCCAGCGCACCGTGGGCCGACGACACCCCGAAGGCCGCCCGCATGGCCGCCGGTCCACGGCCGGACTTCCGGGCGCCGTGGCCGTGCGGTCAGCAGCGGCAGTACTACCACCACTCCAGCGAGGTCGTGAACGCGCTCGACTTCAACCTCGCCGGGGCCGAGGACCACGGCACCCCGGCGCTCGCGAGCGCGTCCGGCACCGTGATCGACGTGGTGTCCGGCACCACCGGCTACGGCAACTACGTGCGCGTGGACCACGGTGGCGGCTGGACCTCGATGGTCGCGCACCTGTCCGCGTTCAGCGTCGCCCGCGGCCAGTACGTGGTCGCGGGCACCGAACTGGGCAAGGTCGGCACGACCGGCAACTCGACCGGCCCGCACCTGCACTACGAACAGGAGGCCGACGGGGTCAACCAGCCGATCGTCCTCGACGGGGTGGCGTTGCGCTACAGCGGCTCGATCTCCTACCACACCAGCGGGAACTGCGGAGGCGGTGCGAGCACCGTGTTCGGCGGCTCGCCGACGGACTTCGACGGCGACGGCCGCGACGACGTCGTCACGTTCAACCAGGGCTCCCTGGCGGACGTGTACGTGGCGCTGTCGAACGGCTCCGGCTTCACCGGCACGTCGGTGAAGTGGCACGACTTCTTCGCACCCGCCGGGGAGACCCCGCTCACCGGTGACTTCAACGGGGACGGCAAGGACGACATCGTCACCTTCACCCACGGCTCCCGCAACGACGTGTACGTCGCCCTGTCGACGGGATCGAACTTCGGCGCGGGCGTCAAGTGGCACGACTGGTTCGCACTGGGCGGGGAGATCCCGGCCGTCGGCGACGTGAACGGTGACGGCCGCGACGACATCATCACGTTCACGCGCGGCACCACGGGTGACGTGTACGTGGCCCTGTCGACGGGATCGAACTTCGGCGCGGGCGTCAAGTGGCACGACTGGTTCGCGATCGGCGGCGAGTTCCCCGCGGTCGGCGACGTGGACGGCGACGGGAAGGACGACGTCGTCACGTTCACGCGCGGCGAGGCCGGGGACGTGTTCGTGGCGCTGTCCAACGGTGCCGCGTTCACCGGCACCACCGTGAAGTGGCACGACTTCTTCGCGCTCGGTGCGGAGCAGCCCCGCGTCGGCGACTTCACCGGGGACGGCAAGGCCGACATCGCGACGTTCACGAACAACGCCGCGGGCGACGTGTTCGTGGCGACGTCCACCGGCACCGGGTTCAGCGGCACCACGGTCAAGTGGCACGACTTCTTCGGCCTGGCCGGGGAGTTCCCGTACGTCGGCGACTTCGACGGCGACGGCGTCACCGACATCGTGACGTTCACGCTGGGCTCTCTCAACGACGTGTACGTGGCGCTGTCGAACCGGACGAGCTTCGGTCCGGGCGTGAAATGGCACGACTTCTTCGGGTTGAACGGCGAACGGGTCCTGTAGAGAGAAATTCCCCTGCTGAACAAAGGATTCGCGATGAACAGTTGGAGACGCGGCGCGCTCGTCGGCGTAGCCGTACTGGCACTCAGCGGAATGGGCCTGCCGGCGTCGGCGGCCCCGGCCGACCCGGCCGCACCCGGCGACCACGTGCCGCTGTCGGTGGAACCGATGGCGTGTTCGAGCATCCCGGCCAACCACGACCCGAACGTCATCAAGATCGTCTACCAGGTCGGGCTCGACCGCAGCGTGTCGCCGAAGGTGATGCTCGCCGCGTTCGAGGCCGGCTGGGTCGAGTCGCACATGAACAACCTCAACTGCGGCGACAAGGACTCCCTCGGCGTGTTCCAGCAGCGGCCCAGCCAGGGCTGGGGCACGCCGGAGCAGATCATGAACGTGTCGTACGCGGCGACCCAGTTCTTCATCCAGGCACAGCGCAACGAGCCGCTGTACCCCCACTACTCGGCCGGTCTGCTCGCGCAGAGCGTGCAGCGGTCGTGCTGCCCGGAACGCTACGACCAGGCGGAGGCCAAGGCCCGCGCGATGATGGACGAGGCACGCGGCCTGGTCGGCGGCGCGCGCGCGTTCACCGGCTCGCCGACCGACTTCAACGGCGACGGCCGCGACGACGTCGTGACGTTCAACCAGGGCAATCAGGGTGACGTCTACGTGGCGCTGTCCAACGGGTCGGCGTTCACCGGCACCTCCGTGAAGTGGCACGACTGGTTCGCGCCGGGTGGGGAGACGCCGTTGACGGGTGATTTCAACGGTGACGGGAAGGACGACATCGTCACGTTCACGCACGGTTCGCTCAACGACGTGTACGTGGCGTTGTCGAACGGTTCGTCGTTCGGTGGGGGCGCGAAGTGGCACGACTGGTTCGCGCTCGGCGGCGAGGTGCCCGCGGTCGGCGACGTGAACGGGGACGGGAAGGACGACATCGTCACGTTCACCCGCAACAACCTCGCGGACGTGTATGTCGCCCTGTCGACGGGCACGTCGTTCACGGCGTCGGCGAAGTGGCACGACTACTTCGGCCTCGCCGGTGAGGTGCCCGGCGTCGGGGACGTGAACGGCGACGGCAAGGCGGACATCGTGGTGTTCACCAACAACGCGTCGGCCGACGTGTACGTGGCGCTGTCCAACGGCACCGGGTTCGCCGGCACGTCGGTGAAGTGGCACGACTTCTTCTCCATCGGCGGCGAGTCGCCCCGCATCGGTGACTTCACCGGCGACGGCAAGGCCGACATCGCGACGTTCACCAACAACTCGGCCGCCGACGTGTACGTGGCGACCTCGACCGGCAGCGCGTTCCAAGGCACCACGGTCAAGTGGCACGACTTCTTCGCGCTCGCCGGCGAGTTCCCGTACACCGGCGACTTCAACGGTGACGGGAAGGACGACATCGTCACCTTCACCAAGGGCTCGCTCAACGACGTGTACGTGGGCCTCTCCACCGGCACCGCCTTCGGCGGCGGCGCCAAGTGGCACGACTTCTTCGGCCTCAACGGCGAGATCACCCTCTAGGAGCGCGAGATGAGACGACGCTTGGCGGCACTCGGCACCGCGCTGACTGTCGCAGTAGGACTGATGAGCACCCCGGCCGCCGCCGCGGCCCCCGGTTCGGTCAACGCGGCGTTCGCGAGGGCGGCGCACGAGTTCGACGTGCCCCGCGACCTGGTCGTGGCCGTCGGCTACGGCGAGACGCACCTCGACGGGCACGGCGGCGAACCCAGCCAGGACAACGGGTACGGCGTCATGCACCTGGTGAGCAACCCGTCGCGGCAGACGCTCGAACTGGCGGCGGAACTGACCGGCGAGTCGACGGACGTACTGAAGAAGGACACGGCGGCCAACATCCGCGGCGGTGCGGCCGTCCTGCGGTCGCTGGCCGACGAGGCGGGCATGTCCGGTGAACAGCGGGACCGGATCGCCGCCTGGTACCCGGTGGTCGCGCGGTACGGCGGTGCGACCGACGACGCGGTGGCCCGGCTGTACGCGGACACCGTGTACGAGTTGCTGGCCTCCGGCATGCAGGTCCGCACCCCGGGCGGGGAGCCGGTCGTGGTCAGGCCGTACCCGAGCGCACCGGAACGCGGCCGGTTCGAGAAGGTCGCGTCGGGCGGGGTGTCCGCGCAGGGCCTGGACTACCCGAACTCGCGGTGGATCGCCGCGCACCCGAACAACTACAGCCCCGGCCGGTCGTCGGCGATCAACCTGATCGTCGTGCACGTGACGCAGGGGTCGTACGCGGGCACCATCAGCTGGTTCCAGAACCCGTCGTCCGGGGTCAGCACGCACTACGTGGTGCGGTCGTCCGACGGCGAGATCACGCAGATGGTGCGCGACGGCGACACCGCATACCACGTGCGGAACGCGAACTCGCGGGCGCTGGGCATCGAGCACGAGGGCTTCGTGGACAACCCGTCGTGGTTCACCGACTCGATGTACCGGTCGTCGGCGGCGCTCACGAAGTGGCTGTGCGAGCGGCACGGGCTGCCCAAGACCCGGCAGTACGTCCAGGGCCACAACCAGATCCCCGGCAACGACCACACCGACCCCGGCCCGCACTGGAACTGGGACTACTACATGAGCCTCGTGAACAGCGGCGGCTCGGCGGCGGTCCACACGGGATCGTCGACGGACTTCAACGGTGACGGCCGCGACGACATCATCGCGTTCAACCAGGGCAACCTGGGCGACGTGTACGTGGCGACCTCGAACGGTTCCGGGTTCGCCGGGACGTCGGTGAAGTGGCACGACTGGTTCGCGCCGGGTGGGGAGACGCCGTTGACCGGTGATTTCAACGGTGACGGGAAGGACGACATCGTCACGTTCACGCACGGTTCGCTGAATGACGTGTACGTGGCGTTGTCCACTGGTTCGTCGTTCGGTGGGGGTGCGAAGTGGCACGACTGGTTCGCGCTCGGCGGCGAGGTGCCCGCGGTCGGCGACGTGAACGGGGACGGGAAGGACGACATCGTCACGTTCACCCGCAACAACCTTGCGGACGTCTATGTCGCCCTGTCGACGGGCACGTCGTTCACGGCGTCGGCGAAGTGGCACGACTACTTCGGCCTCGCCGGTGAGATCCCGGGCGTCGGCGACTTCAACGGTGACGGCAAGGACGACATCGTGGTGTTCAACCAGGGCACCCAGGCGGACGTGTACGTGGCGACGTCCACCGGCACCGGGTTCTCGGGCACGTCGGTGAAGTGGCACGACTTCTTCTCGATCGCGGGCGAGGCGCCGAGGATCGGTGACTTCAACGGTGACGGGCGCGACGACATCGCGACGTTCACGCTGAACGCCGCGGCGGACGTGTACGTCGCGACGTCGACCGGGAGCGGGTTCTCCGGCACCACCGTGAAGTGGAACGACTTCTTCGGCCTGGCCGGCGAGTTCCCGTACACGGGCGACGCGACCGGTGACGGCAAGGACGACGTCCTCACGTTCACCAAGGGCACCCTCAACGACGTCTACGTCGGCGCGTCGACCGGCACCGCGTTCGCGGGCGGCGCCAAGTGGCACGACTTCTTCGGGCTCAACGGCGAAGTGACCCTGTAGAGGAGGACATGATGGGCAAGGGGCTGCGCCTGCTGGCGCTCGCGCTGCTGTTCACCGGGCTCATGGCGGCGCCGGCGGGTGCGGCCCCGGCCCCGCCGACGGTCTCGGCGGGCAACTTCATCCGCGTCTACGACCCGTCGGTCGGGGAGTCGACGCAGTGGTACTACAACGACCACACGCTGGTCCGGGACGTGGTAACGGGCACGTGGCACGTGTACGCGATCACGCACGCGGAGCCGGCGAACCCGTTGGACGAGAAGAACTTCGGGCACGCCACCGCGCCGTCGCCGAACGGGCCGTGGACCAAGCGCCCGTTCGCGCTGACCGCCGACCCGGCGCGCGGCGAGAGCCACATCTGGGCGCCGCACGTGATCCACCACAACGGCGTCTACTACATGTACTACGCGGCCGGGACGCCGGACCACGCCGCGTACCGGATGCACCTCGCGACCTCGACCGACCTGAACACCTGGACCCGCAGCGCGGCGAACCCGCTGTTCACCGACGGCTTCGACGCGCGCGACCCGATGGTGACGCGGGTCGGCCCGCAGTGGGTCATGTACTACACCGCGAACAGCACCCCGACCGGCGGCAACCACCAGGTGGCGTACCGGACGTCCACGGACCTCGTGCACTGGAGCGGGAAACAGGTCGCGTTCCAGCACCCGGCTTCGGGTACCTACGGCGGTCCGACGGAGTCACCGTTCGTGGTGTACCGCGGTGGCTGGTGGTACCTGTCGATCTGCTGCGACTCCGGCTACAAGGACACGCGGGTGTACCGCAGCCGCACCCCGTTCAGCTTCTCGGTGAACGACCTGGCCGGGCGGATCGACGCGCACGCGGCGGAGATCGTGACGGAGCCGTCCGGTGCGACGTGGGTGACCGGGGCCGGGTGGGGCCAGGGCGGGCTGTGGGTGGCGCCGCTGTCGTTCCGCTCCTCGTACGCCGGGGTGTTCACGGGTTCGCACGCGGACTTCAACGGCGACGGCCGCGACGACGTGGTGACGTTCACGCACGACCCACTGGCGGACGTCTACGTGGCGCTGTCGAACGGCAGTGGCTTCACCGGCACGTCGGTGAAGTGGCACGACTTCTTCGCGCTGTCGGGGGAGACCCCGCTGACGGGCGATGTCAACGGCGACGGCCGCGACGACATCATCACGTTCACCCACGGCTCGCTGGGTGATGTGTACGTGGCCCTGTCCACCGGTTCGTCGTTCGGCGCGTCGGCGAAGTGGCACGACTGGTTCTCCCTGGACGGCGAGGTCCCGGCGATCGGCGATGTCAACGGCGACGGCCGCGACGACATCATCACGTTCACCCGCAACGCGGACGCCGACGTCTACGTGGCGCTCTCGACCGGCTCCGGCTTCGCGACGTCGGCCAAGTGGCACGACTTCTTCGGCGTCGCGGGCGAGTCCCCGGGCGTGGCCGACGTGAACGGCGACGGCCGGGACGACATCGTGACGTTCACCCACGGTTCGCTTGCCGACGTGTACGTGGCCCTGTCGACGGGTTCGGGCTTCGGCGCGTCGGCGAAGTGGCACGACACGTTCGCGGCGGGCCTGACCGACCCCCGCCTGGGCGACGTCAACGGCGACGGGAAGGCGGACGTGATCCAGTTCAGCCGCGAGGGCGTCGTCCACGTGGCACTGTCGACCGGCGCCGGCTTCGGCACCACGGGAAAGTGGCACGACTTCTTCGCACCCCAGGGCGAGTTCCCGTACGTGGGCGACTACAACGGCGACGGCCGCACGGACATCGTGACGTTCACGAAGCTCCCGAGCGCGGACACGTACGTGGCCTTGTCGACCGGCGCCGCGTTCGGCCCTGGCCCGAAGTGGCACGACTACTTCGGCCTCCCAGGCGAAACCACGTTGTAGCGTCCGCGTGACCCGGGGCGATGAGTGGTGCTCGGCTCGGATGACAGCGACTCCGGCGGTGGAGGAGGAGGCTAACTGCCGCCCCTCGGCCGGTTGAGAAGTGCCACGACCACGGCGAAGCCCGCGCACCCGGCCGGCACGAGCCATGCCGCGGCCAGACCCGCGCCGTCGGCGAGCGCGCCCGCCACCGACTGACCGGCCGCGGTGCCCACCGGTCCGCCCGCGTTCACCACGGCCATCGCGATCGGCAGGCGGCCGGGTGGCGCGATCGCGTCGGCCAGCGCGTAGAGCGTGATCATGTACGGCGCGATGCAGAACCCCGCGACGGTGATGCCCACGACGGGCCACGGGCTGAGCGCCAGCACGCCCATGCCGAGCAGGAGTGTCGCGCTGAACGTCACGTACCGGTGCTCGACCTGGAACGACCGCGGCAGCCACCCGTAGGCGACGCCGGACACGGCGCTGCCGATGCCGAGACACGCGTACAGGAACCCGGCGCCACCGCCGGCCTCCACGATCGCCGCCGTCTGGATCGCGCCGAAGATCGCGCCGAGCGCGGCCATCGACAGGACGAGCAACGCCATGCGCCGCAACGGAAACGTGCCGACCGGACGCGTTGGCACGCCGTCGGCGTACCGCGTGGCGAACGGCAGCGCGGCACCCAGCAGGAGGATCGCCATGCCCAGCAACGGCCCCACGCCCGGCACCACCGCCGCGAACAAGCCGGCCGCGGCCGGCCCGACGACGAAGCTCACCTCGTCGACCGCGCTCTCGTAGGAGAACGCCGTGCGCAGCAGGGCGGTACCGCGGCCGAGCGTGTGCGACCAGTGCACCCGAACGAGGAAACCGACGTGCGCCTGAGTCAACCCGACCAGCACCGCGCAGGCCAGCATCGCGGGCCGGGAACCGGCCGACGCGACGAAGAGCACCGCGGCCACCGCGTTGAGCACGGCAAGGTGCGTGCCGAGCCGACGCGTGCCGAGCCGCACCGCCAGCCCGCCCGCAGCGAACCCGGACACGGCGATGGCGATGCTCTGCGCACCCGCGGCCAACCCCGCGAACGCGGCACTGCCGGTCGCGTGCTGGACGAGCAGGAGTGAGCCGATCGGCGTCATCGCGTAGGGCAGGCGTGCGAGCACACCGAGGAGGAAGAAGGTGACGGGCGCGGACCGCGCGAGTGCACGATAGGACATCGCGTCTCCATGGCATGCCGAGGAGACGCGCCTACCCAGCCACCGGGCGCGTGCCGTTCCCGATTCTGTGGCCGACCCTACGCGGTGTCAGGACGCGAACGACAGGCCTCGCGGCGCGACCCTGCCCATGCGCTGCGGGAACTCGGTCTCCGCCATCAGCTGTCCTTCGCGAACACGCGGGTCAGCGCGGCGAACCCGATCCCGACGACCGCGACCACGAGACCCGCCACCAGCCAGCCCGTCAACCCCAGCACCAGCCCGGTAACCCCGAACAACACGAACTCCAGCACGAACCGCCCAGGCTCCGGCAGCCGGCGCCGTGCCCGGGGCGCGACGAACATCCCCCACAACGCCGCGGCGGCCAGCGGCAGCAGCACGGCGAAGACGATGTTCAGCACCACCCCGCCGCCGAGGTGCGCGCCCGCCACGGCGAGACCGGCCAGCATGCCCAGCTCGCTGAGGAAGCGGATGAGGAGGACGGCTCCACGCACGGGAGCGGGCGATGTCATGCGCGCAGTCTATGTCTGTCCAGACGGGACGGTCGGCGGGCGGACCAGCCACGCGCGGATCTCCTCGCGTTCGTGGTCGGACAGCACCATCGGCACGGCAGCGGCCAGCTCCAGGACGTTCTCCGCGAACGCCACCGCGAGCTTCGCCGCATCGAGGCCCGCTCTCGGCCACGTGACGCCCCGGTGCCGCAACCCCACCACCACGAAGTGCACCGCGGGCCGCGACACCGGACGGCCCAGCTCCGCGCACCGGTCCCGCACCCGGCGCTCCGCCTCGGCCTGATCGCCCTCGGCCTCGGCGTGGCCGATCTCGGCCAGCACCGCGAACAGCGTCGCGTACGTCTGTCCCGACAGCATGGGTGCGTCGACGAGCCTGCTGACCCGGTCGACGACCTCCGAGACGTTCTGCGCGCTGGCCGTGTGCCGCGTCGGGTCGTACAGCCAGCCCGGCGACCGCCTGCTGTCGACCCGCAGGTACTCGTCGGTCATCTGCGCGATGAACTTGCCGAAGCTCCCGCTGCCCGCCCAGTTCGTCGTGTCGACCGAGACGCCGACGGTCTTGCGCACCTCGTGCGCCACCCTGGCCATCACGACCGGTTCCGCCGCCGACGACACGAGGTCGCGCACCACCTGCTCCATCCGCCGCCGCAGGTCGTCCAGCTCGATCGGCGGCGGTGCCGGGGACGGCTCGTCCTCGAGGCCGAGCGCCTCGTCGAGGAACACCGAGTCGGGGATCGCGAAGTCGCACGCCGCCTGCAACGCCGCCGCTGCCGGTCCGCTCACCAGCATGGCGGTGCGGCGGTCGTGCTCACGTAATCGGAGCAGCACGGGCGTGAAGTCGGCGTCGACGGACAGGACGATGAACTCGTCGTACCGCTCGGGGTGGGTGAGCGTGTCGAGGATGTCCAGCACCATGTGGATGTCGGCGCTGTTCTTGCCCATCGTGGTGAGCGCCGGGCAGTCGACGACCCGGAAACCGGCACGCGTGAAGTACGGCCGGTACTGGCCCGACCGCGCGGGTTCGAGGTAGCAGATGCGCCGCAGCAGCTTGCGCGGCTGGTCGTCCAGGTCGACCACGAGCGGGCCGAGGGTCCGTTCCATCCACTGCACCCACCGCGCGGGCTGCGTCGCGAACCGGCGGCCCGCCTCCGGGCTCGACTCGCACAGCCCGCGGTGCACGTTCTCGAAGTCGACGAAGAGGGCGGCTCTGCGGTGGCCGTCCGCCGCGGCCTGGTTGACGTGCACGGATCCGACCCCCGCACCGTTGGGACTCCGACTCCCTACGAATCGGTTTCCCGGAACGGTTGTTACAGACCCAGCCTGGCGCGGAGGCCGGACTCGTCGATGCCGTGGGTCTCCCTGATCGCCACGCCGTCCGCGCCGACCGAGAACACGCCGTAGTCGGTGTACACGCGGCTCACGCACCGCAGCCCGGTCAGCGGGTAGGTGCACGACGGCACCAGCTTCGGCACGCCGGCCTCGGTGAACAGCGACATCATCACGAACACCTGCTTCGCGCCGATCGCCAGGTCCATCGCGCCACCCACCGCGGGGATCGCGTCCGGCGCGCCGGTGTGCCAGTTCGCGAGGTCACCGGCGAACGACACCTGGAACGCGCCCAGCACGCACACGTCGAGGTGCCCGCCGCGCATCATGGCGAACGAGTCGGCGTGGTGGAAGTACGACGCGCCAGGGGTTTCCGTCACCGGAACCTTGCCCGCGTTGATCAGGTCCGGGTCCACCTCGTCGCCGCGGGCGGCACCACCCATGCCGAGCATGCCGTTCTCGGTGTGCAGGACGACGCCCGACTCCGGTGCCAGGTAGTCGGCGACCAGCGTGGGCTGCCCGATGCCGAGGTTCACGTACGAGCCGGGCGGGATGTCGGCGGCGACCAGCTTCGCGATCGCCGCGCGGTCGAGCCTGGTCATCCCGCCGCTCCCGCCTCGGCCAGCACGGCGGGTGACGGGCAGGCCACCACCCGGTCGACGAAGATCCCCGGCGTCACCACCGCCTCGGGGTCGATCGACCCCGGTTCGCCCACCGCCAGCACCTGCGCGATCGTCAGCGTCGCCGCCGTCGCCATGACGGGACCGAAGTTGCGGGCCGTCTTGCGGTACACGAGGTTCCCGAGCGTGTCCGCGCGGTGCGCCTTGACCAACGCGACGTCGCCGTGGACCGGGAACTCCAGCACGTACTCGCGGCCGTCGATGGTCCGCGTCTCCTTGCCCTCGGCGAGCGGCGTGCCGACGCCGGTGGGGCAGTAGAACGCACCGATCCCCGCGCCCGCCGCCCGCAGCCGCTCGGCGAGGTTGCCCTGCGGCACGACCTCCAGTTCGATCTTCCCCGTCCGGTACAGCTCGTCGAAGACGTACGAGTCCTTCTGGCGCGGGAAGGAGCACACGATCCGGCGCACCCGCCCGGCGGCCAGCAACGCGGCGAGCCCGTGCGACCCGTTGCCCGCGTTGTTCGACACGATCGTCAGGTCCTTGGCCCCGCCCCGGCGCACCGCGTCGATCAGCTCGACCGGCTGCCCGGCGGTGCCGAACCCGCCGACGAGAACCGTCGCACCGTCGGAAATCCCGGCGACGGCCTCGTCAGCGGACTCACAGATGGCTGTCACGCCACGTTCTCCAGCACCACCGCGAGTCCCTGCCCGACACCGATGCAGATCGCGGCGACGCCCCAGCGGTGCCCGTCGGTCCGCATGACCTTCGCCAGCGTGCCGAGAATCCGGCCGCCGGACGCGCCCAGCGGGTGGCCCAGCGCGATCGCACCGCCGCGGGAGTTGACGATCTCCGGGTCGATCTTCCACGCGTCCACGCACGCGAGCGACTGCACGGCGAACGCCTCGTTCAGCTCCACCGCGCCCACGTCCGACCACGTGATCCCGGCCCGCTCCAGCGCCCGGTTCGCCGCCTCGACCGGCGCGTACCCGAACCGCTGCGGCGCCAGCGCGAACGCGGCCCGCCCGGCGATCCGTGCGAGCGGGTCCCGGCCGAGGTCGGCGGACTCGGACGCCACCAGGACGGCCGACGCGCCGTCCGACAGCGGCGACGCGTTGCCCGCCGTGATCGTGCCGTCGGGCCGGAACGACGGCTTCAGCTTCGCGAGCTTCTCCGTCGACGTGTCCGCCCGGATGCCCTCGTCCCGGGTCAGCTCACCGGCCGGGACGGTGATGTCGTCGTAGAACCCGGCCTCCCACGCGGCGTGCGCGAGCCGGTGCGACCGCTCCGCGAACGCGTCCTGCCGTTCGCGGGAGATGCCGAACTCCTCCCGCAACCGCTCGTTGCACTCACCGAGGGAGGCCGTCCACTCCTCCGGCATGTTCTTGTTCACCAGGCGCCAGCCCAGCGTGGTCGACACGGCGGTCACGTCCCGCGCCGGGAACGCCCGGTCCGGCTTGGGCAGCACCCACGGCGCGCGGGTCATCGACTCGACGCCACCCGCGACCACGATGCTCGCGTCGCCGGTCTCGACCTGCCGGGACGCCGACATGACGGCGTCGAGGCTCGACCCGCACAGCCGGTTGACCGTCGACCCCGGCACGGACACCGGCCACCCCGCGAGCAGCACCGCCATCCGGCCCACGTTGCGGTTGTCCTCGCCCGCTCCGTTGGCGAGACCGAACGTCACCTCGTCGACGGCGGCCGGGTCCAGCCCGGGCGTGCGGTCGGCGATGGCCCGCAGAACGGTCGCGGCGAGGTCGTCGGGCCGCTCCTTCGCGAGGCCGCCGTCGAACCTGCCGAACGGGGTGCGTACCGCGTCGTAGAGGTAAGCGCTCATGAATGTCCAGGGTAGGTAATGAACACCGTCTCCCGGTCGCCCTGGAGTGTGACGTCGAACCGAAGCCCGTTCCCGTCCTTCTCCGCGACCAGCGTCTCGCGGCGGTCCGGCGGCAGGGACAGCAGGAACTCGTCGCTCGCGCCGGGCAGGTAGACGCGGGTGAACAGGCGGTTCATCAGGCCGCGCGCGAACACGGTCATCGCGATGAACGCCGCGCCAGGGAGGACCGTCGTGAACGAGTACTCGCCGATGTCGTTCGTGCTCGCGCGGCCCCAGCCGGTGAACGTGTGGCCGTCGCGGCGCAGCGAGCCTGCCTTACGTGGCACGTCGCCATCGCGGTCGGCCTGCCGGATCTCCAGCAGCGCGTCCGGCACCGGCGCGCCCGCTCCGTCGCGCACCACGCCGTGCAGGCGGATCGCGTCCGGGTGGCCCGTCGGCACCAGGTCGGCGCCACCCTCGAAGGGCAGCGCGTAGCCGTAGAACGGGCCGACCGTCTGGCCCGGTGTCGTCTCGTTCACGACTCGCTCCAGGTGCGGTGGCCGCCGGTCAGCACGATGTCCCAGCGGTAGCCGGTGGCGAACTCGGGCATGGTCACGTCGTGGTCGTAGGCCGCGACCAGCCGCTCCCGGGCCTTCGGGTCGATGATCGACTGGTAGATCGGGTCGAGGCCGAACAGCGGATCGCCGGGGAAGTACATCTGCGTGACCATGCGAGACGTGAAGTCGCCGCCGAACAGGGAGAAGTGGATGTGCGCGGGCCGCCACGCGTTGGCGTGGTTGCGCCACGGGTACGGGCCCGGCTTGATCGTCAGGAACCGGTAGCTGCCGTCCGCGTTGGTGAGGCAGCGGCCGACGCCGGTGAAGTTCGGGTCCAGCGGCGCCGGGTGCTGGTCACGCTGGTGGAGGTAGCGGCCGCACGCGTTGGCCTGCCAGATCTCCACCAGCTGGTGCGCGACCGGTCTGCCGTCGCCGTCGGTCACCCGGCCGGTGACCACGATCCGCTCGCCGATCGGCTGGCCGTTGTGCTGGATCGTCAGGTCCGCCTCCATCGGGTCGACGTCCTGGGGTCCGAACACGGGCGCGAACAGCTCGGCGCCTTCGGGGTCGGCCTGGTACAGGGACTTGGTCGGGTGGCGCAGGATGCTGCTGCGGTAGGGCGGGTAGTCGAGGCGCGGCTGGGGTTCCGGGCCGGTGCGGGTCGCGGCGATGGCCGCGATCTCCGCGCTGATCTCCGCCTGCGTCGCGGCGGCGGCGTCGGACGACGCTGCTGTGGTCACGACGACAACGCTAGGGCCGATGGCCGCGATGGTGGGAGACTTGGCTTTCACTCAGTGGAAGGACCGCGTGTGGCGGGGAACAGCTCACGGCCGGGTGCCAGCGTGGCGTCGCGGGTGCTCGCCCTGCTCGGCGCGTTCGACGGCGAGCACCGGGCCATGACGCTCACCGCGCTCGCCCGGCGCGCCGACCTGCCGGTCGCGACCGCGTTCCGGCTGGTCGCCGAGCTGGTCGCGTGGGGCGCGCTGGAGCGGCGCGAGGCCGGGGAGTACGTGGTCGGGCGGCGGATGTGGGACCTCGGGCTGCTCGCGCCCGTGCAGTCGGGCCTGCGGCAGGTCGCGTCGCCGTTCCTGCACGACCTGTACGGCGCCACGCTCGCGACCGTGCACCTCGCGGTCCGCGACGGCACGTCCGTGCTCTACGTCGACCGGCTGGCCGGGCACGTGTCGGTGCCGGTGGTCAGCGACGTCGGGTCACGGCTGCCCATGCACGCGACGGGTGTCGGCAAGGTGCTGCTCGCGCACGCGCCGGAGGACGTCCAGGCGTGGGTGTTCCGCAACCTCACACGCGTCACCGCGTACACGATCACCCAGCCCGGACGGCTGCGGGGCGAGCTGCGGCGGGTGCGCCGCGAGGGGTACGCGCAGACCGGTGAGGAGATGAGCCTGGGCGCGTGCTCGGTCGCCGTGCCGATCACCGCACCGGACGGTGCCGTGCCCGCGGCGCTGGGCATCGTCGTGCCGACGCTCGGCCGCGACCGCCCACGGCTCGTGGCGGCGCTCCAGGTGGCGGCCCAGGGCATCAGCCGAAGCCTGTTCCACTGAGCGGAAACCGATGCGTTGTCCGTGCGGCACCGCGGGTATTGACTGTCAGGCATGCGAACCCAGGTCGCCATCATCGGTGCCGGTCCCGCCGGGCTGCTGCTGTCCCACCTGCTCGCGGCGGGTGGTGTCGAGTCGGTCGTGGTCGAGACCCGCACCCGCGAGTACGTCGAGTCCCGCATCCGTGCGGGCATCCTGGAGCACTCGACGGTCGAACTGCTCCGGTCGGTCGGGCTCGGTGACCGCCTGACCCGCGAGGGCGACCAGCACCGCGGCGTCTACCTGCAGTGGCCGGGCGAGCGGCACCACGTCGACTTCCAGGACCTGGTCGGCCGGAGCGTGTGGGTGTACGGGCAGACGGAGGTGCAGAAGGACCTCGGCCGAGCGCGCGACGCGGCGGGCCAGCAGGTGATCTACGACGTCCGCGACACGGCCGTCCACGACCCGGCCGACCCGTACGTGACGTTCACCGTGGACGGCGCGCCGCACCGGCTGGACGCGGACGTGGTCGTCGGCTGCGACGGCTCGTTCGGCCCGACCCGCGAGTCCGTGCCGGGGACGACGTGGCAGCGGACCTACGACTACTCGTGGCTGGGCGTGCTGGCGACCGTGCCGCCGTCGACGGACGAGCTGATCTACGCGTGGCACCCGGACGGGTTCGCGCTGAACTCCATGCGCTCGCCCACCGTGACCCGTCTCTACCTGCAGGTACCGTCCGGCACCGACATCGCGGAGTGGCCGGACGACCGGATCTGGGACGCGCTGTCGCGGCGGCTGGGGCACGGCCAGGACGGCTGGAAGCTCGCCCGGGGTCCCATCACCGACAAGAGCGTCCTGCCGATGCGCAGTCTCGTGCAGGCGCCCATGCGCCGTGACCGGGTCTTCCTCGCGGGGGATGCCGCGCACATCGTGCCTCCGACGGGCGCGAAGGGCCTGAACCTGGCCGTGGCCGACGTGGCGTTGCTGGCACCCGCGCTGGTGTCGTTGCTGCGCGAGAAGGACCCCAGGCTCGCCGACGAGTACTCGGACCGCGCGCTGCGGCGCGTGTGGCGCTGCACCCACTTCTCGTGGTGGATGACGACGATGCTGCACGCCACGGACGATCCGTTCGACCACCAGCTCCAGTTGTCGCAGCTGCGGTGGGTCGCGTCGAGCGAGGCGGGCGCGCGGGGCCTGGCGGAGAACTACGCCGGCCTGCCGATCGGCTTCTGACCTCACAGAATCGCGACCACCAGGAGCACGCAAGGGACGTCACAGCGACAGCAGGCGGTTGCCCTGAATAGCCCCGCGCCGCGCGAGGAACCCGTCCGCATGCAGCTCAGCGCCAGGCAGCGGGAAGGGCTCGTACAGGCGGCGAAGGCTGCGGTCGCGGCGGCCGTCGCCTTTCTCGTCGCGCGGCAGGTGCACGCGCCGCAGTCGTTCATGGCGCCGTACGCGGCGGTGTTCATGATGACCGAGACGGTGTACCGGTCGTTCACCGAAGCCGCGCGGACCGTGGCCACGCTCGTGCTCGGTGTGCTGCTCGCGTTCGTCACGATCACGGTCATCCCGAACACGGCCGTCGCGCTGCCGGTGGCCGTGTTCGTCGGGGCCGCGATCGGGCGGTGGCACCGGCTCGGGGACAGCGGCATCTGGATCGGGGTGACCGCGCTGCTGATGCTCGCCTACGGCACCGCGGACGACATGGGTTACCTCGTCTACCGCGCGATCGAGGGCGTGCTCGGCGCGGCGGTCGGGCTCGCCGTCAACATGTTCGTGGTGCCACCGCTGCATCTGCGGTCCGGCCCGGGCGCCGTCGAGGACGTCGCCGCCGAACTCGACGAGCTGGTCCGCGACATCGCCACCGGCCTGCGCGGCGACTGGGACGACGGCGACGCCCGGGGGTGGCAGCGCCGCGCGCGTGAGCTCGAGGATGTCGTGCGCCGTGCCGAGCAGGCCAGCGGCCGCACGTGGGAGAGCACCAGGTACAACCCGAGGTGGGTGCTGCGGCAGCGGCGGCGGCCGGACCTCGACGGGCTCCACCAGGACCTCGGCACGCTGTACGAGATCGCGCGGCAGGTGCAGCACATCACCGAGGCGCTGGTCGCGTCCAGCACGGGCGTCGCGCCGATCGCGGGCGAGTGGTTCACCTCCTCCTACGCCGACCTGCTCGACGCGCTGGCCAAGGCCGTCGCCGCGCACCGGGACGACGCGAGGTCCCCCGACACCGGGGACGTGGCCAGGGCACTCGACCGCAGCCGCGAGTGGCGCCGTGACCTGGTGCACGACGGCATCGTCGACGGCGACGGCGTACGGCTCGACTGGAGCACACAGGCCGCCCTGCTGCTCGCGGTGGAACGCGCCTGCGACGTCGTCCTCGACGGCGACCGCTAGGGGTAGGGGTCCGTGACCTCGCGCAGCCGGGTCAGGATCTGGCGCAGCTGCGCCATGTGCCGCTTGCCCAGGTGTGCCGCCCACTCCGCCTCCACCTCGGCGACCGCGGCGGCGGCGATCGGGATGGCCGCCTTCCCGCGGCCGGAGATCCGCACCAGCCGGGCGCGCTTGTCCGTCGGGTCCGGGACCCGTTCCACCCAGCCCGCCTTCTCCAGTTGGTCGACCAGGAAACCGGCGGTCTGCTTGGTGACCTGCGCCTGCTCGGCGAGGTCGGTCAGCCGGGTGCCGTCGGGGCCGACGCGCTGCATGATCTTCATCTGCGCGGTGGTGATGTCGTCGTACCCCGCCTCGCGCAGCGCGGTGATCACCCGGTTCTCCAGCCACCGGTACGGGATGTAGAGCAGCAGCCCGGTGTTGAGCTGGTCGTCGGTCACCATCACCCCTTGACGTTGGTCAGAGAATCTGACTTAATTTGGTCAGCGAGTCTGACTTATTTTAGTGGGAGGTCCGCATGGACCGCGAGCAGGCCTGGCAGGCCATCGAACAGGAACGGCGCCGTTTGGCCGACCTCCTCGCCGACCTCGCGGACGACGAGTGGGACACCCCGTCGCTGAGCGCGGGCTGGCGCGTCCGCGATGTCGCCGCCCACGTCGCGCTCGCGCCGCAGCCGCCGGGGCCGTGGGAGATGGTCGCGTGGGCCGTCCGCGCTCGCGGCAGCTTCCACCGGCTGAACCACGACATCTCCGTGGCGCACGCCGAGTCGCGTACCGGGGCCGAGTTGGTGGCCGAGCTGCGTGCACACGCCGCGTCCCGCCGCCTGCCCGCGCTGACCGGCTACCGCAACATCCTGTTCGACACGCTCGTGCACGTACAGGACGTCGCGATCCCGCTGCACCGGGTGCTGCCGATGCCGGTGGCCGCCGCCCGCGCCGGCGCGACCCGCGTCTGGACGATGGGCTGGCCGTTCTGGGCGCGACGACGTCTGGCCGGTTTCCGCCTGGTCGCAACCGACACGCTCTGGGCCGTGGGCGACGGGGAACAGGTGGTGTGCGGCCCGATCGAGGCCCTGCTGCTCCTGCTCACCGGCCGCCCGGTGGCGCTGGACCGGCTGACCGGCGCCGGGGTCGACGCGCTGACCGAACGGGTCGCGGGCCGCTCCCGGGCGTGAGGCGGATGGTGTCGGTCGCTCCTGTTCGGTTCCCTTCTGTCGCTACACTCCGGCCGCTACGAAGGGGGTCGGCGTGGACGCGAGGCTCAGTCGGGCCAACGAGTTGTACGAGCGGGCCGTGTTCGGCGGTGACGACGCCGCGCTGGCGGCCGCCGATCGGGAGCTCGACGGGGTCGAGGCCGATCTCGCCCTTGCCAGGGGGCGGGTCGTGCACGCGCGCTTCCTCGCCCGGCGGGTCGAGGAACCGGCCGAGTTGCCGCTCTTCGAGCAGGCCGCCGAGCTGTACCGCCGCGCGGGCGACGAGCGTGGCGAGGCCGAGGCGTTGTTCTGGGTCGGCACGTTCCACCAGGTGGTCCGCCGCGACCACGACACGGCCGCGCCGGTGCTCGGGCGCGCACGCGAACTCGCCACCGGCGCCGGTGACGACCTCACGCTCTCCTACGTCCTGCGGCACCTCGGGTTCGTCGAGCAGGCCGAGGGGCGGGTACCGGCCGCCCGGGAGCTGTTCGCCGAGTCGACCGAGCTGCGGCGCAAGGTCGGGTTCCACGCCGGGGTCGCCGCCAACCTGGTCGGGCTCGCCCATCTCGCCGACGACCCCGCGACGGCACGCGGGTACCTCGACGAGGCGGCCGCCGTCGCCGCCGAGTGTGGCGCCGACGCCGTGCTCGGCTGGGTCGCCCAGGCACGCGACACCCTCGGTCAGGACTCGTAGGCCACCCGGTCGAGCCAGTCCGACATCAGCGCGTCGAACAGCAGCGGCTGCTCGAACTGCAGGTTGTGCCCTGCCACGTCGAGCACCGCGAACGTCGCTCTCGGGTAGTGGGGTAAGAGCGCCCACTGGTCCTCGTAGCCGACGACGTCGTCCTGCCTGCCGGTGACGATCAACGCGGGCCCGGTGAACTCGTCGCCACCCTCCGGGTCGTCGGACAGCAGCCACCGCGCCCGGATGCGCGCCATCGCCTCCTCGTCGGCGGCGGCCAGGCCCGGTTCGATCTCCTCCTCGAAACGCCGCAGGGTCTCCGCCGTCTCGACCACCGCGATCGAGCTGAACTCCGCGTTCTCCCGCAGGCCGGGGTCGCGCCGCAGCACCTGGCGTGGCGGGACGGTCCTCGTCGCGTGTTCGACCGCGACGCCGATCGGGCAGATCAGCGCCAGCCCCAGCACCTGTGTGCCGAGCGCGCGTGCGAGCCCGCGCGCCAGGTAGCCGCCGTACGACTCGCCGACCAGCAGGAACGGTGTCGTGCCGATGGTTTCCGACACGAACGCGCGCACCGCGGCCAGCACGGCGTCCGACGACGCGACGGACGGCGGGGCGTGGGACTTGCCCATGCCGGGCAGGTCCGGGTAGAGACGCCGGTAACCCGTTCTTCGCGCGAAGACCGGTTCCAGACAGCCGAGCATCAGGCGGTGGTCCGGGGTCCAGCCGTGCAGTGCGAGCACCGGGGTGCCGGTGCCGATGTCCACGTGGTTCAGGCTCATGCGCGGCATCATGCACCAGACCACCGACAATTCCGGGAGGCCGAGGATGCCGGACCGACCAGACGTGCCCGACGACGTGCTCGACCGGCTGCGCGCCCGGTGTCTCGCGCTGCCCGGCGCCTACGAGGAACGGGCCTGGGTCGGCACCCGCTGGATGGTCCGCAAGAAGACCTTCGCCCACGTGCTCGGCATCAGCGACGAGTACCCGCCCGCCTACGCCCGCGAGGCCCCGTACGTCGGCGACGCCACCGTGCTCACCTTCCGCTCGCGGGGTGACGAGCTGGCCGCGCTGGTCGGCACCGGCCACCCGTTCTACAAGCTGAGCTGGCACCCGGAGGCCGTCGGCATGGTCGTCGAAACGGACGCCGACTGGGACGAGATCGGCGAGCTGCTCACCGAGAGCTACTGCCTGCGGGCGCCACAGAAGCTGGTGGCGCGGGTTCGTCGGCCAGGTCCCGCAGCCGGCGGACCGGGCTGAACCACAGGAGCACCGGACACGCCAGCGTCAGCAGGCACGCCACCCACAACGCGCCCCGGGTCCCGATCGCCGTCGCCACCACGCCGCCCGACAGCGCGCCGAACGGGATCGCGCCCCACGACACGAACCGCACGGTCGCGACCACCCGCGACAGCAGCTCGGGCGGGGTCGTCACCTGCCGGTGCGTCCGCGCGTTGATGGAGAACACCACCACGCCGATCCCGAAACCCACGTTGGCCACGGCGAACAGCACCATGCCCGCCACACCGTGACCGACCGGCATCAGCAACGCGATCCCCGCGCCGCAGAACGCCGCCACCACCAACGCCCGCGCGCTGCCCAGCCGCGCGGTGAGCCACGGCGCCAGCGCCGCCCCGACGAGCGAGCCGAGCCCCTCGGCCGCGATCAACAGGCCGACCAGCGCCGGGGAGGCGTGCAGGTCACGCACCAGGAACACCGGGATCAACGCCATCAGCGCGCCGTTCGCGAAGTTGTCCGCGGTCGCGCCGAGCATGCAGGTGCGCAGCACCGGGTGCCGGACCACGAACCGCCAGCCCTCGCGGATCAGCGGGCCCATCCGCGGCCGGTCCGCGCGCGCCGGGACCGAACCGCGGGGCAACCCGCGCAGCAGCACCGCCGACACCAGGAAGCTCACCGCGTCCACCAGCAGCGTCGGCACCGCGCCGAGCAGCTGCACGACCAGCCCGCCCAGGCTCGGGCCGCCGAGCGAGGTCGCGGAGTGCGTCGCCGACATCAGGCTGTTGCGCGCGGTCAGTTCCTCACGGCTGACGATCGTGGGCAGGAACGTGCCGGAGCCGACGTCGAACACGACGTTCGCCAGGCTGATCACGAGTGCGGCCACGACGAGGTGCCCGATCGTGAGGTGGCCGGACCACCACGCGAGCGGCACCGAGCTGATCGCGGCCGCGCGGAGCACGTCCATCGCCACCTGCGTGCCGCGCAACGGCAGCCGCTGCACGATCACGCCCGCGGGCAGTCCGACCACGGCCCACGCCAGGTAGGTCGCGACCGTGAGCATGCTGACCTCGAAGGCCGAAGCGTCGAGGGTGGTCACCGCGACCAGCGGCAACGCGACCGCGGTGACCGCCGTGCCCGTTTGGCTGACCGCCGTCGCCGACCAGAAGCGCCAGAACATGCACCCTCCCCAGTGAGTTCACAATCGGAACTGACTATATTGGGCGAGGTGGCGGACAGGCGAGTGGGTTCATGAAGCACAGCGAGCTGGCCGACGCCGAGTGCGCCATCGCGCAGGCGCTCGGCGTCGTCGGTGACTGGTGGACGCTGCTGGTCGTGCGTGACATCGCGGGCGGCGTCGCCCGGTTCGACGACCTCCAGCGCGAGCTGGACATCAGCCGCAAGACCCTCACCGAGCGGCTGAAGTCGTTGGTGGCGGGCGGAGTCGTCGAGAAGGCGCACTACTCGGACCGCCCGCCGCGCTACGAGTACCGGCTCACCGACAAGGGCCGCGGTCTGCTGCCGGTGCTGATCGCGTTGCAGGACTGGGGCGCCAGGTACGTGTCCGGCGACGGGTCGCTGACGGGCACGAGCTCACCGTCGTCGGCGGAGGCGCGGCGGGTGCACGGGCTGGTCGGCAAGCGGGTACCCGCCATCGGCCTGCCCGCCGACAGCGGGGACCACGCCGACGCCGTGCCCGGACGCTGGACGGTGCTGTACGCGTTCCCCGGCGCGTTCGCGCCCGCGGGCACCCCGCTGCCGCCCGACTGGGGCGAGATCCCGGGGGCCGCGGGCTGCACGCTGGAGTCGACCACCTACCGCGACCGGTTCCCCGACTTCGCACGGCACGACGTCGCCGTGCGCGGGCTGAGCACGCAGCGGCCGGACCAGCTGCGTGCCTTCGCCGAACACGTCCGCCTGCCGTTTCCCCTGCTGTCGGACGAGGACCTCGCGCTGACCGCGGCGCTGCGGCTGCCCACGTTCCGCGCCCACGGCGTCGACCGGCTCAAGCGGCTGACCATGATCGTCGACCCCGCACGGACCGTCCGCGCGGTCCAGTTCCCGGTCACCGACCCGGCGGGCTCGGTCGACGAGGCGCTCGCCCAGGTCAGGAAGCTGCGGGGGTAGCTCCCGTTTCGTTGCGGGACAACGGAATCAGCTCACCGGCCGTGGGATGCTCGCGACGACGTTCTCGTCGCCGCCGTGGATGAGGGTGATGACGACCCGCGTGAAGCCGCCGACCGGGCCCGGCTCGGTCCAGCCGAAGGGCGTGACGCCGTTGGACGCCGTCCGCGTCTGGACGTCGAGCAGCCTGGTCGACTGGTAGAACTCGAACTGGACCGTGGTGCTGCCCGCCGTCTCGTAGTCGCGCACCTGCCCGCTCACGCCCACCGACCGGTTGTACCAGATCAGGTCGCCGTCCACGCCGCCGCGACCGGTCCAGGTTTCGCCGAAGGGCGACGTCGGCTCGGCGACGGCCGCGGTCGGTGCCGCGAGCAGAGCGAGGGCGGTCAGGGTGGCGCACGCGGTGAGGCGCTTCATGCTGCTCCTTCTCGAGGTGGATCTTCCGCGGGAAGTATCGCCGCGATCCCGCCGCGCCGCGGACACGTTTGTGCGCGGCCTGTGCACCTCGCCTGCCCGCAAGGCCGCCCGAAAAGTCCGCCTGAACCGGGCCAGTCGCCGGTACGTGTATCTCCCGAGCGGGTTGGTCGCTCATGTCGGCATACCGCACGGACAGGGAGAAAGTCATGGCGCAGCGCGGTCCGCTGGTCACCGCCGCCGTCGTGGTGGCCGGGCTCGTCGGTCTCATGGCGGCCAACGCCTCCGGGGGACTCGTCACGGCGGGCGACGCGCCGCCGCCCGGTCAGGAGAACGTCGCCGCCACCGGCACCGACGCCCCGGCCACCACGACGACGACACCCGCGCCGCCACCGACCACGGCGGAACCGCCGCCACCGCCCGCGTCGACGACGACCACCGAGGAGGCGCCGCCGCCGAAGCCGCGGTTCCCGGCCGAGGTCGTCTACGCGGGCCGCGCCGCCGACAGCAACCTGGCGATCGCGGTCGCGGTGAAGGGCGACGAGGCCGCCGCCTACCTGTGCGACGGCGCGCGGGTCGAGTCGTGGCTGCGGGGCACGGCCGTCGACGGCACCGTGAACCTCGAGTCCAAGGACGGCACCACCACGCTGACCGGCGAGCTGATCGACGGAAACCTCAACGGCACCGTGTCGATCGCGGGGCGGGAACGGCAGTTCAGCCTCGCCGTCGCGAAGGCACCGGCCGGGCTGTACCGCGGCGAGGGCGGCACGACCACGCTCGGCTGGATCCTGTTGCCCGACGGCACACAGGTCGGCATCGCACGTACCGCGTCCGGCGCCGCGCCCGCACCCGCGCTGGACCCGGCGAAGGGCGCCGTCACCGTCGGCGGCACGCGCATCACGGCCGAGAAGGTCTCGGGGGAGACCACCTTCGGCTGATCTCCACGGTTCCGCGGGGGAACCGAGCACGCGACAGAGGGTGCCGGGGCGTGTTCCCCGGCAGCACGAAGGAGAACCCCATGACCACGCGACCGCCAGAGCCGCCCGACTTCGGGCCGACCGGGCCACCGCTCGACTCCGACCTCACCCAGCCCGTGCCCGGCCACTGGCTCGACGAGACCGCGACCAACGTCGCCCCGCTCACGTTCGAGGACGAGGACGTCTACACCGACCCGCCGAACATCCGCGGTGTCGTCGGGGCGCTGTCGGTCGGCGCGCTCGTCGCCGTCGCGCTCGGCGTGTACGGCAGCGTGCACGAGGGCACCGGTCAGGCGCTGAACCTCGCGGGCTTCTCCGACGGCCTGCACGCCAAGGCGTGGCTGGGTTCCGTCGCGTTCGTGCTCGCGATCCTGCAGGTCCTGTCCGCGATGGCGATGTGGGGCAGGCTGCCCGGCTTCACCGCGGGCCGCGGCACCGCCGTCGTGCACCGGTGGTCGGGCCGGGTGGCCGTGCTCGTGTCACTGCCGGTCGCCGCGCACTGCCTGTACGCCTTGGGATTCCAGTCCTTCGACACCCGGGTGCTGCTGCACTCGTTGCTGGGCTGCTTCTTCTACGGCCTCTTCGTCTGCAAGATGGTCGTGCTCACCCGGTCCCGCACGCCCGGCTGGGTGGTGCCCGTCGCCGGCGCGGCCGTGTTCACCGCGCTCGTGGGCCTGTGGGTGACGTCCTCCCTGTGGTTCTTCTCCGAGTTCGGGGTGAGTCTGTGATGAGTCACGAGATCCCCCGCCGCGCCGCGGTGGGGTTCGCTGTCGTGGGCGCCGCCTGCGCGGCCTGCACCCGGTACGGCGCGCCGGTGGCGCAACCCCAGGCACAGACCGCCACCGAGGAGGCCTCGCCGCGGGTGCTCGGCAAGGCCATCGACGTCCCCGTGAACGGTGGTGTCGTGTACCGCGACCAGAAGATCGTGGTGACCCAGCCGACCGAGGGAAAGTTCAGGGGCTTCTCCGCCGTGTGCACGCACCAGGGCTGTGTCGTCAACGACGTGCTCGGCGGCGCCATCAACTGCGACTGCCACGGCAGCAGGTTCGGGCTCGACGGCTCGGTCACGACCGGACCGGCGACACAACCGTTGCCACCGGTGGAAGTCAGCGTCAACGACAACGGCGACCTCGTCACGGGAGCGGCCGAGACACCGGCCACCACACCGGAGACGACCGGCCCGGGCACGACCGAACCCGAGGCACCGCCGGAGACGCCCACCACCGAGGCGCCGGCCGGTTTCGCGACGACCGCGGAGATCCCGGTCGGCGGCGGCAAGGTGTTCTCGGCCGAGCAGGTCGTGGTCACGCAGGCCGCGCCGGGGCAGATCCGCGCCTACTCCGCCGTGTGCACCCACCAGGGCTGCGTCGTCAACGACGTGCTCGGCGGCACCATCAACTGCGACTGCCACGGCAGCAAGTTCGGGCTCGACGGATCCGTGGCGCAGGGCCCGGCTTCCGCCCCCCTGCCCGCCGTTGCCGTTAAGGTGACCGGGGACCAGATCTCGTTGGCATGAACCGAACCCGGTTCACAACCGTGTTCCAGTCGTGAGCGACGTTGCTTCCAGTACCCTGCTCATCGACCGGCCACTTGGGCAGGTGATGGCGGCCGTGGCAATGATCGGCAGACGTTCCCGCCGCGCGCGTGCCGCGAACCCGGCCGAGGACCTCATCAAGTCCCTCTACGCCGAACACGGCCGCAGCCTGCTCGACTACGCGACCCGGCTGACCGGCGACCGCGCCGCGGCCGAGGACGTCGTGCAGGAGACGTTGCTGCGGGCGTGGAAGCACGCCGACGCGCTGCAGTCCGGTGTCGGGTCCGTCCGGGGCTGGCTCCTCACCGTGGCGCGCAACCTCGTGACCGACCGGGCGCGGGCCCGTGCCGCCCGGCCCACCGAGGTCAACCAGCCGATCGACGTGCCCGCCGCGCAGCGCGACCACGCGGACACGGTCGTCGACACGATGACCGTCATGGGGGCGCTCGAAGGTCTGTCGCCTGAGCACCGGGCCGTGCTCGTCGAGCTGTACTACCGAGGGCGGACCGTGAACGAGACCGCCGCCGTGCTCGGCATCGCGCCGGGTACGGTGAAATCGAGGACGTATCACGCGGTCCGCGCACTGCGGGCGACGCTCGGCCAGTCGGGGGAGGTGCGCCGATGACCGGTCCCGTGCACGACCGGGCGCAGCTCGGCGCCTACGCACTGGGCGTGCTCGACCCGGTCGAAGCACGGCAGGTGCACGAGCACCTGGCCACCTGCCTGGACTGCCAGCGCGAAGTCAACGAGCTGATGATGATCCGGCGGGCACTGGACCAGGTGCCCCCGGAGGCCTTCGTCGACGGCCCGCCCGAGGACGGCGACCTGCTGCTGCGGCGCACGCTGCGCCAGGTCCGCGACGAGGCACCGGCCCGTCGCCGCTTCTCGGCCGGTTTCGCGGTCGCGGCCGCCGTGGCGGTGGCCGTCGCGCTCGGCGGCGGCATCCTCATCGGCCGGGAGACCGTGTCCACGCCGGTCGCCCAGCCGCCCACGTCCACGCTGCCGTCGAACGCACGGCTCGCCGAGGCCACCGACGCCGGTACCGGCACGTCGATGAACATCGCGCTGGAGCCCAGGAAGGGCTGGGTGTGGGTGAACGCGACCGTGACGGGTCTCGACGCCGGTCTGCACTGCGAGATGTACGTGGTCACCAAGGACGGCAAGGACGTCCTCGCGGGCGGTTGGCTCGTGTCCGAGGACGCCGCCACCGCGGGCACCAAGCTCGAAGGGACCGCGGACGTCCCGCCGGACGAGGTCCGGGCCGTCGAGATCCGCACCCGCGATGGCCAGACGATGGTCTCGGTCCCGCTCTGACGCGACAGGCTGACGACGCAGGGGTCATCGCTCGACGAGGCGCACCTTGACCTGGTGGTTGTGCTCGGTATGCCAGACGACCTCGCCCGTGACCCGGTCGCCCAGCGAGGGCAGTTCGGCCCCGCGGGGCATCGCGGTGATCTCGGCCAGGGCCACGGTGTCCGGGGCGTCGTCGACGCGGATGAAGACGCCGAACGGCTGGCGCCCGACCACCTCCCCGGCGACCGGCGCGCCGACCGGGAAGTCGGCGACCGTCGCGGGCCACGCCCGGAGTACCCGGTCCGTCTCCCAGACGCCCTTGTCAGGCCAGGTGTAGTCGTTCATCGCCGATCAGTATGGGGTGGCTTCTGTTCGGACGCCAGGGGATAACTGGCGGCCGCGCGCCCTCCGGCGTCACACCTGATCACGGCAATGTGACCCACGTCACACATCTCCGGATGGGTGATCTGAACGTAGGTGCCGTTACCAAACGTATATACGGGTAGCACCTGCAACGAGGCGTGCCAGAAACAAGAATCTTGACGCGGCGTAATCGTTCTGATATCTACTGCAGAGGAGTTCATCCATGAGGATGCAGAGCTCTAGAGTTGCCGGACTTGCTGTGCTGGCAACGATCTCCGCGCTCCTCCTCGGCGGTTGCCAGCTGCGCGAAGGTGCCGCCAGTGAGTACGGCGAGCCGCAGGGCATGGCGAAATCGGTCGGCCAACACGAATTGGGCGGAAACTGAGTCGGCCAGAACCATGCGACGCAGAATTGTCCGCTGGTCCGTTGCCGTGTTCCTCGTGCTCCTCGGCGCCGTCTGCCCGGCGGTCGGTGTCGCCATGGCGAGCGCGAGCCAGGCGCAGCCCGACCGGCAACAGACCGCGCAGACCATCTCCGCGCTCGACCGCGAGTTCCTCACGGTGATCAACTTCGCGAACCTGTGGGAGATCCCCATGGGCGAGCTCGCCGCCGAGCGCGGCAACTCCCAGTCCGTCCGCGACACCGGCGCCGTCCTCGCCGCCGACCACACCAAGCTCGACGGCGCGGTGCGCCGGCTCGCCGACCGGTTCGGCGTCCCGCTGCCCGACACACCCTCGTCGTCCACACAGGCGTGGATGGACGAGATCTCCGCCAGGACCGGCGACGACTTCGACATCACCTTCGCCAACCGGCTGCGTGCCGCGCACGGCACGGTGTTCGGGCTGATCGCCGAGGTCCGCGCAGGCACCCGCAACCCGGTCATCCGCGACTTCGCGACCCAGGCCAACGACATCGTGATGAAGCACATGACCCTGCTCGAGGGCACCGGTCACGTCAGCGCCGACCACGGCATGTTCGCCGAAGCCGCGGCCCGCCAGATCAGCTATCCGGAGAACTCGTTGACACGTGGCGACCTTCTGCTCGCCGGCGTCGTCGCCGTACTCATGGCGGCGGCCACGATCGGCATCGTGCGTACCTTCAGCGCACCGGGGCCCGCCGAATGATCGACATCGCGCTGCCACAGCACGACATCGGCGTACGTGAGGTCGCCGCCCTGTCGGCCCGGGCCTCCTACGTCTTCATGTGCCTGACGCTGTGCTGGGGCGTGCTCACCGCGACCGGCTGGATCAAACGGCTCACCGGTCACCAGGCCATCCGCTCCGCGCACATGATCCTCGCGACCTTCACCCTCGCGACCGGCATCGCGCACGCCATCGTGTTCCTGTTGCTGCGGGAACAGGGCCTGGACGTCTTCGGCATCGCCGTGCCGTTCTCCGGCACGTTCCGGCACGCGCTCGGCATCCTCGGCCTCGAGATCATGGTCGCGATCACGATCACCACCGGCATGCGGCGGTTCATCCGCTACCGCAACTGGCTGCGGTTCCACCAGCTCGCGTACGTCGCGGTCGGCATGGTCGTCGTGCACTCGTGGTTCGGCGCCATCCACAACGGCCACCTCGCGCTGCTGTGGCTCGGCGGCATCACGGTGCTTACCCCGGCCGTGACGCTGACCGCGCTGCGGTTCCTGCCACCGAAGACGCTGATCCGCGCTGGGCTCCTCGCCGGGGCCCCCGCCACCACCGGCACCCAGCTGGCGGTCGTCGAGCCGCCGCCACCCGGCCCGCGCGTCGGGCGCAAGGTGCAGGTGAGCGTCGACAACCAGCGCTGCAAGCGGTACGGCATCTGCCAGGCGGAGTCGCCGCAGCTGTTCCAGCTCATGGAAGACGGACGACTGCGCTACGTCCGTGACCCCGACACAGACAGCCGCGCGCAGGCGCAGGCGGCGGCACGGTCCTGCCCCATGCAGGCCATCCAGTTGCAGGAGGTACGCACCCGATGAACCGGGACGAACGGATCGTCGTGGTCGGCGCGGGCCTGACAGGTCTGCGCACCGCGGAACGGCTCCGTGAGCTCAAGTTCGAGGGCGAGATCATGATCCTCGGCGACGAGAAACTGCCGCCGTACCACCGGCCCGCGCTGTCCAAGCAACTGCTCATGGGCACGCTGCGGTCGAGCGACCTCACCCTGCCCGCGTACGAGGACCTCAACGCCAAGTGGCGGTTCGGCACGCAGGTCCGGCAACTGGTGCCGCACAACAAGGTCCTGCACCTGCCCGGCGGCGAGGAGCTTACCTACGACGGTCTCGTCATCGCGACCGGAGTGGAAGCCAAGCGCCCGGGCGGCCTGCCGTACTACGACCCGCGCGTGCTCGTGCTGCGCACCATGGCCGACGGGCTCGACCTGGAGCGCGTCATCGGCTCGACGAAGGGCCGTGTCGCGGTCGTCGGCGGGGGGTTCACCGGCTGCGAGATCGCGGCGAGCCTGCGGCACCTGTCCCGCGAGGTGACACTCATCGGTCGCCAGAACACGTTGCTGGGCAACGTACTCGGTCCGGAGCTGGGCGCGTGGCTGACCAACCTGCACCGCGACCACGGCGTCGACCTGGCGCTGGGCAACTCGGTGCAGGAGTGGTCACCGGGCCCCGAGGGCATCGGCCTGCGGCTGACCGACGGCTCCACCCTGCTCGCGTCCTGTGTGATCGTGGCCGCGGGCACCGTGCCACTGACCGGCTGGCTGCGCGGTTCCGGTCTGCCGCTGGACAACGGCGTGGTGTGCGAGCCGACGTGCCACGTGGTCGGTGCCGAGGACGTCGTCGCCGCCGGTGACGTCGCGCAGTGGCCGAACCTGCGGTTCGACAACGTGCCCCGTCGCGTCGAGCACTGGCTGAACGCGGTCGAGATGGGCCGCGCCGCCGCGGAGAGCCTGCTCGCGGGCCGTACCGAGGCCGAGCCCTTCACGCCCATGCCGCGTTTCTGGACCGAGCAGTACGGCGTCCGCATCCAGGCGGCCGGCATGCCGAAGCTGGGCAAGGACATCATCACGCTCGGCACGCCCGACGAGGGCACCGGCACCGTGTACGGGTACTCGAAGGAAGGCCGCCTGATGGGGGTGGTCGGCCTGGACTGCCCGTCCTCCGTGCTGGCGTGGACCGACAGCGTCAGCAGGCAGAACCCGGTGCCGCGCCCACGTACCACCCCGGCCGAGAAGACACCGGCCGTGAGCGTCGGCGGCCAGGCGAAGCGCGGCAAGGGGCGGCATGCGCTGCCGCCCAAGGACAAGCAGCCGCACCGTGCGGACAAGCGCGAGCACGAGATCGCCTACGTCGAGGAACCGCCGCGGCCCGTCGGCGTCGGCACCGGGCCGGTCCCGTCCGGACGGCCGAAGAACGTGGTGGACTCGTTCAGCCGCATGCTGCCCGTGAAGGTCCGACCGGGCGCGGGCCCGATGCCCCCGTCGAACCGCGGCCAGGTGCGGGGCGCGCCGGTTCTGCCGCCACCGCCGTTCAGTGCGCAACCGAACGGTCGGCCCGCGCTCGGCCCCGCGACCGGCGGCCGTGTCATGCCGCCGCAGTTCCGCGCCCCGAACGGCATGCCGGAGCCGCTGAGCGGACGGCTCAGCCCGGCGGACGCGCTCGCGATCGACGTGACCGGGCAGATGGCGCTCCTCGACGCGAACGGGCACGTCCGCCCGCCGGAGTTCCACGACCCGGTCGGCGAGACCATGGTCGAGGGTGTGATACCGCCGGTGGGCCGCGGTTCGGACGGGTCGTTCGCGCAGCTGCCACCCGACCCGTTCGGCCGGCCGCACGCCCACGGTCCGCAGGACTCCGTCGGCGGCATGCCACCTGTTCGCCGGGGAGCCACCGACCCGCGCGGCGTAATGCCGCCCGCGCGGCGGGGTGCGGTGGCGCCTGCGTCGTTCGGTTCGGAGGGTTCGCCGGGCGGGATGCCGTCTGTTCGGCGGGGTGTGGCGGATTCGCATGGTGCGCTGGCACCCGGATCGCGTGGGCCGGAGGGCTCGTTCGAGGGCTTGGCGCCTGCTCGGCGGGGTGCGACTGATGCACGAGGTGTGGCGGCGCCCGCGTCGTTCGGTTCGGAGGGTTCGTCGGGCGGGATGCCGTCTGCGCGGCGGGGTGTGGCTGATGCGCGCAGTGCCATGGCGCCCGGATCGCGTGGGTCCGAGGGCTCGTTCGAGAGCATGCCTCCTGCTCGGCGGGGTGCGGTGGATTCGCATGGTGCGCTGGCGCCCGCGTCGCGTGATCCGGAGGGCTCGTTCGGTGGCATGCCTCCGGCGCGCCGGGGTGCGGCCGAGTCGCGCGGCGCGATGCCGCCCGCGTCGCTCGGTCCGGAGGGTTCGTCGGGCGGGATGCCACCTGCGCGGCGGGGTGTGGCTGATGCGCGTGGTGCGGTGGCGCCTGCGTCGCTCGGTTCGGAGGGTTCGTCGGGCGGGATGCCACCTGCGCGGCGGGGTGTGGCTGATGCGCGTGGTGCGGTGGCGCCTGCGTCGCTCGGTCCGGAAGGTTCGTTGGGCGCGATGCCGCCTGCTCGGCAGGGTATGGCTGATTCGCGCACCATGCCGCCCGCGACGCTTGGGCCGGAGGATTCGTTCGGGGGTATGCCGCCCGCGCGGCGTGATGCGGCCGACTCCCGTGGCGCGATGCCGCCCGCCCGGCGCGGTGAGGACTCGTTCGGGGGAATGCCGCCCGCGCGGCGGGGAGCGGCCGACTCGCGCGGTGCCATGCGGCCCGCCTTTCGCGAGGACCCGTTCGGCGGCGTGCCCGCCGCACGGTGTGGCCCCGCGGACTCGTTCGACGCACTGCCCCCGGCGCGGCGGCCGCGGTCCGACCGCCGTGGTGGGGCCCGCGCCGGTGCCGCGGGCTTCGGCCGCGACGACGCGCGTGGCCCCGAGGACCCGTTCACCCCACTGGCCGCCGCCGTAGGGGATTCACTCGATCGGATGCCGCCGGTCGGGGGAAGCGCGGACGAGACCACCGTCGACGGCATGGCGCCTGCCCGGCGTGCCGCGGGTGGTCCGACCAACGGCGGCCGGGCCGCGCGGCGACGGGCCGAGGAACGCCTCTCCCGCACCCTGGACCCCGCTCTGAGCAGCATGCGACTGGTTCCCGCGCTGCCCAGCATGGACGACGCGTTCGACCGCGTCCCGAAGCACAGCAGGCCGGACGACGACTACCTCGTCCACCCGCGCTTCGGGCCGGAGGACTCCTACGACCGGATGCCCGCCGTCGATCGTCCTGTTCGGTCCTCCGGCGGACGGCGCCACGCCTGACCCACGCCTGACCTCCCTCAATGCGGCCGCGTGTCGCCCTGGTACGACAGGGTGGCACGCGGTCTGTCCTTTGTGGATGATCACGTTCCGCAAGAGAGATCACTGCCAGTAGTCAGGAGTTATTCTCGTCACCATTAAGGAGGTACCGCTTTGGTCTGATCAGTGGCAAAGTTGTGCGGCGCAAACAACTAACGGGGAGTTCGTGTTGATCTGTGACGAAACGTCGAGGACCGTCCAGTGACCACCATCGCAACCCCAATGACCGGCTATTTCACCACGCCGCAACACGAACGGCTGCGTGAGCACGTCCGCGACTTCGCCGAGGTGAAGGTCGCGCCGCGCGTTGGGGACATGGAGGCGGCCAAGGCCGTCCATGTCGAGATGTCCCGGCTGATCGCCCAGCAGGGCTGGCTGGGGGTCACGATCGACCCCAGGTACGGGGGAATGGGCCTGGGGCATCTGGCCAAGGCGATCATCATCGAGGAGTTGTCGCGGGTCAGCGGCGCGATGGGCGCCATGGTCCAGGCCTCCCAGCTGGGTGTCGCCAAGATTGTCCACTTCGGCAACGAGCAGCAGAAACGGCGGTGGCTGCCGCTGATCAGCGAAGGCCGTTGCCTGCCGACGATCGCTGTGACGGAACCCGAATCCGGTGGACACGTACTCGGCATGTCCGCTACCGCCAAACGGGTGGGAAACGACTATTTCCTGAACGGCAAAAAAGTGTTCGTCGGGAACAGTCACGTCGGCGACCTGCACGGCGTCGTGGTCCGGACCGGACCGGGTTCGCGCGGCCTCTCCGCCTTCCTCGTCGAGTCGACGGCGCCGGGCCTGTCCCTCGGCAGCCACCAGCCCGCGATGGGACTGCACGGGTTCAGCTTCGGCGAACTCATCTTCGAGAACTGCCGTGTCCCCGCGGAGAACCTGCTCGCATCCGAAGGGGACGGGCTCGCGGTCGCCTACTCGTCGAGTGTCCTCTACGGACGCCCGAACCTGACCGCGGTGGCGCTCGGCATCCACCGCGCGATCGTCGAGCAGACCCTCGAGTTCGCCACGGCGCAGACCCGCTACGGCAAGCCGCTCGCCGAACTTCCCACGGTCAAGCAGAAACTGGGTCAGATGCAGTCCCAGCTGATGACCGCGAAGCTCGCCGCGTACCACGCCGCGCACCTGCTCGACGAGGGCCTGCCGTGCGACGCGGAGCTGATCAGCGCGAAGCTCCTCAACGTCGAGTCCTCGTTGGACAGCGCGAGAACGGCGATGGAGGTGCACGCCGCCTACGGGCTCTACCCGGGCAGCAACATCGAGCGCTTCCTGCGCGACGCCAACCACATCTACGCGCCTGCCGGCACGTCGGACGTCCAGCGGGTCCGGCTCGCGGAGGTCGCGCTCGGCCAGTACCGCGAGCAGTGGTCGGCCCGTTTCTCCGAACAGCTCCGCGCGAGCAGCGGCCTGCTCAACCGGGTGGCCCGCGTCGCGGACGAACCCGTCACCCACGAACCGAACGGCCCGGCGACCACCCCGTCCCGCTGGTGGCGCCGGTGATGCCCTGAAAGACGCTTTCACGGCTCTCAACGTCCCGAAGCGTCCTTCAGGGCATGACCCTCAGCGGAGCTGCTGTTCCTTGCGGTGGATCAGGTCCACGACCTCGGCCGCCATGGACTTGATCATCTCGAGGCCGGGACGGCCCCAGTTGCTCTCCTCCGTGTTCACCACGCAGATCGTGCCCAGCGCGGTGCCGGTGCGGTCGATCAGCGGCGCGCCCATGTAGGCGCGCACCCCGATCGAGTTCACGACCGGGTTGACCCCGAACCGCGGGTACGCGCACACGTCGTCGAGCACGAGCGCCTTGCGCCGCACCACGACGTGCGGGCAGTAGCCGTGCTCGCGGGACATCGTGCGACCAGGAGCGGCGTGCGTCGCGGACGACGCCGCCTCGAGCGCGTCGGACTTCGCACTGTCCGGACCGTACAGTCCAGCGAAGTACTGCTCCTCGTCCCCGACGAAGTTCACCATCGCGTACGGCGCGTTCGCGGCCGTGGCGAGACGGGCGGCGAACTGGTCGAACTCCGAGTCCGGCCGGGTGCCGAGACCGAGCTGCGCCAGCCGTGCCAGGCGCTGGGGGATGTCGGGGTCGTGCGGGGCCTTCAGCAGGCGGGGGTCGAGGATGTCGTGGTTCAACGTGGACTCCGCATCATCTGGGGTGTGGCGGCGGCACGCGTCGTCGCCAGAACGGTTTCGAGCAAGGTGATCAACGCCAGGCTCGCCGAACGCGTGTTGCGCGCGTCGCAGCGGACGAGCGGGACGTGTGGCTTCAACGCGAGCGCCTTGCGGACCTCCGCCTCGTCGTAGCGGTAGGCGCCGTCGAACTCGTTGAGTGCCACCAGGAAACGGATCTCGCGCCGTTCGAAGAACTCGATGGCGCCGAAGCAGTCGGCGAGCCTGCGGGTGTCGGCGAGCACCACCGCGCCGACCGCGCCGAGGGACAGCTCGTCCCACATGAACCAGAAGCGGTCCTGGCCCGGCGTGCCGAACAGGTAGAGCACCAGGTTCTGGTCGCGGAAGGACAGTCGGCCGAAATCCATGGCCACCGTCGTGGTGGCCTTGCTCTCCACCCCGGCGACGCTGTCGGTCGACGCGCTCGCCGCCGTCAGCGTCTCCTCCGTGGTCAGTGGCTCGATCTCGCTCACTGCGCCGACGAACGTCGTCTTGCCGACGCCGAAGCCGCCCGCGACAAGGATCTTCACCTGGTTGGGGAACAGCTCAGACGAACCGTCGGAGGCCATCGATCACCGCCTCCAGAATCGCCGGGTCGTTGGAATAGGACTCGCGCGGTGCGAACTTCGCGATCACCGCGCCCAGTTCGATGAGGTCGGACAGGACCACCTTGGTCACCGTGACGGGCCGGTGCAGCAGGGCCGCGATCTCGGCGACCGAGGTGGGGGACTGGCACAGCTCCAGGGCTTTCGAGTGCTCGACGCCCAGCCTGCTCTTTCCGACCATGCCGCGGCCGGTCGCCCGCACCAGTGACATCAGGTCCAAAGGTGTGCTCGGCCGGGTTCTTCCGCTGGTCATCGCGTACGGCCGTACGCCGAACAAGTCGGGGGCCTCCGTGGAAGTCGTCTCGTCCGGACCGATCATCGTCAACGCGTTCCATTGCCCTGGTGCGCGACGTGGTAGCGCGTCGGCGTCGTCAGCACCGCGGGCACCTGCGTGCACAGGCGCTGCATCTCGTAGCTGAGAATGCCCGCGTCGACCTCCCGGGCGGCCAGCACGGCCAGCACGCTCCCGGCGCTCGCGGCCGTCACGAACAGGATGATCTCGTTGAGTTCGGTGATCACCTGCCGGACGCCGTCCGAGCCGTCCTCGGAGAACTTCTTGCCGACCTGGTTGGCCAGCGAGCACATGCTGCTGGCGAGCGCGGCGAGCCGGTCCGCGCCGTCGATGTCCAGCCCGTACCAGTACTTCGGGATGCCGTCCACCGACAGCAACAGCGCGCTGTGCGTGTCGGGTACCGCCTCAACCAGCCGGCGGAGCAGCCAGTTCAGGTCGTCGGCCATGTCGTGGAGTCTCCTCTGTTCGTCGCGTCTCGGTTCTGCTCCGCGAGCCAGTGGTCCCGGCCCGCCTGGACGGTCTTCATGAGGTTGGTGTTGTGCCCCGGGACCGGCTTGGTCAGCTGCGGCGGTTCGAGCAGCTCCTCGCGCAGGTGGCTCCCCTTGCGCTGCGGAAGCGGCGGCGGCTGGTCCCCGGCGACGACGCCGGGGTCGGCGAGCTTGGCGGCGTCCTCGGGGGAGATGCCGCCGCTGCCACCGGCACGCAGGTCGTCGTAGGACCGGCCGGGTGCCCGCACGGGCAGCGGCGGCAGGTCCGCGTCGGAGGTGTCCTCCTCGGCGGCCTCGGCCGGTGCCGGGCGGGGCGTCTGCTGGGGGCGGATGGGCCCGAGACCGGGTGCCGAGGCGGCGCCGACGGTCGCGGTGGGCACGGGGAGCGGCGCGGGTACGACCGTGGGCGCCGGGGTGGCCGGAACCGGGGTCGCCGGAACCGGGGTCGTCGGGGCGGGGGCGGACCGGGGCGTCGGCGAGGGCTTCTGGACCGGCGACAGCGACGGCGACGAGGCCGTCGACTCCGCCTGCTCCCGCTTCGCCGGGGCGCGGTGCCGTGGTTCGGCGGTGGGCTCCGTCTCGCTCAGCAGCTGCGGTGGGATGACCACGGCCGCCGCGATGCCGCCGAAGATGTTCGACTGCAGGCGCACCCGGATGTCGTGGCGGCGCGCCAGCTCGCGGACCACGGCGAGGCCGATGCGGCCGTCGGTGAGCAGCTCCGAGATGTCGATGCGGGTCGAACCGTCGAGCAGGTGGTTGATCCGCTCCAGGTCCTCGTAGCTCATCCCGAGGCCGCGGTCCTGCACCTCGATCGCGAGGCCCGCGGTCACCTTCTGCGCGCGGACCTCGACCTTCGGGCCGTCCGGCGAGGTGAAGCGGGTCGCGTTCTCCAGCAGCTCGGCCAGCAGGTGGATGATCTCGGCGACCGCGTGACCGTGGATCTCCACGTCCTCGACCGGCACGATCGCGATCTGCCGGTAGTGCTCGGCCTCGGACACCGCGGCGAGCAGCACCGAGTACACGCTGACCGGCCGGGTCGACCTGCGTTGCGGCGCCTCGCCACCCAGGACGGCCAGGTTCTCGCCCTGTCGCCTGGCCAGCGTGAACAGGTGGTCGACCTCGTAGAGCCCGTTGAGGAGCTCCGGGTCCTCGTTCTCCTGCTCCAGCTCGTCGATCCGCTTGATGGCCCGGTTGATGAGGGACTGCAGGCGGCGCGCCAGCTTGACGAACACCTCGCGGCGCTGGCCCGGATCGTCGCTGAGCACGACCTGTCCCTCGCCGGGACGGCCCCACAGCGGCGCGGGCTCCGGTGCGCGGGTGACCACCTCGACGACCGGCGGTTGCGGCTTCTGCGCCGGCGGCAGGGCCGGTGCCGCCGCGGGCAGCGGCGTGACGGGGCGTGGCGCCGGTCTGCGGGCGAGCGGGGTGACCTCCCGGGTGGCCGACATCGCGGCCAGGACCGCGACGAGCACCGCGACCACACAGCCCGCGACGACGCTGACCGAGACGGTGAGCGCGCTGCCGCTGCCCGTCGCGAGCATCAGCACGCCCGCGCCACCGCCGAGCACGACGACGGTGAGGAGGAACAACCCGATGTGCAGAAGTCTGGTCTGCAACCGTTCGATGCCGTCCGCGTAGGCGGCCTGCGTGTCGTTCTCCACCCTGATTCCCCACGGTGGGGTAGGCGTCTCGGACATCGGGTCCTTCCTGTGCGAGAGGCGGCGAACGCGAACCGACGCGCGTCGGACGGAAAGCGCAGCAGACTCTACCGCAAACGGACTAGTGAACTTTGGCCCTGTGCTTGGAATTTCGCGTTACCACACCCGGTTCGCGGCAACGTCGCAGTTCAGCCGGGGGACACGACCTGACGCAACAGCGTGGAGAACATTTCGCGCTCCACAGTGGACGGTTCGGCGGCCAGCCAGGCGCCGATCTCCCGGACGAACCGCTCCGGTGTGTGTCCGAGCCCGTCGCCCACGGTGATCGTCCCTGCTCGGCTGGGGTAGATCAGCAGTGCGCCACGGATTTCCGTGTCAGGCAACAGCGCGCGGTACACGGCGAGCCGGGTCGGCAGGCTCACCGTCCCGCCGCGGAACGGGCGCCCGTTGCGCAGCACGTCACCGGAGTTGTCGACGTCGTAGTGTCCCGGCAGCCACGACTTCGACTCGATGAGCACGAGCCGGCGACCGCACAGCACGGCGTGGTGGAGGTCGGCGAACACGGAACCCTCTTCGGCCGCGAGTCCATGGCAGACGCGGACACCCGGGATGCGCGTCAAATACCGCGCGAGCAGGTCGGCCGTCAACCGTTCCGCGGCCTCGTCTTCTTCCTGGCCCGGTGCGCCGAACACCTTCCGGTCGCCGAACTCCGCGGTGAACTCCCTGTCCACCCGCAGTGCCGCGAGGTGTCTCCGTCCACATTCGACGGTCGCCGCGCCGCCGACCAGCAGGAACAAGATCAACAACCAGGACGGCGCGCCGAGAAGACCCGTTGCTAGCACAACGAAAGCGGTCGCACCAGCCGCCATCAGGGTGACCGTCCTGCTGGGACCGCTCGTCGGTTCGAGCACGACCTGCCGTTCCCGGCGCACCTCGTCCCACCACGGGATCGTGTCGGGCTCGATGACCGGCAGGGTCGGCACGTACCGGGACGTCTGCCGAGGTCCGCGCGTGCGCACCGGCGGCGGTGGGGGCGGCGGCTCCGGTTCCGGTTCGTACTCGTCTCCGCGGTCGTAGTCGGCGCGCCGCTCGGGGTCGGTGAGGGTGTCGTAGGCCTCCCGCAACAGCCGGAACGCACCCGCGGTGCCGCCGGTGTCGGGATGCATGGCCTTCGCGAGCGCCCGGTACGCGGACCTGATCTCCGATGACGACGCGTCCGGAGCCACGCCGAGCAGTTCGTAGTAGTCGATCCCGCGCACCAGCACCGCCGTTCGTCACGTCCTCGCGCGGCACAAGGTTAAGGCCAGCCCGCGGCGGGCGGGCACGAGGTGGCCACGCGTCACCGCATCGGTGGACCCCGGGAACAACCCGCGCCCGCCGGGACTTGAGAAAGGTATGTCCCGTGAGATGAAGACACCCGGCCCGGACCACCCGATCACCGTCGAGAAGAACCCGGCGCGGGTCACCGTCCGGGTGGGCGACCAGGTGGTGGCGGACACCACCGCGGCGCTCGTGCTCCAGGAGTCGAACTACCCGCCGGTGCAGTACATCCCGCTGGCGGACGTCGACCCGGCCGCCATCAGGCCGACCGACACCAGCACCTACTGCCCGTACAAGGGCGACGCGTCGTACTACACGCTGGTCACGCCCGCCGGCGAGGAGAAGGACGCGATCTGGACCTACCGCACCCCGTACCCGGCGGTCGCCGGGATCGCCGACCACGTGGCCTTCTACCCGAACAAGGTGGAGATCACGCAGAGTTGAGCCGCAGCCACGCCAGCGCCCGCTGAGCGTGGTCGAGCACGGAGACGTGCCCTTCCCCCGGTACGAGCCGCAGCTCGGCGCCGGGGATGTGGCGTGCCATCCATTCGCCGTGGGCCGCCGGGACCATGCGGTCCTCGGCGCCGTGCACCACCAGCGTCTTCGCCGTGATCGTGGCCGGGTCGAAGCCCCACGGACGCACGTAGGCGAGGTCGTCGTCGACCGGCGCGGACGGGTCGCCGGCCAGGGCCGGGCCGACGACCTTGCCGAACCACGACCACGTGCCCTTCAACGCCGCCCAGTCGGCCGCCGTGAAGTCCGGGTCACCACCCTCGGCCGCTTCCCGTGCCGCGCGGTCGGTCGCTGCCGCCCGCAACGTCGCCGCGCTGTTCGGACCCATGCCCGCGAACCAGTCGAGGCCCGCCGCGCCGAACGGGGCGAGGCCCGAGATCGCGACGACCGCGCGCACCCGGTCCGGCAGGAGTGCCGCGCACGCGAGCGCGTGCGGGCCACCACCCGAATGGCCCAGCAGAGCGAAAGTTCCGACACCGAGCGCGTCCGCGACCGCCTCGACGTCCGCCGCCGCGGACGCGATGTCGCGGCCGGGAGCAGGCGACGATCCGCCGTATCGCGGCCGGTCGTACGACACCCAGCGCAACCCTGGTTCGAAAAGCGGCTCCGGGGGTAGCCCCGTGTTGGGAGTGCCGTGGTGCCAGAAGACGACGAGGTCGCCCTGCTCGGTGTCGTACGTGTGCAGCGTCCGCCCGTCCGCGAGACGCAGGTCGGTCTCCTTCACGAACCGGCACTGTAGCCGGAACGGGAGGTCATCGTGACGGACAGTCCACTGTGGAAGACCGGGCGGCTCGTGCTGGCCGTGGTCGTCGTCGTGGCCGCGCTGATGTGGCTGGTCGCCCAGGTGCCCGCGCTGAACCCGTTCACGACCGAGACGAAGGACCGCACCGGTCCCGCCATGCTCCAGTCGGTCCGCGACCTGAGCCAGTACCACGCCGCGGAGGGCGACTTCCAGGTCGTCGTCGACGTCGAGCACGACGTCGCGTGGGTGCCGGACTTCATCGCCGGGAACCGCGCGCTGTTCGTCGCACGCGGGTCGGTGAGCGCGTACGTGGACCTCGGCAAACTGTCCGAGAAGGCGCTCACCGTCGACGAGGAGCGCAGGACGGTCGAGGTCCGCCTGCCAGAGCCGAAGCTCGCCAGGCCGAACATCGACCAGGAGCACACCTACCTGTACTCGCAGGACCGCGGCGCGTGGGACCGCGTCAAGTCGCTGTTCGAGGAGTCCGACCAGCGCGAACTGTACGTCCTCGCCGAGAAGCGGATCGACACGGCGGCCAAGGAGGCCGGCCTGACCGCGCGCGCCGAACGCAACACCCGCCAGATGCTGTCGGGCATGTTCACGTCACTGGGCTACAAGGCGACCTTCCCCGGCGCCGACCGCACGTAGCGGTTGAGTGCCCTGACGCTTTCGGGCCGTTGAGCCTGATTCCGCCGATGATCATGTTCGGTTGTGTGCGGGGTGGGTCGGGTTTCCCTCCAGGGGCCTCGCCGGACGGGCTGATCTCGGGGAGGGGGCTTCCGAGTTGGTCTCGGGGTTCTTTGGCATGGACGGGTGGCCTGCCCTCCCGTCGACCTCCCTCCGGGCTATCACACCGCGTCAAGGGGCCGTGCTTATGGACGGGGTGTTTCGGGTAGGGCCCCTTGACCGGTGTGATCGGGCTTCGCCAGGTCGACGGGAGGGCAGGCAGCCGTCTTTGTGGGCTTGCGCCCGGCTTGTGCACGGGGGCTGGCCCGCTTCGCGGGTACCGGGCGCTGCGCGCCCGGTCGGGGATGTCCTGAAAGCGTTTTTCAGGGCATCGCTCCTAGGCCGTCGTGCCGGTCCAGGTGGTGGGGATGTGGCCGATGCGTACGCGCTGTGGGTGGTCGCCCACCGGCACCGACGCGATCTTCCTGCCGGTGGCGAAGTCGATCGACGTGACGCGGTCCGAGCCGCTCTCGGAGATCACGCACGCGCTCCCGTCGCCGGACACGGTCGCCCAGTACGGCTTCGACGCCGTCACCAGTGGGCCCTCGGCCAGCGTGGCACGGTCGACGACCGTCGCGTAGTCGTCCATCGTCCCGGCCACGCACAGCTTGGTGCCCGACGGGTTCACCGACAGGCCGTGGTGGCGCGAGTCGTTGATCCACGTGGTGCGGTCCTCGCTGGTCGCGGGGTTCTTCGGCAGCGTCTTGTCGCGCGTGACGCGGTCGGTCGCCACGTCGTACTCCAGGAACCCGTTGTAGAACGACACCTGGAAGTACAGCTTCGACCCGTCCGGGGAGAACACCGCGGGCCGCACGGCGTCCGACAGGTCGTCGCGGCCGAACGCGTCTAGCCGCTGCCGCATGTCGATGACCTTCACCTGCTGGTACGTGGTCGCGTCGGCGACGGTGATGCGGCGGTCGCCCTTCGTCCAGTCCAGCCACGGGTCGTCGAGCGCGGTGTTGACCTCGCCGATCGACATGTTCCACACGTACCGCCCGCCGCCGGTGAACACGTTCTCGTGCGGCTTGTCGCCGGTGCCGAACGAACCCAGCTGCCTGCCGGTCGTGATGTCCAGGACGTGCACGTTGTTCGACGTCGACGCGGACACCGCGACCTTCCTGCCGTCGGGGGAGACGGCCATGTGGTCGGCGCGGAAGCCCGACACCGGGAAGCGCCAGTTCACGCCGCCGTCGGCGAGGTCGATCGACACCACGTCGGCGAAGCTGGGCCGGGACACGACGACCGCGGACCCGTCGGGCGTGGTGTACATGTCGTCGACGAACTGGTCGTGGCCCTCACCGACGGTTTCGCGGATGCCGAGGAAGTAGGCGAGCTTGACCGGGTCGAGGTAGATCTCCCGCAGCCGCTCGTCCTTGTCGGGGATGACGTCGATGCGGCCGATCCTGGTGAGGTCGGGTGTCGAGGCCACGACGTCGGCCGTGCCCTCCCAGTTGTTGCCGACGAGCAGCACCTCCCGCAGCGGTTCCGCGGGGGCGGCGGGTGCGAACACGGTGATCGACACGGCGGCGAGCGCGGCCGCGAGCAGGGGACGCCACGTCATCGAAGCCTCCGGGCAGGGAGTGTTACCGTTCGGTAGCTCTCAGCAAACCAGCGGGTCGCGCGGGCGCGGTAGGCGTTGACCGCCAACGCGCACCACGCCGGTTGTGGTTCGCGCACAAGGCGGTGCAGATGGACGCACTCGGGGTCGTGCTGAAGTCCCTCGCGGCCGACCCGGCGCTCGTCGACGAGGTGGTCGCCGCGGCCCGCGAGGCGTCGCCGGAGGTCGCGCGCCTGCCGGAGGCCGAGAACCGCCGCCACATCGCGGTCGTGGTCGCCGCCGCCATCGCCGCGGTCGAGGACCCGGCGGAACCCGGCGACGAGGTGTTCGCGGCGGCCGAGGCGCTGGGCGCGGACCGTGCCGCGCAGGGCATCCCGCTCGAGGCGCTGCTGCGTGGCGTGCACGCCGGCCGTACCCGCGCCGTCGACATCGCGGTGGCACAGGCCAACGCCGCGGGCGTCCCACCGGAGGCGATGCTCGACGCTCTGGTGCGGTTCAGCCGGTACGCGGGCGCGCTGGAGCGGCACGTGATCAGCGGCCACCACCGCGCGGAGCTCACCGCCCGCGACGCGCACACCCACGTGCTGCGCAGGCTCCTGCACGGCGCCGACCTGGCCGACGAGGAGATCGCGCGGGCGGGCCTGCGCCCGGACGGGCGATACCACTGCGTGCTGACGGATGTCGCCGACCCGGTGCGTGCCCGGACGCTGGAGCGCCGGCTGGCGGCGTACGGCGGTGTCTTCGGCCTGGTGGAGGGGCGTCTCGCGGGGCTGTCGGTGCGGGCGCCGGTGCCGGCGGACGTGCCGGACCTCGTCGTCGTCGCGCCCGCCGCCGCGCTGGACGAGGTCCGTTCCCGGTACGACCTGTGCCTGACCGCCGTCCGGGCCGTACCCGGGACGCGTGGCGTGCGCCAGCTGACCGACCTGGCGGGGGAGACCGCGCTTGCCGCACAGCCACTCCTGGCCGAACTGCTGGCGGCGGAGTACCTGGGCGCGCTCGACCGGTCGGATCCGTTCCACCGCCAGCTGGTCGGCACCGGGATCGCGTACCTCGACCACGGGCAGCGCCTTGACCAGACGGCCGAGGCGCTCCACGTCCACCCCAACACGGTGCGGTACCGGCTGGGCAAGCTCGCCGAGCTGACCGGTGCCCGCCCGACCCCGACCACGGTCCCGGAGACCCTCCGCTGGTGGTGGGCGCTACACACCTGGCTCGGCTGACCGCGCCGCGGCCGCCATCCGGGTGAACACCCCCGGCTTCGGCAGCGCCTTCGCGAACGTCTTCTGGCGCTCCTCGACCGCGACCCCACCCAGGTCGTCGTCGAAGACGTCGGCGAGCGCCGTCCACAGCCGCTCCCGGTCACGGCACAGCCTGCCGACGGCCCTGGGCGACGTGAGCGTCACGTCGAAGCCCACGAGCAGCGCCGACTGCCTGACCGCCACGCTCCACACCGAGCCCATGGCGTTGTCGCACCGCGGCCCGTCCCGCGGTCCGCGGTCGAGCTCGTGGAGCGCCCGCGCCAGGAAGGCCATCCGGTCGTTGCAGTTGTCGATGTACTTCTCGGAAACCTCGTTGATCATCTCGATCGAGTCGTTCATCGCGGAACGCAGGTCGCGCAGCGCGGTCTCGCCCACCGCGTTGGCATAGCGGGTGTAGAGCCCCTCCTGGCTGAAGGTCGGCAGACCGGGCGCCGCGTGGCCGTCGTGGAGTTCCTCGGCGAGGAAGAGGTCCGCGTCGTGCCGGGTGCGCCAGTCGCGGTGGCTCACCGACAACCGGGCGACCTGCCGCCACGCGCCGCACTCGAGCGCGTGCCACGCCCCGAGGTCCACCGGGGTGCCATCAACCACCTGGCCCGCCTGGCCCGCCCGGCTCGCCCACAGGTCCGCCATCCGGCGCGCGATCCCGGCGATCAGGCCGACCTGGTAGGACACCAGCTCCCACACGTGTGTCCGCCGTGGACGCAGCGGCACCGGCCGGGTCGGCGAGAACGTGACCATCTCGAAGTTGCGGAACTCCGGTGTCCCGCGCAGTGACTCGAGGTCGGGGTCCTCGTAGAGCAGCCACGACCGCCGCTGCGCGAGGTAGCCGCTGTGGCTCCCGGCCGCCGCCCGGTGGAGGTGGCTGATGGCGAGCTTGCGGAACGGGGTCCGTGAGTCGTCGACGGCGCGTTCCTTCGGTTCGAGGAGCGGCAGGGCGCAGACGCACGCCACGTTGTAGTGCTCGTGCCAGCTCGCGTGGCCGAACCGGGGGATCAGGGCGTCGATGGCCCTGCGCAGGCGTTTCTCGGTGGCCGGCCACTCGCGTTCCGCGAGGAGACCGGTGAGCCACGGCGGGGAGGACGCCCACTTCCACACCCGCTGGTACCGGATCGGCGTCTTCGCCGCCGCCTGCGCCATCGCGCGCCGGAGCACGGCCCAGATCAGCGAGACCTGCAGCCCGCGCAGGGTGACGATGTTCGCGGAGTCCCGCTGCGCGACGCGGCGGATCCAGCGGGAGTAGCGCGGGTAGTCCGCGATCAGGCGTTCGAACTCGTACTGGCCGAGCGTGCACAGGTACTGGCGCAGGACGGCGGCACGTTCCTCGCGTTGTTCCGTGGTGTAGGTGCTCAGCTCCGTCGTCCGCAGCACCTCCTCGCGGGTGAGCTCCGTGAACGGCAGGCATTCCTCCCGGACGAGGGCGCCCACGTCGTAGCGGTCGAACCTGCGCCGGGCCATCTCCCGCAGGTACCCACGCTGGCGCTGGCGCGCGTTCCAGTGCGGCACGTGCCCGCACTCGCGTTCCCGGAGCCACCACTGTGCTGCGATCCGGTCGCCGTGGCCGAGCATGAGCGCGTGCCGGAACCGGGCGACGAGCAGCGCGACGCCCTGGTGGCGGTGCGCGCGCGACCGTTCCTCGCCGAAGTCCGCGCCGTTCCACCACCTCGCGAGCCCGACGTTGCCTCGGCTGCAGATCGTGATCACGTCGTCGTAGGTGACGAGCGCGTCGAGGTGCATGTTCAGCCGTTCCTGCAGCTGCGCGATCTCCAGCCGGATGTACACGTTGGCCGGGTCCAGCCGCAGCGCCCGGTAGAACTCGGAGAGCGCCTGGTCGAACCGGCGGTCCGCCTGGAACTGGTGCGCGCGCTGGTAGGCGTCGAAGAGTTCGGTGGGGAAGGCGTAGCCCCACCAGCTCGCCCACTGCGGGCGGCGCTTGCAGATCCGGCTCCGCGGGAAGATCTGCGCGGCGACGGAGTTCGCCGCCCGTTCCAGCACCCGGTCCCAGGTGGTGTCCTCGATGATCAGGGGCGCGGCCGCGAACTTGGGCAGCCGCATCAGCTCGACCACCAGCTTCGGCCGGTCGGAGTCGGCGACGGTGCCGGTGACCCGGTACGCCGCGGGGGGTCGCAGCAGTCGCAACGCGCGTGCGGCGACCTTCCACCAGCTCGCCGCGGCCGCCTCGCCCACGTGCTCCACGACCTGGAGGAAGTCGTACGAGCCCGCGGCGCCGGGCAGTGCGGCCGGACTGTAGATGCGTGACTCGGTGAGCTTGCGGGTGAACCCAGCGGTCAGCTCTCGCGTGGACGGCGCGGTGCCCGTGCGGTTGTCGGTGAACTCGGTGACGTCGACGTGCAGGCCCCGCAGCGCGCTGCCCTCGATCCTGGCGCGCCCGAACGAGTACATCGCGAGCAACGCGGTCAGCACGAGCAACGCGGGCTGGACGACCACCCATGTGACCGTCGTGGACACCGCGGTGGGCGCCGCGGGCGCCGGGCGGTCCGACACCAGCAGGTACGGCCCGACGATGAGCGCCGCACCCGCGAGCACGCACCCGGCCAGGCCGAACCACCACAGCCACGGCCGTGCCTTGGGCAGGTCGGCGGTGGTCGCCCGCGCCGCCGGATCGCCGGTCCTGGACATCGGAGCCCCTTGTGTCCTCGGTTCCCGAGGGATCGGGTCGATCAGGGCGACCGTTAGCGGCTCCGTCGCGTTGTCCAGGAACTGTCCTTCGCTCCCGCAACTTTTGTTGAGCCTGAACAGACTTTCGTTGTTACCGTGCGAAAGGTTGCGTGCTCGGCCAACGGCGGCGGAAGGCGGATCCATGGACCTCGAATTCTCCCGGCGGACCGCCATCGCGGGGGCCGGTGCGGCCGCGATCCTCCTGACCGCCGGTGGCACGGCAGAAGCAGGCCCGAAAGCCCCCGGCCTGCGCTACTACTACCCCGTGTCGCCCGCTCCGGGGGAGATCCGCACCGACGTCTGCGTCTACGGCGGCACGTCGGCCGGTGTCACCGCCGCCGTGCGGGCCGCGCGGCACGGCCGTTCCGTCGCGCTCGTCGTCTTCGGGCGGCACCTCGGCGGTCTCACCGCCTCGGGCCTCGGCGCCACCGACTCCGGCCGCATCGAGGCGATCGGCGGGCTGTCCCGCGAGTTCTACCGCCGCGTCGGCGCCCACTACGGCAGGCCGGAGGCCTTCGGCTTCGAACCGCACGTGGCCGAGAACGTGTTCGACACCTGGGCCGCCGAGGCGGGCGTACTGGTCCTCCGCGAGCACCGTCTGTCCTCAGTGGACATGAGCGGTGGCCGGATCACCGCCCTGCGCACCGAGAACGGCAAGGTGTTCCGCGCGAGGGTCTACATCGACGCCTCCTACGAGGGCGACCTCATGGCCAGGGCCGGGGTCACGTTCACCGTCGGCCGCGAGGGCAACGCCGCCTACGGCGAGACCCTCAACGGCGTCCAGGTCCGCTCCGGGCACCAGTTCCAGCGGCCGATCGACCCCTACCGCACGCCCGGCGACCCCACCAGTGGGCTCCTGCCCGGCGTCCAGGGCGACCCCGTCGGCGACACCGGCGCGGGCGACCGTCGCATCCAGGCCTTCAACTTCCGTGTCTGCCTCACGAAAGCCGCCGACCGGCGCCCCTTCCCGCGGCCACCCGGCTACGACCCGGCACGCTACGAACTGCAGCGCCGCTACATCGCCGCCGGGGTCTGGGACGCCATGCGCCTCAACACCCCCATGCCCAACGGGAAGACCGACCTCAACAACAACGGCGCCGTCAGCACCGACAACATCGGCCGCAACCACCGCTGGCCCGAGGCGGGTTACTGGGAACGCGAACGGATCTTCGCCGACCACGTGACCTACCAGCAGGGCCTGCTGCACTACCTCGCCAACGATCCCGCCGTGCCCGCCGCGATCCGGGCCGAGGTGAGCGCGTGGGGCCTGCCCGCCGACGAGTTCGCCGAGACCGGCGGCTGGCCGCACGAGCTGTACATCCGCGAGGGCCGCCGCATGGTCGCCGACTACGTGGTGACCGAGCACGACTGCCGCTGGGCCCGCACCGCCCCCGACCCCGTCGGCCTCGCCTCGTACACGATGGACTCGCACAACTGCGCCCGCGTGGTGATCAACGGGCTGGCCCGCAACGAAGGCGACGTGCAGGTGGCGCCCGCGGGACCGTACGGGATCTCCTACCGCGCGATCGTGCCGCGGCGTGGCGAGTGCGCGAACCTCGTGGTGCCGGTGGCGTTCTCCGCGTCGCACATCGCGTTCGGGTCCGCGCGCATGGAGCCGGTGTTCATGCTGCTCGGGCACGCCGCGGCCACCGCGGCGCACCTCGCGCTCGCCGACGGCCGCGCCGTGCAGGACGTGGACTACCCGACGCTGCGGCGCAGGCTGCTCGCCGACGGCATGGTCCTGACCTGGCCGCCGAACCAGGGCCCGGTCACCCTCGACGCACCCGGCGCCCCCGCCGCGGGGACGCCGTTCCCGGCCACCGCGACCGTCGTCAACCGCGAGGGGGTCGCGGTGACCTCGGTGGCGCTGGGGCTGACCGTCCCCTCGGGCTGGGCCGCCACACCCGGCGAGCAGACCACGCCGTCGCTCGCCGCCGGTGCCACGTTCACGGCGGACTGGACGGTGACCGCCTCCGCGCCCGCGCAGCTGCTCGAACCGGCACGGCTCGCCGCCACCGTCAGGTACACAGTGGACGGTCAGGCGCTGACGTTCGAGCAGGCGAGGACGGTCACGGTGGTCGAGCCGGTGGCCGCGCCGCTGCGGACCGCGGCGACCACCGAGGCCTACTTCGGGCAGCGCGGCGACCAGCTCGCCGTCCTCGCGGGCGGGCGGGACATGTGGACCGGCATCGACGAGTACGGCGCGATCTACCAGCCCGGCGTGGCCGCGACCGCGGCGGCGGTGACCCTGGTGTCCCAGGCGGCCACCGACCCGAACGCGCGCGCGGGCCTGGTGTTCCGCAACGACCTGGGCACCCGCTCGACCGGTTACGTCGCGCTGGTCGCCAAGCCGGCCAACGGGTTCCTGCTCCTGTGGGACGCCGACGAGGACGGCACGCTCGACGCGGTGGCCCGGCTGGAACTGAACCCGACGCCGTACCCGGCGCGGCTGCGGCTCACCCGCCAGGGCACCACGTTCACCGGTGACATCAGCACCGACGGCGGCGTCACCTGGCGGCGCGTGGGCACCGCGACCGTGCCCTCCGCCGCCGCGGCACAGGACGTGGGTGTCGTGGCCTGTGCGCACTCGACCACACCGGGCCGTGCGTTGTTCAGCGGCCTGGCGGTCACGTGAGTCAGCGCTGGCGGGCCGGGCGGATCACCAGCTCGTTCACGTCCACGTCCGCGGGCTGGTCGACGGCGTACGCGATGGCGTCGGCGATCGCGGACGGCGGGATCGTCTCCGCGCGGTAGGTGCGCATCATCTCCCGCGCGCCCGGCTCGGTGATCGTGTCCGCCAGCTCCAACGCGACCACCCCCGGCGAGACGGTCGTGACCCGGATGCTCGGGTCCGCCTCCTGGCGCAGGCCCTCGGTGATCGCCCAGGCCGCGTACTTCGTCGCGCAGTACACGGCGGCCGTCGGCACCACCTCGTGGGCGCCGACCGACGCGACCGTCACGAAGTGGCCGCTCCGGCGGCGCTGGAAGTGCGGCAGTGCGGCGGCGATGCCGTTCAGCAGGCCGCGCACGTTGACGTCGACCATCGGTCCCACTCGTCGACGTGCAGCGAGTCCAGCCGCGACAGCGGCATGACACCCGCGTTGTTCACCACGACGTCGACGCGCCCGTGCCGGGTGACGGCGGCGTCGACGCACCCGGCGACGGCGGCGCGGTCGGTGACGTCCAGCCGGGCCGCCTCCGCCGACCCGCCGTCGGCGCGGATCTTGTCGGCCAGTTCGGTGAGCCGGTCCACCCGGCGCGCACCCATGACGACGTGGTGCCCGGCCGCCGCGAGGCGCACGGCGGTGGCCTGCCCGATGCCGCTGCTGGCACCGGTGACGATGACGATCTTCATGTCGGTTTCTCCTTGCTCAGGGCAGGGTTCGACGCGCCACGTGCTCGCACGCGGCGTTCGGTGGGTGAACGGGTTACGCGGTCAGGCTGCCCAGCAGGGCCAGCGTCTCCGCCGACGGGCTGCCGGGTTCCGCGTGGTAGACGACCAGCTGCTGACCGGGTGCGCCGTTGACGGTGAACGCCTCGTACGACAGCGTCAGCTCACCGACGAGCGGGTGCCGGAACCGCTTGGTCTCGTTCTTCTTCCGCCGGATGTCGTGGCGGGCCCACAGCCTGCGGAAGTCCGCGCTCTTGACCGACAGCTCACCGACGGTCTCGATCAGCCGCGGGTCGTCCGGGTCGAGTCCGGCCGCGGCACGCAGCCCGCCGACGGTGTTGACGGCCACGTGCTCCCACTCGGGGTAGAAGTCACGCGCGTCGGGGTCGAGGAACACCAGCCGCACCAGGTCGTCGCTGTGGGTGTGACCGGCGAACAACGCCCTGCCGAGGTCGTTGCCCGCCAGGACGTCCAGACAGCGGCCCAGCACCACGGCCGGGGTGGTCGTCCAGGCGGCCATCATGCTCGTCAGCGCCGGGCTCACGTGCTCCCGCCGCCTGCGCCGGGCTCTCGGCCGGGGCCGGGCCAGTGCGTGCAGGTGGGCGGTGGCGTCCTCGTCGAGGGCCAGCGCGTGCGCGAGCGCGTCCACCACCTGCGCCGACGGGTTCCGTTCCCGGCCCTGCTCGAGTCGCACGTAGTAGTCGCTGCTCACGCCGGCGAGCATGGCGACCTCCTCGCGGCGCAGGCCGCTCACCCGGCGCCGCCCGCCCGGCTCGAGGTCGACGTCCTCGGGCCGCACCAGCTCGCGCCGCGCCCGCAGGAACTCACCGATCGCGTTGTCCACGTCTCCGAGGCTAGCGCCGGGACCAGCGGTGATGGTGGCCGTGCCACACCCACCCAGGACCGCGCCGGATACCTGGTCCTCGCGTCACGACCGTGGTGGCGGCTCCCCGTAGGTCGCGCGCAGCGCGCTCTTCAGCAGCTTCCCGGACGCCGTGCGCGGCAACTCGGCCGCGAAGACGACCGACTTCGGGATCTTGTACCGGGCGATGCGGCCGTCGAGGAACCCGAGCAGCTCCGCTGGGGCGACCTCGTCACGCGCCACCACGATCGCCCGGCCGACCTCGCCCCAGCGTTCGTCCGGCACGCCGATCACCGCGCAGTCCCGCACCGACGGGTGCCGGTGCAGCGCGTCCTCGACCTCCGCCGGGTAGATGTTCTCGCCGCCCGAGATGATGACGTCCTTGACGCGGTCGCGGATGTAGAGGAAGCCCTCCTCGTCGGACACCGCGACGTCGCCCGTGCGCAGCCAGCCGTCGGGCGACAGCACCGCGGCGGTCTCGGCGGGCTTGCCCCAGTAGCCGGTCATCACGTTCGGGCCGTGCAGCACCACCTCGCCCGGCACCCCCGCTGGCACGTCGGCACCATCGGCGTCGAGGACACGTACGTCGGTGAAGAAGCACGGGGTGCCCGCCGAGCCGACCTTGCGGGTGCTTTCCGCCGCGCGCAGGAACAACGCGCTCGGTGACGACTCGGTGAGTCCGTAGCCCTGCAGGAACACCAGCCCGCGTTCCTGGTAGGTGGTGATCACGCTCGCGGGGACCGGCGCGCCGCCGCAGATCAGGGTGCGCACCGGGGAAAGGTCCGCGTCTGTCCACTGTGGAGTGTTCGCGATCGCCTGGAACATCGCCGGAACGCCGAACAGGTACGTCACCCGCCTGCGGGCGATCGTCTCCAGCGTGCGCACCGGGTCGAACGTGTCCAGCACGACGGTGCCGCCCTTGAGGAACGTCGGCAGCACCGTCTGGTTGAGGGCGGCCACGTGGAACATGGGCGCGTTCACGAGCGTCACCTCGTCGTGCGCGATGTCGACGTCGATGAGCACGTTCACCGTGTTCCAGTGGATGTTGGCGTGGGAGAGCGCCGCGCCTTTCGGTCGGCCGGAGGTGCCCGAGGTGTACATGATCATCGCCACGTCGTCGGGCGCCACGACTTCGTCGACGGGTGTGGCGGCCGCCGCCGTGACCCGTTCGGAGTACGCGGCGGGGTCGAGCACGTGCGGCACGTCGGCCGTCAGCGCGTGGCCGGTTGCCCGCACGAGCACGGAAACGCCGCTGTCGGTGAGGATGTGGTCGAGTTCCGGGACGGCCAGCCGGGTGTTGAGCGGCACGAAGATCGCGCCCAGCATGCCGGTGCCGAACATGGTCTCGAGGAACCGGGGCTCGTTCGGGCCGAGGTAGGCGACCCGGTCACCCTTGCCGACGCCGAGCGCCGTCAGCACGTGCGCCACCCTGGTGGCTCGCTCCCACAGGTCGCGGTAGGTCGTTTCCCGGTCGCCGTGCACGACCGCGACCCGGTCCGGTGACATCCGTGCCCGCCGCGCGGCCCATGAGCCGATGCCCTGGTCACGCATTGGTCTTCCTCGCCATGGCTGACTCCCGGATCGCGTCGTCGTCGGCCTTTCCGGTACGCGACTGTAGCCGCACGTCCCCCGTGAGCGGCAGGTCCGCACCCGCGCCGGCGCGGTTAAATCCGTTGGTGCACCGGCTCTTGCCGCCGGTACGGTGTCGCCCCGTGACGAGCCCCGAGTCGGACAGAGCGGAGCCGCCGGTCGTTCGGCGGCGCCTCGGTTGACCTGACCGCCCCCGCACGGGGTGGCTTCGACGCGCGTGCTCAGCGGCCGGACCTGGCTTCCCTTCGTCCGTTCTCCCGTTGGAGCGCTCGTTGTTCGTCCACATCCTCGGCCTTGCCGTGTTCGCGCAAGGCACCTCCGAGTTCATGTTGTCCGGGCTGGTGCCCCCATCGCCGGTGACCTCGCCGTCCCGGTGGGGGCCGCGGCGACGCTGACCTCCGCCTACGCGGTCGGCATGGTTGTCGGGGCGCCGGTGATGGCCGCGCTCAGTGCCCGCTGGCCGCGGCGCCGGGCCCTCGTGGTGTTCCTCGTCGCGTTCGTCGTCGTGCACGTCGTGGGGGCGGTGACCGGGGACTTCGCCGTTCTGTTCGCCACCAGGGTGGTCGCCGCCGTCGCCAACGCCGGGTTTCTCGCCGTCGCCATGTCCGTTGCCGGGGCGCGCGGAGCGGCGGTGCTCGTCGGTGGCGTGACCTTGTCGTGTGTCGTCGGCGTGCCCGCGGGGGCGCTGCTCGGCCAGTTCTTCGGCTGGCGGTCGGCGTTCTGGGCCGTCGCCGCGTTGTCCGTGCCCGCGCTCGCGTTCGTGGTCCGGTCGGCGCCCACCGAGCCCGCGGCAGCCCGTGCGGTCGACCTCGCCGACGAGGTCCGCACGTTGCGGTCGAAGCCGCTGCGGCGCACGCTCCTGCTCGGCGCCCTCGTCAACGGCGCCACGTTCGCGACGTTCGCCTACCTCGCGGTCATCGCGACCGGGGTGGCCGGGCTGCCGACCGGGGCGGTGCCCGCGTTGCTGGCGGCGTTCGGTGTCGGTGCGTTCGCCGGGGTCACCGCACGGGTTCCCGACCGATGGCTCACCGCCGGGTTGTTCGTGCTGCCCGTCGGGTGGCTGGCGCTCGTGCTCGTGAGCGCCCATCCCGTGCCGCTGTTCGCCGCCACCGCCGTGCAGGGCGCGTTGTCGTTCGGTGTCGGGTCGGCGCTCATCACACGCGTGCTGCGGCTCGCGCCGGACGCGCCGTCACTCGGTGGTGCGTTCGCGACCGTCGCGTTGAACGTCGGTGCCGTCGTCGGGCCCGCGTTGGCCGGCGCGGTCACGGAAGCGACCGGCGACCACCGGCACGCCGTGTGGTTGAGCGTGGCGGCGAGCCTGCTCGCTACAGCTTGCGCCCCACCGCGCCGACGATGCACCGCGCGGCCCCGCTGATACCACCGAGCCGGGGCCCGTCCGGCCACCACAGGTCGCATGGTGCGAGGCCGGGCGGGTCCTGGACGTTCGGCGTGACCAGTTCGAGGCCGTCGAGCATCGCCATGATCTCGTCGCGCGTGCGGAAGCGGCCCGCGCCGAGCGGCCCGTTGACGAGGATGTTCTCGATGCGTTTGGCGATCGGCGTCAGCTCGGGGGTCTCGGGGTCGATGAAGTGTGAGAACACCACGTAGCTGCCGGGGGCGAGCGCGTCGATGTACTCGCGCATGATCTCTGGGGCGCGCTCGTCGTCGGCGACGTGGTGCATCGTGCCGACCTGCAGCAACACCAGCGGCTTGGCGAAGTCGACGACGCTGCGGATGGTCACGTCCTCGAGCACCTGCCGCGGCTCGAAGATGTCCGCGCCGATCATGCGCACGCGGAAGTTGTCCTCCAGCAGGGCACGCCCGTGCGCGAGCACCACCGGGTCGTTGTCGATGTAGACGACCCGCGCCTCGTCGTTGTACCGCTGCACGATCTGGTGCGTGTTCTCGGCGGTCGGCAGCCCGGAGCCGCAGTCCAGGAACTGGTCGATGTTCGTCTGCGTGAGGAACCGGCACGCGCGGTTCAGGAAGCCGCGGTTGCCTCTCGCGATGTCCACCGCCTCCGGCACGGCACTACTGATCTTGACCATGACCTGCCGGTCGACCTCGTAGACGTCCTTGCCGCCCAGGAAACCGCCGTAGATCCTGGCGATGCTCGGCCGCGTCGGATCGACCCCGACCGGCACCTGGCTGGGTGATGTCGCATGCGTTGTCATCGGGGAAACAGAGTAGTCCCTCGACGTGGTCGAAGGACTCACGTCACTCGTTTGGGGGAGAACGTCAGGCCGGGTTGCTCGACAGGAGCGTCGAGGTGTCGATCAGCCACGTGCCGTTCTGGTTGACCAGCGTGTACCGGTGCCGTTCGCGCTTACGGGTGCCGTCGTTGAACGTGTACAGGATGGTGACCTCGACGGTCGCCGGGCCGGTGGTGGTGACTTCCGAGGCGGACACGGAGCGGATGGAGGCCCACCAGTTGTCGAAGCTCTCGCGGCCCTTCGCGCGGCTCTGCTGGAAGCGCGGCGTGAGCCGGTTCCAGGCCTCGTCGCGGTTCGCGGGCACCATCGCGTAGTAGGCGGCGATCGCGGCGCCGGGATCGGCGGGCTGTTGTGACGTGGTCGTCGTCGTGGTTGTCGTCGTGGTGGTGGTCGTGGTCGTCTCGTCCGACGTCGACGGCTCGGTGGTCGGCGCGTCCGTCGTCGTCGTGGTGGTCCCGTCCGACGGCGATGCCGCGGTGGACGGCGTGTCGTCTCGGTTGATCAGTGTGGTCACGAGCGCGGCCGCCACCGCGACGACGAGGAGCACGGCCGCGAACAGAACGGCACGGCCACGTTTGCCTGTCCGCTGGGTCGGCGGTGCCGCGGCGGAGGGTGCCGCGACGGGCGTCGGCGCGGCCGCGAGCACCGGTGCCGGTGTCTGCGCCGGGATCGCCGCGGGTGCCGGGGCGGGTGCCGGGGCGATCGCCGGGATCGGTGTCTCGTAGGTGACCCGGGCGAGTGCGTCCCGCGCCTGCACCATCGTCGGCCGCTGTTCGGGGTCGGCGTTGAGCAACCACAGGAGGACGTCGGTGAGCGGCCCGGCCTTGGTCGGCGGTGTGATCACACCGGACGAGATCCGGTACAGCTGCGCCATCGGGTTGGTGTCGTTCCCCGACGGCGGCGCCCCTTCGACGGCCGTGTACAGGGTCGCGCCGAGCGAGTACACGTCCGACGCGTAGGTGGCGGAGTTCCCCTTCGCCACCTCGGGCGCGAGGTACGCGGGCGTACCGGCGAACGTGCTGGTGAGGGTGCCCCCGATGTCCTCGGTGACCCGCGCGATCCCGAAGTCGGTGATCTTGACCGTGCCGTCGTCGCCGACGAGCACGTTCGCGGGCTTGACGTCCCGGTGCACCACTCCGGCCGCGTGCGCGGCCGCCAGCCCGTCGGCGGCCTCGGCGCCGATGCGCGCCACCTCGTCAGGCGGCAGCGTGCCCAGCGTCGACAAGTTGTTCGACGGCAGGTACTCCATGATCAGGTACGGCTGCCCGTCGTCCTGGACGACGTCGAACACGGTGATGAGCTGTGGGTGCTGCAGCCTGGCCGCGATCCGCCCCTCCCGCATCGTGCGGCGGATCATCTCCTCGCTTTCCGAGGAGGTCAGCTCGGCAGGCACCATCACCTGCTTGACGGCGACCTTGCGGCGCAGCCGTTCGTCGTAGGCCTGCCAGACGACTCCCGTGCCGCCACTGCCGATCCGCTCCACCAACCGGTACCGGCCCGCGATGACCTGCTCGTCGCTCATCTCTCCCCGTCTCGCCCCCACGCCCCTATGGATAGCACGAGACCACAGGGCAGCTGACGACTACACGCGCGGAGCGGGGACGTCCGGGAACGCCTCCGCCGCGCTGAGCCCCAGCATGTCGAGCAACTCGGCACAGTCTTCCGCGTCCCGAGCCGCCGACGCGACCGCGACAACGGCACGCCTGCGCTGGTCAGCGGACAGATCGACAGCGGTGAGCTGGTAGTCGATGACTTCTTTGGTAGGCATGGGCGCTCTGTACCCGCCCACACCCCGCGCCAAACCGTGTCACAGTCCGTTTCGGTGTGGCGCGCGGGGGTGGGCGTGACGTTCCCCGCACCGCTCGCGGTCCCCGTCGAGTTGTCGGATTTGCGAGGTGAGCGTGGATGTTCGGCGGTCACAGGCTGTAGGTACGGGCCACTGCAGTCACCCCACCGTCCTCTCGTGTGCTGTGGGTTGTCGTGCTGGGACGCGGCGTGGTCTCGGGCAGGCCCGGGGTTTCGTCGATGGCGGTCAGCCGCACGCGCTCGCCCGTGGTTTCGACGGTGATCGTCGCGCCGTCAGCCGGGAGGTCCCGAAGACGGATCTCGGAGGGCCACGTGTTCTTGCGGGTGCCCGTGACCGTCGTGGACACCGGTGGCTCGCCGGCGATCTGTGCCGTCGCCTTCGTGATGGGTGTGTCCAGCCGCAGGGTGACCGACGGGGCGTCGCGCGTGGAGCGGACCGTGAAGGTGATCGTCGTGCCGGTCCTGCTCACCGCGGTGACGTCCGGGCCGGTGGCCTCGATCGCCAGGGCTGACCCGGTCCACAGTGTGCCTCGCCGGTAGCCCGGGGGCAGGGCGTCGGTGTTCTGGCTGTCGACGTGCTCCGACGTCCATTCGCCCGGTGCCTCGTCCGCGCTCACCCAGCTGGCCTCGCCGGTGTCCGCGTTCAGTACGTACGCCAGGTGTGTCGGCGCCGGATGCCCCGCGTCCGGGCTGTCGATCGCCAGGCCCGCCGCCACCAGGGCCACGCTCGCCAGCAGCGCTGTGGCCGGAACGGTCGCGATCAGGCGCCTCGACGGTGCCGCCGGCAGCAGGAGTGCCACCGCCGGCAGCAGGAGCAGGGCGAACAGGACCGCGAACACCCCGCCCACGCCGGCCAGCGACAAGCCCACCGCACCGAACACCATGTAGGCGAAGTACGGCAGCACGGCACTGCCCACCACCAGACCCGCGGCCAGCGCCCCCACGGACCACGACGGCCGCTTCACCAGCAGCGCGACGACGGCCCCCAGAGCGGCCATCAACGCGGGCGCGGTGAAGAGGAACGACGCTCCCGGTGCGTACGCGGCGCACACGACACCGAGCAGCACGTGCCACGTCAGGCCGCCGATCACCAGCGCCACCGCGCCCAGGCGACGGCGCAGCAGCAGGTACCACGCCAGCAGCGCCGCGACGCCCGCCACGATCACCGCCACGTTCACCGCCGTCGGCCGGTGCAGCAGCCCGCCACCGGACTCATAGGACGGTCGGGCCCACGTCAGCACGCGCCACACCAGCTGGCCCAGCGCGAACGCCACCACCAGCGGCACCGCGACCGACACCGCGCTCACCGCGACCCTGCCGACGGTCGTCAGCCCGCGCCTTCTCGCCAGCCACGTCAGCAGTCCGAGGACCGCCAACGCCACCACCGCGAGCGGCCACACCAACCCGTTGGGGTAGCTGATCTTCAGGCCCAGCACGTCGAAGTACGTGTCGTCGTGGTCGGCCGTGAGCGTGCGACGCAGGTCGGTGTCGCCCAGGGCCTGCGCGAGCGCCAGCATGTTCTCGCCGTGGTGCTGCAGGCTGCCCCGGTCCAGGTTGGCGATCGAGTCGCCCGCCGTGTGGTACTTGGCCCCGCCTTCGATGTAGGCGAAGTTCATGCCACTGAACCCGGCGTCGGCGAGCACCGAGAAGTCGGTGTCGTTCGGCAGCAGCCGGTACACCTCGACCATCGACGAGTCGCCCCTCGGGTGCGGAACGGTGTCGTTGAACAGCTCCACGAGCCCCGCGTTGTTCCGCGATGTCTCGAACATCAGCGACGGACCGCCGACCCCACGTGCCTCGAAGTTCAGCACCACACCGCCGCGGCCGCCCAGCGGGTGCTCCCGCACGAACGCCTCGGCGCCCAGCAGACCGTTCTCCTCGCCGTCGGTGATCAGCAGCACGAGGTCGTTGCGCAACCGGTCACCGGTGCGCAGCGCCCGCACCGTCTCGAGCATGGCGGCCACCGCCGCGCCGTCGTCCGACGCGCCCGGCCCCATCGCCGCCGAGTCGTGGTGCGCGGCCAGCACGACCGTGCCCGAGGAGTCGGTGCCCGGCAACGTCGCCACGATGTTGTCGACCCGGCCGAACGTCGCCAGTCCGCTGGACGCGCGGACACCCACCGCCTGCTGCACGGTCACCGAAAGGCCCGCCGCGCGTAACTCGTCCGCCAGGTAGCGCTCGGCGCGTGCGCTCGCGGCGCTGCCCTGTGGGCGTGGTTCGCGCGCGAACTGCTCCAGGTGCCGCATCGCCCGCTCGGCGCTGAACGTCGACGATGGCGCCGATGCCGGCGCGGGCGAGATGCCGCCCTGGAGCAGCGCGGTGCCGGTGATCACTCCTGCCACCACCAGGAGGAGCACCAGGCCCGCCAGGACGCGACGGGGTGAGTCGGGGAGGTTGATGTTCACGGACGCGACGGTATGCGGCGGCGGAGCCGACCGAAATGATGTTGACCACAAGGTTTTGCTGTGGAGATCCACAGTTTGTCGACTGTGGAGATCCTCAATCGGCCAGTACCGCGGGCAGCGACGTGAAGAACTCGGCGGCCCGCTCCAGCGCGAGCACGTCGACGCGCTCGTCCGTCTGGTGCGCGAGGTTCGGGTCGCCCGGGCCGCACAGGAGGGTGGGTACTCCGGTGGCTGGTTGCAGGATGGAACCGTCCGAGAAGTAGCTCACGCCACGGACCGCGGCGGGCCGGCCCAGCACGGTGTCGAGCACTCCGGTGGCGGCCCGCACGAGGGGTTCGTCGAGGGACGTGCCGACGGCCGGGTAGTCACCCGTGACCGTCATGCGCGCCCGGAAGCCCGCATGGGTGGCGCCGAGTTCGTCGAGCAGTCGCTCGACGCGGGCCACCAGGGCCGGGTGTTCGATGCCGGGCACCGTCCGCACGTCCACGCGGGCGGTGCACTGGTCGGGAACGATGTTCACGACCGAGCCGCCTTCGATCGTGCCGACGTTGAGCGTGGCGCCGCCGAGCAGCGTGTGCGCCGGCAGTTCGGCGTCGAGCGTGCCCAGGCGTGCCAGCAGGCACATCATGTGCGTGATGGCGTTGACGCCCTGGTCGGGCATGGCGCCGTGCGCGGCCCGGCCATACGTCGTGAACTCCAGGAACAGCGCCCCCTTGTGGGCGACCACGAGGTCCAGGTCCGTCGGTTCGGCGATCACCAGGTTCGCGACGCCCGCCATCGCACCGGCGTCCAGAGCGGCGCGTGCGCCCGCGCAGTCGACCTCTTCGCCAACGGTGCCGAGGAAGTGCACGTCTCCGGGCAGTGCCGCGCCCGCACGGGCGAGGGTGGCCATGCCGACGATCATGGCGGCGAGGCCGCCCTTCATGTCGACGGCTCCGCGGCCCCACAGCACGCCGTCGTCGTCCACCTCCGCGGCGTGGGGCGGCCGGGTCCATGGCGAGGAGCCCAGCGGCACGGTGTCGAAGTGCCCGCAGTACATGAGCGGAGCCCGTGCACCCGTGCCCGGGAGCACCAGGTGCAGGTTGGCGCGGCCGTCGTCGAGAGGGGACAGGTGCCCGTCGAGCCCGAAGCGTTTTCCGTACGCCAGAGCCACTTCCGCGGCCGCCAGTTCGTTGCCCGGCGGGTTCACCGTGTCCACCCGGAGGAGCTCACGCGTGAGTTCGAGTACTTCGCGACGGTCCGGTGAGATCAGCACGTACCCCACTGTGACAAACTTGGCTGGCTCTGAACACAGCCAAGTTGGAGGTGTTGGCCGGATGGGCCCGGACCGGCTGGCGACGCTGCTGGAGCCGTGGCTGGGCAGTGGTGTTCCCGTCTACGTCGCCGTTTCCGCCGGGGTCCGCGGCCTCGCACTCGACGGCCGGCTGCCGGTCGGCACGCGGCTGCCGTCGGAGCGCGCCCTGGCCGCGGCCCTGAACGTGAACCGGACGACGGTGAGCGCCGCGTACAACGTCCTGCGGCAGGAGCGCTACCTGCGCAGCGCGCACGGCGCGGGCAGCCGGATCAGCCTGCCGACGACACCCGCCCAACGACCGGACAGCCGGCCGGGAGAACCTCGCGAGGTCCTCGATCTCACGGTGGCCGCACTGCCCGCGCCCGGCCAACTGCCCGGCGCGGCGCGGGCGGCCGCGGCGGACCTCTCGGCGCAGCTCGCCGGCCACGGTCTGCACCCGTTCGGCCTGCCCGCGCTGAGAGCGGCGGTGGCCAGGCACCTCACCGGCCGGGGCCTCGCGACCGACGCCGAGCAGATCCTCGTGACCAGCGGTGTCCTGCAGGGCTGGAACCTCCTGCTGCGCGCGCTGAGCCGCCCAGGTGCTCCGGTGCTGGTGGAACAACCCACGTACCCGGCCGTTCTCGACGCCGTGCGCGCCCACCACCTGCACCCGGTCGCCCTCCCGGTCACGGCCACCGGTTGGGACCGCCCCGCCGCGGGTGTGCCGCTGGCCCACCTCACCCCGGACGGACAGAACCCCACCGGACGGGTCGCCGACGAAGCGGCCCGCGAACAGGTGCTCGGCGGCCTGCGGGACGCGGTCGTCGCGGTCGACGAGACGTTCGCCGATCTGGTGCTGGACGGCCCCGCGCCAACGCCGTGCGCCGTCCTGCGCCAGGACGTCGTCACCCTCGGCTCGATGAACAAGGCGTTCTGGGCGGGGCTGCGCATCGGCTGGGTACGTGCCGACCCGGAGCTCCTCGCCCGGCTGGCGCAGGAGCGTGCCTCCGCCGACCTCGGCAGTCCGGTCCTGGACCAGCTGGTCGCGGTTCGGCTCCTCGCCGACGCCGACGCCATCCTCGCCGAACGCCGAGACCACCTGCGCCGCTCCCGCGCCGCCCTGGAGCAGGCCCTGCGCGACCGGCTGCCGGACTGGCGCTGGTCCTCCCCGAGAGCCGGCATGGCGCTGTGGGTAGAACTGCCCCACCCCAGCGCGACGCGCATCGCGTCGGTGGCGCTCGACCTCGGGCTTCGTCTCACCCCGGGGCCCCGGTTCACCGTGGACGGGACCGCGGACCGGTGGCTCCGGCTGCCCTTCACGCTGACCGCCCACCAGGCCGACACCGTCGTCGGCCTGCTCCGGCAAGCCGCGCTCCGGTCCACCTCGCCGTCGAGCCGGGACCTGCACGTCTCCCGCTGGACGGTCTGAGCCGCCACGCGGGTCGCGCTGAACCCAGGTGCGTTCGACGCGGTCCGTCAGCGTCGGGTGTGGTGGTCGAGGACCGCGGTCACCAGTGCGCGGGTGGCGGTCGGTGGGCCGTCGGCGCCCATGGCCTGTGCTGTGCTGTTGGTGCCTTCCCAGATGATCGACAGCTGGTCGGCGAGCTCCTCGGGCCGGGCCACGTCGAGCTGTCCGGTCGTGCCGTCGCCGAACGGCTGGCCGAGGACGGCGCTGGTGGCGGTGCACTACGGCACCAACAAGGCCGCCGCGCTGGACACCGTCGCCGCCATCGAGGCGGCAGGCGGCCACGCGTTCCCGGTGGAGGCGGACCTGGCCCGGCCCGATGGTGTCGACCTGCTGGTCGGCAGGCTCACAGACGGGCTCGCCGGGCGGGGTCTCGACGTGCTCGTCAACAACGCCGCGGTGTTCGGGCCGAGGACCGACGCGTCCGAGGACGAGTTCGACCGGGTGTTCGGGTGAACGTGCGCGCGCCGTTCTTCATCATCCAGAAGGCGTTGCCGCTGCTCGCCGACGGCGCCCGGATCGTGAACGTCTCGTCGGGGGGCACCTGGTTCGCCATTCCCGAGGCGGTCTACGCGATGACGAAGGGCGCGCTGAACGTGCTCGGCCGCTCGCTCACGAACACGTTGGGGGACAGGGGGATCACCGTGAACACGATCTCGCAGGGCATCACCCGCAGCGACATGAACGCCTGGCTGGACGACCTGCCCGGCGCGGCGGACGGCGTCGCGGACATCGTCGCTCTCGGCCGGGTCGGAGTCCCGGTGGACATCGCCGACGCGGTCGCGTTCTTCTCCTCGTCGGACAGCAGGTGGGTGACCGGGCAGGTGCTCGACGTCAACGGCGGTCTCTACCTGGGGCCGAAGGCCGCACTGCACGCGTGAGGAGGTCCCGGAAAAAAATCCTGGAGAAGGTTCGCGGCCGTGTCGATCGGCGTGCCGTCCCGTTCGACCTGGGGGTGAGAGCCGAGGCAGAGAGCCTCGCACCAGAGTTTGGGAGCACGCCATGACGAGCATCTTCGTGAACCTGCCGGTCGCCGACGTCGCCGCCGCGCGGGCGTTCTACACCGGCCTCGGCTACACGGCCAACGAGCAGTACTCCGGCGACCAGTCGGCGTGCATGGTCCTCAACGACGCCGTCAACGCGATGCTGATGTCCGAGACCCACTTCCGTGAGTTCATCGACAAGGACATCGCCGACACCCGCAAGACCACCGGCGCGATCTTCGCCCTGAACGTCGCGAGCCGCGCCGAGGTCGACGAGGTGGCGGACAAGGCACTGGCACTGGGCGGCTCCGAGCCGAAGCCGCCGCAGGACCACGGGTTCATGTACGTGCGCACCTTCGCCGACCTGGACGGGCACCACTGGGAGCTCGCCACCTTCGCAGGCTGAAACTCCGGAGTGCCGCTGACTGTGCCGGCCATCGGGCCGCCGGGTGACGACCACGGCGGCCCCGGCACACGATTGTCAGGCGCTCCGTAGGTGACGCGTATCCAATCGAGTGACTAATTTCGTCGCTCGAGAGATTGATAATGCAACCTGGCGACAGCTCGTGCACCGGCTCCTTCTCGCGAGGGTGAAACGTCTGCGCGGTCGACTGAAGAAGTTTCCAAGCCTTTCGAAATCTTTTCCTGGGGTTCATGCTGGCTGAGCGTTGGGGAAAATCCATGACGTCGAGAAAGGCTTCAACATGACCACCATCAACTGGAGCGACGGACGGCTCATCACCCTTGCCGAGGGTGACACCGCGGCCGCGGGCGAGTTGAACGAGGGACAGCTCTACGGCTTCTTCTTCTACAACGCAGCGGAAAACGACGCCACCACAACCGTCGAGGTGACCTGGAGCAACAGTCAACCCCCGAAGCCGGTTCCCGTCCACGGAACCACCGCGAACCAGGGTCTCGCGTCGGTCCTGCTGGTCTCCGGCGACGACACGAACTCCGTCTCCGCCTCGATTGTCAAAGGCAATCCGGGTGCCACCATCCAGGCTTTCGTGTGCAGTGTGAAAATGCCCGTGAACACCAGCGGCATCAACAATTTGCAGCTACCCGCCAACGGCCAGCCGCAGCCGTTCCAGCGACTGACCCGGTACTACGACGTGCCCGCCACGCACTGGTACGACCTGACGATCGAGAGCGACGTGGACCAGTTCATCGTCGTCCAGTTCACCGAGATGACGGCACAGGTCATCGTCGTGAAGTGTGTCGCCGACCCGAAGGAAAACGTCTTCGCCGTCGGTGCGGCGGAGAAGAACAAGATGTACACGATCCAGCCCACGCAGAACGAGCGGCTCCAGGTCAACATCCAGGGTGACGGCACCCAAACCGTCTGGATGAACGCGGACAGCGTGCAGAATTCGCAGAACGCCGCCATTACCCTGCAGTCCCTGGCCCCGAGCACCGGGCGACCCAGGCGGAGCGCGGACCCGGCACTTCCCGTCTGACCGCCGCACCGTCACCGGCACCAGTCGTGTCCCGGGCACGGCGGGTGCTACGTGCGAAGCTCTGCGACGGATAGTCAGCCCTCGTCGGGGACCAGGCGCAGTGAGATCGAGTTGATGCAGTAGCGCTGGTCGGTGGGGGTGTCGTAGCCCTCGCCCTCGAACACGTGGCCCAGATGGGAGTGGCAGTTGGCGCACAGGACCTCGACGCGGACCATGCCGAGCGTCCGGTCCTCGCGTTCGATGATCGCCTCACCCGCGAGGGGGCTGAAGAACGACGGCCAACCGCAATGCGAGTAGTCATGTGACGGTGGCTCGACGAGATCGGATCTGCCCGCGTGCGCATGGAGGCGGGCAGATCCGATCTCATCGAGCCTGTCGAGGGGATCAGCGCCGCGTGTGCGGGAGCGATCAAACCCACGCCAGCCGGGACGGGTGGTGGGATTGGCCCCGCGTGCGTAGGAAACGAGCGACTGTGTGGAGGACAAATCGTGTAAGCGCGGAAACAGTGGGTTCGGGAATGCTATATTCGACCTGTCCGACGTGACTGGAATCGGACGCGAGTATCTCGCGATGGCCCAATGCGGATGTGTGCGTGAGATGTTCGACCGGTACCCGTATCATTTCCCCATGGTCGAGGAGTGGAGACGAGTCGAGTCAGCCGGCGGGAACTCTTTTCCGGTGCGCCGCGATAGCCCCCTGGACGCGGCATTCCCCGAGGCCACCGCGCCGACTTCGGATGTGCCCATGACCTGGAGTCTCGGTAGGCTCGGTGACCTTATGTGGATGCGTCTACCTGAGGCCCGTCCGTTATTGGCCAAACTTATTACCTCCGAGTTGGAACACGCGATGAATGCGCGTAGCGAGTTGATGTTGTTGGTCGGCGACATCGTCACAGATGCGTTGTGGCGTCCGCTTATGTGCCCGACATTGGACGACTACCCCCGAACCAGGGATCAGGTAGCGCGGCAGTTCCAAGTGGTCCGAGAGGGATATCTTGCCGACCATCCAGACCAGGACGCAACACGAGAAATGCTAGTGGACTACGTGTTCTATAATCTTCAGGAGCCAAAATACCTCGCCATTGTCGAAGAAGTCGACCCCGAACTGGCCGCCCTCATACAATCAGTGATGGGGTAACTTTGCGGCGGTCGCCTTGGCGGCTCCAGGTGTCCGCGGTCGTCGGCGACACGGCTCGGCGTGGGCGGTTGAACGTTGCTGGCGCGAGCGCTTCCGCGCGGGTCTTTACCGGGTTTGAGGTGGGAGTCTTCGGCTCGACGATGATGTGATCAAGATCGACCGGCGTAGGAAGGCCGATCTTGGGTTTGGCGTCGTGACGCTCGATGGGAGCATCGTCGTCGAGACACGATGTGTATCGATCTAGGCGTTGCGCTGCAGATCCGCTGCGGCCGAGGGGCATGGCCGCAGCGGGCAAGGACGGTTGGCTGGGCTTAACCCTCGTCGGGGACCAGTCGCAGGGAGATCGAGTTGATGCAGTAGCGCTGGTCGGTGGGGGTGTCGTAGCCCTCGCCCTCGAACACGTGACCCAGGTGGCTGTGGCACGTGGCGCAGGTCACTTCGATCCTCACCATGCCGAGGCTGCGGTCCTCTCGTAGGATCACCGCGTCCGAAGTTCGTGCGGCATAGAACGATGGCCAACCGCAATGCGAGTCGAACTTGGTGTCGCTGCGGAAGAGTTCCGCGCCGCAGGCCCGGCACTCGTACACGCCGGTGGTCTTGGTGTCGGTGTACTCGCCGGTCCACGGGCGTTCGGTGCCCGCCTGGCGCAGCACCGCGAACTCCTCCGGCGTGAGCTGGGCACGCCACTCCTGCTCCGACTTCACCACATGCGGCTGCTGCTCGGTTTCCATACCGTCCAAACTACGCGTCGCTAGAACAACGTGGTGACCACGAAGACGAGCGCGTCCCACGCGGTGATCGTCACACCGAGCAGGATGAGCAGCACGAGGATGACGGCCATCAGCTTGTAGTGGCCGCCGAGGCGGTTGGCGGAGTCGGCGAAGTCACCGACGTCCGACAGGTAGCCCTCAACGGTGTAGCTCGGCCGCACCCGCTGCTGGCGCTCGAGGTGCTCGGCGAACGCCTGCGCCTCGGGGTCGTTGGGATCGAGGCCGATCAACTCGTCCTCGAACTGAGCCGTCCGCCTCTTCTCCGGGTCGTCCGGGTACGCGGTGGCCGCCATGATCCCACCGTAACCTCTCTACCTCGCCTTGTCCCCGAGGGCGCGCTCCTCGCCCGTCTCGTCCGCCTTGACGTGCACGAACGACGTGAAACCCCACTCCTCCAGCCGGGTGAGCTGGGCCCCGAACTTGCCCGACCGGCGCACCGGCGACACCGCGCGGCCGCCTGCCCGCAGCTCGCGGGCGACCGACAGGACTCGCGGGATCGGCGTGCCCGACTCGTACAGCACCGCGACGGTCTCGCGGGCCGGGGCGCTGGCGAGCAGGTCCACGATCCGCTCGAACCCGATCGAGAAGCCGCACGCGGGCACGTCGGTGCCCAGGAAACGGCCGATGAGGCGGTCGTAGCGCCCGCCACCCGCCACCGAGCCGCCGGACGCCGGGTGCGTGACCTCGAAGATCTGGCCCGTGTAGTAGCCCATGCCACGCACCAGCGTCGGGTCGAACTCCCAGGTCAGGTCGGGTAGGGCGGCCAGGCCGTCGACGGTGGTCGTCAGGTCGGCCAGCACGTCGTCGCCGAGGGCGGGCAGCGTCGTGGCCAGCTGGTCGGCGAGCTTCGCGGCGTCCAGACCCTGCAGGCCGGTGATGGTCTCCTGCAGCCTGCCCACGGTCGTCTCGTCGATGCCGAGGCGGTCGGTCAGCTCCGTGCGCACGCCCTCCCAGCCGATCTTGTCGAGCTTGTCGAGCGTGATGAACAGGCGGTCCCAGCCCTCGGCGGGCACCCCGGACTGCTCGGCGAGCGCGGACAGGAACCGGCGGTCGGAGAGCCGCACGGTCGTGCCGGAGAGCCCGGCCGCCGCCAGTGCCGCCGACGTCGCCTCGATCAGCTCCACCTCGGCCAGCACGCTCGGCTCGCCGAGCATGTCGATGTCGCACTGGTAGAACTGCCGGTAGCGGCCCTTGGCGGGCCGCTCGGCCCGCCACACCGGCCCGAACTGGAACGACCGGAACGGCTGCGGGAGCGTTGCCCGGTTGGCGCCGTAGAAGCGCGACAGCGGCACGGTCAGGTCGAAACGCAGCCCGAGGTCGACGAGGTCGGCGAGCGGGGTGCCATCGGCGACCGTCGGCTCGAGGCCGCGGCGCAGCACCTGGTAGATCAGCTTCTGGTTCTCGCCGCCCTGGCCGCCCTGGAGGCGCTCGATGTTCTCCAGCGCCGGGGTCTCGATGCGCTGGTAGCCGTAGCGGCGGTAGACCTCCGTGATCCGCGCCAGCACATGGTCACGCACGGCGACGGCCGAGGGCAGCAGATCACGGGTTCCCCTGGCGGGGGTCAGGTCCATCTTCACCATGACAACGCTACTTGACCAGGCGAAGCCTGTTTCGCAGACCGTAGGCTTGGGCGGTGGCCGATGCGATGGAGTTCGAGGTGGACGGGCACGCGGTGCGCGTGTCGAGTCCGGACAAGCCCTACTTCGCCGAACTGGGGATCACGAAGTCCGACGTCGTTCGGTACTTCCTGTCGGTGGGCGACGGTATCCTCGGCGCGCTGCGCGACCGGCCCACCACGCTGGAGCGCTGGCCGGGTGGCGTGTTCGAGGGTGCGAAGCTCTCCACCAGGGCCGACAACCGTGGCGACGCGTTCTACCAGAAGCGGGTGCCGAAGGGCGCACCGCCGTTCGTGGAGACGGCCAGGATCACCTTTCCGAGTGGTCGTCCCGCCGACGAGGTGTGCCCGACGACGCTCGCGGTGGTCGTGTGGGCCGTCAACCTGGGCACGTTGACGTTCCACCCCTGGCCGGTGCGGCGGCCCGAGGTCGACCACCCCGACCAGCTGCGGATCGACCTGGATCCGCAGCCGGGCACCGACTTCCGCGACGCCGTGCGGGTCGCCGGGGAACTGCGTGCGCTGCTCACGGAGCTCGGCATGGAGGGCTTCCCGAAGACGTCCGGCGGTCGTGGCCTGCACGTCTACGTGCCGATCGAGCCGAGGTGGACCTTCGTCGAGGCCCGGCGGGCGGTGATCGCGCTGGGCCGTGAGCTGGCCCGCCGCATGCCCGACGACGTGACGATGAGCTGGTGGAAGGAGGAGCGCGGCGAACGCATCTTCGTCGACTTCAACCAGATGGCGCGCGACCGGACCATCGCCTGCGTGTACTCGGTCCGGCCGACGCCGAAGGCGCAGGTGTCCGCGCCCGTGACGTGGGACGAGCTGCCCGACGTCATGCCGGCGGACTTCACGGTGCTGACGATGCCGGACCGGTTCGCCCAGGTCGGTGACCTGCACGCGGGCGTGGCCACGCAGGCGTTCTCACTGGAGCCGCTGATGGAGCTGGTGGCCCGCGACGAGGCAGCCGGTGAGGGCGACATGCCGTACCCGCCGGAGTATCCGAAGATGGCGGGCGAGCCGAAACGCGTGCAACCGAGCCGAGCGCGACCCGATTAGCCGACTTTCTGCCAAGGCTGGCAGCCCGCGGTCTCCACCAGTTCGTTGAGCCGGATCGTGAGGGTGCCGGGGCCGGTGATCACGCCGTTCTCGATGACGCCGCCTGCGCCGTCGGACCTCGTCCAGTAGCAGCCGCCCGCGTTGGTGCCGCTCGGGCCGGTGGTCTGGTAGACGCCGGGCTGCACCTCGACGCCGACGGTGTGGATGCCGTCGAGCAGTGCCGTGGCCGGAACCTCCGGCGGCGGGGGAACGGTGACCGTCACCTTGACGGTGCTGGCCTGGAACTGCGTCGCCGTGACGGTGACCGTCACGGGTGCGGGCTCCGCGGCGTCGTTCACACCGGTCGTGGTGCCGACGATCGCCGCGACGACGGTCACGACGACGCCCGCGACGGTCAGCACCAGCCACGGCCACACCGGCCAGCGGTGGTCCGACGTCGTCATGAGCGCGGCTCCTCACCTGCGGTGTGCTGCCCTCGTGTCGTCATCTTTGTCGAAACCGTTACTGCACCGCGACATCCAATGCGGTGAACGTGTGCTCGGTTTCATGTTTCGCGGTGCACTGGTTGCTTTCGGCCGGATCGCAAGGAAGCATCGAGGGGACGGAAGCCGGAGGGAGGTCAACGTGACGAAGCCGTACGTCGTGCGCTACGTGGGCGGGCCGCTCGACGGGCGCGTCGACACGCTCCCCGAGCTGCCGGAACAGCCACGCGACACCGTGACACACGTGCACCTGCACGAGGGTCCCAAGATCGTGCACCACTACGATCTCTGCTATGCCGTCGAGTACGGCTGCGAGTACCGGGTGCGCGAGACCGAGGACTAGCGCGGACTAGCGCGGCACCGACAGTTCCGCCAGGACCGGGCGGTGGTCGGAGGCGAGTGTCTCCGGCACGCTCGCCGATCGCACCCGCACCTCGTCCGACACGGTCACGAAGTCGATCGCCGTCGTCGGCGCCTGTGCTGGATACGTGCCGCCGCCGGGTGCCGCGTCGGTCAGGACCGTCCACAGTGGCGCGAGCGCGGGCGCCTCGTGCGGGGCGTTGAAGTCGCCGAGCAGCAGCCGCGGGCCGCGGTCGTCGGACATGATCCGCAGCATGTCGGCCACCTGCATCTCCCGCACGGTCGGGTCCGGGCGGTAGTCGAGGTGCGTCGAGTACACGTGGACCGGCACGCCGCGCACCAGCACGACGGCCTCCGCGAACCCCGGCATGGGCCTGGGCGCCGGGTCGGGATCCTGTGTGGACAGCCGGGTGATCTCGTGGTTCTCGGTGTGCAGTACGGGGAAACGGCTGAGCACGGCCACCCCGTACCGCCGTCGAGGCGCGCCCGGCGTGAGCGGGTCCAGGTCGTAGATCGGGGCGAAGAACGCCCGCATCCCCAGCATGTCGGCGAGGTCGCGTGCCTGGTCGCGGAAGTCGCTGCGTGCGGCCCAGTGCACGTCGACCTCCTGCAGCGCCACGACGTCCGCGCCGGTGCCGCGGATCGCGGCCGCCGTGCGTGCCAGGTCCAGGACGCCGTCCGTGCCGATGCCCGTGTGGATGTTGTAGCTCAGCACCCGCAGCGTGACCGGCGGTGGCGCCGGTGTGGCCCCGGCCGGAGCCCCGAACAGGAACGACACCATGACCAGCAGCAGCATCCCGACGCGTCGCACATGGTCACCCTAACGTGTGATCACGGCGGGCAGACGGTTCCGTTGCGTGGAATCGCGCCGTCGGCCAGGAAGCCGATGGCCGCCGTCGTGGCGCACGGTGAGAAGCCGAGCGCGCCGTGCCCCGCGCCTTCCCAGGAGAGGAAGACGCCGGAGTCGAGCTGCTGGGCGGCGCGCTGAGCGCCTTCGCCCGGGGTGACGGCGTCGTTCGCGGTGCCGATGACGAGAATCGGTGGCGCGCCACGGCCGGTCGGCGTCGGCAGCGGGTGGTCGGGCACGGTCCACGGGCCGCAGAACGCGAGGCGCTGCGCGGCGAGCGGGCCGAAGAGCGGGTACAGGTCCTGCCACTTCTTCCCGGCTGTCTCCACCTGACCGGGCGACAACCGGGTCTTCATGTCGTTGCAGATCGTGACCAGCGCGCCGTCGAGCGACGCTGCCTGGACCTCGCTGCCGAGCACGACCGGGGCCAGCATGGCCCGCAGACCGCTGCCGTCGCCGTTGTTCGCGGCCGCGAGCGCCGTGCTCAGCGCGGGCCACGTCCTGCGGTCGGACAGCCCGATCATGACGGCGTGCATGGCCGCGCCGGCGGTGATGTCCAGCGCGTCACTGTCGAGGGAGTTGTCGCGCAGCTTGCCCAGCAGCTCCAGGAAGGTGCGCTCGGGGTCGGTGCCGAGCTCACAGCGACGTGCGACGCAGTCGGCGACGAACGCGTCCCATGCCGCCTCGCCACCCTTCGCCACACCCTCGAGGGCCAGCTGCGCGTCGACGGCGGGGTCGGGGACCCCGTCGAGGACGAGCCTCCCCACCCGGTCGGGGAACCGGTCGGCGAACATGCTCACCACGCGTGACCCCTCACCGTGGCCGATCGCGTTCAGCCGGGACACGCCGAGACCGGTCCGCAGCGCGTCCAGGTCGGCGGCGGTGCGCCAGGTGTCGATGGCGGGAAGCTGGCGTTCCAGGGCGATCGAGCACTGCTGCCCGGCGGTCTGCGCGGCCTCGAACCAGGCATGGACGTCCAGCGCGGCCGGATCAGGCTCGATCATGTCGCGCCGGATCTCATGGGGGAGGCAGTTCAGGGCGCCGGAGTTGCCGGTCCCGCGCCGGTCCATGCCGATGAGCTGGAACTCGTCGAAGAACTCCTGCGGGAGCGACGCCGCGAGCCGGGCCGCGTAGATCGTGCCGGGCAGCCCGTCGACGTCGTTGACCACCGCGATCGGCACGGGCCCGTCACCGGCCTTGAGCAACTGGATGCGGGCCGTGCCGCGGTCGGGCGCGTAGGGGGAGTCGAGGACGCCGTTGACGCGGCCGCAGTCGATGGGCAGCCAGCCGGGGAGCTGCTGGGCGGCCAGGGCGTCACGGATCTCACCGGAGCACGTGCGCCACTGGATGTCGTTGTCGGCTTCCTCGAGCGACGGGAGCTCACTGGGCGGCACCGACTGGGTGGTCGAGACGTCCGGCCCGTCGTTGGTGACGATCTCCGGCCGGACCGACGGACCAGCCGTGCAGGAGGCGACCGCCGCCGCGGCGACCAGCATGGCCACGCCTACTCGCCAGGCCGTCACCGTGTCTTGTCCTCCCCTGTGTGTGGTCCGTTGCAGGGTCGCACGGGGGAGGTGAGAACGGGGTGAACGTGGGAGGGGCGGCCTCCGGCCCCCGGTTACCAGCTTACGGGACGGGGCCGACGCTTCCGGTCGTCGCGAGTGGTGCTTGTGGACAACCGAGTGCGTTGTGGACAACCCGTTTTCGGCAGGCGGAGGTCGTCGGTGGCCGGGTCTAGGCTGGATTCCGGGGGCCGGAGGCCGCGTGGGGGCGAAACAAACTCAGGCCAGCACGTCCGCGAGATCGAACTTGACCGGCTCCTCCAACTGCTCGTAGGTGCAGCTACGCGGATCACGATCCGGCCGCCACCGCGAGAACTGGGCGGTGTGCCGGAACCGGACACCCTCCATGTGGTCGTACCGCACCTCCACCACCCGCTCCGGCCGCAGCGGCACGAACGACAGGTCCTTCCCCGCCTGCCACCGGCTCCCCTCGGCGTTCCGCGGCGTCCGTGCCCCCTCCTCCTGCCGCGCCCACGCCCACGGGTGGTCGTCGAAGTCCGTGACCAGCTCCTGCATCTCCTCGAACAGCTCCTCCCGCCTGGCCAGCGGGAACGCACCGATCACCCCGACGCTCGCCAACACACCCTCGTCGTTGTACAGGCCGAGCAACAGCGACCCGATGCGGTTGGGCGCACTCTTGTGGACGCGGTAACCGGCCACGACACAGTCCGCGGTGCGTTCGTGCTTGATCTTGAACATCACCCGCTTGTCCGGCTCGTACTCACCGGTCAGCGGCTTGGCGATCAGCCCGTCGAGACCAGCGCCCTCGAACTGTTCGAACCACTCCTGGGCCACCGACGGATCGGTGGTCGTGCGGGTGAGATGGATCGGCGCCCGCGCTGGCGCCAGCGCCTCCTCCAGCGCGGCCCGGCGTTCGGCGAACGGCCGGCCCGTGTAGTCCACGTCGTCCAGGGCCAGGAGGTCGAACGCCACGAACTTCGCCGGCGTGGTTTCCGACAGCATCTTCACGCGGCTCGCGGCCGGGTGGATGCGCTGGGCCAGCACCTCGAAGTCCAGCCGATCGCCGGTGGGGCCGACGACCACGATCTCGCCGTCGATCACGCAGCGTGTCGGGAGGTTGGCCTTGACCGCCTCGACCAGTTCCGGGAAGTACCTGGTCATGGGGCGTTCGTTGCGGCTGCCGATCTCGACGTCGTCGCCGTCGCGGAAGATGATCGACCGGAAGCCGTCCCACTTCGGCTCGTAGCTCATCTCGCCCGTCGGGATCTTCTTCACCGGCTTGGCCAGCATCGGCTTCACCGGCGGCATGATCGGGAGCTGCATGGGCGTCATTCTGGCCCGGATGCCGCCTTCGTGCGATACCGCAGCATCAGAAACCCGTCGTCCGCCAGCACGGACTCCAGGGTGAGGTCCACTGGCGCCGCCGCGGGGAGACCTTCGGCGATGCGGACCGCGCCCGCGCCGGTGAGCAGCGGGGACACCGTCAGGCACAGCTGGTCGACGAGGTTCGCCGCGATCAGGTCCGCGAACAGCGTCGGGCCGCCCTCGCAGCACACCCGCAGCAGACCGCGGTCGGCCAGCGCCGTGAGCGCCGCCGCCGGGTCGACGCGGTCCTCGCCGGTCACCACCACGTCCGCGCCCGCGTCGGCGACCGCCTTGCGCCAGTCGGTGGGGGCCGTGTTCGAGGTCAGCACGATCGGGGGCACCGTGGTGTCGGTGATCAGCGGCGACATCGGGTCGACGGAACCGTTCCCCGTGACGACGGCGATCGGCGGGATGTCCGTCAGGCCCAGCCGTGACCGGCGGGACGCGCGCAGCTCCGTTCGCTTGATGCCCCGGTATCCCTCGGTCAACGCCGTGCCGGCACCCACGAGAACGACGTCGGCCAGGTCACGGCCCAGCGCGAACACCTTCTTGTCCGCCGGGCTGGACAGGCCGCGGGAACGGCCGGACACGGTCGCGGCGCCGTCGGCGCTCGCGACGAAGTTGACCTGCACGAAGGGACGGGTCAGCTCGGTGGGGTACGCGTAGAGGTCCTCCAGCGCGCGGTCGTCGACGGAAGGGCCGGGGCTGAGCAGGTGCATGGACCCAATCCCAGCACGCGTCAGCGGCGCTTGCCGTTCCGGTGCTGGTTCACCAGGGCCCAGACGGACACGGCCTGACCGTCGTCGTCGCCCGAACGTGATCTCCTGGCCGTCGCCGGGTCGGTGCGACCGGCTTCGAGTTCCTGGCGGATCTGGTCGTAGATCGGGGTGTCGGACAAGTACATCCCTCCCGTTCGCAGCCAAACCCTCGCAGGTGACGCAGCGTACCGCCTTGGATCCACAGCGATGGCGAGGGGGTTGCTTTCGAAAACCAGTCGCCCGAAACGCTCCGCATGCCGGACGATCTGCGCTATGGGCGCGGGATTTCTGGAGGCGGGTGGCCTCGGCCATCGACTCGACGACGGCAGGCAACTCTTTCGCGACGCGTCGTTCCGGGTCAGCACCGGCCAGGTCGTCGCGCTCGTCGGCGCGAACGGTGCTGGCAAGACGACGTTGCTGCGGCTGCTCTCCGGGGACCTGCCGCCCAAGGAGGGCGGTGTCACCGTCCAGGGCGGACTCGGCGTGATGCCGCAGTTCATCGGGTCGGTGCGGGACGAGCGCACGGTGCGGGACCTGCTGCTGGCCGTCTCACCGCCCGCGTTGCAGGCGGCCGCCACGGCGCTCGACGACGCCGAGCTGGCCATGATGGACACCGACGACGAACCGACTCAGTTGCGTTATGCGACTGCCCTCGCCGGGTGGGGCGAGGCGGGCGGGTACGACGCCGAGGTCCTGTGGGACACGGCGACCGTCGCCGCGCTCGGCGTGCCCTACGACCGCGCACAGTTCCGGTCGGTGTCCACGCTCTCGGGCGGTGAACAGAAACGGCTCGTCCTGGAGGCGCTGTTACTGGGCCGGGAACAGGTGCTCCTGCTCGACGAGCCGGACAACTACCTCGACGTGCCCGGCAAGCGGTGGCTGGAGGAACGACTGGCCGCCTGCGGCAAGGCCGTGCTGCTCGTCAGCCACGACCGGGAGCTGCTCGCGAGCGCCGCCACCCACATCGTGACGCTCGAGGGCGGCACCACCTGGGTGCACGGCGGCGGGTTCGGCACGTGGCACGCGGCCCGCGAGGCCCGCTGGGACCGCATGGCGGAGCTGCGCAGGCGCTGGGACGAGGAACACCAGAAGCTCAAGGACCTGGTCCGCAACCTCCAGCAAGCCGCCATGATCAGCGACAGCCTCGCGGCCAAGTACAAGGCCGCACAGACCAGGCTCCGCAAGTTCGAGGAGGCCGGGCAGCCGCCCCTGCCGCCGAAACAGGAGCGGGTGCAGCCGCGGCTGCGTGGCGGACGGACCGGGCTGCGGGCGATCCAGTGCCACGACCTCGAGCTGACCGGGCTGATGAAACCGTTCGACCTGGAGGTGTTCTTCGGCGACCGGATCGCGGTGCTCGGGTCGAACGGCTCCGGCAAGAGCCACTTCCTTCGGCTTCTTGCCGGGGAGACCGTCAAGCACGACGGGGCGTGGAAGCTCGGTGCCCGCGTCGTGCCCGGGTTGTTCGCGCAGACCCACCAGCACCCCGAATGGGTGGGCCGGACGCTGCTCGACGTCCTGTGGCACGGCGACGGCACGCGGGAGGGGCTCGACGAGGGCGCGGCGTCGTCGAAGCTGTCCCGGTACGGCCTCGCCGGCTCGCGTTCGCAGCGGTTCGAGACGCTGTCCGGCGGGCAGCAGGCCCGGTTCCAGATCCTGCTGCTGGAGCTGTCCGGAGCCACGCTGCTGTTGCTGGACGAGCCGACCGACAACCTCGACCTCACCTCCGCCGAGGCCCTGCAGGACGCCCTGGAGGCGTTCGAGGGAACGGTCATGTCGGTGACACACGACCGCTGGTTCGCCAGGTCGTTCGACCGGTTCCTGGTGTTCCGGTCCGACGGGCAGGTGGTCGAGACGGACGAGCCGGTGTGGGACGAGGCCCGGGTCAGGAGGGCGCGGTGAGCGTCGCGGTCGTGACGGGTGGCGCCCGCGGCATCGGCGCGGGCGTCGCCAAGCGCTTGCGTGCCGACGGGCACCGGGTCGCGGTGCTGGACGTCGACACGGCCGGCGCGGAGGGCGACGCGGTCGTCCACTGTGACGTCGCGGACGAGGAGTCGGTCGCGACGGCGTTCGACACGGTGGTGGCGGAGTTGGGCGAGCCTGCGATCGTCGTGAACAACGCGGGCTTCGCGCGGGACCAGCCGCTGACGGACATGTCCCTGTCCGACTGGGACGCGGTCGTCGACGTGTGCCTGCGCGGCGCCTTCCTGACCACCCGGCTGGTCGCGCCGTTCATGAAGGCCGCGGGCTTCGGCCGGATCGTGAACATCTCGTCGACGTCCGCGCTCGGCGACCCGGAGCGGGTGCAGTACGTGTCGGCGAAGTCCGGGCTGAACGGGTTCACGAAGGCCGCCGCGCTGGAGCTGGGGCCCTACGGGGTGACGGTCAACGCGGTCGCGCCGGGCTTCACCGTCACGAACATGACGGTCCGGTCGGCGGCGCGGCGGGGCCGGACGCTGGAGGAGCACGTCCGGATCACCGCCGAGGCGTCGCCGGTGCGGCGGGCCGGGCACCCGGAGGACATCGCGCACGCGGTGTCCTTCTTCACGAGCGAGGGCGCGGGCTACGTGACCGGGCAGGTCCTGTACGTGGCAGGTGCTCCGCTGGGATGAGCCCGGGACCGGCGGTGGTGGTGATCACCGGAATCATGGCGGCGGGCAAGTCGACGGTCGCGCAGCTGCTCGCCGAGCGGTTGCCGAGGGCCGCGCACGTGCGGGGCGACCTGTTCCGCCGGACGATCGTGTCCGGTCGCGCGGACATGACGCCCGGCGCGGAGGAGGAGGCGGTGGCGCAGCTGCGGTTGCGGCACCGGCTGACGGCGACGGTCGCCGACGGGTACGCCGACGCCGGGTTCACCGCGGTCGTGCAGGACGTCCTGCTCGGGGAGCACGTCGACGAGCTGCTCGACGCGGTGCGGACGCGGCCGCGCTACTTCGTGGTGCTGGCGCCGTCGCCCGCGGCGGTGGCCGCGCGTGAGGCAGCGCGGGCGAAGACGGGGTACGGGGCGTGGACGGTGGCGGACCTCGACCGGGGCCTTCGGGCGATGCCGCGGCGTGGCCTGTGGCTCGACTCGACGCACCTGACGCCCGAGGCCACAGTGGACGCGCTGCTGGCGAACCTCGACGCCGCCCGCATGCCCTGAACGACGCCGTTACGACAGGCGGGCGGTGGCGGCGAGGATCGCGTCGCCGACCTCCGCCGGAGGGCGGCTGCCGTCGACGATCGTCGCACCGAAGCGCCGGTACGTGGCCGCCATGCCGTCATTGGACGAGAGTGCCGCCGCCAGCTCCTCCGGGTGCCTGCCGTAGGAGTTCGTCGTGCGGGTCAGGAGACGATGCCGGAGCGTCGCGCTGTCCACCACCACGCAGACCACGAGGTCGAAGAGGTCCCACACCTCCACCTCGTTCTCGACGGTGCCACAGAGGAACGCGGTCGTGTCGCGGATCCGCGCCGCGAGGGCCTCGACCTGCGCGCGGTTGATCCGCCACGCGTAGCGGTCGAGCCAACCCGGTGGCACCGGGTCGGGCGGATCGGCGACGACGAGGCCGCTCGTCCGATCCACCCACTGGTTGTAGCCATCCCAGTCGGCGTCGACCGCCACTTCTCCCTTGCTCTTCAACAGCGAACAGACCGTCGACTTGCCCGCGCCGGCGCTGCCGGTCACCCACACCAGTGGCACCGGCACAGCATCGCACGGTCAGCGGACGCGGTGGTTGGCCAACGGGACCAGGCTGACCTGGCCCAGGGTGCTGTCCTCCAGTGCGATCACCGCCAGGGCGAGCGTGTTCTTCCCGTCCGGGCGCAGTACTCCGGACGGCAGGACGAACTCGCGTTGCGGGCCGAGGTCGGCCGTGAACTGGCCCATCTGCCAGCCGTTGACGAACATCAGCACGCGGTAGGCGCCCGTGCCGTCGAACCGCAGCGCCACCGGGACGTCCTGGTCACGCGGCACGTCGCCGCGGTGTAGCCGGGGTCGCTCGACCGGGCCCGGCCGTCGACCTGCTTGAGCCACGCGGGGAAACCGCCGCCGCTGACCTCGGCGTTGATGTACGGGCCGGGCCGTGCGACCACATACAGGCCCAGTTCCTCGGTGAGCCGCAGCAGCCGGTCCACGTCCCGCACGCCGGTGAAGTCGTACTCGCCGGCGCGGGCGAGTGGTACGCCCAGTTGAAGTACAGCGAGACGCCGTTGAAGCCGGCCGCCCGGATCTTCTCCAGCGCGTCCCGCCACAGCGCCGGGCTCGGCAGGCGGAAGTAGTGGAACTCGCCGCTCCACAGGACCACCCGCTCGCCGTCCACCTTCAGCGAGTACCGGTCGTAGGTCACCGTGTGGGCGGGCGCCGCCGCGGCCACGGGCGTGGCAGCGCCCGTGGCCAGCAGCAACGCCAGCAGCAGTGCCAGCCGTCTCATGACACGGTGAACGTGTCGACGCGCAGGTCACCGGTGAGCACCAGGTACACGTCGTGCCTGCCGTCCAGGTTCACCGCCGTGTCGACAGAGACATAGGTGTACTTGTCGGCCGTGCCCGGCGATGTGGCCGTGCCGACGAGCGCCCCGGTGGGTCCGCCGAGCCGGACCTCGATCGTGCCCGTGCCCGCGACCCGCCCCGCAAACGTTTTCGCCCGCCGGATTTCGCTGTCGTGGAAGGAGATCCAGCCCGGCCCGGCGACCGAGTCACCGCGTTCCTTCGACGTGTCCACGAGTGACACACCCGCGTAGTCGTCGAAGTCGACCGCCCGGGTGGTGCGGGACAGGTCGCGCGGCGGGATCGTCTCGCCCCTGACCCGCACCGAGCCGCGCTGGCGGATGTCGGTCGACGACGCGCCGACCAGCACGTCGTACGTGCCACCCTCCACCACCCAGCGGCCACGCGTCACGTCCCAGTGCGCCAGGTCCTTGACCGGCACGGAGAACCGGACCGTCTTCGTCTGCCCCGGTCGCAGGTGCACGCGCTGGAACGCCCGCAGTGTGAGCTTCGGTTGCGGGTCACGTGACTCGCGTTGGTGCGTGTAGAGCTGGACGACCTCGTCACCAGCCCGGTCAGATGTATTGGTGACCGGCACGCTCACCTTCATCGGCGACTCGATGGCCAGTCGCCCGTACCGGAACGTGCTGTACGAGAGCCCGTGCCCGAACGGGTACAGCGGCATGCCGTCGAAGTACTGGTACGTGCGGCGGGCCTTGATGATGTCGTACTCGAGGATGTCCGGCAGGTCCGTGTCAGCGCGGTACCACGTCTGCGTGAGCCGCCCGGCCGGGTTGACGTCGCCGAACAACACGTCCGCGATCGCGTGCCCGGTCTCCTGACCCGCGTGCGTGGTCCACAGGACCGCCGGGATGTTGTCCTGCTCCCACGTGAGCGTGGTCGGGTAGCTGTTCTCCACCACGACGACCGTGTTCGGGTTCGCCGCGTGCACCGCCCTGATCAGCGCGGACTGGCTCTCCGCGAGCGCCATGGTGGTGCGGTCGTGGTCCTCGCGGCCGTTGATGAACGGCATGCTGCCGACCACGACGACCGCCGCGTCCGCCCCCGCCACGGACGCGACGGCCTCGTCGATGCCACTCGACACCGTCTCTTTGATGAACCGGGTTGCCCCGGCCGCGTCCGGGGAGCCGAGGATGACCCGGCCGTCGGACGCCACCGTCAGGTAGTTGTTCGGGCCCTCCCAGTCGTTCACGGTCTCGTAGCCGACGTACTTGACGACCACCGCGCCATCGCCCGCGTCCTCGAACGTGAACTGCTGGTGCACGAACCAGTCGCGGGGTTGCGGTGCCCGGTTCACGAACGCGCTGGTCGCGCCGAAGCCGTCCCGCTCGACGTACTTGCCATTGGCGGCGCTGCGCAACGTCACCACTCCCTGCCCCCAGTCGAACACGTCGAAGTGCGTGCCCGCCGAGGTGTCCGCGATCGTGAGCGGTGCGCCGTCCGCCGCCGTGCTCGCGGTGACGTACCGGCCGTCGATCGTGCGCAAGGCGATACGGTCGACCGCTTCGCCGCCGGTCACGGTCACCCGTTCCGCGATCCCGGCCCTCGGCGTGACCACGTACGGCAGTTTCCCCGAGTACCAGTCGGTGTAGAGCGTGTCGGCCAGCGGCCCGACCACCGCGACCGTGCCGGTGGCACGCAACGGCAGGGTGCCGTCGTTCTTCAGCAGCACCACGGCCTTCCCTGCGGTCTCCCGTGCGAGCTGCCGGTGGGCCGGGCTGTTCACCACGGCCATGGTGATGTCGCCGTACGGGCCGCCGCCCGGGTCGAACTCGCCGAGCCGGAAGCGGATCGTGAGGATGTGCCGCACCGCGTTGTCCACGTCGGACTCGGCGAGCAGGCCCTGCGCCAGTGCCGCGTTGACGGCGTCGACCGTGGGCTGCGCGTTCGTGTTGTCGACGGTGAAGCTGTCCAGACCGGCCTTCAGCGTGGCCGCGTCCGCCTCCGCGAGCGTGGCGAAGTACGCCTGCGAGTTGACGAGGTTGTTGGGGTTGCCCGCGTCGGTGACGTTCAGCAGCACCTGTTCGGTCCAGGTGCGCACGACGTCGTCGAAGTCCGGGCTCACGGTCATGGGACGGCCGTTGGCCAGGTTGTACGCGGCCATCACACCGGTCGCCGCGTTCGCCGCGATCGCGGGCTTGAACGCGGCCTCGTCGTACTCCTTCTTCACCCGCGGCCGCAGGTTGGAGGACGTCCGGTCGCGGCGGATCTCGTTGTTGTTGGCGAGGTAGTGCTTGAGCGTCGGCGCCGTCTTCAGGTGGCGCGGGTCGTCTCCGGTCATGCCGCCCGCGTACGCCGTGGCGATGACGCCCGTCAGGTACGGGTCCTCGGAGTAACCCTCCTCGTTGCGGCCCCAGCGCGGGTCGCGCAGCAGGTTCACCACCGGCGCCCACGCGTTCAGGCCCCACACGACCGGGTTGTCCGAGTGGTGGCCGCGGATCTCGTCGCCGACCACCGACCCGACCCGCTTGATCAGCGCGGGGTCCCAGGTGGACGCGAGCCCGACGGCCTGCGGGAACACGGTCGCGACCGCGGTCCGCACCGCGCCGGGATCAGGGGTGGAGGTGATGTCGGTGGACCAGGCGATGCCGTGCAGGGCCTCGGTGCCGGTCTTCCACAACGCCATGCCCAGGCGGGGAATGGCGGGCTGGTACTGGTGCAGCAAAGAAACCTTCTCCGGCAGCGTGAGCCGGGCGAGCAGGTCCTCGACACGGGACCTCAGGGGGAGACGGGGGTTGCGGAACGGGTGACCTGCCATCGCTTCCGCCTGGACGGGGACCGCGAGCGCGGCCGTCGTGACACCTGCTACCGCTAAGAACGTACGTCTTCTCATGACCACTCCATCGGGTTCAGAGGCGGACGGTGAGCGAGGATCCTTCTGCGTCAACGGGTTCGGCGCCCGCGACGCGGACGCGCCAGCGGGCGGGCGGCGTGTCGGCGGACACCTCGACGGTGTCGCCGCGCCGGGTGGTGGTGAAGGTGCAGGCGACGTCACCCGACACCGTGGGGACGACGGCCGTCACGGAAGTGCCGTCGGCCAGGCCGAAGACGTGGAGCGTGACGTCGTCGGCGTAGTCGTAGTCGGGCCGGTCGTCGACCGCGCCGACCGGGAGCACCGTGCCGGGCCGGACCAGCAGGGGCACGCTGTCGACGGCGTGTGTCTCCCGCACCCAGCGCGGCCCGGTGACGGTCTCGCCGGTGAGGTAGTGGGTCCACGAACCGTCCGGGACGTAGTACTCGACCAGCCCGTCCTCGCGGAACACGGGCGCCACCAGCAGGTCCGGGCCGAGCATGTACTGCCGGTCCAGATACGTGCAGGCCGGGTCGTCGGGGAACTCCACAACCATCGCCCGCATCACCGGCACACCGGTGAGGTGCGCGGTTCTGCTCGCCTCGTACAGGTACGGCATCAGCGTCGCCTTGAGCTTCGTGAAGAGCCGCAACACGTCCACGGCCTCCTCGTCGAACGCCCACGGCACCCGGTACGAGTAGTTCGCGTGCAGCCTGCTGTGCGACGACAGCAGCCCGAACGCGATCCACCGCTTGAACAGCCACGCCTCCGGGGTGCCCTCGAAGCCGCCGATGTCGTGGCTCCAGTACCCGAAACCCGACATCGTCAGCGACAGCCCGCCACGCAGTGACTCCGCCATCGACTGCGGCGTGGACAGGTTGTCCCCGCCCCAGTGCACGGGGAACTGCTGCGTGCCCACGGTCGCCGACCGCGCGAACACGACCGCGTCCCGCTCGCCGCGCCGCTTGCGCAGCAGGTCGAACACGGTCTTGTTGTAGAGGTAGGTGTAGTAGTTGTGCATGTCCCCGGGGTCGGACCCGTCGAAATACACCACGTCGGTCGGGATCCGCTCGCCGAAGTCCGACTTGAAGCAGTCCACGCCCATGTCCAGCAGGGCGTCGAGCTTCGCCGCGTACCACTCGCGGGCCTCCGGGTTCGTGAAGTCCACGACCGCCTGCCCCGGCTGCCACAGGTCCCACTGCCACACGTCCCCGTTCGGCCGCTTCAGGAAGTAGCCGCGGGCCTGCCCTTCCTCGAACAAGGCGGACCGCTGCGCGATGTACGGGTTGATCCACACGCACACCTTCAGGCCGCGTGCCTTCAGCCGCGACAGCATGCCGCGCGGGTCGGGGAAGACCTTCGGGTCCCACTCGAAGTCGCACCACGACAGCTCCCGCATCCAGAAGCAGTCGAAGTGGAACACCGACAGCGGCAGGTCCCGCTCCGCCATGCCCTCGATGAACGAGGTGACCGTGGCCTCGTCGTAGTCGGTGTTGAACGACGTCGACAGCCACAGCCCGAACGACCACGCGGGTGGCAGCACGGGCCTGCCGGTCAGCGCGGTGTACTTCGCGAGGATCTCCTTCGGCGTGGGTCCGTGGATCACGAAGTACTGCATCGACTGCGCCTCGACGCTGAACTGCACCTTCGACACGTCCTCGGAACCCACCTCGAACGACACCAGGCCGGGGTGGTTCACGAACACGCCGTAACCCGCGTTGGTGAGGAAGAACGGCACGTTCTTGTACGCCTGCTCGCTGCTCGTGCCGCCGTCGGCGTTCCAGCTGTCGACGACCTGGCCGTTCTTCACGAGCGGCCCGAACCGCTCACCCATCCCGTACACCGCGTCGCCGACACCGAGGTTGAGCCGCTCCCGCACGTGGTGGCCGTCCGGTGTGGACATGAGGCCCAGGTCCTTCTCGCCGCTGGAGGTGAGGACCTGGCCGTCCGCCACGAACTCCAGCCGCCACGGGTTGCGGGTCACCCGTACCGACAAGGCGCCGGACGTCAGGGTGTCGCCGTCGATCGTCGGTGGCGGTCCGGACGGGAACAGCTCGAACCGCGGCGATGTGCCCGCGCCGCCCGCATGATGGGTCACCCGTACTCCGACCACGTCCGGCATGGGCGACGAGAGATCGATCGTCAGCACGGCCCCGCTCTGCAGGTCGCGTCTGCTGTGCACGGGGTACGTCGGGGCGAGGATCCGCAGCCCGTCCGGGGTCTCCGCCACGTCGAGGACCTCGACGGGGTAGGCGGGCGTGACACCCTCGCGCATCAGCCAGTGCCCGTCCGTGAACTTCATTTGACCGCTCCCACCGCGATGCCCCGCGTCAGTGTTCGTTGGAAGATCAGGAAGAACACCACCGCCGGGATGATCCCGAGCAGCGCCGACGCGCTCTGCGCGGTGGCGTCCATGAGACGTTGTCCCTGCAGCACCCCGAGTGCGACCGGGACCGTCTGGTTGTCGTTGGAGATGAGCATGACCATCGGGATGAAGAACTCGTTCCACGTCCAGATGAAGAAGAACACCAGCAGCACCGACAGCGTCGGCCACGACAGCGGCACGACCACCCGCCACAGCACCTGCCACCGGTTCGCGCCGTCGATCCGGGCCGCCTCGATGATCTCCCTCGGGAACGTCGAGAGCACCGACGTCAGCAGGTAGACGCCGAACGCGCTCTGTATCGCGGTGAAGATGATGATCACGGCGAGCTTCGTGTCGTAGAGGTCGGCCTCCTTCGCCAGGAAGTACAGCGGGTAGACCAGCGCCTCCTGCGGCAGCAGGTTCGCGAGCAGGAAGACCGCGACGATCCACAGGCGACCCTTGACCCGGCCGATGCCCAGGGCGTACGCGGTGACGATCGACACCAGCACCGCGAGCACCGCCACCGAACCCGCGATCACCGTGCTGTTGACCAGTTTCTCGCCGAAGTCGACCCGCACCCAGAAGTCGACGATGCCCTGGAGGTACAGCGCGTCCGGCAGCGCGAGCGGGCCGTTCGCGGTGTAGTCCCGCGCCGACTTGACCGCGTTCACCAGCACCAGCAGGAACGGGATCAGGGTGATGACCGCAAGTACCGCGAGGAGGGCGACCACGAGCCTTCTGGTCATGAGCCCTCCCGGTTCTGCGCACGCAGGAACAGGAACGACAGCCCGACGATGATCGCCGCCAGCACGGTCGCGATCGCCGCGCCGTAGCCGACGTTCGCCTTCTCGAAGAAGTTCTGGAACGAGAAGTACGACGGGGTCAGCGTCGACCCACCCGGGCCGCCCCTGGTGAGCACGAAGATCTTGTCGAACGACTTGAGCGACGCGATCGTGCACGTCAGCAGCACCACGTAGATCTCGGGCCGGATCTGCGGCACGGTCACCGCCCACAGCCGCTGCCACCAGCTCGCCCCGTCCAGCGCGGCGGCCTCGTACAGCTGCGGGTCCACCCGCTGCAACCCCGCCATGAAGATCACCAGCGGGAAGCCGATCTGGATCCACACGAGCACCGCCATGACCGACAGCAGCGCCGTCTTCTCGTCCCCGAGCCAGTTCTGCGTCCACGACTCCAGGCCGACCGCGCGCAGCAACGCGTTCGCCGCGCCGAACGCCGGGTGCAGGATCCAGCCCCACACCACGCCCGCCACGACCGTGGGCAGCACCTGCGGCAGGTAGAACGCCGCCCGCAACGCCGTCGTGGTACGCGGGTTGCGCTTGGACACCACGTCGAACAGCGCGGTCGCGAGCAGCAGCCCGAGGAATGTCGGGATGACGGCCATGGCGAGGATCAGCGCCGCGTTGTTCCGGAAGGAGAGCCAGAACGTCTCGTCGGCGAACAGCTTCTGGTACTGGTCGAACCCGACGACGTCCGGCTCGCCGACACCCTGCCACCGTGTGAAGCTGATGCCGACGTTCATCACCAGCGGGACCGCGATCACCGCGACGAACAGCAGCACCCCGGGCACGAGGTAGGGCAGGTACCCGCGGTCCCGCCGCGGTGCGCGCCGAGGGGCGCCTTCGGGACGGTGACTGTCCCGAAGGGCTCCATCGAGGGTCTTCTCAGCCACCGACATTGGCGAGGTTTTCCTCGTACGGGCCGGCCAGCTCGTCCAGCACCTCGTCCGGCGAGGCCGAGCCGTTGATCAGCTTCTGCGTCGCGGACACCAGCACGTCGTAGTAGCCGGGCACCGGCCAGTCCGGGTAGTAGGCGAGGCCGTCCCGGTCCACCAGCGTCTGGTAGTTCTCGATGAGCTCCTTGCTCTTCTCGTCCGTGATCGCGGCCGGGTCGGCCGCCACCGGGATGCCACCGGAGTTGCCCAGCAGGTTCTGGTTCGCCTTCTTCATCGTGATGTCGATGAAGTCGTACGCCAGCTCCTTGTTCTCCGAGCCCTCCGGCACCACCCAGATGTTGCCGCTCGACCCGAGGGCCATGTCGCTGCCGGGGAACAGCATCGTGCCCCACTCGAAGTCCTTCACCGTGGACTGCACGCGCCCGTACCACCACGAGCCCGACACCATGATCGGGAACTTGCCGCCCATGAACGCGACACCCATGCTCTCCGCGTCGATGCCGGCCGAGTCCTTGCCGATGTACCCCTTCTTCACCCAGTCGGCGAAGGTCTCGGCGCCGTAGGTCCACGCCTCGTCGTGGAAGTCGACCTTCCCCTTGTACTGCTGCAGGTCGTCCACCCACTGCTTGTCCGCCTTGGACAGTGCGAGCTGGTAGAACAGCTGCTGCGCCGGGTACTCCTTGCCGCCCACCGACAGCGGGGTGACCCCGGCGGCCACGAACTCGTCCATGGCCGCGACCAGGTCGTCGAACGTCTCGGGGATCTCGACCTTGTGCTGCGCGAACAGGTCGGCGTTGTAGTAGACCATCGTGTACTCGGCGTAGTTCGGGACGCCGAACCACTTGTCGCCGCCCATCACGCCGCGCTCGTCGTACTTGCACGTGGTCTGCAGGCTCGGCGACAGGAGCTTGTCCCAGCCGCGTTCCGTCACCTCGGCGGACATGTCGGTCAGCAGGCCCTGCTTGGACAACAGGCCCGCGGTCGCGTTGCCCTTGTTGTACTCCATGAGATCGGGCGCCTCGTCGGAGTTCAGCACCATCTGGGCGTTCTTCTGGATCTGCTCGAAGCCCTTCTCCTCGAACGTCACCGTGACGCCGGGATGCGTGTCCTCGAACTCCTTGATCGCCTCGGCCCACGCCTTGCCCATGGCGCTGTCCGGACCCTCGTAGTGCCACAGACGCAGCTCGTTCGCGCTGCCACCGCCACCGTCGTCGCCGCACGCGACCAGCAACGACGCGGTCAGCGCGAGTACCGCGAGCAAGGCCTTTCCTGGTGTGAACATCGTTGTTCCTCCCGTCTGTCGAATCGCTTCGACGACGTGCCTGCCGGATGGGTGAGGGGAGTCGGGGGTGGTTACCTGGGGACGGCGGTGCTGGCTCGGACGGTCAGGTGCGGGGGCAGCAGTGTCGCGTCGGGCACCTGACGGCCGCCCAGCTTGGCCATCAGCAGCCCGACCGCCTGACGCCCGACCTCCTGGGCCGGGATGGCCACGGAGGTCAGCGCGGGCATGGTGTACTCGGCGAGTTCGTCGGGGCAGATCGCCACCACCGACAGGTCGTCCGGCACCGACCGGCCCGCCTCGCGGAACGCGGCGAGCAGTGGCGCGACGACGGGTTCGTTGTGGACGACGACGGCGGTGAGATCGGGATGCTCGGCCAGGAGCTCCGCGGCCACCTTCTGGGCGCCCGCCTGTGTGGCCTCGCACGCGTGCACGCTGGCGGCGATGCCGTGCCGCGCCGCCGCCTCGGTGAACCCGTTCGTGGTGCGGGAGGCGAACCCGGTCTCCCGCTCGTAGACCTCCGGCGGCGACCCGATCAGCGCCACCCTGCGGTGGCCCAGCTCGGCGAGGTGGTCCACGCAGGCCGTGCCCGCCGCCGTGAAGTCGAGGTCGATGCAGGTCAGGCCGTCGGTCTCGGCGGGGAAGCCGATCAGCACGGCGGGCCGGCCGAGTTCCTTCAGCACCGGAAGCCGGGGGTCGTGCAGTTCGACGTCCATGACGATGATCGCGTCGACCATGGACGTGCCCGCCACACGCCGCAGGCCGGCCTCGCCCTCGCTCTGCGTCAGGAGCAGGACGTCGTGGTCGTGCTCGCGGGCCGCGGTGACGACCGAGGTCGCGAACTGCATGATCACCGGCACGTGGATGCCGGAGCGCAGCGGTACGACCAGCGCGACGACGTTGCTGCGGTTGGACGCGAGTGCCCGCGCGCCGGCGTGCGGCTGGTAGCCGAGCGCCTCGATGCTGGCGAGCACCCGTTCGCGGGTCTCCTGGGTGATCGACCGTTTGCCGGACAGGACGTACGACACCGTGCTGGGGGCGACCCCAGCGTGCTTGGCGACGTCCTCGATCTTGGCCACAGTGCCCTCACCCGTGTCGAATCGCTTCGACGGTGAATGCTAGGTAGCCGTCCGGTCACGTGGCAATGGTTCGGGCTTGCTGAAAGTCGATGCAAGGTTTTACATGTCACGCATGACCCATGAGTGGTGGCGAGACGCCGTCATCTACCAGGTGTACGTCCGCAGCTTCGCCGACGCGGACGGCGACGGCGTCGGCGACCTCCCCGGTGTGCGTTCCCGCCTGCCCTACCTCGCGGAACTGGGGGTCGACGCCGTCTGGCTGACCCCGTTCTACGCCTCCCCGATGGCCGACGGCGGCTACGACGTCGCCGACTACCGCGCGGTCGACCCGCTGTTCGGCACCCTCGACGACGCTCGCGGCCTCGTCACGGACGCGCACGCGCTCGGCCTGCGGGTTATCGTCGACATCGTCCCGAACCACACCAGCGACCGGCACGAGTGGTTCCAGGCCGGGCTGAAGGACCGCTACATCTTCCGCGAAGGCCGGGGTGACGGGCCGCCGAACGACTGGGAGTCGATCTTCGGCGGCGCGGCGTGGACCCGCACCGAGGACGGCGACTGGTACCTGCACCTGTTCGCGCCCGAGCAGCCGGACCTGAACTGGGACAACCCGGCGGTGCGCGCGGAGTTCCTCGACATCCTGCGGTTCTGGCTGGACCTGGGCGTCGACGGGTTCCGCGTGGACGTGGCGCACGGGATGGTGAAGGCCGAGGGCCTGCCCGACGTCGGCCGTCCCGACCAGAGCGCGCTGCTGGGGTCAGAGCCGCTCCCGTACTTCGACCAGGACGGCGTGCACGACATCTACCGCGAGTGGCGGAAGGTGCTCGACTCCTACAGCGGCTCCGGCGACGAGCGCATGGCCGTGGCGGAGGCGTGGGCCCCGACCCCGGCGCGGACCGCGCTGTACCTGCGTCCCGACGAGCTGCACCAGGCGTTCAACTTCCACTTCCTGAAGACCGACTGGGCCGCGGAGCCGATGCGTGCCGTCATCGACGCGTCGCTCGCCACCGAGTCGCCCGCGACGTGGGTGCTGTCGAACCACGACGTGGTCCGGCACGTGACCCGCTACGGCGGCGGTGAAGTGGGGCGGCGCCGGGCACGCGCGGCGGCGCTGCTGATGCTCGCGCTGCCGGGGTCCGCGTACGTCTACCAGGGTGAGGAGCTGGGGCTGCCGGAGGTGACCGACCTGCCGGAGGAGGTGCTGGCCGACCCGGTGTGGGAGCGTTCCGGCCACACCGACCGCGGCCGCGACGGCTGCCGCGTGCCGATCCCGTGGACCGCGACGGGCCCGTCGCTGGGCTTCGGGCCGGGCACGCCGTGGCTGCCGCAGCCGGAGTCGTGGGCCAAGCTCGCGGTGGCCGAGCAGGAGACGTCACCGGAGTCGATGCTGACCCTGTACCGCACGGCGCTGCGCCTGCGGCGCCGGTTGGCGTTCGGCGAGTTCGCATGGCTCCCGGCCGGGGATGACGTGCTGCACTTCCGTCGCGGCGCCTTCCGCTGTCTGGTGAACCTGAGTGAGTCGGTGCTGCGGGTGCCGGACCCGGGCCCGGTGCTGCTGGCCTCGTCCTACTACGGGCTCGACGGGGAGGTCATGCTGCCGCCCGACACCGTGTTGTGGTGGGAGGAATGAGGTGGCTCGCCTAGAGTCATCAGGTGTGACAGCCCGTCTCAGTGACATAGCGACGCAGGCGGGCGTCAGCGAGGCGACGGTCAGCCGCGTGCTGAACGGCAAGGCGGGCGTCTCGGCGGCGACACGTCAGGCGGTGGTCGCCGCCATGGACGTGCTCGGCTACGAGCGCCCACCCCGGCTTCGCGAGCGTAGCGCCGGGCTCATCGGGTTGATCACGCCGGAGCTGTCGAACCCGATCTTCCCGGCGCTCGCGCAGGTGATCGAGCAGGTGCTGACGTCCCGCGGCTACACGCCCGTGCTGTGCACCCAGACCCCCGGCGGGTCGACGGAGGACCAGCTGACGGACTTGCTGGTCGAGCGCGGGGTCACCGGGATCATCTTCGTGTCGGGCCTGCACGCCGACTCGACGGCCGACATGGACCGGTACGTCAAGCTCGCCGGCCGGGGCGTGCCGTTCGTGATGATCAACGGGTACACGGAGAAGGTGTCGGCGCCGTTCGTGTCCACGGACGACCGCGCCGCCATGCGCCTGGCGGTGTCGCACCTGGCCGAACTGGGGCACGAACGGATCGGCCTCGCGATCGGGCCGCGCCGGTTCGTGCCGGTGCTGCGGAAGATCGAGGGGTTCGTGCAGCACATGCGGACGGTGCTGCCGTACACCGCCGAGCAGGCCGAGTCGCTGGTCCAACATTCGCTGTTCACCGTGGAGGGTGGCCAGGCGGCCGCGTCCGCGCTGCTGGACAGGGACTGCACGGCGATCATCTGTGGCAGCGACCTGATGGCGTTCGGTGCCATCCGCGCGGCCCGGCAGCGTGGGCTGTCGGTGCCGGTGGACGTGTCGGTGGTCGGGTTCGACGACTCGCCGCTGATCGTGTTCGCCGACCCGCCGCTGACCACGTTGCGGCAGCCGGTGGAGGCGATGGGGCAGGCGGCGGTGAACGCGCTGCTCGAGGAGATCGGCGGCACCCCCGCCCCGCACGCGGAGTTCGTCTTCATGCCGGAACTGGTGGTCCGAGGTTCGACGGCGGCGCGAGTGCGCGGCTGAGTTGTCCACAGCCCACCCGGTTGTCCACAGTTCTGGCGGCACGCGTGGTTTTGTCGGTGCCTGCTAGTAGACTGGCATGGCGGGTGGCCCCCGGGAATGGGTGGGGGTTGAGGTTACGTACTGGGGCTGGGCTTTTCGCGGTTTTCGCTGGTCGGCGGGCCTTCTGTCTTGATCGTTTTCCCCGTTGTGGGTGGTGTCCTCGCCGGACGGCAGATCTCGGGGAGGGCAGCACGATTTCGGCTATTTGAGATTTGGCAAGGGTGGGTGGCCTGCCATCCCGTCGACCTCCCTCCGGGCTATCACACCGCGTCAAGGGGCCGTGCTTTGGCAACGGTGTGCTTCGGGCAGCGCCCCTTGACCCGGTGTGATCGGGCTTCGCCAGGTCGACGGGATGGCAGGCAGCCGACGTGTGGTGGGCTCGCGCCCGGCTGGGTGGGTGGGCCCGTCAGCGGGTCGGGAACCCGCGGAGTGCCACAGTCAGGTGCTCGCCGAAGTTTGCTGGCACCGACTCCACCGGGGCCAGGTCTGGGCTCGGCATGAAGTGGACCGTCGTGCCTGTGGTGCCGTCGGAGTCGATCGGGGTCAGGTCCGTGACCGGGATGCCGTGTTCGTAGCGCTGAGTCCACGAGCCGTTGACGCGGCGGTTCGTGTGCACCAGCCACTCGCTCAGCGCGGCCACCACCGACATGCCGCGCCTCGGGTGCCCGTCCGGCAACGACACCGACGGCTCGTCGAAGAAGCGCAGGTCCTTCGTCGCCATGACCGGCTTCTTCACCGTGCGGCCCTGGTCGTCCACGCGGGTGTCCGTGCCGCGGCCGTTGTCGGCCACCGAGATCGAGCCGTCGGCGTGGAGGGTCACGACCGCGTGACCGCCGACCCGTTCCGACGCTTCGTCGGCCGCGTAGGCCAGGACTTCCAGTACGAGATGGAGTACGCCACCCGGAGCGAACTCCGCTGGCCCTTGACGGATCAGCTCCAGGTGGCGCACGTCGATGGCACGAGCCCAGTCGTGCGTGGTGTTCTCCCAGGTCACCTACGGAACGTACCGCCGTCGATGGTCACCGCGCCGGAGCCGCCCGTGCGGTAGGTGCGGTTCGCGCCGGACTCCCAGATCACCGGCTGGCCGTCCTGTTTGATCACGAACTTGTACTCGACGTCCGTGTTCGGTGGCAGCGTGCCCGAGCCGTGCCAGCGCGGGTAGGTCGACGAGTTCGTCGTCAGCGGCACCGCGTTCGCCGGGTTCCACGAACCGAGCTGCGGCACGTTGCCCACCACGAACACGTTCTGCCCCCACGACGTCTCCGCCAGCACCGTGTACGACACGCTCACCTGGTCCGGGTTCTGCGTGCCGCCGCCGGTGTGGAACGCGACCGCCGACTTCGCGGGCACGGTCACCGTCGCCCGTCCGCCGGACACGGTCACGCGGTTCGCGCACGCCGTGATCACGTCGCAGTACGAGCCGTCCGGCATGCCGGTGGTGAACGTGCCGGTGTACGCGCCGCCGCTGTTGTTGATCGCCACGAAACCGGCCGAGCCGCGGCCGAAGCCGATCACGTTCGACGTCGGCGACTGCCAGTTCGCCACCGCCGCGTCGCCGACCGCGTTGTGGAACGCGACCATGCCGGTCACCGCCCGGTCGCGGTTCAGGCAGTACCAGCCGTTGCCGCACGTGGTGTCGGTGACGAACCCGTTCGAGTTCGGCGGCGCGCCCTCGGGGTTGGAGAACTCGAAACCGGCGTACACGGTCGGCGTCGTGTGCTTGTACGCGAGCTGGAACACGTTCGCGAGCACCGCGGTCGCGCCGTCCTTGTACGTCAGGTGCCTGCCGTTGCGTTCGGTGTCGTGGTTGGTCACGAACGACACCGAGTTCGCGGCGGGCAGCAGGCCGTTCCCGAACGACGACAACGACGCGATGTCGCCCTGGAATGCGGACTTCAGCTTGTCGCCGTGGGTGAAGTCGAGGACGTCGCCGCTGGCGAAGTAGTCGCCGGGCGACGGCGGCTCGCCGGGGAACACCTCGTGGAACACGTACGGGCGTGCGCCCGAGGTCGTGTTGTTCAGGCGCGCCACCACGTCCGCGAGTTCGCCCGCCGGGATGTGCTTGGCCGCGTCCACGCGGAAACCGTCGACGCCCAGCGCCAGCTGGGAGTTCAGGTAGCCGGCGAGCTTGCCGCGCACTCCGGGGTCGCTCGTGTCGAGGTCCGGCAGGTCCAGCAGCTCGCAGTGCTGGACCTCCCAGAGGTCGCTCCAGTTCGCGATGTCGCGGTCGCAGACGTCCACGTTGTACTCGCCGCGGTCGTACATCGGCGGGTCGTACTTGTCGCCGATCACCGTGCCGTCGTAGCCGGTGCCGGTCATCGCTCCGGTGTGGTTGACCACCGCGTCCGTGTAGACCTTGATGCCCGCCGCGTGACACGTGCCGATCATCGACGCGAACTCGGCCTGGGTGCCGAAACGGCTGTTCAGCTTGTAGGAGTAGGGCTGGTAGACGTCCCACCACACGCCGCTCGGGTGCTTGAACGACTCGGCGGGCGGGGCGACCCACACCGCCCCGTACCCGGCGGGGTCGAGGTTGTCGGTGCACTCGCGGGCCACGGAACGCCAGTTCCAGGACCACAGGTTCGCGATCACGTCACCGTTGGGGACTCCGGTGTCCGCCACCGCCGGTTGGGCCGTGGAAGTGGCGAGGCCGGTCGCGCACAGGACCGCCACAGCCGACATGGCGGCTGTGCGCAGGAGCGGTCGTCGTTCCATTTCGGGTCTCCTCGTCGAGCCGGTCATGGACCCGGCGAGCGGACGGTCACCGCTGCGCGCCCGCCCGCCGGGAGACTTTGCGCAAACTGCTGAAAGTTCTTGCAGACTAGACCCGCGAGGCGGCGCTGTAAACCGACTGTCGGAGGGTTCTATGCGTCGAGAGCCGCACCGCATGACCTGGTGCGTGGTGCGCTCATGGGAGTGCCCGCGAGCCTGGCCTTCCTCGCCACGCTCGCGGGCACTCTCGACCGCCTGCCGATCCCGCTCGCGTACGCGAGCGCAGGCGCCGCCTGGTCAGCGGGTCAGTACCGCCGCGATCGTGTCCACGCCGCGGTCCAGGTCCGCCTGCGAGATCACGAGCGGCGGCGCCACCCGCAACGTCGTGTCGTGCGTTTCCTTGCACAGCACGCCGCGTGCCATCAGTTCCTCGCTCGCCGCGCGGGCGGTGCGGCCGCCGGGTGCGATCTCGACACCGGCCCACAGGCCCCGCCCTCGGACGTCCGCGACGCCGTGCCCGATCAGCTCGGACAGCCGTCCGTGCAGGTGGGCGCCCAGTTCGACCGACCGAGCCAGGAAGTCGCCGTCGCGCAGCAGCCGGATGACCGCCCGGCCGACCGCGCAGGCGAGGGGGTTGCCGCCGAAGGTCGAGCCGTGCTCACCCGGTCGCAGGACGCCGAGCACGTCCCGCCTGCCGACCACGGCCGACACCGGCATGATCCCGCCGCCGAGCGCCTTGCCCAGCGTGTACAGGTCCGCGGTGACGTCCTCGTGCTCGCACGCGAACAGCGTCCCGGTCCGGCCGAGGCCCGCCTGGATCTCGTCGGCGATGAACAGCACGTTGTTGTCGGTGCACAGCTGGCGCACCTCGCGCAGGTAGCCGGCGGGCGGCGTCAGCACCCCGGCCTCGCCCTGCACCGGCTCGATCAGGACTGCCGCCGTGTGCGGGGTGATGGCCGCCTCGAGTGCCTGCGCGTCGCCGTACTTGACCACGACGAACCCCGGCGTGAACGGGCCGAAGTCGTTGCGGGCGGTGTCGTCGGTGGAGAAGGAGACGATCGTGGTGGTGCGGCCGTGGAAGTTCGACCCGGCGACGATGATCTCCGCCCGGCCGTCCGGCACGCCTTTCACCTGGTAGGCCCACTTGCGGGCGACCTTGAGCGCCGACTCGACGGCCTCCGCGCCGGAGTTCATCGGCAGCACCATGTCGGTGCCGGTCAGCTCGGCCAGCTCCTGGCAGAACAGGCCCATCTGGTCGTGGTGGAAGGCCCGGCTGGTCAGCGTGACCCGGCCGAGCTGTTCGACCGTCGCGGCCACCAGGTCGGGGTGGCGGTGGCCGAAGTTCAGCGCGGAGTAGCCGGCCAGGAAGTCCAGGTATCTCTTGCCGTGCACGTCGGTGACCCACGCGCCCTCCGCCTCGGCGATCACCACAGGCAACGGGTGGTAGTTGTGCGTGCTCCACTGTTCGTCGAGCGCGATGAAATCGGCAGCAGTCATCGACATGTAAACAGGTTAAGTCCGCTCAGCGGGTGTTTCATCCGCAGACCGTTGCGTAAAACGCCACTTCGTTGCGTGCTTGAGCCGATTGTCAGCCGTTCGTTGCGAAGGCGGCGCGGTACGCGTGCGGACTCGTGCCCACGACGCGCCGAAAACGTTCGCGGAACGCCGTCGGCGAGCCGAACCCGACCTCGCCCGCGATGCGGTCGACCGGATGGGCCGTGTGCTCGAGCAGGTACTGGGCCCGCCGCACGCGCGCCCTGTGCAGCCACTGGAGCGGCGTCGTGCCGGTCTGTTCACGGAAGCGGCGGTTGAGGGTTCGGGTGCTCATACCGGCCCGCGCGGCGATGTCGGCGAGCGTGAGCTCGTCGGCGACGTTGTCCTCGAGCCAGGCCAGGAGCGGTTCCAGCTCGGCGCCACGCGGTACGGGCGGCTGGTCGTGGACGATGAACTGCGCCTGCCCGCCCTCCCGTTCGAGCGGCATGACCGACCGGCGGGCCGCGTCCGCCGCGACGGCGGAACCGTGGTCGCGGCGGATCATGTGCAGGCACAGGTCGAGCCCGGCGGCCGCGCCCGCGGACGTCAGGACCTGTCCGTTGTCGACGTAGAGGACGTTCGGGTCGACGTCGATCTCCGGGTACCGCTCCGCCAGTTCCGACGCGCCCAGCCAGTGGGTGGTGGCACGCAGGCCGTCGAGCAGCCCGGCGGCGGCGAGGACGAACGCGCCGACGCAGATCGACGCGATCCGTGTGCCCCGCGCGGCCGCGGCCGTGAGCGCGTCGACGACCTCGGCCGGGACGGGTGCGTCCGGTGTCATGCGACCCGGCACGACGATCGTGTCGGCGTCGGCGAGCGCGTCGAGGCCCCACTCCGGGGTGATGCTGAAGACGTCGGTCCTGACCGTTCCCGTGCCGCAGACCAGAACCCGGTAGGCGGGGCTCCCGTCCGGCTGCCAGGCGAAGCCGAACGCCTGCACCGGGGTGGCGAGGTCGAAGGTGATCACGTCGTCCAGCGCGAGCACGGCCACGGTGTGCATGCGGTTGCTCCTGATCTCGGTGGCGAGAATCCGTCGGTGGATGGCATTCTTGCCGATTCCGGCGGGGTGTCGCCGTGGCTACCGTCCCTTCCGTGACCAAGGTCCTGTTGTCGCTGCACGTCATCGCGGCGATCCTCGCCGTCGGCCCCGTCGCCGTCGCGGCGAGCATGTTCCCTGCCGCCGTCCGTACCGGACGGACCGACCACCTGCCCCTGCTGCACCGGATCTGCCGGGTCTACGCCGCGGTCGGCGTCGCGGTCCCGCTGTTCGGCTTCGCGACGGCGAGCGCGCTCGGCGTGCTCGGCGACGCGTGGCTGATCACGTCGATAGCACTGACCGCCGCCGCGGCCGCCGTGCTCGTGTTCCAGGTGTTGCCGGGACAGGAGAAGCTGCTGGCCGACGAATCGGCCGAGGGCGCGGTCGCGACCCGCACCCGCCTCGCCGTGCAGACGGGCGTCTTCAACCTCCTGTGGGCGACCGTCACCGTGCTGATGATCGTGCGCCCCGGCTCGACGACGGGGGTGTGAGCGTGTTCCGCACCGCCGCGGCCGTGGAGTGCGTGTCGCTGGTGGTCCTGTTCGTGAACCTGGCGACGGCCCACCTTCCGGTGATCACGTCCCTCGGCGGCCCGACGCACGGCCTCGCGTACCTGGTCGTCGTGGTCGCGACCCTGCGCGACGCGGAAGCCTCCGGCACGGCGAAGGCGCTCGCGTTCGTGCCCGGGATCGGCGGGTTGCTGGTGCTCAGAGTCGCGGCACGCCGGACCGCCGAGCGTCCGTCCACGTGACTTCCTCTTCGACGAGACCCACGTGCATGGCGGCGGCGATCTCCTCGGCGTGGGCGCGAGCGGTCAGTCCGAACGGAAGGTCGCGGTAGGCGCCGTCAGCGAACCAGCCGGTCACAGCCCGGTCACGGTGGTGCCGAGCAGGCAGGAGAACGGCTCGATCACGCCGCCAGTTTCTCCTGCGCCGCCCGGCTGTCGCCACCGTGGAACGAGGTCGGCCGTGTCGGGCCGTTACGCCGTCGTCAGTTTCGGAATGATCTCCGATCCGTATGCGGCCAGGGTCTGCTCCTTCTGGTCGTGCATGAGGTACAGCGAGAACTGGTCCACACCCAGTTCGGCCAGTTCGGTCAACCGGTCCACGTGCGCCGACGCGGGCCCCACGAGGCAGAAGCGGTCGACGATCTCGTCGGGAACGAAGTCGGTCGACGGGTTGCCCGCCTTGCCGTGGTGCGCGTAGTCGTAGCCCTCGCGGCCTTTGATGTAGTCCGTCAGCTCGTGGGGGACCGGCCCCGACTCGCCGTAGCGGGCCACGAGGTCCGCGACGTGGTTGCCCACCATGCCGCCGAACCACCGCAGCTGGTCGCGCTGGTGCGCCACGTCGTCACCGACGTACGCGGGCGCCGCCACGCACATCGTGATCCCGCCGGGGTCCCGCCCGGCGGCCCGTGCCGCGGCGCGAACGGACTCGATCGTCCAGCGCGTGATCGCGGGATCGGCCGTCTGCAGGATGAAACCGTCCGCGTGCTCGCCGACGAGCTGGAGCGCCTTCGGCCCGTACGCGGCCATCCAGACTTCCAGCTTTCCGTCCCGTACCCACGGAATCCGTACCGGTGCGCCATGTAGTGAAACCTCCCGTCCTTCCGCCAGATCGCGGATCGCGTGGATGGAATCACGGAGCACCGACAACGACGCCGGCTTCTGCCCGATGACCCGTCGCGCTGAGTCACCGCGGCCGATGCCGCACACCGTTCGGTTGCCGTACATGTCGTTCAGGGTTGCGAAGAGTGACGCGGTGACCGACCAGTCGCGAGTGGCCGGATTGGTCACCATCGGGCCGACGACCAGGCGTTCTGTCGAGGCGAGGATCTGCGAGTAGATCACGAACGGTTCTTGCCACAACACGACCGAGTCAAATGTCCACCCGTACGTGAATCCTTGCTGCTCGGCCGAAACCATCAGGTCCACGACCGCCGAGGCGGGCGGGTCCGTCTGCAGCACCACACCGAAGTCCATGCCGAACCCCCTCAGACCAAGTACTGCGACAGTTCGCGCGACAGGAACTTCCCGTGGCCCTCGCGACCGTGGAACTCCCCGCCGTCGACGACGACGGACCCGCGTGACAGCACCGTCGACACCCCGCCGGTGATCGACATGCCCTCGTACGCCGAGTAGTCCACCGCCATGTGGTGCGTCTCGACGCCGAGCGTCTGCTGCTTCTCGGGGTCGTACACCACGATGTCCGCGTCCGCGCCCGCCGCGATCACGCCCTTGCGCGGGTACAGCCCGAACATCCGCGCCGGCGTCGCCGACGACACCTCGACCCACCGCCGCAGCGACAGCTCACCGGCCACCACACCCTGGTGCAGCAGGTCCATCCGGTGCTCGACGCCGGGAATCCCGTTCGGGATCTTGGAGAAGTCCCCGCGCCCCATCTCCTTCTGGTCCTTGAAGCAGAACGGGCAGTGGTCGGTCGACACCACCGACAGGTCGTTGGTGCGCAGGCCCCGCCACAGGTCCGCCTGGTGCTCCTTGGGGCGCAGCGGCGGCGACGCGACGTACTTCGACCCCTCGAAGTCCGGCTTGGCCAGGTCCTCGATGGACAGGTACAGGTACTGCGGGCACGTTTCGGCGAACACGTTCTGCCCGGTGTCGCGCGCCTCCGCGACCGCCGCGAGCGCCTGCGACGCCGACAGGTGCACGATGTAGAGCGGTGCGCCGGTCACGCGCGCGAGCTGGATGGCACGCGACGTCGCCTCGCCCTCCAGCTCCGGCGGCCTCGTCAGCCCGTGCTCCACCGGGTCGGTCCGGCCGTTGGCCAGCGCCTGCGCCACCAGCTCGTCGATCGCGATGCCGTTCTCGGCGTGCATCATGATCGTCCCGCCGATGTCGGCGGCCTTCTGCATCGCGCGCAGGATCTCGCCGTCGGTCGCGTAGAACACGCCCGGGTAGGCCATGAACATCTTGAAGCTGTTCACGCCCGCGTCGATGCAGGACTCCATCTCCTTCAACGACTGGTCGTTGACGTCGGAGACGATCATGTGGAACCCGTAGTCGACCGCGCAGTGCCCGTCGGCCTTCTCGTGCCACTTGTCCAGTGTGGACTCGAGCGACGTGCCCTTGGCCTGCACGGCGAAGTCGATGATCGTCGTCGTGCCGCCCCAGGCGGCCGCCCGTGTGCCGGTGAAGAACGTGTCGGCCGAGAAGGTCCCGCCGAACGGCATCTCCATGTGCGTGTGCGCGTCGATGCCGCCGGGGAGCACGTACTTCCCCGCTGCGTCGATGACCGTGTCGGCCTCGGTGAACACCCCGGGCGCGGCGACGGCGGCGATCTTCTCGCCTTCCACCAGCACGTCCGCCGTGAGGGTTCCGTCGGCGTTCACGACGGTCCCGTTCCTGATGAGAATTCCCATCGTCACGCTCCGGTCAGCTGGTCGTACGTGTCCGGCCTGCGGTCGCGGTAGAACTGCCACAGGTCGCGGACCTCGGTCAGCAACCCCATGTCGAGGTCACGCACGATGACCTCCTCCTCCGTGTCGGTGGCGGTCTCGCCCACGACCTGGCCACGCGGGTCCGCGAAGTACGACTGTCCGTAGAAGTCGTTGTCACCCAACGGTTCCACGCCCACCCGGTTGATGGTCCCGACGAAGTACTCGTTCGCCACCGCCGCGGCGGGCTGCTCCAGGCGCCACAGGTACTCCGACAGCCCGCGCGAGGTCGCCGACGGGTTGAACACGATCCGCGCGCCACCCAGCCCGAGCGCACGCCAGCCCTCCGGGAAGTGCCGTTCGTAGCAGATGTACACGCCGATCTTGCCGACCGCGGTGTCGAAGACCGGGTAGCCGAGGTTGCCGGGCCGGAAGTAGAACTTCTCCCAGAACCCCTTCACCTGCGGGATGTGGTTCTTGCGGTGTTTGCCGAGGTAGGTCCCGTCGGCGTCGATCACGGCCGCGGTGTTGTAGTAGACGCCCGGCTGCTCCTGTTCGTACATCGGCACGACCAGCACGACCCCGTGCTGGTCGGCCAGCTCGCACATGAGCTGTGTGGTCGGCCCGTCCGGGATCTGCTCGGTGTAGGAGTAGTAGTCGGCGTCCTGCACCTGGCAGAAGTACGGCCCGTAGAACAGTTCCTGCAGGCACACGACCTGCGCGCCCTGCGAGGCCGCGGTACCGATGTGGGTGACCGCGTTCGCGATCATCGACTCCTTGTCACCCGTCCACTTCTGCTGGACGAGCGCCGCCCTGACGATCTCAGACAACTGCCTCTCCTTCCGTCACCGGCTCGGGTGCCGGCGAACTTTCCCGCGACGTGGTCCGCGCGGTCAGCAGCAGGTACACGAGCGATGCTGCCACCAAACCGACGACCCAGCTGTAGTTGTAGAAACCCTTCAGGAACGGGATGAGCCCGTCCACCGGGAACGGGTTGCCCGACGCGCTGTGGGCGCCACCGACCGCCAGCACGGCGCCGACGAGCGTGGCGACCAGGGCGGGGATGTTCCACCCGCCCGAGAACCAGTACCGGCCGCGCTCCTTGTAGAGGTCCTCCAGGTCGAGGTGCGTGCGGGCCCGCAGCCAGTACCCGGCGACGAGCACACCGGCGACCGAGCCGAGCACGCCGCCGTAGAACCCGAGCCAGCCGTTGATGTACACGTCCGGGTTGGCGAGCAGCCGCCACGGCTGGATGACGATGCCGATGACACCGGTGATCAGGCCACCGAGCGCGAACGTGATCCGCCGGGGGAACGCGTTCGAGAAGTCGTACGACGGGCTCACGACGTTCGCCGCGAGGTTCGCCGAGATGGTGGCCAGCACGAGGCAGATCAGCGCGACGACCACGACCACGGGCGACGAGAAGCGGGCCGCCAGGGTCGCCGGGTCCCAGATGACCTCACCGAACAGTACGGCGCCACCCGAGGTGGTCAGGATGGCGACGATCGCGATGAACGTCATCGTGGTCGGCAGGCCGAGGATCTGCCCGCGGACCTGCTTGCGCTGAGAACCACCGAAACGGGTGAAGTCCGGCATGTTCAGCGACAGCGTCGCCCAGAACGCGATCATGCCCATCAGCGACGGCGCGAACACCTTCCAGAAGTCGGCGCCCCAGCCCAGCTTCGACGGCTGCGACAGGATCGGCCCGAAGCCGCCCGCCTTGATCAGCACGTACGCGAGCAGGATCAGGAACCCGACGCTCACCAGCGGCGCCGTCCAGTTCTCGAACTTCCGCACGGCCTCCATGCCCCGCCAGATGATCAGCATCTGGATCAGCCAGAACACGGCGAACGACAGCCACAGCGTGATCGGCTGCCCGCCCACCGCCGACGCGTTCATCCACCCGTCCCCGGCGAGCTTGCCGACGATCACGTAGATCGCCTGACCACCGACCCAGGTCTGGATGCCGAACCACCCGCAGGCGATGAACGCTCTGAGCAGCGCGGCCAGGTTGGCGCCGCGCACGCCGTAGAACGCGCGCGCGAACACGGGGAACGGGATGCCGAAGCGCGTCCCCGCGTGGCTGTTCAGCAGCATGGGGATCAGCACGATGATGTTGCCGAGCGTGATCGTGAACAGCGCCTGCACCCAGTCCATGCCGAGCGCGATCAGGCCGGACGCGAGCAGGTAGCTGGGGATGTTGTGGGCCATGCCCATCCACAGCGCGAAGTAGTTGTACGTGGTCCAGTTGCGCTGCGCCACAGGCACTGGGGCGAGCTCGGGGTTGTAGAAGCGGCTGTCCGCGATGCCGGAGTGGTCGGCTAAGTCGACCCGGCCATCTGAGCTGGTGGTCGTTAGTGCCATCCTGGGATGGTGGTGCGCGGCGATCTCGCGAGGCAGTGTCACTGTGTACACCGTTGACGCGGTCGGTGCGCACTTTGTCAGTTGCGCTCAGTCCCCGGGCCCTGCGGTGAGCCATGTCAGCTCCACGTCACCGATCCGTCGCAGCGTCCGCAGCACGCCCTCGGCGCTGGGGGCGCGGTGCGTGGTTCCGGAGGCCGGATCGGTGTACACCGCGCCCAGGTCGTCGGCGAACGCCATGCCCCAGCCGAGCGGCGGTTGCGGGAGGAGGCCGGGTACACGGCCGTCGAGGCCTGCGAACCGCTCAACGCGCAGGGGCCCAAGCTCAGCAAGATCGAGAACGGTCGGCAGGGCGCCACACCGGAGGAGGTGGGCGTCCTCTGCGACTTCTACCGCGCGTCGGCCGAGGAGCGGGACTACCTCGTGTCACTGGCGGAACAACGCCCCAAGCGCCGCCGCAGGCGAGCGGGGAAACGGGACGCGGTCCCGGACTGGTTCCGCCGGTTCCTTGCCCTGGAGTGGGACGCGACCGAGATCAAGAGCTACCAGATCGACATGGTGCCGGGCCTGCTGCAGACGGAGGACTACGCGCGCTCGATGATCCGCGCGTGGGAGCCGGAGGCCGACGACCGCCTGATCGACAAGCAGGTCGAGACCCGGATGCGCCGACAGGAGGTCCTGCGGCGGACGGGCAGGCCGTCCCTGCGGCTCGACGTGGTGCTCGGCGAAGCCGCGCTGCGACGCGTTCAGGGTACGAAACAGGTCATGCGTGCGCAGCTGAAGCACCTCGTCAAGGTGGCCAGGCGCCCCAACATCACCATCCGCGTGATGCCCTTCGACGTACCGGACCGCATCTCCGTGGCGTCGGCCTTCGAGTTGTTCAGGCTGACCGAGCAGAACATCTCGACTGTCTACTTGGAGGACCTGTTCGGGGCCACCTACCTGAAGGAACCCGAGGAGTATACGCAGTACAGCTCGGTTTACGGGCGTCTGCGGGATGCCGCGCTGACACCGGAAGAGTCGGTCGCCTTCGTCGATAGGATGGCAAAGGAGTACACCTGAGCGACCACCTAAGGGGTGTGTGATGACCTGGCGCAAGAGCAGCTTCAGCGGCTCGAACGGCGGCGACTGCGTCGAGGTGGCCAACACCCTGAAAGCCGTTCGGGACTCGAAGAATCCCGCCGGGCCCGTGCTCACCGGGCGTGTGGATCTGCTGATCAGCGCACTGAAAGGCGCGCCGCGTAACGGATGAGGCCCTCCAGGTCGGGCTCGTCCGGGGTCGGCTGCAGGATCACCGCGTTCGCCCCGGCTTCCGCGAGCTTCTCGACCATCACCGGGATGTCGTCGTTCGCGACGCCGTACTCGTCGGTCCGGTCGTTGTCGATGCGTTCCTGCGCGCCGTCGCCGATGGCCGCGCGGATGTAGACGGTGATCGGGGTGTCGCCGACCAGGTCGCGTGCCCGGCGCACCCCCTCCACCCCCGCACGGGCCTCGATCACCACACCGTCGGCCAGCTCGCCGCACAGCGCGACCGACTTCGGGCCGATGGCGCCCGCCCAGATCTTCGCGGCCGCGGGCCACGTGAGCCGCACCCTGTCGAGCGTGACGTACCGGCCGTCGACCGTGACCTCCTCGCCGTCGAGCAGCCGCCGCAGCGCGGTCAGGTACTCGCGCAGCAGCGTCAACGGGGACTCGACGCGTGCCCCGGCCTGGCCCATCCACTTCTGCGCGCCGTGCCCCCACGCGATCATCGACCGGCCCGGGAACATCCGCTCGATGGTCGCGACCTCCATCGCGGACAGTGCGACGTTGCGCAGCGGCACCGGCAGCAGCCCGATGCCGATGCGCACGTTCGTCGTCCATGCGAGCGCGGCCGCGGCCGGTGCGATGCCGCTCTCGAAGAAGCAGTCCTCCCACAACCACAGCTCGTCCAGGCCCGCCTCGTCCGCCGCTCTGATCACCGACTCGAACCGTTCCGGCGGGAACTGCGGACGCAACACGAACCCGAGAGTGGTCATGGTCGTTTCATACCAGGAACGGGCGCACCCACGCTGCCATCCGCGCGAGCGAGTCGTCGGCGACCTCGTCGTGGCCCGCGGCCATCTGGAACGTGTGCTGCTGCCCCGGCACGACGTCCAGGGTGGCGTCGACGCCCTGGCTCACGGCCTTCTCGTGCAGGCGAACGCTGTCGTCGAGCAGCATCTCGGCGTCGCTGACCGTGATGTAGGCCGGTGGGAGACCGGACAGGTCGGCGTTGATCGGCGACGCCTCCGGGTCGGCCGGGTCGCCGTCGGGGCCGACGTACATACCCACCAGCGCCCGCAGGTTCATCGGCCGGTCGCCGCCGAACAGGACGTCCGTCGACACGTTCGCCTTGAGCGACTCGCCGCGGAACTCCATGTCGGTCCACGCCGAGAACGGCATGATCGCGACCGGCTTCGGGTCCACCCGCAGCGTGGTGGTGAGCGTGAGCAGGCCACCGGCCGAGTCACCGGTGATCGCGATCCGGGTGACGCCCTGCGCCCGCAGCCACTCGTAGGCGGTGACGCAGTCCTCGAGCGCGGCCGGGTGCCGGAACTCGGGCGTGAGCCGGTAGTCGACGATCAGCGCACGTACACCGGCCCTCTTCGCGAGGTGGGCGAACATCTTGCGGTGCGTGTACATGGAGCCGCCGATGAAACCGCCGCCGTGCACGCACAGCAGCACCCCGTCGTCGGGAGCCCCGTGCGGGACCGCCCACAGGGCACGGACCCCGCCCGCGTCGACCTCCAGGTAGTCCACGCCGCCGGGTTCCGCGGTCACGTCGCCCCAGTGCGAGTCGACGATCCTGGCCTGCTCCAGCGGGAGGTTCCTGTGCGAGTTGGCGTTGCTCCTGCGGTAGTGCTCGATGATGTTCATGCGTGTGCAGACCGGGCGTGGCCGCGGGAGGAATCGGTACCGTGGTGTTCGCCGTGCGGGTCACGCCGGTCGGCCCGGTGACGTTCGAGGCCGACGGCACCGGGACCAGGGCTACTGCCGCTGACTACAGCACCTGTGACAGGAACTGCTTCAACCGCGGCGACTGGGGGTCGTCGAAGATGGCCTCCGGGGTGCCCTCCTCGACGATCGCGCCGTGGTCCATGAACACGACCTTGTCCGCCACGCGCCGGGCGAACCCCATCTCGTGGGTGACCACCAGCAGCGTCAGCCCGCGCCCGGCGAGCCCGGCCATCAGGTCCAGCACGCCCTTGACCAGCTCGGGGTCGAGCGCGCTCGTGGCCTCGTCGAACAGCATCACCTCGGGGTCCATGGCGAGCGCACGCGCGATCGCCACCCGCTGCTGCTGACCGCCGGACAGCGCGGCCGGGCGGAACGGCGCCTTCTCCGCCAGCCCGACCTCCGTGAGCCGCTCCCGCGCGATCGACGCGGCCGCCTCTCGGGACAGCCGCCGCACGTCCCGCAGCGGCAGCACGATGTTGTCCAGCACCGTCCGGTGCGGGAACAGGTTGAAGTGCTGGAACACCATGCCGACCCGCTGCCGCAGCTTGTCCGGGTTCGTACGGACCACGCTCGTCCCGTCGAGCAGGATATCGCCGGAGTCGGGCTCCTGCAGGCGGTTCGTCACCCGCAGCAGCGTCGACTTGCCCGACCCGGACGGGCCGATGACGCACGCCGTCTCACCGGCCGCGACCGACAGCGACACCCCGCGCAGCACCTCGAGCGTCCCGAACGACACGTGGATGTCGCGCAGCTCGACACTGGAGGAACTCATGACCGCACCGTCCCCGAGGTCACCAGGTCAGGGGTGTCGGCGGCCACCTTCTTGCCCACCCGCAACCGTTTGTCGATGTGGTTGACCAGGTGCGTCAGCGGCACCGTGATCACCAGGTACACGAACCCGGCCGCCACCAGCGGCGACAGGTTGCCCGTGTTGGCCGCGAGGTCCTGCCCGATGCGGAACAGCTCCCGCTGGCCGACCAGCAACCCGAGGAAGTACACCAGGCTGGAGTCCTTCACCAGCGCGATGAACTGGTTCACCAGCGCAGGCAGCACGCGCCGCACACCCTGGGGGATGACCACCTTCACCATCGCGTTGCGGTAGCTCATGCCCAGGGCACGGCTGGCCTCCAGCTGTCCTTTGTCGACGCTCTGGATGCCGGCCCGGAAGATCTCCCCGATGTACGCCGCGGCGATCAGGGACAGCGCGAGGATCCCCAACGGGTACGGGTTGGTGCCGACGACGTCCCGCGCGACCGTGCCGAGACCCTGGCCGATCACGAGGATCGTCAGGATCGCGGGCAGGCCGCGGAAGATGTCGGTGTACACGCGTGCGGGCCAGCGCAGCCACCGCTTGGTGGACAGCCCCATGACCGCGAGCACCATGCCCAGCACGGTGCCGATCACGGCGGACGCGCCGGCCAGGATCAGCGTGTTCAGCAACCCGGTCTTCAGCAGGTCCGGGAAGACCTGCCAGATGTACTCCCAGTTGAGGAACGTGTCGAGGAACTGGTCCATCTACTTGGCGGCGAACTCGGGTGGCGTGGGCGCGTTGGGTTCGAACCGCTTGTGCAGCTCCTCCCACGTGCCGTCCTCGATGACCTGCTTCAGGCCCGCGTTGATCTTGTCGATCAGCTCGGTGTTGCCTCTCTTGAAGGCGTACCCGTGCGGCAGGTCCGTGGTGATCGAGTGGACGACCCGCAGCTTCGCGTCCGGGTTCTCCGCCACGTACGTCTCCGCCGTCGCGAGGTCGAACACCGCGCCGTCGATGGCCTTCGTCTTCAGCGCGGACAGCGCGGCCGCGTCGTTCGGGAACCGGACCGCCTGCGCGGTCGGCGCGTTCTCGGACAGCCACGTGTCCGACACGGTGCCCTGCAGGACACCGATCCGGTTCCCGCCAAGGGTGTTCTCGTCCGTGACCGGCGAGCCCGACGGCGCCGCGATGCCCAGCGACTGGTAGTTGTACGGGTCGGAGAACGCGACCGTCCGCTTGCGTTCCTCGGTCTGGGCGATGGCGGAGCTGCCGATGTCGAACGTCCCGTTCGCGACCTGGCCGAGCAGCGCGGAGAAGTCCGTCGCCACGAACTCCAGCTTCAGGCCCTGCTTCTCCGCGATGGCCTTCAGCATCTCGTTGTCGAAACCGGTGAACTCACCGTTCTCCTGGTAGGCGTTGGGCTTCGAGTCGCTCAGCGTGCCGACGCGCAGGGTGTCCTCGCCACCCGCGTCGTCGCTGCCGCACGCCACGAGCGACGCTGCCGTCGCAAGCGCGGCCAGTGCCGCGAACAGGCGTTTCATGTCAGGCTCCTGTGTTCTCTGGGTCGCTGCGTTCCTCCGCTGAGACGCCGTCTTCCCTCGTCGCGTGCTCGGCGCTGACGCGCCTGCGCGCGCTCCTCAGTCCAGACGGCGCCCGCTCCGTCACTCCGCTCCCTGGTTCTCGACCGGCAGACCGGGCCCGCCCTCCGCCAGCTCGGCGGGCAGGGGGGTGTCCTGGTAGAACCTGGCGTGCAGCTTCGCGACCGTTCCGTCGGCGATGGCGGCGGCCAGGCCCCTGTTGAGCTTGTCTAGCAGCTCCCTGTCGTCCTTGCTCACCGCGTAGGCCGACGGCGTCTCCTTTGACTCGATCGTGTAGCCCAGCTCCAGCGGCACGGCGGCGTTCTGTTCCAGGTACTGCTGCCCGATGTCCTTCGGCACGACCCAGCCGTCGAGCGTCCCGTTGCGCAGCTGCGCGAATCCGGCGTTGTAGTCGGGGAAGCGCACGACCTCGGCACCCGGCACCCGGTTGGTCGCGAAGTCGTCCTGCACCGACGCCTGCACGACCCCGAGCCGCTTGCCGTCGAACGCCTCGACGCTGGTCAGCCCCGCGCCCTTGGCGGTGACGACCGTCGTGTACTCGGTGTTGTAGCCGTTGGAGAACGCGACGGTCTTCTTGCGCGCCTCGGTGGTGGAGATCGTCGAGCTGCCGATGTCGAACCGTCCATTCGCGACACCCGCGAGCAGGCCGGCGAACTCGGTGCCGACGAACTCGACCTCGAAGCCCTCCCGCTTCGCGATGTCGCGCAGCAGTTCGTTGTCGTAGCCGGTGAACTTGCCGTCCTCGAAGAAGATCGCGGGCGGCGCGTCGGTGAGGGTGCCGACACGCAGCACCTGGCCACCGTCGCCGGAGTCGCTGCCGCACGCGGTCAGCGTCGCGGCGAGCACTCCGGAAACGAGCACGGCGAGGAGCCTGGAACGCATTGTTTCTCCCTGGAAATCCCGTTTGCGGGCGCAACGGTAGGCATTCCGGGAGGTCGGGCTCACCTCGTCCCAGGATGTGGGCGGCGGTCGGTGCCGTCCGTCACAGTGGGAATCTCGAGGGAATTACAGCTGGTTCAGCAGCCATCGCGGGCCGAGCGTCTGCGCGCCTTCGGCTGCACAGCGGCGTTTCAGCTCCCGGTCGGCGGTCACCACATAGGTGTCGACGTCCGGCGCGGTGAGCTGTTTCACGGTCTCGACGATCGTGTCGTCCCCGTCGTGGTCGGCGCGGACGGTCCGGACGTGGTCAGCGTCACCGACCTCCCTCGCCTTGCCCTCCACGACCATGACCAACTCCGGGTACGCCACGTCGAACGGCGCCAGCGGCACGCCGTCGAGCTTGTCGACCTGATCGCGCAGGCGGGTCGCCGCGCCGTGCCGGTCCCGCCACCAGCCGTCGTTGCGGGAACCCATGACGTTGGCGGTGTCCACGACGAGCACGGTCCTGCGCATGGCGGTGCGCACCCGTGGCCAGGACGCGGCGAACGGCGAGAAGAGGTCCATGCCCTCGACGTCGTCGGCGGGCACCCAGCGGGCGTCCTTGGACTCCCAGTCGCGCGGCCCGACCTCCTGGCGCTCCGTCAGGTCCCCGACGACCGTGTCGTAGTGCCAGCCGCCGTGGTCCTCGCGCAGGTACCCGCGGACGCGCACCCTGGTCACGTCCAGAGTGGACTCCTCGGAGGTCTCCCGGAGCGCCGTCGTGACCGGCGCCTCGTCCCGGTCGCGCGCGCCGCCGAACAGCCCCCACGTCTCGGCGCCGAGCGACAGCGCGGACCGCTGCTGGAGCAGCACCATGCCCTCGTGGTGCACGAGCAGGCCCGCGGCGCCGTACGCGCCCCAGTGCCGATGACCGAGTCCACATTGGACGAACCGGTCGCCCTCCCGCAACATGGCGCCCATCGTACGCAGGCCGCCCCTGGCTGAAATATATAGACTGGTCTATTCTGGTCGCATGGCAGACACCAAGGGCGCCCGGACCAGCGCACGCCTGGTCGAGTCGATGCTCGAGCTGATCCAGACGCGCGGGTACAGCGGCACCGGCCTCAACACGGTCGTGGCGCACGCGAACGCGCCGAAGGGCTCGCTGTACTTCCACTTCCCCGGCGGCAAGGAGGCGCTGGGGGAGAAGGCCGTCGCCTTGGCCGCCGAACGGTTCCGCGCGATGGTCACGCCCGGCGGCACGCCCGGCGAGGTGGTCCGGCGTGTGCTGGACGCCCTGGCCAGGCTCCTGGAGGAGGGCGACTACCAGCTGGGCTGCCCGGTCTCGGTCGTCACCCTCGAGATGGGTGCGGAGAGCGACCGGCTGCGCGCGGCCTGTGCGGACGCGTTCGAGTCGTGGGTCGCGCCGCTGGCCGCGCTCCTGACCGCGCACGGCCGCACCCAGGCGGAGGCCCGCTCCCTCGCGACGGCCACCGTCGGCATGATCGAGGGCGCGGTGATCATGTCGCGGGCCCAGCGGTCGGTGACCCCGCTGCGCTGCGCCGCCGACACCGTCGTGCCGCTGCTGGACCGCCCGTGACCAGGCACGCGCTGGTCTTCGGCGCACGCGGCCACATCGGACGGCACGTGGTCGGCGCCCTGGGCGCCGCGGGTGTCCGGGTAACGGCGGCGCGGCGGAACGAGCCGCTTCCACCCGGCGACTTCACGGAGATCCACCACTGCGCCGGTGCGTACCGGTTCGGCATGACGGTCGAGGAGGCACGCGCGGGGAACGTCGACACCACCCGTGCCGTGGTGGAGCTGGCCGCGCGGCAGCCCGGCCTGCGGCGGCTCGTGTACGTGTCCGGGTACCGGGTCAGCGGGCTCGCGGAGTGGGACTACCGGCGGCTCGGCGCGTACGAGGCGTCGAAGGTGGAGGCCGACGCCGTGTTCCGTGCCCGGGCGGACGAGCTGGGGGTGCCGTGGACGATCGTGAACCCGGCGAGCGTGATCGGCCCGGACTCCGACCAGCAGCTCGGGCTCGCGGCGAACGTGAAGCAGCTGTGGGACGGCTCGATGAAGGCCCTGCCCGGCAACGCGTTCGTGCCGGTCGTGGCAGCCGGCCACCTCGCGGAGTTCATGGCGCTGGTGCCGACCGATCCGTCGACGGAACGCCAGGCGTACTGGCTCCTCGCCGACGACACACCGCTGCTGCCGGACCTGTTGACGCTGGTCGGGACGCACCTGGGCGTGCGGGTGCCGCGGCTGCGTGTCCCGCTCCCGCTCGTGCGGAGCCTGCCCGCGTGGATCACGAAGGCGGACCCGGAGACCCGGTCGTTCCTGTCGACCGACCGCTACCCGACGGCGTCCGCACGCGAGTTCGCCGCCCGCCACGACCTGAAGGTGCCGGACGTCCGCACCCTGCTGTGCAATTGGGCGGACAACCTGGTGGCGGGCTGGATAAGGTCCGCGTCGTGACCGAGACGACCACCCTCTGGCGCCCCACCGGCCCGCGCGAGCTGGAACTGGTGGCCGAGCTGGACTGGCGCGCGTGGCCGCCGAGGCTGCCGGAACAGCCGATCTTCTACCCGGTCATGAACGAGGACTACGCCATCAGGATCGCGCGCGACTGGAACGTCGAACACTCCGGCGCGGGCTTCGTGACCAGGTTCGAGGTGGAGACGGAGTTCCTGTCCCGCTACCCGGTCCAGCAGGCGGGTGGGCGGACGATCCTCGAGCTGTGGGTCCCGGCGGAGGAGCTGGACGAGTTCAACGCCCACATCGTCGGCAAGATCGAGGTCGTGCACGAGTTCCACTAGCCGTTGATCTCGTGCACCAGCAGTGCCACGTGCAGCGACAGCACCGACTCCGGGTCGTCCAGTGAGACGCCCAGCACCTGTTCCACCCGCGCCAGCTGCTGGTAGTACGCCGTCCGCGACATGTGCGCGGCGGAAGCGGCCGCCGACTTGTTCCCGCCATGCGCACAGAAGTGCCGCAACGCGTCCACCAGCCGGCTGCCGTGGGCGGCGTCGCGGGCCAGCAGTGGACCCAGCTCACGCGCGGCGAACGCGGTGACCCGGTCGTCGTCGGCGAGGAGGTGCAGCATGCCGCGCAGCCGCACGTCGTCCAGCCGGTGGTACTGGCGGTCGTCGGGGGTCCGCAGGGACGCCTTCGCGACGTGCGCGGCCTCGATCAGCGTGCGGCGGGCGTCGCTCGTCGAGTCGACCGTCGTGCCGACCGCGACGATCACCGGCAACGCCTTCGGGGCGCTGGACGCGGCCTGGTGGATCTCCTTGGACAGCCTGCGCAGCACGGCGTCCGCGTCCGCCTGCGGGGTCAGGGACAGCAACGCCCGCACGCTGATGTCGTCCACCACGCCCACCAGCGCGGCGACCCGGGCCCGGCGCGCGGCCAGTGCCGTGGCCTCCGCCAGGTCCCGCAGCACCTCCTGCGTCGCCATCGACGGACGCGCCGCCGTCGTCGTGGACGGGCGGACCGACACACCGACCAGCTGACGACGCTGCAGCGGCACACCCAGCGCGCTCGCCCGTGCCGTGATGTCCGCCGCCGTGGTCGTCGAACCGAGCAGCTCGGTCAGCAGGGTCCGGTGCGCGTGCCGTTCCAGGCTCTCCCGGTCGCGGGCCACGAGGCGGTGCACGGCCAGCGCCGACGCCGCCCGCTCCGCGATCACCACCTGCCGGTGCTGCGGCTCGACCGGGCACACCAGCACGAGCCTGCCCCAGTCGTTGCCCCGCGCGCCGACCACCGTGACCAGCCAGCCCGCCTCGGCGTGGTAGCTCGTGCGGGCGTCGACCGTCACCGTCCTGGACCTGGCCGCCCAGTCCGCGACCAGCTCGCGCGGGTCGGTGCCCGCCGCGTCGTAGGCCAGCACGTCGTGGCCCAGCGTCTCCAGCACCACCGGCAGGCCCGACGCCCGCGCCACCTCCCGCAGCACCTCCGCGGGCTCGGCGCCCGCGACGGTCAGCGCCGTGAACGTCTCGTGCACGCGTTCCGCCGCCCGCAGCTCCGCGACCTGCGCGGCCACGATCAGCCCGACCACCGCCTCGGTCACCGCGACGAACCGGGTCTCACGGGACAGCGTGATCAGCGGCAGCTCGTGCGCGTCGGCCGCCTCGACCAGCGCCGTCGGCAGCTCGCGGTGCCAGTGGCGGACCAGCTCGACCACCACGCCGACCACACCCGCCCCGGCCAGCTCCTCGACGTACGTCGTCAGCGCCGCCGGGTCGTCCGGCAGCGCGATACCGGTGGTGAGCACCAGCTCACCGCCGTGGAGCAGGGGCGCGATGTCCGCGATCTCGGCGATGTGCACCCAGCGGACCCGCCGGTCCAGCCCGGCAGAGCCCGCGACCACGGTCGCCATGCCCTGCCGGATCACCGGCAGGGTCAGCACGTCCGCGACGGTCGGGTACATGCACGCACACTGTACGGGCAGACGGCGTTCCGCGATACACACTGTCCATGGCGTGCCGGGGCTCCGCGTCGGCACACTCGGAGCATGGACCGTCTGATCGACCGCCACCGCGCCGTGCTCCCCAACTGGCTCGCGCTGTACTACTCCGACCCGCTGGAGATCGTGCACGCCCACGGGCGGCGGGTGACCGACTCGAACGGCAAGACCTACCTCGACTTCTTCGCGGGCATCCTCACCAACGCGCTCGGCTACGACGTGGCCGAGGTGAGCGACGCGGTCCGCAAACAGCTCGACACCGGCATCCTGCACACCTCCACGCTGTACCTGATCCGCAGCCAGGTCGAGCTGGCGGAGGAGATCGCGAAGCTGTCCGGCATCCCGGACGCCAAGGTCTTCTTCACCAACTCCGGCACGGAAGCCAACGAGACCGCGCTCATGCTCGCCACGCAGTACCGGCGCAGCAACCAGGTGCTGGCGATGCGGAACTCCTACCACGGGCGGGCTTTCGCCACCGTGGGCATCACCGGCAACCGCGGCTGGTCGGCTTCGGCACTTTCACCGGTTCGTGTTTCCTATGTGCACGGCGGGTATCCGTACCGCAGCCCGTTCAAGGGCATGTCGGACGCCGACTACATCGCCGCGTGCGTCGACGACCTCCGCGACGTGCTCCAGACCGCGACCTCCGGCGACGTGGCGTGCATGATCGCCGAGCCGATCCAGGGCGTCGGCGGGTTCAGCTCACCACCCGACGGGCTGTACGCCGCGTTCGCGGAAGTCCTTGCGGAGCACGGGATCCTGTTCATCTCCGACGAGGTGCAGACCGGGTGGGGGCGCACCGGCTCGCACTTCTGGGGCATCGAGGCGCACGGCGTGACGCCGGACATGATGACCTTCGCCAAGGGGCTCGGGAACGGGCTCGCCATCGGCGGTGTCGTGGCGCGCGGCGACATCATGGACTGCCTGTCCGCCAACTCGATCTCCACGTTCGGGGGTAACCCGGTCGCGACCGTCGGTGCACACGCCGTGCTCGACTACCTCCGCGAACACGACCTCCAGGCCAACGCCGCCGCGCTTGGCGACCGGCTTTTGTCGGGGCTGCGGGATATATCTGTCGCCAACCCGGTCGTCGGGGACGTGCGAGGCAAGGGACTGATGGTGGGAGTGGAGTTCGTCGAACCGGGCGGCACGACGCCCGCCCCTGCCGCGGCCGCGCGCGTGCTCGAGGAGACCAGGGCGCGCGGGCTGCTCGTCGGCAAGGGCGGCCTGCACAACAACGTCATCCGGCTGGCGCCGCCGATGACGTTGACGGGTGAGGAACTGGACGAGGCGCTGGGGATTCTGGGCGAGTCGATCGCCGTAGCAGGAGAGGACCGCTGATGGTCGCGAAGATCAGCCACTGGATCGACGGCAAGACGTGGGGCGGGGTGGCCGCGCGCACCGGTGAGGTGTGGAACCCGGCGACCGGCGAGGTCTCCGGGCACGTCGACTTCGCGTCACAGACGGAGGTCGACGAGGCCGTCGCGGCGGCCGCGCGGGCGTTGCCCGCCTGGCGTGACAAGTCCCTGGCGGCGCGGTCCAAGGTGCTGTTCGCGTTCCGGGAGCTGCTGGCCGCCAACCGCGACGAGCTGGCCGCGATCGTCACCGCCGAGCACGGCAAGGTCCTCGACGACGCGGCGGGCGAGGTCGGCCGCGCCATCGAGAACGTCGAGTTCGCGTGCGGCGTGCCCGCGTTGCTCAAGGGCGGGTTCAGCGAGAACGCGTCCACCAGGGTCGACGTGTACTCGATGCGCCAGCCCCTCGGCGTGGTCGGCGTGATCTCGCCGTTCAACTTCCCGGCGATGGTGCCGCTGTGGTTCGTGCCGAACGCGATCGCGTGCGGCAACACGGTGGTGCTCAAGCCGTCCGAGAAGGACCCGTCGGCGGCGAACTTCATCGCCGAGCTGTGGCAGCGGGCCGGGTTGCCGGACGGCGTGCTGAACGTGCTGCACGGCGACAAGGTGGCGGTCGACGGGCTGCTGACCCATCCCACGGTGCGCGGCATCTCGTTCGTCGGGTCCACCCCGATCGCGCGGTACGTGTACGAGACGGGCACCAGTCACGGCAAGCGCGTGCAGGCGCTGGGCGGCGCGAAGAACCACATGGTCGTGCTGCCGGACGCGGACCTGGACCTGGCGGCCGACGCGGCGGTGTCCGCGGGCTTCGGCTCTGCGGGCGAGCGGTGCATGGCCGTGTCGGTGGTGGTCGCGGTCGACCCGGTCGGCGACGAGCTGATCGAGCGGATCAAGACCCGCATGGCCGCGTTGCACGTCGGCGACGGCACGAGGTCCGGCTGCGAGATGGGCCCGCTGGTCACCGCCGCGCACCGCGACAAGGTCGCGTCCTACCTGGACACGGGCGTGTCCGAGGGCGCGTCCCTGGTGGTCGACGGCCGGGGCCACGAGATCGACGGCGCCTCGTCCGGCTTCTGGCTGGGCCCCACGCTGTTCGACCAGGTCCGCCCGGACATGTCGGTGTACCGCGACGAGATCTTCGGGCCGGTGCTGTCGGTCGTCCGGACGGACAGCTACGAGTCCGCGGTCACCGTGATCAACGACAACCCGTACGGCAACGGCACGGCGATCTTCACCAACGACGGCGGCGCCGCACGGCGTTTCCAGAACGAGATCGAGGTCGGCATGGTGGGCGTGAACGTCCCCATCCCGGTGCCGGTCGGCTACTACTCGTTCGGCGGCTGGAAGGACTCCCTGTTCGGCGACACCCACGCCTACGGCCCGGACGGCCTGCACTTCTTCACGAGGACGAAGGTCGTCACGTCCCGCTGGCTCGACCCGTCCCACGGAGGTGTGAACCTGGGCTTCCCCCGCAACGACTGACCGCACCGGACCAGGTTGGCGGGCGGGGTGCGGGGCATTCCTCCCGCGGACTTGATCCAAAGCGGAACCACGGCGCCCCGGCCCCCGTCATAATGCCCGGGTGTACTGCCTGGTCACGGGCGGTAAACTCGGGGCGATCAAGGGCGAGCATGGACGAGGGGCGTGGTGGGCGTGCCTGACGGTGCGAACACGGACAACACGGAGCAGGAGCCGGGCACGGCGGAGGAGCAGGTCGAGCAGGAGATCGCGTCGACCGAGGTGCTCAACTGGTGGCGCTCGCTGTTCGGCCTGGGCGGCGATCCGCAGCCGCACGAGTCGGGCGGCGGCGGCAGCGGCGGGCAGTTCATGTTCGCGAGCCTGGAGGAGCTCGACGGCGTCATCGCGAAGTGGGAAGAGGAACGCGAGGGCATCCTGGCGGACCGCCGGGAGATCTACGAGGCCTACGACTGCATCGCCGAACCGGCCGCGGACGACATGAGCCAGTACCAGGCGCAGGCGTCGCGGGACTCGATCGCCAACATGTTCCGGCACAACGACGCCATGCTGCGTTATGCCGAGAACTACATCGAGAAGCTGAACGCCAGCCGTGAGCAGATGGCGGTCATGGAGGACGGCAACCGCGACCGGCTGCGCAGCATCCGCGCCGTCGAGGCCTGAGGCGAGGAGATCGGGGCATGGGCTTCTGGGACACCTTCAACCCGTTCGCGGGGATGAGCGGCGCCGAGATCTACCACAACTTCCGGGGCGGCACCGGCGACAACGGCGCCGGGCTGTACGGCGCGGCGTTCCGGGTGGAGGCGCTCATCGCCAACTACGGCGAGCGCACCAAGTCGATCACCGCGCTGACCACGAAGATGGAGAGCGCCTGGGAGGGTGACGCGGGCGGCGCCGCCCGCCGTGGCGCGGGTCCGCTCGCGGTCGAGCACGGTCTCGCGGCCGACAGCATGACGACCGCGAACGACACCCTGCACAGCCAGTTCGACGCGTTCCAGACCGCGCGCCGGACGGTCACCGAGGTGCCGCCGACACCGGACAAGCCGAACGCGTGGGACAACCTGACGAGCTTCGGCGGCGCCGGTCGTGACTACGAGTCCCAGATGACGCAGGTCAGCGCCGCGAACGACCAGAACGTCGCGGTGATGACGGCCTACGAGGGCGTGTCGGAGGTCAACGCGTCGCGGATGCCGACCACCTACGGCCGGATCACCGACGACTACGCGCAGGTCGGCATCGAGCGTCCGCCGCCGCCCACGCCGCCGTCCACGTACGTGCCGCCGCCGACGACGGGCCGCTACCCGACTGGCAGCACGAACGACACCGGTGGCAGCACGGGCACGGACCAGAACGGCCCGTCGAACTCGTACAACCCGACGAACCCGCAGAACAACACGCCGAACCAGGACCTGCACGGCACGAACCCGAACGACTTCCGCCCACCGCCCACAGTGGAGCCTCCGCGCGCTCCGCTCCCGCCGGGACAGACCCCCGGCCAGAACCCGAACCACCCCGGTCTGCCCGGCATGATGCCGCCGCCGTCCTTCGGCCCGAACGGCGGCGACGGGACCGGCAGGGGCGGTCGCAACTTCGGTCCAGGCGGCAGCGGTCGCGGCTTCGGCCCGGGTGGTTCCGGGCCGGGCGGTGCGGGCGCGGGCGGCGCCGGTGGTCCCGGCGCCGGTGGCCGCGGCGGCATGGGCTCCGGCTTCGGTCCCGGCGGCGCGGCGGCAGCGGCGGAAGGCTCGGCGGCTCGCGGCGGCATCGGCGGCCCGGGCGGTGCGGCGGGCGGCCGTGGCGCCATGGGCGGCGGCATGGGTGGCGGTGGCCGACGCGGCGAAGGTGAGGACGACGCCGAGCACGAGAGGCCGTCGTTCCTGGTCGAGCCCGACCCGCACGAGACGTTCGGCACCGACGAGGTCACGGCCCCGCCGGTGATCGGCGAGTAGGACACCGTGCTCGAGAAGCCGCTGAAGCTGCACATGGAGGCACTGGCCCGGCTGGTGCGCATGGAGAACCTGGGCGACCTGCACATCACGCTGAAACCGCAACCGATGTGGCGTCGCAAGGTCGACCAGGACCGTGTGGAAACCGAGGCACGCAACGAGTTCCAGCGCCTCGGCCTCCTCGACCGCCGCGGCCGCGTGGAGGTGGAGGTCACCGCGTCGCTGGCCGTGCTGTGCCGTGCCGGTGCCGAGTTCTACGGCTGGATCAACGAAGGCGACAACACGAAGGGCGTCCTGGCGGGCGCGATCGGCCGCGAGGCGATCCTGGCCGTCCGCGACGGCGCGATGGTGACGGTCACCCAGATCCGCCCGGAGACACTGCCGAACGCGCTCGTCGGCCAAACCCCGGACGTGGGCCCACCCCGAGGCGAGGCGGTCAGCATCCTGCGCTCGGACATGCTCGCCACGGTCGGCGGCCGCCAACGCACCGCCGCGGGCGTCGGCATGCGCCCGGCACCACCCGAGGTCCGGATCGTGCAGCAGATCATGGCCCAACCCACCACGGGAACGGGCGAACTGTACGCGGCGGTCCGCGACCGCATGGGCCGCCGCGTCCCGGTCCGCGCCCCCCTCCGCTACGCGGACACCCCGAACGGCCGCTGGCTGAACTACATGACCCCCACCGGCGACGGCGACGAACGCGTCCTGGTAGCCCCGGCCACCCGCGGCGACCTGATCGGCCGCCTACAGGAAATGCACCGCAACCTGACCAGCCGCTAGCCAGACCGCAACGCCACCCGGCACTGGCCTACGGCCGGGCGCGCAGCGCCCGGCCCGCGAAGCGGGCCCCCCAGCACCAAGCAAAAGCCGGGCGCAAGCCCACAAAAACGGCCTGCCTGCCCTCCCGTCACCTGGCGAAGCCCGATCACACCGGGTCAAGGGGCCTGCAAAAGGACACCGTGCCTGAAACACCGGCCCCTTGACGCGGTGTGATAGCCCGGAGGGAGGTCGACGGGAGGGCAGGCAGCCCCATCCTTGCCAAGCCTCAACACGCCGGAATCGTGAGGCCCCCTCCCCGAGATCAGCCCCTCCGGCGAGGACACCACCCACAACGGCCGCAACCACAACAGGCTTACCGTGAGCACATGGAGACCATCGGCATGGTGCTCGTACTCGTCGGGCTGGCAGTACTGACCGCGGCGGTAACCGCGTTGCTGCGCCTGCGCCGCGAGGTGGAGACGGTCGAGACACGAGCCCGTCAGGTGGCCGAACGCATGAACGCGCTCCCCCCAGAGCTGACCGGCCGGTTCGGCACAGGAGACCGGCACGTGATCGTGGTGGAACTGCTCAACCTGTTCGAGCTCGCGCACCGCGAGAGCGCGCTGACCAGGCCGTTCACCGCACTGACGCCGCGCCTGGTGCGGGACCTGGTGCACCGCAGGCTGGTCGGCAAGGTGCGGGAGTCGCTGGCCGCAGCCGGGGTGGCGGCCGACGTGCGGGTGCGCCGTGCTCGCTGAGCTGGTGGTCGTCGGGGGAGCCGCGCTGCTGCTCGGCTCCCTCGTGTTCCTCCGCGAAGTTCACGACCTGCGCCAACAGGTCCGCCGCGCCGACTGGCTGCTCACCCGCGCGGACGCCGCGGTCAGCGAGGCGCGGCGGGCGAGCGTCACGGTCGGTGGCCTACAGCTGGTCGATCACCTGCTGGGCACGGTTGCTCGGAATGGCGAACCCGATCCCGACGCTTCCCGCTGACCCGTTCGGCCCCGACACCGGGGAGTACATGGCCGAGTTGATGCCGACGACCTCACCGGCGGTGTTGAACAGCGGCCCGCCCGAGTTGCCCTGGTTGATCGCGGCATCCGTCTGGATGGCCTGGTAGGACGTCGTGTCGCCGCTTCCTTGCCTGGTGAACGGGAACGGGCTCCGCTGCTCCTCCTCCGACACGGTCACCTTGCGGTCCAACGCCGACACGATGCCCGTCGTCACGGTGCCCTGCAGTCCGCCGGGCGAGCCGATGGCGATGACCTCGTCGCCGACCTTGACGCTGTCGGAGTCGCCGAGCGTCGCCGCGGTCAGCCCGCTGACGCCTTGTGCCTGGATCAGCGCCAGGTCGCTCGACGGGTCGGTGCCCAGCACCTCGGCGTCGACCGTGCGGCCGTCGGACAGGGTGACGGTCAGCGACGTCGCGTCCCCGACCACGTGGTTGTTGGTGAGGATCCGGCCGTCGGACGACAGGATCACGCCGGAGCCGACGCCCTCGCCGTTCGCCGTCGCCACGTTGACCTGCACGACGCTGGGCATCACCTTCGCGACGACCGCGGACACGTCGGTGCCCTCGGTGCCGGTCGTGCTGGACGTGGTGGTGGCGTTCGTCGCGGCGGTGGCGGCGTCGGCGCCGTCGGAGCCGATCACCGCGCCGAGGGTGCCGCCGAGCCCGCCCGCGACGAGGGTCGCGGCGATGACGGCGGCGACGGTGCCTCTGCGGGTGCGCCGCGGCGGCTGCGGTCGCGGTGGCACGGGCGGCGGCGGGTAGGCGGGTCCCGGGTAGGTCCACGGGGGCGTCTGGGGCGTGTTCTCGTTCATGGCTCAACGGTGCGCCCGTGCCATGAGAGAACGCTGTGAGAGCGCACAGGCTTGACTGAGAGATTCGGTAAGTTGTAGCTTACCGTTCGTGTCGACTTACCGATTGGACGCGCTCGGCGCGTTGGGCGACTCGACCAGGCGTGCGATCTTCGCGCTGCTCGCGGCCCGCCCCCGCACGGTCGGCGAGCTGGCGAACGAGCTGCCGGTGAGCCGGCCCGCGGTGTCGCAGCACCTCAAGGTGCTCAAACAGGTGTCCCTCGTGGCCGACACGGCCGAGGGCACCCGGCGGCTCTATCGCGTCGACCCGCGCGGTGTGCACGCACTGCGCGACTACCTGGACCAGCTGTGGGACACCGCGCTGGTCGAGTTCAAGGCAGCAGTCGAAAGGGAAGAGGAATGACCACCGGCATGCGGAACATGTCAGTCACCAAGTCCGTCACCGTTCGTGCGACGCGCACCCGTGCTTTCACCGTGTTCACCGAGAAGTTCTTCACATGGTGGCCCGCGACCCACCACATCGGCGAGGCCGAGCTGGCCGACGCCGTCATCGAACCGGAGGTCGGCGGCCGCTGGTACGAGCGCGGCACCGACGGGGTCGAGTGCGACTGGGGCCGCGTCCTGGCCTACGAACCACCGGACCGGGTGCTCTTGTCGTGGCACCTGCGGGGGGACTGGACCTACGACCCCGACCCGGCCAAGGCCAGCGAGGTCGAGGTCCGGTTCGTCGAGGAGGAGCCCGGCACGACCCGGGTCGAGCTGTCGCACCGGCACATCGAGCGCCACGACGCGGCCGACGACGTGGTCCGCGGCGTCGACTCCCCGAAGGGCTGGGCGAGCATCCTCGAGGCGTACGCGCTGTCGGTGCGGTGACTTAAGGTGCGGGGGTGACCAACTCATTCCTGAGACTGCAGGCCAGGACCCAGCGGTTCACCCTCGGCACGCCCCGCGGCTTCCAGGTCTCGCCGGACGGCTCGCGCGTGCTCTTCCTGCGCTCGGCCTCCGGTGAGGACCGGCAGCACATCCTGTGGCAGCTGGACGTCGCCTCGGGTGAGGAGACGCGGCTCGCGGACCCGGAGGCGCTGCTCGGCGGGGACGAGGAGCTGTCCCCGGAGGAGCGGGCGCGGCGCGAACGCAGCCGTGAGCAGGCGGGCGGCGTGGTCGGCAACGCGACCGACGCGCAGGTCCGGATCGCGGCGTTCGCGTTGTCCGGCAAGGTGTTCGTCGCCGACGCGGTGACCGGCGAGGTCCGCGAGCTGGCGACCGAGGGCCCGGTGATCGACCCGCGGCCGGACCCGACGGGCACGCACGTCGCCTACGTCGCGGGTGGCGCGCTGCGGGTCGTCGCGGTCGGTGAGAACGGGAGTGGGAGCGGGGACCGGGCGCTGGCCGAGCCGGACGGGCCGGACCAGGCCTGCGGTGTGGCCGAGTTCATCGCCGCCGAGGAGATGGGCCGGGCGCGCGGCTTCTGGTGGTCGCCGGACGGCACCCGGCTGCTGGTCGCCTTCACCGACAAGAGCGCGGTCCGCCGGTGGCACATCGCCGACCCGGCCAACCCCGGCGCCGAGCCGAACGTGGTCGCCTACCCGGCGGCGGGCACCGACAACGTGACGCTGCGGCTCGCGGTCGTCGGGCTCGACGGGTCGCGGGTGGAGGTCGACCGCGGCGACGACGAGTACTTCGTCACCGCCCACTGGAGCGCGAACGGCCCGCTCCTGATCGCGCAGCAGCCCCGTGACCAGCGGCGCATGACGGTCCGGTCGGTCGACGCGGACACCGGCGCGACGACCGTGCTCGCGGAGGACACCGACGACCGCTGGGTGGAGATCGTGCCCGGTGTGCCCGCGTGGACCGCCGACGAGCGCCTGGTCCGGGTCGCGGTGGCCGACGGCTGGAACCGGCTCGTGGTCGACGGCAAGGAGGTCACCCCACCCGGACTGCAGGTCCGCTCGGTGCTCGACGTCGGCGACGACGTGCTGTTCACCGCGTCCGCCGACGACCCGACGCAGGTGCACGTGTACCGGTGGGCCGACGACGGCGTCACGCGGGTGTCCACTTCGGACGGCGTGCACACGGCGGCGCGCGGCGGGGACGTCACGGTGCTGGCGGCCTGGTCGCTCGACCACGCGGGCCCGAAGGTGTCGGTGCTGCGGAACGGTGCCCCGGCCGGTGAGATCGCGTCGCTCGCGGTGGAGCCGCCGGTGACGCCGAACGTACGGCTGATGACCGTCGGCGAGCGGCGCCTGCGGGTCGCGCTGCTGTACCCGACGGACCACCGGCCGGGCACGAAGCTGCCGGTGCTGCTCGACCCCTACGGCGGGCCGCACGCCCAGCGCGTGCTGTCCACACGGAACTCCTACCTGGGCGCGCAGTGGCTGGCGGACCAGGGTTTCGCGGTCCTCATCGCCGACGGGCGCGGCACGCCGGGCCGTGGTTCGGAGTGGGAGCGGGAGATCGCGTTCGACTTCGCGGGCGTCACGCTGGCCGACCAGGTCGACGCGCTGCAGGCGGTCGCGGCGTCCGAGCCCGACCTCGACCTGTCCACTGTGGCCATTCGGGGCTGGTCGTACGGCGGGTACCTGTCGGCGCTCGCGGTGCTGCGGCGGCCGGACGTGTTCCACGCGGCGATCGCGGGCGCGCCGGTGACCGAGTGGCGGCTCTACGACACGCACTACACCGAGCGGTACCTGGGACACCCGGACGAGAAGGCCGACGTGTACGACCGGAACTCGCTGATCGACGACGCGCCGGGGCTGGAGCGGCCGCTGCTGATCATCCACGGCCTGGCCGACGACAACGTCGTGGTGGCGCACTCGGTGCGGCTGTCCGCGGCACTGGTCGCGGCCGGTCGGCCCCATGCCCTGCTGCCACTGCCGGGCGTCACCCACATGACGCCACAGGACGACGAGGTCGCGGAGAACTTCATGCTGATGCAGGTCCGCTGGCTGCGTGACGCGCTGGGGGTGGCGTGATGGACCGCTGGGGTCTGACGCTGCCGCTGACGGGCGTGCCGCTGCCCGCGCACCGTGACCTGGTGCGCTCGCTGCCCGACCTGGGGTACACGGACGTGTGGTCCGCGGAGACCGCGGGCACGGACGCGTTCACGCCCCTGGCGCTGGTGGCCGAGTGGGCGCCGGGCATGCGGCTGGGCACGGCCATCGCACCGGTCTACACCCGCGGCGCCGGCCTGCTCGCGATGCAGGCGGCGACGATCGCGGAGCTGGCGCCGGGCCGGTTCGTGCTGGGCATCGGCACGTCGACGCCGACGATCGTGACGAACTGGAACGCGTTGCCGTTCGAGGCGCCGTTCGCGCGGTCGCGGGACACGCTGCGGTTCCTGCGGGCGGCGCTGCGCGGCGACAAGGTGACGGATAAGTACGAGACGTTCGCCGTGTCGAAGTTCCGCCTCGAACGGCCGCCGACCCCGCCGCCGCAGGTGGTGCTGGCGGCACTGCGCCCGGGCATGCTGCGGCTGGCGGCCAGGGAGGCGGACGGCGCGATCACGAACTGGCTGGCGCCGTCGGACGTGCCGACCGTGCGGTCCGCGCTCGGCGACGAACCGGAACTGGTGGCCCGCATCTTCGTGTGCCCGACCACGGACGCCGCCGCGGCCCGCGGCCTGGGGCGGCTGCTGATCTCGAGCTACCTGACCGTGCCGGTCTACGCGGCGTTCCACGAGTGGCTGGGCCGCGGCGAGGCGCTGCGCGGCATGCACGAGGCCTGGGCGGCCGGTGACCGCCAGGCCGCGAACGCGGCGATCCCGGACGAGGTCGTGGACGAGCTGATCGTGCACGGCCCGCCGGAGAAGTGCCGGGAACGGGTCGCGGAGTACGTCGAACAGGGACTGACCACGCCGGTGATCTCGATCCTGCCGACGGGGGACGACCCGTCGGAGATGGTGCGGGCACTGGGCCGAGCCTGACGGCGCGCAGCGCGAAGACCCCAGAACTGAACATGGGCGGCCTCCGGCCCCCCGAAAACCAGCCTACCGGCGACCGCCGACATTCCCGGCCCGCCGAACCCCGCCTGTGGACAAACCCGGCACCTGTGGACAACCCGTCCGCGGCCGGGGCTCGTTGTCGGTGGTGCCCCGTACGCTGGAAACCGGGGGCCGGAGGGCACCCGTGACACCGTCGCCCACCAGGAGGTCCAGTACAGTCCTCTCGAAGTTAGGTTTGCCTAAGAAGGAGTCCCATGCTGGCCAGTTCCGAGTCGGTTCGTGACCTCGTCACGGTGGCACTCGACGCCGTGACGGCGGCCGCTCCGGCCCGGCCCGTGCCTCCCGGCGGGCCCGCCGCGGTGGCCGCGACCCTCGACGTCGACCTCCTTCCCGACGACGGGATCGGCGAGAAGGCCGCGCTCGACCAGCTCAGCAGGCTCCTCGTGCTCGGCTCCGTCGACCCGTCCCACGCCTGGTGCGCCGCCCACCTGCACGGGCCACCGCTCGCCGTCTCCGCCGCGGCCGACCTCGTCGCCAGCATGCTCAACCCCTCCATGGACTCCTGGGACCAGGCGCCCATCGCGAGCGAACTCGAGTCGGCGCTGACCGCCGCCATCGCCCGGCTCGCCGGGCACGCCGACGCCGTGATCACCAGTGGCGGCACCGAATCCAACCTCATCGGGCTCCTCCTCGCCCGCGAGGCGCACGGCACCGTCCAACCCGTCTGCGGCCGCAACGCCCACCACAGCATCGCCCGCGCGGCGTGGCTGCTCGGGCTCCCCGCGCCGGTGCTCGTCGACTGCGAACACGGGCGCCTGCGCGTCGATCACCTCCGCGACACCCTGGCCACGCTTGACCGGCCCGCCGCCGTGTTCGCCACCGCGGGCACCACCGACACCGGCGCCATCGACCCCATCGCCGACATCCGGGCAGCGGCACCGGACGCGTGGCTGCACGTCGACGCCTCCTACGGCGGTGCTGCCCTCTTCAGCGACCGGCTCGCGCCGCTGCTCGCCGGGCTCGCCGACGCCGACTCCGCCGCCATCGACCTGCACAAGTTCGGCTGGCAGCCCATCGCGGCCGGGGTGCTCGCCACCAAGCGGCCGTTGACGGCGCTGGACGTCCGCGCCGACTACCTCAACGCGGAGGACGACACCGACGCCGGGCTGCCCGACCTGCTCGGCCGGTCCCTGCGCACGTCGCGGCGGCCGGACGCGTTCAAGATCGCCGTGACGTTGCGTGCCCTGGGGCGCCGGGGGATGGGGCAGCTCGTCGAGCACTGCTGCGCGGTCGCCGCCGAGGTGGCCGACCTCGTCGAACGGCATCCGGGCCTGGAACTCTGGGCGCGCCCCGAACTGTCCACTGTGGTCTTCCGGCCGACCGGTGCGGCCGACGACGAGGTGGCCGCGATCCGGCGCCGGCTGCTCGAGGACGGCACCGCCGTGCTCGGCCGCGCCACCGTCGACGGGCAGGTGTGGCTCAAGCTGACCCTCCTGCGCCCCACCGCGACCGCCGCTGAGTACGCCGGTCTGCTCGACCTGGTCGCGCCGTGATCTCCGACGCCACCTACGACCTCGTCGGCGTCGGCATCGGTCCCGCCAACCTGTCGCTCGCCGCGCTCGCCGAACCGCTCGACGGGCTGCACACCGCGTTCTTCGAGCGGGAGAGCGCGTTCCGCTGGCATCCCGGCCTGATGATCGACGGCGCCGCGCTTCAGGTGCCGTTCCTCGCCGACCTCGTGTCCCTCGTGGACCCGACGAGCCAGCTGTCGTTCCTCGCCTACCTGCGAGACCGCGAACGGTTGTACCCGTTCTACTTCGCGGAGAAGTTCCACATCCCGCGCGCCGAGTACGCCGACTACTGCGCGTGGGTGAGCCGCCGCCTGCCCACCCTGCGGTTCGACCAGACCGCGCGCGCCATCCGCTGGTCGGCGGCCGACGAGGCGTTCGAGTTGGACGTCGCGCCGGCCGGACGGGTGCTGGCCCGCAACGTGGTGCTCGGGGTCGGGACGGAACCGAAGGTCCCGGCACCGCTCGAACCGTTCGCCGTGCACTCCGCCGACTACCTGCCCGCCCGCGACCGGCTCGTCGCCACCCCCGACGTCACCGTCGTCGGCTCGGGGCAGTCGGGTGCCGAGGTGTTCCTCGACCTGCTGCGGGCACGTCCCGCGGGCCAGGGTCGGTTGCGCTGGCTCACCAGGACCCCGGCGTTCGCGCCCATGGAGTACTCCAAGCTCGGCCTCGAACAGTTCACACCGGACTACACGCGTTTCTTCCACGGCCTCGACGAACCGGTCCGCGACCGGCTCGTGCCCGCGCAGTGGCAGCTGTACAAGGCGATCAGCGCCGAGACCATCGCCGACATCTTCGACGAGCTGTACCGGCGGACCGTCGGCGGCGGCTGGCCGGACGTCGTGCTCGCACCGGGAGTCGAGGTCACCGCCGCCGAGCAGGCCGCCGACGGCGTCGAGCTGACGCTGCGGCACGTGCACCAGGGTGGTCAGGCAACAGTCACGACCGACGCGATCGTGTGCGCGACCGGTTACCAGGAACGGGATCTGGGCGACCTGCTCGGTCCACTCGGGACGGAACTGGACCGCGACGCGGCGGGCAGGATCGTCGTCGACGCCGACTACCGCGTCGGCACCGCCACGCCGGGCGCGCTCTACGTGCAGAACGCCGAACGGCACACGCACGGCGTCGGCGCGCCCGACCTCGGGCTCATCGCGTGGCGGGCCGCGACGATCCTCAACTCGGTGTGCGGCAAGAAGGTCTATCCGCTGCCGGAGCGGACCGCGTTCACCACCTTCGGATTGTGAGGACTCCAGTGCTGACGACCTGGCGGCACGCCGGTGCCCTGATCACGCACAAGATGCTCGGCGAGCTGAGCTACGAGGGTCTGTTCGTGCCCGAGGTGGACGGTGCCGAGTACGTGCTCGCGCTGCCGGACGTGACCTACCGGTTCCGTGCGCGACGCGGGGCGTTCGAGACGTGGCACGTCGAGCCGGGCAGCGCCACCCGCGACGGCGAACCGGTGGCCGACCCCCGTCAGCTCGTGGTCGACGCGCGCAAACAACTGGGGCTCACCGGGTTGCGGCTCGCGGACGTGCTGGCCGAGCTGACCGCGACGGTCGCCAACGAGGCCGCCCGGCTGGCGCACGCGCCCACCGCGGCCGAGCTGATCGCCATGGACTACGACCACGCCGACGGCCACCTCACCGGCCACCCCCGGCTCGTGCTCAACAAGGGCCGCGTCGGGTTCTCCGCACGCGACCGCGAGGTGTACGCACCCGAGTCGGGCAAGGCGTTCGCGCTGCGGTGGTTCGCCGTGCACCGTGACTTCGCGTCGTTCCGGTGTGTGTCCGAGCTGTCCGAGGAAAAGCTGCTGACCGAGGAACTCGGCGAACTGTACGACGAGTTCCGCGCCGGTCTGCCCAACCCGGACGACTACGTGCTGGTGCCGGTGCACCCGTGGCAGGCCGACGAGATCATCGGCACGCTCTACGCCGCCGAGGTGGCGGCGGGCACCGTCGTGCCGGTCGGGTTCAGCTCGGACGCGTACCTGCCGCACCAGACCGTCCGCACGCTCGCCAACGTCACCCACCCGACGCGCCGGGACGTGAAGACCGCGGTGTCGGTGCGGAACACGCTGGTCTACAGAGGACTGGCCCAGGCGGCGACACTGGCCGCGCCTGCCGTCACGACCTGGCTGCGGTCGATCAGCGCCGCGGACCCGTTGCTGGACGAGGAGTACCGGTTCGAGCTGCTGGGCGAGGTCGCGAGCGTCTCGGTGAAACACCCGCTGTTCGGGCACATCGACGAGCTGCCCTACCGGTTCCACGAGACGCTCGGCGCGCTGTGGCGGGAGCCGCTGCGGGTCCGTGTCGGGGCCGGTGAGCGCGCGTTGTCGTTCGCCGCGCTGCCCTACCGCGGCCCGGACGGCGAGGCGGTGCTCACCCGGCTGATCCGCGAGTCCGGTGTGGACACCGCGGAGTGGCTGCGCACGTGGCTCGACCTGTTCCTCACCCCGTTGCTGCACTGGCTCCTGCGGTACGGCGTCGGTTTCTGCCCGCACGGCCAGAACCTGATCCTGGTCACCGACGAGCACGGCCTGCCGGTGCGCGTCGCGATCAAGGACTTCGCGCAGGGCGTCGACCTGATGGACGAGGAGCTGCCCGAGTACGCGACGCTCGCGCCGGAGGCGAACGCGGACATGCTGAGGTGGGCGCCGCACCTGCTCGCGCAGTCCCTGTTCAGCTCCGTTTTCGCGGGTCAGCTGCGGTTCCTGGCGGAGATCCTGCACGACGACCTCGGCTACCCGCGGGCCGCGCTGTGGGCTCAGGTCCGCGAGATCGTGCGCCGCTACCGCGACGAGCACCCGGAGAGCGCTCGCCGGTTCGACGCCTGCCTGCTGTTCGCGCCCGACGTCGAACGCGTCACCCTCAACCGCGAACACCTGGCGGGACAGGGCTTCGACAAGGTCGACCGGGACGACGAGTTCGACGTGCGCTTCGGCCGCGCCAAGAACCCGCTCCACGCCCCCGACCCGGACGGCGCCTGGTGATCGTCAGTCCCCGCCCGCGCGGGCCGCGCTCGCTGGCGGCGCGCGCGTCGACGGCCGAGTCCGTCGCGGCGGAGCTGCGGGCACGGATCGACGACGGCACGGTCCGGCGGGTGACGTTGCTGGTGCCCGACCCGCACGCCCGGTTCGCGGCCGTGGAGCTGGGTGCCCGGTTCTTCGCCGACACCGTGCCGGCGGACGGCTACGGGCTCTGCACGTACGCGTTCGCGTGGAACCCGGAACGCGAGGCGGTGGCGGCGCCGGTGTTCGAGCCGTACACCACGACCTACGGTGACCTGCGGCTGCGACCCGACCTGTGTTCGGTAGTCCTGGACGGCGACGACGGCGTGCTGGTGGTCTGCGACGCGGAGGACGTCGAGTTCGCGCCACGCACGGTGCTGCGGGGGCAGGTGGAGCTGGCCGAGGCGGCGGGCTACGTGCCGTCGGCGGGCATCGAGCACGAGGTCACGTTCACCACGCCGTCCGGCGAGCCCCTGGTGACCGAGGGTCTCGACTACGCGGCAGGCGGCCTCGACCCGCTGCGCCCGTACCTGACAGCTGTCAGGTACGCGGTGGATCACCTGGGCGTCGAGTCGCTGCGGGGCGAGTGCCACCCCGGTCAGTACGAGGTCGTCCTCGGCCACCGCGACGCACTCGCCGCCTGCGACGACGCCCTGCTGCAGCAGCTGCTGGTGCGCCGGGTCGCCGCCGAACACGGTGTGCGGGCGGGGTACCTGGCGGCGGAGCGGCCGGGCGCGGGCAGTTCGTGCCACGTGCACATCTCGCTGTCGCCGGACTTCCCGCTGGAGCACTTCATCGCTGGGGTGCTGCGGGCGGCGCCGGACCTGACCCCGTTCTGGGCGCCGACGTGGAACTCCTACGTCCGGCTGCGGACCGCGGACTTCTCGCCGCGTGTCGTGCGGTGGGGCGTCGACGACCGGACGGCGTCGGTCCGCGTGGCCGGGTCGGGCGGGTCGCGGCGCGCCGAGGTCCGGTTCGCCGGGGCCGACGCGCAGCCGCACCTGGTCGTCGCCGCGATCCTGGCGGCCGGGCTGTGGGGGATCCGCGAGGAGCTGACGCCGCCGGCCCCGACCGAGCTGCCGTCGACGCCGTGGCAGGCGCGGGCGGCGCTGGCGTCGTCGGAGCTGGCGAGGGAGTTGCTGGGGGAGTCCGTGGTCGAGGCGCAGCTGGCCCACCTGGACGAGGAGATCGAGGCGGGCCTGACCGCGGTCACCGACTGGCAACGCCGCCGGGGCGACCTCCGCCGATAAAAACAAGCATGCTTGCTTGAATGCGTCGCGCGTGCCATCGTGGACCGCGTGGTGGAGCTGAACGCCCTCGTCGCCGACCTGCGTGCCGAGGGCGACGAGATCGACGCACTGGTGCGGGACCTGGCGGCGGACGGATGGGCGCGCCCGACGCCCGCGGCGGGGTGGACGGTCGCGCACCAGATCGCGCACCTGGCCTGGACCGACGAGCGGGCGCTGCTGGCGGCCACCGACCCGGCGGGCTTCCAGGCGGAGTTCGCCGAGCACGCCGCGCAGGCCGCCGATGGGCTCGACGGAATCGTCGACGCCGAGGCGACGCGGCTGGCGCAGCGCCCGGACCTGCTGGACTGGTGGCGTGCGGGCCGGGAACGGCTCGCGGTGACGCTGCTGGACCTGCCCGAGGGGACGAAGCTGCCCTGGTACGGCCCCCCGATGTCGGCGGCGTCGATGGCGACGGCCCGGCTGATGGAGACGTGGGCACACGGCCAGGACGTGGCGGACGCCGTCGGCGCCCGGCGCACCCCGACGGCGCGGCTGCGGCACGTCGCGCACATCGGTGTGCGGACCAGGGACTTCGCGTACCTGGTGCGGGGCAAGCAGCCGCCTGCGGAGGCGTTCCGGGTGGAGCTGATGGGGCCCGGTGAGGAGCTGTGGACGTGGGGTCCGGAGGACGCGTCGCAGCGGGTGACCGGGCCTGCGCTGGAGTTCTGCCTGCTGGTGACGCAGCGTGTGCACCGCGCGGACACGGCGCTGGTGGCGGTGGGGGACGACGCCAACGCGTGGCTGGACATCGCGCAGGCGTTCGCCGGCCCGCCCGGCAAGGGCCGCGAAGTGGGGAGCCGAGGATGAGCGCGGGTATGGCCTCCGGCCCCCGGTGCCACGTTACCGGCGACGACCGACAGGGCTGGTCGCGTGCGGGCGGGTTGTCCACAGGTGCCGTTCCGGCGTGGGCCGATGTGTCGGTGTCGTGCCGTAGCGTCGAACCGGGGGCCGGAGGCCAACCCTCATGACTGTTCGTATCGGCAACGCGTCCGGGTTCTACGGGGACCGGCTCTCCGCGGTGCGGGAGATGCTCACCGGCGGCCCGCTCGACTACCTCACCGGGGACTACCTCGCCGAGCTGACCATGCTGATCCTCGGGCGGGACCGGATGAAGGACGCGTCCCGCGGCTATGCGCGGACCTTTCTCCGTCAGCTGGAGGACACCCTTGACATCGCGCTGGAGCGGGGCGTCAGGATCGTCGCCAACGCGGGTGGGCTCAACCCCGCCGGGCTCGCCGCCGCCATCCGTGAGCTGAACCCCCACGTGAAGGTCGCCCACGTCGAAGGTGACGACCTCCTCGACCGCGGCTTCGACGGCGCGCTCACCGCCAACGCCTACCTCGGGTGCTGGGGCATCGTCGAGTGCCTCGACGCCGGGGCGGACGTCGTCGTCACGGGCCGGGTCACCGACGCCTCGCTCGTCGTCGCGCCCGCCGCGCACCACTTCGGGTGGGGCCGGGACGACGTCGACCGGCTCGCCGGGGCCACCGTCGCGGGCCACGTCATCGAGTGCGGGACCCAGGCCACCGGCGGCAACTTCGCCTTCTTCACCGAGATCGCCGACCTCACCCACCCCGGGTTCCCCATCGCGGAGATCGACGAGGACGGCTCCTCCGTCATCACCAAGCACGACGGGACCGGTGGCGCTGTCACCGTCGACACGGTCAGGGCGCAGCTCCTCTACGAGATCGCGGGACCCCGCTACCTCGGACCCGACGTCACCAGCCGCTTCGACTCGATCCGGCTCACCCAGGACGGGCCCGACCGGGTCCGCATCGACGGGGTCACCGGCGAGGCACCGCCCGACACGTTGAAGGTCTGCGTCAACACCCTCGACGGGTTCCGCAACTCGATGACCTTCGTCCTGTGTGGACTCGACGTCGACGCCAAGGCGGCGCTCGTGCGGCGGCAGCTGGAGAACACCCTCGGCGCTGACGGTCTGGAGTGGACGCTCGCGCGCACCGACCACCCGGACGCCGACACCGAGGAGGCCGCGTCCGCGCTGCTCCACGTCACCATCCGGACCCCGGATCCCAAGCGGGCCAAGGCGTTCTCCCGTGCTGCCGTCGAGCTGGCGCTCGCGTCCTACCCCGGCTTCACTCTCACCTCCCCGCCAGGGGACGGCTCACCCGTCGGCGTCTACCGGCCGGAGTACGTGCCGCAGGACGCCGTCGAGCACGTCGCCGTCCTGCCCGACGGCACCCGCACCACCATCGCACCACCGGCTGTGACCGCGGTGGCGCCCGTCGACACCCCCGGCGACGACAGCCCGATCCCCGGTGGGCCGACCAAGCGGGTGCCACTCGGCACGATCGTCGGGGCCCGCTCCGGGGACAAGGGCGGCGGCGCCAACCTCGGGGTCTGGGTCCGGGACCCGGCCGCCTACCCGTGGCTCGCCGCCGAGCTGACCGTCGACCGGGTGCGGGAGTTGTTGCCCGAAGCCAAGGACCTCGACATCGAGCGGTTCCCGCTGCCCAACCTGACGGCTGTCAACTTCGTGTTCCACGGGCTCCTCGGCAAGGGGGTCGCCGCCTCCAGCCGGTTCGACCCGCAGGCCAAGTCGCTGGGCGAGTGGCTCCGGTCCCGTCACGTCGACATCCCGGAGGACCTCCTGTGAACCCCTTCGACACACCCGAGCGGCGCCAACTCCGGGAGACGACACGGCGCTTTGTCGAGAAAGAGGTACGGCCACATCTCGACCAGTGGGAGCGGGACGGCGAACTGCCCCGCGACCTGCACCGCAAGGCCGGTGAGCTGGGCCTGCTTGGCGTCGCCTTCCCGGCGAGCGTCGGCGGCGGAGGTGGCGACGTCATCGACGCGACCGTCGTCACCGAGGAGGTCCACTACGCGGGTGGCTCGGGTGGGCTCGTCGCCTCGTTGTTCACCTCCGGCATCGCCCTGCCGCACATCGTCACCGCCGGGGATCCCGACCACGTCGAGCGCTGGGTGAAGCCGACGCTCGCCGGGGAGAAGATCGGGTCGCTCGCGGTCACCGAACCCGACGGCGGTTCGGATGTCGCGAACGTGCGCACCACGGCCAAGCGGGACGGTGACCACTACGTCGTCAACGGCGCGAAGACGTTCATCACCTCCGGGGTCCGCGCCGACTTCGTCACCACCGTCGTCCGGACCGGTGACGAAGGCGCCCACGGGCTGTCACTCCTGGTCGTGGAACGCGGCACGCCCGGGTTCACCGTCACCCGCAGGCTCGACAAGATGGGCTGGCACTGTTCCGACACGGCCGAGCTGTCCTACACCGACGTCCGCGTCCCGGCGGCGAACCTCGTCGGCGCGGAAGGTCAGGGGTTCGCCCAGGTCGCGACTCACTTCGTCACCGAGCGGCTCGCGCTCGCCGTGCAGGGGTACGCCACCGCGCAGCGGGCGCTCGACCTCACCGTCGAGTGGTGCCGGATGCGCGAGACGTTCGGCCGCCCACTGATCAGCCGTCAGGTCGTGCAGCACAAGCTCACCGAGATGGCCCGGCGGGTGGACGTCGCCCGCACCTACACCCGGCACGTCGCGCTCCGGCACGCCGCCGGTGAGCACGTCATCGCCGAGGCGTGCTTCGCGAAGAACACCGCCGTCGAGACCGGCGAATGGGTCGTCAACGAGGCCGTGCAGCTGCACGGTGGGCTCGGCTACATGCGCGAGTCCGAAGTGGAACGCCACTACCGCGACGTCCGCATCCTCGGCATCGGCGGTGGCACCAACGAGATCCTGACCGGCTTGGCCGCGAAAGTGCTGGGTTACCACCCATGACAACGATCAACTCCACCGTGGACACCACGTCCACCGAACACAAGGCCAACCGCGAGGCCATGCTCGACAAGCTCGCCGAGATCGAGGCCGAGCACGCCAAGGCCGTCGCGGGCGGTGGCGACAAGTACATCGAGCGGCACCGCAAGCGGGGCAAGCTGCTCGTCCGCGAACGCATCGAGCTGCTGCTCGACCCCGACTCGCCGTTCCTGGAGCTGTCGCCGCTCGCCGCGTGGGGCACCGACTACAAGGTCGGCGCCAGCGTGGTCACCGGCATCGGGGTGGTCGAGGGTGTCGAGTGCATGATCAGCGGCAGCGACCCGACGGTCAAGGGCGGCGCGAGCAACCCCTGGACCACCAAGAAGTCGTTCCGCGCCGCGGACATCGCCGCGCAGAACCGGCTGCCCACGATCAACCTCGTCGAGTCCGGCGGCGCGGACCTCCCCACGCAGAAGGAGATCTTCATCCCGGGCGGCCGGATCTTCCGCGACATCACCCGCGCCTCCGCGGCGGGCTGTCCGACCGTCGCGCTCGTGTTCGGCAACTCGACGGCCGGTGGCGCGTACCTGCCCGGGATGTCCGACTACGTGGTGATGGTCAAGGAGCGCGCGAAGGTGTTCCTCGGCGGGCCGCCGCTGGTCAAGATGGCCACCGGTGAGGAGTCCGACGACGAGTCGCTCGGCGGCGCCGAGATGCACGCCCGCACGTCCGGTCTAGCCGACTACCTCGCCGTCGACGAGGAGGACGCCATCCGGATCGGGCGCCGCATCGTCGCCCGGCTCAACTGGCGCAAACAGGGACCGGCGCCCGCCAGTGTCTACAGTGAACCGCTCTACGACGCGGAGGACCTGCTCAGCATCGTGCCGACCGACCTCAAGGTGCCGTTCGACCCGCGTGACGTGATCGCCCGCGTGGTCGACGGCTCGGACTTCGACGAGTTCAAGCCCCTGTACGGTACGAGCCTCGTCACCGGCTGGGCGCGGGTGCACGGTTACCCGGTCGGCGTTCTCGCCAACGCGCGCGGCGTGCTGTTCAGCGAGGAGTCGCAGAAGGCGGCCCAGTTCATCCAGCTGGCCAACCAGATCGACACGCCGCTGATCTTCCTGCACAACACCACCGGCTACATGGTCGGCAGGGAGTACGAGCAGGGCGGCATCATCAAGCACGGCGCCATGATGATCAACGCGGTGTCGAACTCGAAGGTGCCGCACATCTCGATCCTCATGGGCGCCTCCTACGGTGCCGGGCACTACGGCATGTGCGGCCGTGCCTACGACCCGCGGTTCCTGTTCGCGTGGCCCAGCGCGAAGTCCGCGGTCATGGGTCCGCAGCAGCTCGCCGGCGTGCTGTCCATCGTGGCTCGCCAGGCGGCCGCGGGCCGCGGCCAGGAGTACAACGAGGAGCACGACGCCGCCATGCGGACCATGGTGGAGAACCAGATCGAGGCCGAGTCGCTGCCGATGTTCCTGTCCGGCATGCTCTACGACGACGGGATCATCGACCCGCGCGACACCCGCACGGTGCTCGGCATGAGCCTGTCCACGATCCACAACGGACCTGTCCACGGTACTTCAGGCGCTGCCGGCTTCGGCGTCTTCCGGATGTGAGCGGGATGATCACGACACTGCTCGTCGCGAACCGGGGCGAGATCGCCCGCCGGGTCTTTCGAACCTGCCGCACGTCAGGCATCTCGACCGTCGCGGTGTTCTCCGACGCCGACGAAGGAGCACCGCACGTCCGCGAGGCCGACGCCGCGGTCCGGTTGCCCGGTGTGTCACCGGCCGACACCTACCTGCGGGCCGAGCTGATCATCGACGCCGCGCGCGAGTCGGGTGCCGACGCCGTGCACCCCGGCTACGGCTTCCTGTCGGAGAACGCGGCGTTCGCCCGTGTCGTCATCGACGCCGGTCTGACGTGGGTCGGGCCGTCGCCGGAGGCCATCGAGCAGATGGGCTCCAAGATCGAGTCCAAGCGGCTGATGGCCGAGGCCGGTGTGCCCGTCCTGTCCGAACTGGACCCGGACGCGATCACCGAGGCCGACCTGCCGGTGCTGGTCAAGGCGTCCGCGGGCGGTGGCGGGCGCGGCATGCGTGTCGTCCGGTCGCTGGCCGAGCTGGCGGACCAGGTCCAGGGTGCGCGTTCGGAGGCCGCGTCGGCGTTCGGCGACGACACGGTGTTCGTCGAGCCGTACCTGACAACCGGCAGGCACATCGAGGTCCAGGTGATGTGCGACCGGTACGGCACCGTCTGGGCCGTCGGCGAGCGCGAGTGCTCGATCCAGCGCCGCCACCAGAAGATCGTCGAGGAGTCGCCGTCACCGCTGGTCGAGCGGGTCGCGGGGATGCGGGACGAGCTGTTCGCCGCCGCTCGCAACGCCGCCAAGGCCATCGGGTACGTCGGCGCGGGCACGGTCGAGTTCCTCGCCGACGAGACCGGCCGGTTCTACTTCCTCGAGATGAACACGCGCCTGCAGGTAGAGCACCCCGTCACCGAATGCGTGTCGGGGTTGGACCTGGTCGGCCTGCAGATCGGGGTCGCGGAGGGCAGGCCGCTCCCGGCCGGGCCGCCGCCGTCGCAGGGGCACGCCATCGAGGTGCGGCTCTACGCCGAGGACCCGGCCGCCGACTGGCGCCCGCACAGCGGCACGCTGCACCGGTTCGAGGTGCCCGGCGTGGCCGCGGAGTTCACCGTCCCGCTCGGCACCGGCATCCGGCTCGACTCCGGTGTGGACAGTGGCTCGGTGGTGAGCCCGCACTACGACCCGATGCTCGCCAAGGTCATCTCGGTGGCCCCGTCGCGGGACGTGGCCGCCCGCGCGCTGGCCGTCGCGCTGACGAAGTCGAAGGTCCACGGCATCACCACCAACCGCGACCTGCTCGTGAACATCCTGTGCCACCCCGCCTTCCTGGCGGGGGACACGGACACGGCGTTCTTCGAGCGTCACGGCCTCGACGCGCTCGCCACGCCACTCGCGACGGAGCCGACCGTCCGGCTGTCGGCGCTGGCGGCGGCGCTGGCGGACGCGGCCGCTAACCGGGCCGCCGCCACGGTGCTCGGCCGCATCCCCAGCGGGTGGCGCAACGTGGTCTCCGGGCCGCAGCGCAAACGCTTCACCATCGGGGACACCGAGCACGAGGTCACCTACCGGCTCGGCCGCGACGGGCTGATCGGCCACGACGGCGTGCGGCTGATCGAGGCGACGCCGACGACGGTCGTCCTCGACCTGGAGGGGCTGCGCCGCCGCTTCGACGTGGCCGCCTACCCCGGGCTGTCCGTTGTGGACTCGCCGTTCGGGTCGGTCGCGCTGGTGCCGGTGGAGCGCTTCCCCGACCCGGCGGCGCAGGTCGCGGCGGGTTCGCTGCTCGCGCCGATGCCCGGCACGGTCGTGCGGGTCGCGGTCGAGCAGGGCGAGACGGTCACCGAGGGCCAGCCGCTGCTGTGGCTGGAGGCCATGAAGATGCAGCACCGGATCAACGCCCCCACCGACGGTGTGGTCACCGAGCTCGGTGTCACGGCGGGGGACCAAGTCGAGGTCGGCCGTGTTCTGGCCGTCGTCAGCGCTGAGGAGGCACAATGACCGGGTTCAACGAGTCCGACGAACGGCGGGCGCTGCGGGCGGCGGTCGCCGACCTGGGTGGACGCTACGGCGGCGACTGGTTCCTGAAGAAGGCCCGCGCGGGCGAGAAGTCCACCGAACTGTGGGACGAGGCGGGCAAGCTCGGCTACCTCGGCGTGAACGTGCCCGAGGAGTACGGCGGCGGTGGCGGCAACATCGGCGACCTCGCCGCGGTGGCGGAGGAACTCTCGGCGCAGGGCTGTGGCCTGCTGCTGATGGTGGTGTCCCCGGCGATCTGCGCGACGATCATCACCCGCTTCGGCACCGACGCGCAGAAGCAGGAGTGGCTGCCCCGGTTCGCCGACGGGTCGCTGCGCATGGCGTTCGCGATCACCGAACCGGACGCCGGCTCCAACTCGCACAAGATCACCACGACGGCCCGCCGCGACGGCGACGAGTGGGTGCTGAACGGTCGCAAGGTGTTCATCTCCGGCGTCGACGAGGCGGCCGCCGTGATGGTCGTGGGCCGGACCGAGGACGCGAAGACCGGCAAGCTCAAGCCCGCCCTGTTCATCGTGCCGACGGACACGCCCGGCTTCGAGTGGCAGCCGATCGAGATGGACATCGTCTCGCCGGACAAGCAGTTCATGCTGTTCCTCGACGACGTGCGCCTGCCCGCCGACGCGCTGGTCGGCTCCCAGGACGCGGCGCTGCTGCAGCTGTTCGCGGGCCTGAACCCGGAGCGGATCATGGCCGCGTCGTTCGCGATCGGCATGGGCCGGTACGCGCTGGACAAGGCCGTCGACTACGTCAAGTCGCGCCAGGTGTGGAGCACCCCGATCGGCGCCCACCAGGGCGTCGCGCACCCGCTCGCCGAGGCGAAGATCCAGCTGGAGCTGGCCAAGGTGATGACGCAGAAGGCGGCGGCGCTCTACGACGCGGGCGACGACATGGGCGCGGGCGAGGCCGCGAACATGGCGAAGTACGCGGCCGCGGAGGCGTCGATCAAGGCGGTCGACACGGCCGTCCAGGTGCACGGCGGCAACGGCCTGACCGCCGAGTACGGCCTCGGCGCGCTGGTCTCGGCGGCGCGGGTGAACCGGATCGCGCCGGTGAGCCGTGAGATGATCCTCAACTTCGTCGCCCAGAACACCCTCGGACTCCCGAAATCGTATTGATGACAGAAGTACTGCGTGAACCGCGCCAGGACCGCAGCCGGGCCACCCGGCAGCGGCTCCTGGAGGCGGCCATCGAATGCCTGGCCGAGGTGGGCTGGTCGGGTAGCACGGTGTCGGTGGTGGCGGAACGGGCCGGCGTCTCGCGCGGCGCCGCCCAGCACCACTTCCCGACCCGCGAGGACCTGTTCACCTCGGCCGTCGAGTACGTGGCGTCGGAGCGCCTCGCGGTGCTCCGCTCCAGATCGGTCGACCTGCCCGCCGGGCCGGACCGCACGCGGGCCGTGGTCGGCATGGTCGAGCTGATGTACACCGGGCCGCTGTTCCGTGCCGCGATCCACCTGTGGGTCGCGGCGTCGTCGGACGAGCGGCTCCGGGAGAGCGTGGTGCAGCTGGAGGAGCGGGTCGGGCGGGAGACGCACCGGACCGCTCTGGAGCTGCTCGGCGTCGACGAGTCGCGCGTGGGCGTGCGTGCGGCGGTGCAGGCGACGCTCGACATGGCCCGCGGGCTCGGGCTCGCCAACCTGCTGACCGATGACAGCAAGCGACGGCAGCGGGTGCTGGACCAGTGGTCGACCATGCTCGCGGAGGCACTGCACGCCGAGCCCTGACCGGCTCGTTTGGCAAATGGTCCACGTCAAGCCATAATCAATGGCTGGCTTTTGTTCGAAAAATTCGGCGAATGCCAGAAAGTGCGTTGATTATAGTTGATGAGGGGCCCTTTGTCAAAGAGCGATTACGACGCGGAATTGCAGGCCGAACGGGAACACATCGCGTCGTTGTACGCGCACCTGGACGCCGAGCGGTCGACCGCGTCGGGCAAGCTCGACGGCGTGCTGATCGACAGCACCGCGGAGACCACCGAGGCGCTATGGGAGCGTGACGTCGCCGCGACCACGCTGACCAGCCAGATCTCCCGGCTGAAGGTGGCGGACAACGGCCTGTGCTTCGGTCGGCTCGACCACACCGACACCACGACGACCTACATCGGCCGCATCGGGCTCTTCGACGAGGAGAACGACTACGAACCGCTGCTGACCGACTGGCGGGCGCCGATCGCGCGGCCGTTTTACGTGGCCACCTCCGCCAATCCGGAAGGGGTCACACGGAGGCGCCATTTCCGGGTACGCGGCCGCCGGGTGCTCGCATTTCACGACGACGTGCTCGAACACGGTGTCGCGGACAGCGACGAGGTGCTCCTCACCGCGCTCAACGCGCCCCGTTCGGACACGATGGGTGACATCGTCGCGACGATCCAGGCCGAGCAGGACGAGATCATCCGTCTCGGCCGCACCGGCGTGGTCGTCATCGACGGCGGCCCCGGCACCGGCAAGACGGTCGTGGCGCTGCACCGGGTCGCCTACCTGCTCTACACGCACCGCGAGCGCATGTCGCGGCGCGGTGTGCTGATCATCGGCCCGAACACCGGCTTCCTCCGCTACATCGGCGGCGTGCTGCCCTCGCTCGGCGAGACCGACGTGGTGTTCGCCACGACCGGGCAGCTGATGCCCGGGGTGCGCACCCGCGCCGCCGACCCGGACCGCGAGGTCAAGGGCAGCCTCGCGATGGTCGACCTGGTGCGGGCGGCCGTCGCGAACCGGCAGGAGGTGCCGGAGACCCCGATCGAGGTCGAGCTGGACGACGTGACCGTCGAGATCGACGTCTCGGTGGCCGGCCGGGCGCGGGAGCGGGCCCGCGGGTCCGGCCGGCTGCACAACCGGGCGCAGGAGATCTTCCGCGACGCGCTGATCCTGGAGCTGGCCGAGCAGGCCGTCGACCGGATCGGCGCGGGCTGGCTGGACGTCCGCGACACGCCCGACCTGGCGAAGGACCTGGCCGCGGACGTGCGCCGCGAGCTGATCTCCAGCGAGGCGCTGGCCGAGGCGGTCGAGCTGCTCTGGCCACGGTTGACGCCGCAGAAGCTGTTCGCCGACCTCTACACCCGCCCGGAGCGGCTCGCCGCGATTCACGCGCCGAAGTCGTTCCACCGGGAGCGCGGCGACGCGTGGACCGTGTCCGACGTGCCGCTGCTCGACGAGGCGGCCGAGCTGCTCGGCCCGTACGAGTCGGACGAGGAGGCCGAGCGGACGCGCCTGGAGCAGGAGGCGTACGCGCGGGGCGTGCTCGACATCCTCGACACCGACGAGGACCCGGACGAGGAGATGCTGCGGGCCGTCGACCTGATCGACCCGACGGCCCTGGCGGAACGGCAGGAGGAGCGCGACCACCGGTCGCTGGCCGAGCGGGCGGCGGCCGATCGCGAGTGGACGTACGGGCACGTGGTGGTCGACGAGGCGCAGGAGCTGTCCGAGATGGACTGGCGGGTGCTGATGCGGCGTTGCCCGACCCGGTCGATGACGATCGTCGGCGACCTCGCGCAGCGCGAGTCGCCGGCCGGCGCGCGGTCGTGGTCGGCCATGCTCGACGAGTACGTGCCGAACCGGTGGACCTACCGGCAGCTGACCGTCAACTACCGCATGCCCGCGGAGATCATGGACGTCGCGGCGTCCCTGCTGTCCACGATGGACACCGCGGCGCAGCCACCGAAGTCCGTGCGGTCGACCGGGGCGCAACCGTGGTCGCGGTGGACCACCGAGGACCGGCTCGCGGCCGCGGTGACGGAGATGGTCGCGCGCATGGAGGCGGAGATCGGCGAGGGCACGGTCGCGGTGATCGCGCCGGACGGCTCGACGCTCAACGTGGACGCGCTGGTGCTGCCGCCGCGCTCGACCAAGGGCCTCGAGTTCGACGGGGTGATCGTGGTCGAGCCGACGGCGATCATGGCGGGCGACGCGGGCGCCGCCGAGCTGTACGTGGCGCTGACGAGGGCGACGCAGCGGCTGGGGGTCGTGCACACGGCCCCGTTGCCGGACTGCCTGTTGCTGCTCGATGATGTGACCCCGTGAAGATCCTCGCCAGGACGGTGGCACCGGCCGCCGACGCCCGCGCCCTGCTGCCGTACGCCACGGTCACCGACGACGGTCTCATCGAGGCCGAGGTGCGGGACCGCGAGTTCACCCAGCGCTGCCTGGAGATCTCGAACGCGGTCGACGAGCTGGAGGGCCGCCCGGTCCTGCGGTACGACGAGACGAGCACGACGGTGGACATCGCCGCGGCACCGTCCGCGGTGTTCGCGTCGCTCACCGAGCGGGAGCTGTTCGCGCGCTGGTTCGGCCTGCCGCTGGCGATCGAGCCGCACCCGGGTGGCCGCTGGGAGATCGAGGGCGGCGGTCCGGTCGGGACGGTCGTCGAGGTGGTGGCGGACCGTCGCCTCGTGCTGTCCGAGGACACCGGCGTCAGCACGTGGGAACTGTCCGAAGTGGATGCCGGCACCCGGTTGTCGGTCAGCATGAGCCTGCGCGGTGGCCCGCCGCCGCCCAGGAGCTGGTGCGGGTGGCTGAGTGGCGTCAACCAGCTGCGCCGGTTCCACGAGGTGCCGGAGCGTTGCCCGATCTGGGTAACCTGACCCGGTGGAGCTGACAATCGACGACGCCCGGCAGGCGCTGGCGGCACAACCGTTCAGCGTCCTGCTCGGGGCGCGCATCGTCGCGTTCGGCGGCGGGGGTACCACCCTGGAGATCGACATCCGCGACGAACACAAGCAGCAGAACGGTTTCGTGCACGGCGGTGTGCTCGCGTACGCGGCCGACAACACGATCACCTTCGCGGCGGGCTCGGTCCTCGGGCCGTCGGTGCTGACCGGGCGGGTCGCCGTCGAGTACCTGCGTCCCGCGGTCGGCCGGGTGCTGGTGGCACGGGCCGACGTCACCGAGTCGTCCGCGCGGCGGGCGGAGGTCCGCTGCGAGCTGTTCGCACAGGACGACTCGGGAACGCGGAAGGTGGTGGCGACCGCGGCGGGGACCGTGGTGGTCGTGAACAGGCGAGGGTGAGGTATGCGGGTGCTGTGGCTCTACGCCCATCCCGACCCGCGGTCGCTGAACGGGGCGCTGCGGGACCACGGGATCGCGGTGCTGCGCGAGCACGGCCACGAGGTGCGCGAGTCGGATCTCTACGCGATGGGCTGGGACCCGGTGGTGCGCGCGGCGGACTTCGCGCACGATCCCGCCGAGCGGATGGACGTGCTCACGGAGTCCGAACGTGCGCTGAACGACGGGACGCTGCACCCGGACATCCGCGCCGAGCAGGAGAAACTGCTGTGGTCGGACACCGTGGTCGTGCAGTTCCCGTTGTGGTGGTTCGGCATGCCCGCGATCCTGAAGGGCTGGTTCGACCGGCTGTTCGTGCAGGGCTTCGCGCAGGGCGTGCTCGACCCGGTCACCGGCCGCGCGCGCCGGTACGGGGACGGCGGGCTGGTCGGCCGCCGCGCGCTGGTGATCACCACCGTCGGCGCGAACGCGGCCACGACCGGACCGCGCGGCATCCACGGTGACCTGGACGAGGTCCTGTTCCCGCTCACGCACGGCACGCTCTGGTACTCCGGCATGACCCCGGTGGCGCCGTTCGTGGTCAACGGCGCGGTCGCGCTCTCCGACGACGAGTACACCGACGCCGCCACCCGCCTGACCGAACGGCTGGTCACCCTGCCGGACGCGGACCCGATCCCGTTCCGCCACCAGAACGGCGGCGACTACGACCCGCACCTCGTGCTGCGGGACGACCACGCGCCGGGGGAGACCGGTGTCGGCATCCACCAGGCGACCGACGGCGTCCACTGCGGCCGCACCGGCGGGGACACGGAGGCACCCCGTTAGCAACCGGGACCAGCGGCCGGGCGTCAGGAGGAACATGGGGACGACGCGGCACGGGTACCGGCGGACAGGACCGGAGCGCAGGCCGACATCGGGCCGGGGCGCACGACGACGGCTACTTCCTCCGCGTCTTCCCCGGGATGCCGCGGTTCGTGGGCGACCGGATCAGCGGCGCGTGAGCGAGATCGGCAGGCCGTCCTTCGGCAGCGGCAACGCGGTCGGGTCCCAGCGGACGTCGTAGTCGGCCGGCACCGTCCACTCGAAACGGCGGACCAGCTCGTGCGCGATCGTCTTGACCTCCTGGGTGCCGAAGTGCATGCCGATGCACTTGTGCACGCCGCCACCGAAGGGCATGTAGGCGAAGCGGTGCGACTTGTCCTCGCGGCGGTCCTCGGAGAAGCGTTCGGGGTCGAAGCGCAGCGGGTCGGTCCAGTACTCCGGCAGCAGGTGGTTCAGCCATGACAACGTCGTCACGAACACGCCCTCCGGCACGTGGTGGCCGAGCAGCTCGGTGTCCTTCACCGTCCTGCGGACCATCCACGGCACCGGGGCCACCAGGCGCATCGACTCCTTGAGCACCAGGTCCAGCGTCGGCAGCTTCTCCAACGTGGACACCGTCAGCGGCTCGTCGCCCAGTGCGAGGGACTCCGCGCGCACCTGGGCCTGCCACTCCGGGTTCTTGCCGAGGTAGTACACGAGTGCGGAGGTCGCGATGGTCGACGTGTCGTGCGCGGCCATCATCAGGAAGATCATGTGGTTGACGACGTCGTCGTCGGTGAACGTCTCGCCGTCGTCGGTGCGGGCGTGGCACAGGGCGGCGAAGAGGTCGTCGGAGTCCGACGCGCGCTTGGCGGGCAAGCTGCGGCGGAAGTAGTCCTCCAGCACCTTGCGCCCGGCGAGACCGGCGCCCCAGCGGCCGATCGGCAGGCGGACCAGCGCCGTGCCGGCGCGCACGGTGTCCACGAACGCCTTCGTCAGCTTCGTGGCCTCGCCGCCGAGCGTGGTGGCCATGAAGATCTTCGTGGCCACGTCCAGCGTCAGCTGCTTGAGCGCCGGGTAGACCAGGAACCCGTCCTTCGGCGACCACGACGACACGCTGTCCCGCACCACGTCGCCGACCTGCACCATGTACCCGGACAGCCGGTCGGCGGTGAACGCCAGCTGCATGAGCCGCCGGTGGTAGATGTGCTCGTCGAAGTCCAGCAGCATCAGCCCGCGGTTGAAGAACGGGCCGATGAAGTACTCCCAGCCCTTCTGCGAGTACGCCTTGTCCCTGTTGGCGAGCACGACCTGCGTGGCCTCCGGGCCGGACGCCGACACGACGTTCACGCCGAACGCACGCACCCACGACACCGGCCCGTACTGGTCGTAGCGCTTCATCGCGTAGTTGAGCCCGAGCCGCAGCATCTCCAGGCTGTGCCCGAGCAGGGGCAGGCCGGGGTCACCGGGAACGGGCTTGAGGCCGGCGGGTGCCTTCGCCAGGTCCTTCCTGGGCCACGCACGGTCCATCAGCCAGCGGTCGAACGCGTTCTTGTCGACGTCGTAGGGTGCGCGCAGCGCGGTGGACATGACTACCTCCCGGCATCGATGGGTCGCTCACGCTCAGGTGTCGATGGGTCGCTCCGCTCCGGTGCTGATGGGTCGCTCCGCTCCCGTGCCGAGAACCGTCACCGCCAGCTCGGTCAGTTCGGCCGCGATCCTCGGCCGACGCAGCAGCCGGGGCGTGCGGGCGAGGTCGTTGACGATCGTCAGGGCCACGTGCACGACGACCTTCGCGTCCGGTTCACCCAGCTCCGGCGCGACCGTGCGCAGCAGCCGGTACCAGTGGCCGACGTAGTGCCGTTGCAGCCGCACCAGGTCCTTGCGGTCGCGTTCGGGCAGGTTGCGCAGCTCGTTCGCGAACGTGGCCATGATGTTGTCCGACCGCAGCACGGTGTCCACATAGGACGTGGCGAGGTGGTTCAGCGCCTCGTCCGGCGGCAGCGTCATCGCGTGCGCGGCCGTGCGGGCCAGCTGGTCGGCCATCCGGTAGCCACCGGCGACGAGGATCGCGGCCTTGCCGGGGAAGTACCGGTAGATGCTCGGGCCCGCCATGCCCGCGCGGGCGCCGATGTCCTCCATGCTCACCGCGGCGTACCCGCGTTCGCGGAACAGCGAGATCGCGGCGGTCAGCAGCTCCTCGCGCCGCGAGCCGGGCGTGCTCGGCGTCGGTTCGGGTAGCGGAACGGGGTCGCCGGCAGACACCTCCCACGAGGTGACCGCCGACGCGAGCGTGGTCAACAGCTCCTCGAAGCGACGTCGCGGCGGGCTCGTGTGGTGGTCGGAGAGGCTCCCGTACACCGACAGGGTCGCCCAGCAGAGCAGCTCGGAGTCGGCCTTGGACAGCTCCGGCCGCACGTCCCGCAGCGCGATGCCCCACTGCGCCATCAGCTCGGCACCCCGGTGGCGGATCTTGGTGCGGTCGGCCTCGGCGAGGTGGCGGCCCTCCCAGCGCCAGAGCGCGGTGATCTCGCGCCGGTCGACGGCGAGCGCCGCGACCGCGCGCAGCAGCGCGTCGAGCTGGTCGGCCGGGGTGCCGGGGGTGGCCAGCGCACCCTCGGTGACCAGGCCGAACGTGTCCAGCCCGGACAGCAGGACGTGGGCCAGGATGTCCTGTTTGCCCCGGAAGTGCCGGTAGACGGCCGGGCCGGTGACGCCCGCGGCCTGGGCGATGTCGTTGACGCTGACCTGGTGGTACCCGTGCTTGCGGAACAGTTCGGCCGCCGCGTCGGCGAGTTGTGCCTTGCGGTTGCGTGGCCGCCTGACCGGCGGCCGGGATGTCTCCGCCACGGTTCCTCCACGGTGCGGTGCTCATCCAAGCTAACCGACGAGCGTGTTGTTGGCAAACCGTCAACGAGGCGCCAAGTGAACTCAGATTAGCGCGATGACGTCGGCCTCGCGTTCTGGTGAGAGCTGAGTGTGGTCCACACCCCAAATCGGGTGGGGGGCGTTGACAACGGCGGGGACAGTGCCAACATGTTAATCAGTATTAGCCCTCGAGAGGACCCCTAGCGTGGCTACCGAAGCATTCGTCTACGACGCGATCCGCACCCCGCGCGGCCGGGGCAAGAAGACCGGGTCGCTGCACGGAACCAAGCCGATCTCCCTCGTCGTCGGCCTGATCGACGAGCTCCGCAAGCGCAACCCCACGCTCGACGTCGACCGGGTCTCCGACCTGCTGCTCGGCGTGGTCACCCCCATCGGTGACCAGGGCAGTGACATCGCCAAGACCGCCGCGATCGCGGCCGGGCTGCCCGACACCGTCGGGGGCGTGCAGCTCAACCGCTTCTGCGCCTCGGGCCTCGAGGCCGTCAACATCGCCGCCCAGAAGGTCGCGTCCGGGTGGGACGAGGTCGTCATCGGCGGCGGCGTCGAGTCCATGTCGCGGGTCGCGATGGGGACCGACGGCGGCGCGTGGGCCATGGACCCGGCCACCGCGTACGACACCTACTTCGTGCCGCAGGGCATCGGCGCCGACCTGATCGCGACGATCGAGGGCTTCTCCCGCGAGGACGTCGACGCCTACGCGCTGCGCTCCCAGCAGCTCGCGGCCAAGGCGGCGAGCAACGGCTACTTCGCGAACTCGATCATCCCGGTGGTGGACCAGAACGGCATCACGGTCCTCGACCACGACGAGCACATGCGTGCCGACACCACCGTGGAGGGCCTGGCCAAGCTGAAGCCGTCCTTCGAGGCGATCGGCGAGATGGGCGGCTTCGACGCCGTGGCGCTGCAGAAGTACCACTACGTCGAGAAGATCGACCACGTCCACCACGCGGGCAACAGCTCCGGCATCGTCGACGGCGCCGCGCTGGTGCTCGTCGGCTCCGAGCAGGCGGGCAAGGACATGGGCCTGACCCCGCGCGCCCGCATCGTCGCCACCGCCACCTCCGGCGCCGACTCGACGATCATGCTGACCGGCCCGATCCCGGCGACGGAAAAGCTGCTCGCCAAGACCGGCCTGACCGTCGACGACATCGACCTGTTCGAGCTGAACGAGGCGTTCGCGTCGGTGGTGCTGAACTACCAGAAGAAGCTTTCCATCCCGGACGAGAAGCTCAACGTCAACGGCGGCGCCATCGCGATGGGCCACCCGCTCGGCGCGACCGGGGCCATGATCCTCGGCACCATGGTCGACGAGCTGGAGCGCCGCCAGGCGCGCCGGGCCGTGATCACCCTCTGCATCGGCGGCGGCATGGGCGTCGCGACCCTCATCGAGCGCGTGTAAGGACTACGAGACTCAATGACTGAGACCATTCGCTGGGAGAAGGACGCCGACGGCATCGTCGTCCTCACGTTGGACGACCCGAACCAGTCGGCCAACACGATGAACCGCGACTACGCGGCGTCCATGCACGCCACGGTCGAGCGCCTGCACGCCGAGGCCGGCGACATCACCGGTGTGGTGATCACCTCGGCCAAGAAGACCTTCTTCGCGGGCGGCGACCTCAAGGACATGATCGAGGCCAAGGCCGACCAGGCCAAGGAGGGCTTCGAGTTCATCGAGGGCATCAAGGCCGACCTGCGCCGCCTGGAGACGCTGGGCAAGCCGGTCGTGGCGGCCATCAACGGCGCCGCGCTGGGCGGTGGCCTGGAGATCGCGCTCGCGACCCACCACCGGATCGCCGCGGACGTCAAGGGTTCGAAGATCGGTCTGCCGGAGGTCACGCTCGGCCTCCTGCCGGGTGGCGGCGGTGTCACCCGCACCGTGCGGCTGCTGGGCATCCAGAACGCGCTGCTGTCGGTGCTGCTGCAGGGCCAGCAGTACGCCCCGGCCAAGGCCAAGGACGTCGGCCTGGTGAACGAGGTCGTCGGCTCGATCGACGAGCTGCTGCCCAAGGCCAAGGAGTGGATCAAGGCCAACCCCGAGGCCGCGCAGCCGTGGGACGTCAAGGGCTTCAAGATCCCCGGCGGCACCCCGTCGCACCCGGCGTTCGCGGCGAACCTGCCCGCGTTCCCGGCCAACCTGCGCAAGCAGCTCAAGGGCGCCAACATGCCGGCGCCGCGCGCGATCCTGTCCGCCGCGATCGAGGGCGCGCAGGTCGACATCGACACCGCGCTGACCATCGAGTCCCGGTACCTGCTGTCGCTGCTGTCCGGCCAGGTCGCGAAGAACATGATCAAGGCGTTCTTCTTCGACCTGCAGCACATCAACTCCGGCGGCTCCCGCCCCGACGGCTACGAGAAGTACACGGCACGCAAGGTCGCCGTGCTCGGCGCGGGCATGATGGGCGCGGGCATCGCGTACGTCTGCGCCCGCGGCGGCATGGAGGTCGTGCTCAAGGACGTCTCGCAGGAGGCGGCCGAGAAGGGCAAGGACTACTCGGTCAAGCTCTTTGACAAGGCCGTCTCGCGCGGCAAGGTCACCCGTGAGAAGGCGGACGAGACGCTGGCGCGGATCACGCCGACCGCCAACGTCGAGGACCTGGCCGGTGCGGACCTCGTCATCGAGGCCGTGTTCGAGAGCACCGAGCTGAAGCACAAGGTGTTCGCCGAGATCGAGAACGTCGTCGCGCCGGACGCCGTGCTGGGCTCCAACACCTCCACGCTGCCGATCACCGGTCTCGCCGAGGGCGTGAAGCGGCAGGAGGACTTCATCGGCCTGCACTTCTTCTCGCCGGTCGACAAGATGCCGCTGCTGGAGATCATCGTCGGGGAGAAGACCTCCGACGCGACGCTCGCCAAGGCGTTCGACGTGGCGCAGCAGATCCGCAAGACCCCGATCGTGGTCAACGACTCGCGCGGCTTCTTCACCTCGCGCGTGATCGGCACGTTCATCAACGAGGCGGTCGCGATGGTCGCCGAGGGCGTGCACCCGGCGTCGGTCGAGCAGGCGGGTTCGCAGGCCGGCTACCCGGCGCCGCCGCTGCAGCTGCTGGACGAGCTGACGCTGACGCTGCCGCTGAAGATCCGCCGCGAGACCCAGGCGGCGGTCGAGGCCGCCGGTGGCACCTGGAACTCGCACGCCTCCGAGCCGATCATGGACCGGATGGTGGAGGAGTTCGACCGCAAGGGCCGCTCGTCCGGCGCGGGCTTCTACGAGTACGCGGACGGCAAGCGCACCGGGCTGTGGAAGGGCCTCTACGAGAACTTCACCAAGGAGGGGCACCAGATCCCGTTCGAGGACATGAAGGAGCGCATGCTCTTCGCGGAGGCCCTCGAGACGGTCAAGTGCTTCGACGAGGGCGTGCTGCGGTCGGTGCCGGACGCCAACATCGGCTCGATCATGGGCATCGGCTTCCCGCCGTGGACCGGTGGTGTCATCCAGTACATCAACGGCTACGAGGGTGGCGTCGCCGGCTTCGTCGCGCGGGCCCGTGAGCTCGCCGAGCGCTACGGCGACCACTTCCTCCCGCCAGCCTCGCTGGTCGAGAAGGCCGAGAAGGGCGAGAAGTTCGAGTAATCCGTTGTATCTCCGGTGCCGCCGCGCCCTCGTGGGTGCGGCGGCACCGGTGTTTGTGAGCGAGGTCTATCCCGTTCTGCCCTTTCGGGGTGTATCCCCGTGTGCCGCTCACGGCGGTGTGGGGCCGCGACGACTCACCGGTCGTTGTTGCAACCCACAACAAGGGGATTCAAGGGATGAACAAGTTCGTTCGCGTCATCGTCACCGCGGCGGCGGTCGCCACCGCCGCCGTGGCGGTGCAGTCGGCGGCGGCCGCCGCACCGGGCCGGTCCGCCGTGGCCGACGAGGTGCTCGCCGCCATGCAGCGGGACCTCGGCCTCACCGCGGCACAGGCCACGACCCTGCGGGCGCAGCAGGACCGCGCCGTCGACCTCGACGCCTCGCTGCGGAGCAGGCTCGGCGCCGACTTCGGCGGCTCGTGGTTCGACGCGGCCACCGGCAGGCTGACCGTCGCCGTCACCGACGAGGCACGCGTGGCGCAGGTGCGGAAGGCGGGCGCCGACGCGAAGGTCGTGCGGCACAGCGCCGCGGAGCTGGACGCCATCCGCGCCGAGCTGGACTCGTTGTCCGGCAAGGCATCCGGGACGTCCCGCGGGAAGCCGGGGGCGTCGTCGCTGCACGGCCTCGCGAGCTGGCGCGTCGACCCGAAGACCAACAGCGTCGTCGTCACCACCGTCAAGGGGCAGCAGGCCACGCTGTCGTCGCTCGCGAAGTTCGGTGACGCGGTGCGGTTCGAGCAGGTCGACCGCGCACCGGTGCCGACCGCGAACTGGCTCGACGGCGGCGACGCCATCAACGGGGGCAGCTGCTCGGCGGGCTTCAACCTGCGCAACCACTCGACCGGCCAGGGCTACCTGCTGACCGCGGGCCACTGCGTGTCCACCGGCTCCACGGTCACCGGCCAGGACGGCACCTTCCTCGGCACCACCGTGTCGAGCTGGTTCCCGAGCTACGACGACGCCCTGATCCGCAACGACAACCCGTCGTACTGGATCCAGGGCCGGTGGGTCGACACGAACCCGTCCAACGGCGGGATCGTCACGGTCAGCGGCTACAGCGACTCGCCGGTCGGTACGTACATGTGCAAGTCCGGCATCACGACGAAGTGGACCTGCGGCTACATCACCGGCAAGGACGAGACGGTGAACTACAGCCAGGGCGCCGTGTACGGCATGACCCGCCACTCGGCGTGCGTCGAGCCGGGTGACTCCGGTGGCGCCAACGTGGCGGCGCTGTCGACCTGGACGCCCGAGGGCGTGACGTCCGGTGCGCAGCTGCACTGGGACGGCAGCCGGTACCGGTGCGCGTCGGCCGTCGGTGCGGGGGAGAGCGTGTCGTGGTACTTCCCGATCGCCGACAGCCTCGCGTTCTACGGATCCGCGTACGGCGTGTCGATGTGGTGATCTTTCCGTGGTAGGCCACGGTCCCGGCAGCATGGGCTGACCGGGACCGTGTGCGTTGTGCCGCTCGACGCCCCCGTGGCTTGCTCAGCGCGGACGTCCTGGCGCGCCCGGCCGCGTCTGCCAGGGGTGCGGGCCCGCCAGCGGGCGGTACTCCACACCCAGCGCGTCCAGTCGCGGCAGGTGGTGCCTGGTCAGCCGCTGCTCGAACTCCGCGTACGAACCGCCCGGTCCGCTCCACACCACCTCCGCGAACGCCGCCAGCCGCGGAAACGCCGCGTAGTCCACGCGCCGCGGCGAGTCCAGGTGCTCGGACCACACCTGCGCCTGCGCTCCCAACGCCGACGGCAACGGCTCGTACGCGTACACGTTCGCCAGCGTTCGCAGATACCCCACCGGGATCGGCTCGTCCGGGTGGTCCGACTGGCGGTGATCGAGGTACACGTGCTCCTCCGGGCACAGCACCACGTCATGGCCCCCAGTGTCGACCCCGGTGTGCCACGCGCCGATCACCGTGTCCTCCGGCAGCAGCGGCGACAGCGCCTCGTCCCACGCCAGTGCCCTGCGGCCCAGCGTCGCGAGGTGGGTGGCCATCTCCCCGACGAACCACCCGTTCAGCTCGTCCACACTGGACAGACCGAGCGCCTCCGCGCGCGCCACGGAGGCCGGGTCCGCCGTCCACTGCGTCGTCGGGACCTCGTCGCCGCCCACGCAGATCACCTCCGACGGGAAGATGTCCGCCACGTGGGTCAGCACGCGGCGGTAGAAGTCCACGACCTCGTCCGTCATCGCCAGCACGTTGTCGTTGACGCCCCAGCGCGTCAGGACCGCCAGGGGCCGACCGGTGACCCCCAGCCACGGGTACGCGGCGATCGCGGCCTGGCTGTGGCCAGGCACGTCGATCTCCGGCACCACCGTGATGTGCCGCTCCGCCGCGTACGCCACGATCTCCCGCAGGTCGTCCACCGTGTAGAACCCGCCGTGCGGGCGGCCGTCGTGGCCGGGGGTGCCGTCCGGCGGACGGCCGACCCAGGAACCGGCTCGCCACGCGCCGACCTCCGTCAGGCGCGGGAACTCCGGGACCTCGACCCGCCAGCCCTGGTCGTCGGTCAGGTGCAGGTGCAGCACGTTCAACCGGTGCGCCGCCATCAGGTCCAGGAACCGCAGCACGCCGTACTTCGGCATGAAGTGCCGCGCCACGTCCAGCAGGCAGCCGCGCCAGCCGAACCTTGGCCAGTCCTCCACCACGCCGCACGGCAGCGGGTCGCCCGGCAGGTCGACCGCCCGGAACGCCGCCGGGCCACGCAGCTGCTTCAACGCCTGCAGGCCGTAGAACTCGCCGGCCGCGTCCGGGGCCTCGATCCGCACCGCCGAGTCGACGGTCAGCCGGAAACCCGACGGTGGCAGGGACGCGTCGGGGACGAACACCGGATCGGGCGGGTCCGCCAGCGTCCCACCCGTCGGGGATACCCGCACCGGGCGCGGCAGCAGTTCTTCGAACACGGTCACCCCTTCACCGCCCCGGCCATGCCGGACACCAGATGTCGTTGCACTGTCAGGAAGAACGCCAGCACCGGCAGCGTCATCAACGTGGAACCCGCCATGATCGCACCCCAGTCCTGTTCCTCCGGCTTGAAGAACACCAGCAGTCCCAGGGGGAGCGTCCGGTTGTCCGTGCCGGAGATCAGGAACGTCTTCGCGAACAGGAAGTCGTTCCACGCGTGGATGAACGACACCACGCTCGCCGCCACCAGACCGGGCGCCACCAGCGGGAACAGCACCTGCCACGTGAAGCGGAACCGGGACGCGCCGTCGAGTGCCGCAGCCTCAGCCAGGTCGTCGGGCACGGTCGCCACGAACCCGCGCAGCAGCCAGATCGCGAACGGCAGGCTGAACGCCAGGTGCACCACCACGAGCGACCCGAGCTGGTTCAACCCGATCGCGGGCACCACGTCACCGAACGAGCGCATCAGGAAGAACAGCGGGATGGTCAGGGCCTCCACCGGCACCATCTGCGCCACCAGCAACATCACCACGAGCACGGTGCGGCCGCGGAACCGGAACCTGGTCAGCGCCACCGCCGACAGGAACGACGCCACCAGCGACAGTGCGACCACCAGCACCGCGACCACGAGGCTGTTCACGAAGTACAGCCCGAAGTTCTCCACGTCGAGCACGCGCCGGAAACTGTCCACAGTGGGCGCCGCGGTCCATGGACGCGTCGACCGCAGCTCACCCGCGGGTTTGAGCGCTGAGAGCACCATCCAGTACAACGGGAACGCGACGACCACGGCGACCACCACGCACACCACATCGACGACGAGCTGCCCGCGCCTCACCGCACACCCCGTTGTGCCCGCACGTACAGGCCGGTGATCGCCAGCAACAGGACGGTCATGACGACGCCGATCGCCGCGCCGAGACCGTACTGCTCACCGGCGAACGCCTTCTGGTACGCGAACACGTTGAGCACCAGGTTCTGCCCGGCCACGCCACCGCCGTTCGTCATCACGTAGATCTGCGTGAACACCTTGAAGTCCCAGATGATCGACTGGATGGTCGCGATCACCAGCAGTGGCCGCAGGATCGGCAGGATCACCGACGTCGCCGTGCGGCGGACCGACGCGCCGTCGAGCGCCGCCGCCTCCAGCACCTCGCCCGGGATGGCCCTGATGCCCGCGTACATGGTCACGAGCACGAACGGGAACGAGCACCAGATGATCTCCGCGGCGACGAGCCCGAACGCCGAGAACCGCTCGAACGTCCAGGAATGGCCGCGCATCCCGTCGAACCCGAGCCCCGCGAGGACCTCGTTGACCAACCCGAAGTCCTGGTCGAACAGGAACAGCCACACGTACGAGCCCGCCATGGTCGGCGTCGCCCACGCACCCAGCGCGGCGACGAACAGCAGCGTCCTCGGTACCGCACGGGCCCGGCTCGCGAGCACGGCCAGCGCGGTGCCGACGAACAGCGTGCCGGCCACGCAGAACGCGGCGAACCCGATCGTCGTGACCAGCACGTCCCAGAACCGTGGATCGGACAGGAGCGTCGTGTAGTTCTCCAGGCCGAGGAACCGCAGGGGTGCCGCGCCGCTGGCCTGCGGCTGCCCGTAGTCGTACAGCGAGATGACGACCAGCTGGTAGATCGGGTACGCCATCAGCGCCAGCAGCACGACCGCGGCGGGCAGCAGGTACAGGAGCGCGGCGCGCCCGTCCCGCCGGTGCGTGAACGCCATCAGCTGCCGAAGGCTGCGTTCATCTCGGCGGCCGCGGCTCTGGTCGCGGTGTGCACGTCCGCCCGCCCGGTGGCGACCTGCTGGACCATGGTGGGCAGCACACTGGCCGCGTCGATCTTCGTCCACGCCGGGGTCGACGGAACGAAACGGGTCCCGCTCTGGACGGTCTCGATGAACGGCGCGAGGAACTGGTCGTCGGCCGCGACGCGGTCCTGCACGTCGGTGAACGTGGGCATGTTGCCCATCGCGCCGTACATCTTCTCCTGGTACTCCTTGCCGCCGAGGAGCCGCGTGAACTCCAGCGCGAGCGCACGCTTGGTGCTGGAGCGGAACACGCCGAGCAGGTTGCCACCCGCGAACGCGGGTGCGATCGAGCCGGGTTCCTCGCCGGGCAACGGAACCACCGCGTACTTGCCCTTGACCGCGCCGGCGTCGACCGCGGCACGGTTGAAGTCGCCGCCGATCGTCATCGCGGCCTTGCCGCCGGCGAACGCGGCGACGGACTGGCTGCCGGTCAGCTGCGCGCACGCCGAGGGCGGGCAGATGTCGTCGCTGAGCAGCTCGGCGTACTGGGCCAGGCCATCCTTGGCCGCGGGGGAGTCGATGGCGGACTTCCATGCGTCACCCACCTGTTCGGCCACGTCGCCGCCGTTGGCCCAGATGTAGGGCAGGAGCGCGAACTGGTACTTGCCGCCGACCGCGATGCCGTACAGGCCGGGCTTGGCCCTGCGTATCGCGCGGGCGGTCTCGGTCAGCTCGGCGAGGGTGGTCGGCGGCGTCAGGTTCAGCTCGGTGAAGACGTCCGTGCGGTAGTAGAGCGCACGGGTGCCGGTGAACCAGGGGATGCCGTAGGTCTTGCCGTCCACCTTGGCGGTGTCGAGGACCTCGGGCACCAGGTCCTTGCTCTCGGGCCATTTCCCGAGGTCGGCGGTCAGGTCCGCGAACCCGTTGGACGCGGTGTACCCGGCGAGGTCGGTGTTGCCGAACTCGGCGACGTCGGGCGCGCTGGCCTTGTCGTTGAAGGCGCCGTTGAAGCGGGTGGCGCGGCCGTCGACCGGCAGGTACTCGACGTTGACGGTGACGCCCTCGTGCGCCGCCTCGAACTCGGCCTTGGCCTCGTCGACGACCTTTTCCTTGGCCGCGTTGGACGCTTCCTGGAACAGCCAGACCCGGAGCTCGCCGGTGGTCTCCTGCGTGCCGGCGCCGTCGGATGCCTGCGGTGGCGCGCACCCGATGGCGAGCGCACCGAGAGCGGCGATGACCAGCGTCCGTCGGAACATCATGGTGGACCCCCGTTGCACTATGCGCAATGGACGTTCTGCTCTCTGCAACGGATGCTAGAGAGAAGCCACCACCGGACACAAGGGTCTGGACCAATCAGTGCGCAGCGACCAACACGGTCACGACCACGACGACACACGCGAGGAGGATCGCGGGCACCCACCACCCGGCGAGCAGCGCGCCGAGCACGACTACCCCGCCACTGCCGAGCACGAGCCCGGTGCCGTTGCTGCGCCCGTCGGGGGTGTCGGCCACGGGCCGCGAGCCCGGCGTCGCCTCCCACGCGTCCCGCTCCTCCCCGATGAGCGGATGCGGCGACGGCAGGTCGGCGAACAACGCGCGAAGGTCGGCCCGCGTCTGCGCGCCCTGCACCAGGTCCTGGCGGCGGTCGTGTTCGGTCGTGGTCAGGTGCTCGGCCTCCCGGTGCTCGGCCAGCGCACGCAGCGCCACCTTCCGGTCGGCGCTGTCCACCCACAACTCGTCGTCGTCGTTCATGACCGCGCCGACGATACGCTGGTCTCGTGATGGGCGTGCCGGTACTGCCGTCTCCCCTGGTGGAGCTGGACGACGACCGGAGGAGGGCGTGTTCGCGTCCGGGGACGACCATCGTGGCGGTGCTGAGCTGAACGGCTCCCCGGCGTGGAGTGGTGCGGCCAGTCGACCAACCCCGACATTGGTCTCCTCATGCGATGGCCGAGAGGAATTCCTTCGCGCGCTGCCCGATCTCGCCGAGTTTGGACTCCGCCGCCAGCTTCGGTCCGACGACACCACTTCCCGCGGTCACCGCGATCGCGCCCGCGGCCAGGTAGTCCGCCGCGTTCTCCGCGTTCAGTCCACCGGTCGCGACCAGCTGCGTGTCCGGGTAAGGGCCGTGCAGGTCGGAGAAGTACGCCGGGCCCAGCCGGGCCGCCGGGAACACCTTCACCGCCGTGGCGCCGAGGTCGACCGCGGTCGCCACCTCGGTCGGGGTCATCGCGCCCAGCACGATCGGGATCCGTTGCCGCACCGCCTCTTCCGCCACCGCGGGCCGCAGGCCCGGGGTGAGCAGGAACGTGGCACCGGCGTTGATCGCGTCGCGGGCGTCCTGTTCGGACATCACGGTGCCCGCGCCCAGGACCAGACCGTCCACCCGCGACGCCTGCTCGATCAGACGCGGCGCGTCGGGTGTGGTCAGCGCGAACTCGACGATCGGCATCCCCGCCGCCACGAGCGTCCGCGCCAGCCCGACCGGGTCGGGGATCATCGGTGCGCGGATGATGCACAACGCGCGCCGTGTGGCCAGTTCGGCGAGCAGGTCCATGTCTCAGACTCCCTCGTTGCGGATCGAGTGCCCGGCGAGTGCGCCGGTGTGCCTGCCGTCGTCGATGACGGGGACGCCGTTCACCAGCACGTACGGGATACCGGTCGCGGGTCGGCGCGGTTCGTCGAACGTCGCGGTGTCCGCGACGGTGTCCGGGTCGAACAGCACCAGGTCGGCCGCGTACCCCTCGCGCACGAGCCCGCGGTCGGTCAGGCGCAGCCGTCGCGCCGCCCGCCCCGTCAGGTGCGCGACGCAGTCCTCCAGGGTCAGCACGCCCAGCTCGCGCACGTACCGGGCCAGGTAGCGCGGGAACGTGCCCCACGCCCTCGGGTGCGGCCGTTCGCCGACCAGCAGCCCGTCGCTGCCGCCGGTGTGCGCGGGGTGACGCATGATCGCGCGGACGTTGTCCTCGTGCCCGACGTGCATGAGGCACGACGTGCCGAGCCGTTCGGAGACGAGCGTGGCGAAGTACAGGTCGGCCGGTGCGATCCCGGCCGTACTGGCCGACGCCGCGACGGATTTCCCTACCAGGTGGGCGTTCTCGGCGCGGCGGACGCCGTTGATCTCGATCGACGACCAGTCGACGGGCACGCCGTGGCAGCCGTCCGAGCCGTGTTCCTCGATGTCGGCGCGGATCCGCTCACGGGTGTCCGGGTCGGACAGCCGGGCCAGTGTCGCGTCGAGCCCGCCCTCGGTGGCCCAGCTCGGCAGCAGCGCCGACAGGTACGTGGCGCCCGGCAGGTACGGGTAGGTGTCGAGCGAGATGTCGCAGCCGTCCGCGATCGCGTTGTCCAGCAACGACAACAGCTCGCCTGCGCGGCCCTCGTTGACCGGGAAGTTCATGGTCGCGTGCGCGAGGTGCAGCGGGCAGCCGGACCGCCGGGACACCTCGACCACCTCCGCGTACGCCTCGACCGCGCCCGCGCCGTAGCTGCGGTGGTGCGGGCTGTAGTAGCCGCCGCCCCTGCCGACGACCTCGCACAGTGCCACCAGTTCGTCGGTGTCGGCGTACATGCCGGGCGTGTAGGTGAGGCCGGACGACATGCCCACCGCGCCTTCGGCGAGCCCGGTCGCGACCAGCGCCCGCATCCGGTCCACTTCGGACTCCGTGGCGGGCCGCGCCGCCCAGCCGACCACGAGCATCCGCACCGTGCCCTGCGGCACCAGGTAGGCGGCGTTGACGGCGATGCCGCGGTCCAGCCGGTCCAGGTACTCGCCGACGCCGCGCCAGTCCCAGTCGAAGCCCGGTGGGTCGTCGTTCCACCCGGCGAGCTGCGCGCGCAGCCCGGCGAGCGTCTCGTCGTCGACCGGCGCGTACGACAGGCCGTCCTGGCCGAGCACCTCGAGCGTGACGCCCTGCGAGACCTTCGCCGTGTGGTCCGGGTTCGCGAGGATCTGCAGGTCGGAGTGCGCGTGCATGTCGATGAACCCGGGCGCCAGCACGAGCCCGTCCGCGTCCACGACCCGGCCGCCGCCCCCGCCGCCGATCGCCGTGATCCGTCCACTGTCGACGGTCACGTCCGCCCGGTACGACGGACCGCCCGTGCCGTCGACGACCGTCGCGCCGCGGAAGGTCGGCATCAGAAGAACGTGCGGATCAGATCGACGACGGTCTCGCCGTCCGCGCCGACCATCGGCAGGAGCGGGACCTTGTCGAACGTCGTGCACGGGTGGGAGAGCCCCAGCCCGACCCAGTCGCCGACCTCCACCGCCGCGTCCGCGCCGAGCTGGACGAACCCGTGCTGGTCGTTGACCTTCGTGACCGCGCACCCGGTCAGCGCGGTGGTCACCCCGCCCGCGCGGCGCAGCTCCGGCAACGGCAGGTCGATGTCGTACGGCACGTCCCGCTTGCCCGCGTTGATGAACGCCAGACGCGGTTCCGGTCGCGAGGTCACCTGCGCCCACGTCCGGACCGCGGGCCGCAGCGGCGTCCCGTCGAGGCGGGGGCTGGCGCCGAGCGGCGAGTTGCGTGCGTAGTACCCCTCGTCGTGCGTGAGGTACGCGCCGCTGCGCAGCACCGGCAGCACGGGTAGCCCGTCCGGCCACGGCGCGCCGAGCACGTCGACCACGAGGTCGAAGAACGAGCTGCCGCCCGCGGTCACGACGACCTGGTCCGACTCGGCGAAGTACCCGCGTTCGGCGAGGTCGAGCGCGAGCGCGCGCAGTTCGCTCAGGTGCGTGCGCACGGCCGCGAGCCCGTCCGCCGTGGCGTCGCCCGCGACCGCGCCCTCGTAGCTCGCGACACCGGCGAGCCGCAGCACCGGGCTCGCCGCGACGGCCTCGGCGATCCCGAGCGCGGCGGCCCGGTCGCGGCAGCCCGTGCGTCCGCCCGGCACGCCCAGCTCGACGAGCACGTCCACCGGGCGGGACGGCGCGGCCTCGCGCAGCGCGTCGGTCATCAGCTCGACGCCTCGCTCGGTGTCGGCCCAGCACCAGAACTCGAAACCCGGGTCGTGGTCCAACTCGTCGGCGACCCAGCGCAGCGCGGTCGCGTCGACCAGTTCGTTCGCGAGGATCACCCGGCTCACCCCGAACGCGCGGTAGATCCGCAGCTGGCTCGCGTTGGCCGCGGTCTGGCCCCACGCGCCGTGCTCGAACTGGCGCGCGAACAGCTGCGGCGCCATGGTCGTCTTGCCGTGCGGGGCGTGCGCGAAGCCGTGGCGTGCGCACAGGTCGGCCATCGTGGTGAGGTTGTGGGTGAGCGCGGGCTCGTCGAGAACCGTGACGGGCGGGAGGAACCCGTCGCGGAAGAGGTTCAGGCCGCGGTCCCGGCCGTCCCGGATGGACAATCCGGACAACGAGGTCGGGATCCCCTTGAACCGCCAGTCGAGCCGCTCGGCGAGAAGCGCGTCGAGCGCGGCGGGGTCCATCCGGCCCGGGGTGATCTCCGGCATCCGCTCTCCTCAGGTTGCGTATTTTGCAACGACTATTGCGCTATGTGCCACGAAGGTGTGTAGCATCTCCTCGGCCGGCCAGTCAACGGCGGAGGAGGGGCGGCGCGTGCGCACCGACGTGTTGTGCCTGGGCGAGACCATGGCCATGTTCGTGCCCGCGGAACCGGGTCCGCCGGCCGAGGCGACCACGTGGCACCGGACCGTCGGTGGCGCCGAGTCCAATGTGGCCTGTCACGTCGCCGCGCTCGGGCTGCGGTCGGCGTGGGTGAGCGCGGTCGGCGACGACGCGCTCGGCACGGCCGTCGTGTCGGCGGTCGCCTCGTTCGGGGTCGACGTGTCCGCCGTCGCGGTCGACGCGGACCGGCCGACCGGGGTGTACGTCAAGGAGCGGGACGCGTCCGGCAGCCCGGTGCGCTACTACCGGCGCGGGTCGGCCGCGTCGGGCATGGGGCCGTCGCTGGTCGACACGCTGCCGCTCGACGCGGTGCGGGTCGTGCACACCAGCGGGATCACGCCCGCGCTGTCGGACAGCTGCCACGCCCTGATGGTCCGCCTGCTGCACCTGCCCCGCGACTTCACGCTGTCGTTCGACCTCAACTGGCGGCCCCGGCTGTGGACCGACCGTGACCCGGCCGTGCTGCGCGACCTCGCCGCCGCGGCGGACATCGTGTTCGTCGGCGCGGACGAGGCGAAGCTCGTGTGGGACGTCGACGAACCGGCGGCGATCCGCGCGCTGCTGCCGGAACCGGCGACGCTCGTGATCAAGCAGGGCGCGGCGGGCGCGACGCTGGTCGAGGGCGACGACGTGCTGTTCCAGCCCGCGTTGAAGGTCGACGTGGTCGAGCCGGTCGGCGCCGGTGACGCGTTCGCCGCCGGGTTCCTGTGGGCGACGCTCGCGGGGGAGCCGCCGCTGCGCCGGTTGCGGGCCGGTCACCTGCGGGCCGCGACCGCGCTGCGCACCCACCACGACGTGGGCCCGTCGCTGCCGCCGTCGTACGTGTCGGCGATGCTGGCCGCGTCCGAGGCCGAGTGGGCCGCGGCGTTCGTGACCGAGGGGGCGTCGTGAGTCAGAGCTTGGACCGTGCGCTCGTCGTGCTCGACGAGCTGGCGGACGGGCAGCGGACCCTCGACCAGCTGGCCGAGCGGCTCGACGTGCACAAGTCGACCGTGTTGCGGTTGCTGCGCACGTTGGAGTCGCACCGGTTCGTGCAGCGTGTCGGGGTGCGGTACTACCGGCTGGGCACGTCGCTGTTCGAGCTGGCGTTCCGGGCGCTCGACGAGCGGGACGTGCGGCGCAGCGTGGAGCCCGCGCTGCGTGCGCTGAACGCGGAGACCGGGCACACCGTGCACCTCGCGTCCTACGAGGACGGTGAGGTGATCTACGTCGACAAGTACGAGAGCCGCCACAACGTGCGGATGTACTCCCGCATCGGCAGGCGCGCCCCGCTGCACTGCACGGCCGTGGCGAAGGTGTTGGTCGCCGCGTTGCCGGAGGACCAGCGCGCGGAGGTGGCGGCGTCGATCAGGTACGAGAAGATGGCGCGGAACACGATCACCACGCCGCGCGCGTACCTGGCGGAGCTGGACCGGGTGGCCGCGCGGGGCTACGCGATCGACGACGAGGAGCACGAGGAGCACATCCACTGCGTCGCCGCGCCGGTGCGCGGCGCGCGGGGCGAGGTGCTCGCGGCGGTGTCGCTGTCGGTGCCGCAGGTCGTGCTCGACCTGGACGGCCTGCTGGAGCTGGTGCCGGCACTGCTGGCCGCGGCGTCGGCGGCGTCCGCCGAGTGTGGTTACCAGGAAACGAAGAGGAGAGACTGATGGCGAAGGTCGCGATCCACCCGGAGGGCACCAAGATCCCGACGGTGCCGCTCACGCACGGCATCCGCAAGGGCAACATCCTGCAGGTGGCCGGCCAGGTGGCCTTCGACCCGTCGACGAACGAGATCGTCGGCGACACCGTCACCGAACAGACCCGCCAGGTCATGCAGAACGTGCGCCGGGTCCTGGAGGCGGGCGGCGCCACCCTCGACGACGTGGTCATGTGCCGCATCTACCTCACCGACACCGCCCACTTCGGCGAGATGAACGACGCCTACCGCGAGTTCTTCGAGGAGTCCTTCCCGGCCCGCACCACGGTCTACGTAGGCCTCCCGGCAGGCCTCCTGGTAGAGATCGACGCCATGGCCGTCCTGGACTAACCCCGCGAGTCGCGCCCCCAGACATAGCGAGTCGCGCCCCCAGACATAGCGAGTCGCGTTCTCAGGCATAGCGAGTTGTCGGTTTCGTGCAGGTGGTGATCGTGGCGACGTGGCCGTTGCGCACCATGGTGCAGAAGGACCGCCTCTTCACCG
>NZ_JBITMQ010000003.1:536503-571365 GCF_044466355.1 Actinophytocola sp. NPDC049390
CGCCCCCACCTAGATCACCCCGTCCCCCAACACTCCTCCCCTCCCGAACTCCCGCCCGCTGTGTTGGCGGTTTCGTGCAGGTGGTGGTGCACGAAACCGACAACTCGTTGTGCGCGGGAGCGCGACTCGCGCTGTTTTGGGGCGCGACTCGCTGTGTTCTCGCGCGTGACTCGCGGGGTTTGTGGATGGACGGGTCGATTGACTTTCGATAGATAGGTGTCGATAATCGGTTTATGGTTGTTGTGCATCGGGTGGTGGTGTTGCCGCTGCGGGCGTCGCTCGTCGTGTTGTTCGGGGTGCTGGTGTTGTTCCAGACCATGTCGTTGCCGGGGCAGTTCGCGTACATGGCGCGGGAGCACCCTGAGGACGCCGAGCTGCGCTGGCCCGCGACGATCATCTCCGTGTTCCTGGTGTTGTGCGTGCAGGTGGTGATCGTGGCGACGTGGCAGTTGCTCACCATGGTCCAGAAGGACCGCATCTTCACCGAGGCGGCGATGCGGTGGGTGAACGTGATCCTCGTGGCCATCGGGGCCGGGTGGGTGGTGCTCGTCGGCGTGCTGCTGATCGTCGGGTTCAACGCGGACGACCCCGGGATGCCGCTCGTGCTGTTCCTGATCACGACGGGGGTGACCGTGCTGGGGCTGTTGATGATCGTCATGCGTGCGTTGCTGCGGCAGGCGACCACGCTGCGCACCGACATGGAGTCGGTGATCTGATGCCGATCGTCGTGCGCATCGACGTCGAGCTCGCCAAGCGGAAGATGAGCGTCGGGGAGTTCGCCGAGAAGGTCGGCCTCACCCCGGCGAACGTCGCGGTGCTGAAGAACGGCAGGGCCAAGGCGGTGCGGTTCTCCACGCTGGAGGCCATGTGCCGGGTGCTGGGGTGCCAGCCCGGTGACCTGCTGGAGTGGGTCGAGGAGGAACCACCCGGCGAGTCGTGAGTCCGGGAAACGGCTACCGGACGTGCCGGCCCGCCGCCTGGATGAACGTGTCCAGGGCCGTTTGGCTGCGGGCCTCGTGCTCCTTCAGGGCGGCCAGGTCCGGTGCCTCGGCGATCGCGGTGATCGGGGCGAAGGTCTCGTCCACCAGGTGGAGCACCGCCGGGTCCTCGGTGAGCAGCCGGACCGTGAACCGGGCGTGGTCGGCCGTCGCGCCACGGCGGTCGGCCTCGGTTTGGGCGGACGCCGGGTCCGCGTCGCCCTGGTGGGTGAACCACAGGGTGATCACGGCCTGGCGGAGATCGGTGATCGCACCTGCGAAGGATGTGTACGCCGCGATCCGGTCCCGACGGAGCTGCTCGCGGCGGGCGACGGCCTCGGCTCGCCTGGCTGTCAGCCATCCGAACAGGTAGGTGAGGCTCGCCCCCGCCAGGGTGCCGCCGACCGCCACGGCGCTCGTGACCAAACTGTCCACGCCGGAGAGTCTGTCAGCGCGCCACGACGCCGGTACAGTCCCGAGGATGTCCGATGATTCACCGCTCGACCGGCTGAACGCCGAGGAGCCCGCCGCCGCCGAGCACGACCTGCTCGCCTGTTGCGCGTCCCGCCGCTGGGCCGACGAGATCCTCGCCCGGCGCCCATACCACGACCTCGCCCAGCTCCGCGGTGTCTCCGAGCAGATCCTGCGTGCCCTCGACTGGACCGACGTCGAACACGCGCTCGCCGCGCACCCGCGGATCGGCGAGCGCGCGACCGGGCCGGGGCCGGAGGCCGCCTGGTCCCGTGAGGAGCAGGCCGGGGCCGCGCCCAGCGAGGACCTCGTCGCCGGCAACGTCGCCTACGAGGAGCGGTTCGGGCACGTCTTCCTCATCTGCGCCACCGGGCTGACCGGCGAGGAGATGCTCGACGCCCTCCGCACCCGCCTCGGCAACGACCCCGTCACGGAACAGGACGTCGTGCGCGAGGAGCTGCGCAAGATCGTCGACCTCCGGTTGGGGAAGGCCTTCGGATGAGTCTGTCGACCCACGTTCTGAACACGAGCGAGGGGCGGCCCGCCGCGGGCGTCCCCGTGCGCCTGGAACTGCACGACGCGGGCTGGCGCACCATCGCGGACGGGCACACCGACGACGACGGGCGCATCAGCGGCTGGGACACCCCCGAGCCCGGCGTGTACCGGCTCGTCTTCGAGGTCCGCGGCGAGTTCTACCCTGAGGTCACCGTCGCCTTCCGGGTCACCGACGACAGTCACTACCACGTGCCGCTGCTCATCAGCCCGTACGGCTACTCGACCTACCGGGGGAGCTGAACCATGGACATCCGCCTTGGCGCCAACCAGTACGGCAAGGCCGAGACCCGGCTCGTGCGGGTCGACCGCGGCGAGGACCGGCACGAGGTCACCGACCTCAACGTCACGACCACACTGTCGGGTGATCTTGCCGCCACGCACTTGACCGGGGACAACGCCGGTGTGCTGCCAACCGACACGCAGAAGAACACCGTCTACGCGTTCGCGCGGGACGGGGTCGGGCAGATCGAGTCGTTCGCGTCGCGGCTCGCCCGCCACTTCGTCGACACCACGCCGACGATCCACCGCGCCCGTGTCCGGATCGAGCAGTACAGCTGGGAGCGGGTCGCGCACCACTCGTTCATCCGCAACTCCGGCACTCGCACCACGACCGTCACCTACGACGGCACCGCCGCGACCGTTGTGTCCGGAGTGGACGATCTGGTCGTCATGAACACCACCGGGTCGGAGTTCCACGGCTTCCACAAGGACGAGTACACGACGCTGAAGGAGACCAGCGACCGCATCCTCGCCACCGCCGTGCGTGCCGACTGGCGCCACGCGAGCGCCGACGACACGGACTGGCACGAGTCACACCGCGAGGCCACGCGTCACCTGATCGAGGCGTTCGCGGGGACACATTCGTTGTCGTTGCAGCAAACCCTGTACGCGATGGGTGAACAGGTGCTGCGCCAGCGGCCGGAGCTGGCCGAGGTGCGGCTGTCGCTGCCGAACAAGCACCACTTCCTCGTCGACCTGTCGCCGTTCGAGCTGGACAACCCCGGTGAGGTGTTCTTCGCCGCGGACCGGCCGTACGGGCTCATCGAGGGCACGGTCGTGCGCGACGGCGCCCCCGACGCCGGGCTCGCGTGGTGGTGACCATGGACTTCCTCCGTCCGTCCACATTGGACGAAGCGCTCGCCGTGAAGGCCGAGCACCCGGACGCCGTGCCCATCGCGGGTGGCACGGACGTCATGGTGGAGCTGAACTTCGACGTCCGCCGCCCGCCCGCGCTGCTCGACCTCGGCCGGGTCGCCGAACTGTCGTCGTGGTCGGCCGAGAACGGGCACGTACGGCTCGGCGCGACCGTGCCGTACACGCGGGTGGTCACCGAACTGGGTGACGTCCTGCCGGGCCTGGCCATGGCGTCCCGCACGGTCGGGTCGCCGCAGATCCGCAACCGCGGCACGGTCGGCGGCAACCTCGGCTCCGCGTCACCCGCGGGGGACGCGCACCCGCCGTTGGTCGCGGTCGGGGCCGACGTCGAGGTGGCGTCGGTCCGCGGCGCACGGACGATCCCCGCGCGGGAGTTCTTCTTCGGACCCAAGAAGTCCGCGCTCGAGCCCGACGAGCTGATCGTCGCCGTGCGGGTGCCGAAGGCCACCGGGCCGCAGCAGTTCGCGAAGGTCGGCACCCGCAACGCGATGGTCATCGCCGTCTGCTCGTTCGCGGTCGCGCTGGATGTCGCGAACAACACCGTCGGCACCGGCATCGGGTCCGCCGGGCCGACACCGTTGCGGGCGCGGCAGGCCGAGGAGTTCGCGGCCGCCGAGCTGCCCTGGGGGAACCGGGAACCGTTGCAGGACAACATAGCGCGTGCGTTCGGCGAACTCGTCGGCGCCGCCGCGCGACCGATCGACGACGTGCGCGGGAGCGCGGCCTACCGCCGCCACGCGCTGTCCGTGCTCGCCCGCCGCGCACTCGGCTGGGCCTGGCAGGAGGTTGTTGCGTAAATGCGGGTCAATGTGGAGGTCAACGGCGAGCAGCGCACCGCCGACGACGTGTGGCCGGGCGAGAGCCTGCTGTACGTCCTGCGTGAGCGCCTGGGGCTGCCGGGGGCCAAGAACGCCTGTGAACAAGGCGAATGCGGTTCCTGCACGGTCTACCTGGACGGCACGCCCGTGTGCGCGTGCCTCGTCGCCGCCGGTCAGGCCGAGGGCCGTTCGGTGCGCACGGTCGAGGGGCTGGGCAGCGAGGAGGAACTGGACCCGGTGCAGGACGCGTTCGTCCGCACGGGCGCGGTCCAGTGCGGGTTCTGCACCCCCGGCCTGATCGTCGCCGCGCACGACCTGGTGCACCGCAAGCCGGACGCGAGCGACGCCGAGATCCGGGAGGCGCTGGCCGGGAACCTGTGCCGCTGCACGGGTTACGAGAAGATCCTGGACGCCGTCCGCCTCGCCGCGAAGCGGGAGCGGAGCGACGGAGCGGGCTCCGTCTGGACTGACGAGCACGGAGGCCCGGCGAGGAACGAGCCCGGGGCCTCCGCGCGCAGGAGGGAAGACGGAGGCTTGGCGGAGGAGCGCAGCGACCCGTCGAACACCGTGCGGGGGAACGCATGAGGATCGTGATCGAGAACGCCGCCATCGCGACCGTCGACGGCGACGAGGGCGCCGGTACCGAGTACACGCGTGGCCATGTCGTGGTCGACGACGGCGTGATCGAGGCGGTCGGGGAGGGCCCGGCTCCGGACGGGCAGGCCGACCGCCGTGTCGACGCCACCGGTTGCCTGGTCACCCCTGGTTTCGTCAACACCCATCACCACCTCTACCAGTGGGCCACCCGCGGCTACGCCCAGGAGGCCACGCTGTTCGAGTGGCTGACCGCGCTGTACCCGGTGTGGGCGGGCATCGACGAGACGATCGTGCACGCCGCGGCGGTCGCGGGCCTCACCCGGCTCGCCCGCACCGGCTGCACCACCGCCGCCGACCACCACTACGTCATCCCGCGCGACGGCGGCGACACCTTCGGTGCGACCGTCGAGGCCGCCCGCCGGGTCGGCATCCGCCTGCACGGCGTGCGCGGGTCCATGGACCGCGGCGAGTCGCAGGGCGGGCTGCCGCCGGACTCGATCGTGGAGACGATGGACGGCGCCCTGACCGGCACCGCCGAGGCCATCGACACCTTCCACGACCCGTCGCCTGGCTCGTTCACCCGGATCGCCGTCGGGCCGTGCTCGCCGTTCTCGGTGAGCACCGACCTCATGCGCACGGCCGCGGAACTGGCGCGGGACAAGGGCGTCCGCCTCCACACCCACCTCGCCGAGACCCTCGACGAGGAACGCCAGTGCCTCGACGAGTTCGGCTGCACCCCGGCCGAACTGGCCGACGACCTCGGCTGGCTCGGCGACGACGTGTGGCTCGCGCACGGCATCCACTTCTCCGACGGCGCGGTCGCCCGGCTCGGCGCCACCGGCACCGGTGTCGCGCACTGCCCGACGTCCAACTCGCGTCTCGGCGCGGGCATCGCGCGCGTGCGGGACCTGGTGCATGCCGGCGCCCCGGTCGGGCTCGGCGTCGACGGCGCCGCGTCCAATGAGGACGGTGGCCTGGGCGTCGAGCTGCGGCAGGCCGTGTACCTGGCCCGGCAGGTGAAGGGACCGCACTCGGCCACCGCCCGCGACGGGCTGTGGCTCGCCACCCGCGGCGGCGCCCGCTGCCTCGGCCGCGAGGCCGAGATCGGCTCGCTCGAGGCAGGCAAGCAGGCCGACCTGGCCGTGTGGCGGCTGACCGGCATGAACCACGCGGGCATCGCCGATCCCGTGGCGGCGCTGGTGTTCGGCGCCCTGCCACCACTCGCGCTGCTCCTCGCGGGCGGCAACGTGATCGTCGAGGACGACGAGATCCGCACCGTGTCCGAGGCCGACGCCGCTGCCGCACTCGGCGCGGCGTCACGAGCACTGGCGGAGAAGTCATGACCACCACCCAGCCACTCGTTTCCAACATCACCGGCGGCGTCGGCGACAGCCCGCTGCGCCCGGACGGCGCGCAGAAGACCCGCGGCGAGTTCGCGTACTCGTCCGACCTGTGGGCCGACGACATGCTGTGGGGCGCCACGCTGCGCAGCCCGCACCCGTACGCCCGGATCACCGGCGTCGACATCACCGAGGCGCTGAAGGTGCCGGGCGTGCACGCCGTGCTCACCCACGAGGACGTGCCCGGCGACAACATCTACGGCCTCGAGCACCCGGACCAGCCGGTGCTCGCCGTGGACGTCGTGCGCTACCAGGGCGAACCGGTCGCGATCGTCGCCGCCGACCACCCGGAGACCGCGCGGCGCGCCGCCGACCGCATCGCCGTCGACTACGAGGTGCTGACCCCGGTCACCGACGCCGAGGCCGCGATGCGCCCCGACTCGCCGGTGCTGCACCCCGGCCATGAGGGCGGCAACGTCGTCCGCCACGCACCCATCCGGTTCGGCGAGGAGAACCCGGTCGCCGACGTCGTGGTGACCGGCGAGTACACGGTCGGCATGCAGGACCAGGCGTTCCTCGGGCCGGAGTCCGGGCTCGCGGTGCCCGCCGAGGACGGCGGCGTCGACCTCTACATCGCCACCCAGTGGCTGCACGCAGACCAGCGGCAGCTCACCGGCGCGCTCGGGCTGGGAGAGGACAAGGTGCGGCTGCACCTCGCGGGCGTCGGCGGCGCGTTCGGTGCGCGCGAGGACCTGTCGATGCAGATCCACGCGTGCATGCTCGCGCTGCACACCCGCAAGCCGGTCAAGATCGTCTACGGGCGCGAGGAGTCGTTCTTCGGGCACGTGCACCGCCACCCGGCGCTGATGCGGTACGAGCACGGCGCCACCCGCGACGGCGACCTCGTCTACGTGAAGGCGGAGATCATCCTCGACGGCGGCGCGTACGCGTCGACCACGGCCGCGGTCACCGGCAACGCGGTGACGCTCGGGGCCGGGCCGTACCGGGTGCCGAACGTGCACGTCGACGGCTACGGCGTCTACACGAACAACCCGCCGTGCGGCGCGATGCGTGGCTTCGGCGCCGTGCAGGCGTGCTTCGCCTACGAGTCGCAGATGGACAAGCTCGCCGAGGCGCTGGGCATGGACCCGGTCGACCTGCGGATCCGCAACGCGGCAGAACGCGGCACCACCATGCCCACCGGGCAGGTGATCGACGCGCCCGCGCCCGTCGCCGAGCTGCTGGAACGCGTGCGGGCCAAGCCGATGCCCGCCGAGCCGACCGGGCAGCGGGACCTGCGTGAGCTGCCCGGCGGCGTCTCCAACACCACGCACGGCGAGGGTGTCGTGCGCGGGGTCGGGTACGGCGTCGGCATCAAGAACGTCGGCTTCTCCGAGGGGTTCGACGACTACTCGACCGCACGGGTGCGCCTGGAGGTGATCGCGGGCGAACCGGTGGTGTCCGTGCACACGGCGGCCGCGGAGGTCGGGCAGGGCCTGGTCACGCTCAAGGCGCAGATCGCGCGGACCGAGCTGGGGGTGCAGCGGGTGCAGATCCAGCCGTCCAACACGTTCGTCGGCTCGGCCGGTTCGTCGTCGGCGTCGCGACAGAGTTACGTCACGGGCGGCGCGGTCAGGGCGGCGTGCGAGGAGGTCCGTTCCGGCGTGCTGGAGCTGGCCGCCGCGCGCGGCATCGCGGCGACCGGGCTCGCGGGCGGGAAGGTCGTGTCGGCCACGAACGAGGTGCTCGCGGACCTCGTCGACGTGCTCGGCGACGAGGTGGTCGAGCGGACCGTCGAGTGGCGGCACCGGCCGACGCACCCGATCGATCCCGTGACCGGGCAAGGTTTCGCGCACGTGCAGCACGCGTTCGCGGCGCACCGCGCGGTCGTGGACGTGGACGTCGAGCTGGGGCTCGTGCGGGTCGTGGAGCTGGCGTGCGCGCAGGACGTCGGCAAGGCCATGAACCCGGACGCGGTGCTCGGGCAGATCCAGGGCGGGTCCGCGCAGGGGCTCGGGCTCGCGGTGATGGAGGAGATCCAGGTCGTCGACGGCAAGGTGCGCAACCCGTCGTTCACCGACTACCTGATCCCGACCGTGCTGGACATGCCGCCGATGGAGATCGACGTGCTCGAACGCGCGGATCCCCATGCCCCGTACGGATTGCGGGGCGTCGGGGAGCCGCCGACCCTGTCGTCGACGCCCGCGATCGTGGCCGCCATCCGCGCCGCGACCGGCATGGCGCTGTCGCGGGTGCCGGTGCGGCCGGAACACATCGTCGGAGCGTGACGAATCGGCCCCCGGCGACGCCTGACGAGGTATGGAAACAAGTAGTGAGTGGGTAACCCTCCGTAATCCGGGGAGGGTAATCGCTGTCCGTGTTCGTTTGTCGCTCACTAATGGTCGTTACCGACGGTAGTTCACTCGAACAGCCTAGTTCGCAACACATAGGGTGTTCACGTTGCCGGTGATCGGCCCCCTTTTGGGTGCAGAGGGGGTTGTGCTTTCACTGGTAATGTCACAACCCGCTTGACCGGAGAAGGACACACCCCGATGACATGGCCGCTGGAAGGCTCCGGTGGATCGATCTGAGCTTGCGCGCGAGTGGGCCGCCGCGCTGGCACGGGTCATCTTCATCGCGCAGTCCCGCGACCACATCGAGGGTGAGCTGGCATCGGCCCTCGACGATCTCGTCGCCGCCGCGGAGGCGGAGCCACTCGACGAGGCGGCGGTCCTCGGTGTGGCGGAGCGGTTGGTGCGGCTCGGGCTGGCCGACTCCGAATGTCTTGAAATTACCATCAAACTACTGGGTGAGCGGATGCCGAAACTGGCTGGGGTCTCGGACCTCATCAGCCTGCCCGGCCGTGTCGTGCACCTGGTCGGCTCGCTCGCCAAGGGTGTCGCGGAGGGCATGCGGCAGCGGCTGCTCTCCGAGCAGGAGGGGCTGACGCTCGCGCTGATCCGCGCCCGCGAGAACGCGGAGAACGCGTTGCGGGACAGCGAGGCGCGGTTCGAGGAGATCTTCTCCACCTCGACCGTCGGCATGGCCATCACCGACCTCGACCTCGGCGTGATCCGCGTCAACCGCGCGCTCGCCGACATCCTCGAACACCCGCGGGGAAAGCTCGGCGCCCGGCTGCTCGACGAGATCTTCCACCCGGACGACGCCGACTACCTGCGGCTGCGGTACCAGGTGCTGCTGGAGGAGGACTCGCTGCCGTTCCGCGAGCGGCGAAGACTCGTGAAACGCGACGGCGAGGAGGCGCTCGTCTTCCTGTCGGCGTCGGTGCTGCGCGACCCGTCCGGCGCGCCGCGGTATTACGTCACGGCGGTCGAGGACGTGTCGGACCGGCACTTCCTGGAAAGCCAACTGCAGTTCCAGGCCACGCACGACGCGCTGACGGGCCTCGCGAACCGGCAACGGTTCGTCGGCAGGCTCGAGGAGGTGCTGTCCGGCGGGAACCCGGTCGACGAGGTCACCGTGCTGCACCTGGACCTCGACGGTTTCCACGCCGTCAACGACGGGCTGGGCCGGGAGGTCGGCGACCGGCTGCTCCAGACCGTGGCCACCCGCCTGGTGCAGATCTTCCCCGGCGACCACGCGACGGTCGCCCGCTTCGAGGGCGACGAGTTCGGTGTGCTGGTCGAGCACACGGCCACCACCCCGTCGTGCGCCGCCATGGCGACCCGCATCAACGAGGAACTGGCGGAACCGGTGTTCGTCGGCGACCACGGCGTCGCCGCCACCGCCACCATCGCCGTGCTGCACAAGCCGTCCGCCGGCACCACCCCCGCGGACGTGTTGCGTGCCACCGACATCACGTTGCGCAGGCTCAAGCAGACCGGCCGCCGCCAGTGGGGCATGGTCGACGAACAACAGAACCAGGCCGACCGCGAACGGTTCAACCTCGCGGGGTCCATGCCGGGTGCGTGGGAGAACGGCGAGATCCAGCTGGAGTACCAGCAGGTGTCGTCGTACGAGTCGGGCACGGTCGTCGCGGTGCAGGCGTTGCTGCGCTGGGACCACGCGGACGGCGTGCTGCACCACGACCGCTGCCTGGAGGTGCTGGCCGAGACCGGCCTGTCGCTGCCGATCGGCCGCTGGATGCTCGGTCGGGCCGCCGCCGATGTGAAGGACATGCCGGTGCGGCCGGTCCTGTACGTCGAGCTGACCCGTGAGCTCGCGGGCGACCCGGACCTGGTGGCGACCGTGCGGGCGGTGCTCGCCGACTCCGGCCTCGCGCCCGAGCAGCTGCAGGTCGGGATGCCGGTCCAGGCGCTGTGCATGCGCGACGGGCTCGCCGAGGACAACCTCCACGTGCTGGTGGACATCGGGGTCGCGGTGGTGCTGTACGAGTTCGGGACCACCAGCGGGGACCTGGCCTGTCTCGAGGACCTGCCGGTGCGGGCGGTGAAGATGTCCTCCCGGGTCGTCGCCCGGGTGTCCGGCGGGTCGTCGATGTTCACCCGCGTGGTGCGCGACCTGGTGCCGCTGATCCAGGGGAGCGGGGCGGCGGTCATGGTGGGCGACGTCGACGGCGCGGACCAGTTCGAGTGGTGGCGCGAGGTCGGGGCCGACCAGGTGCAGGGTGCTCACGTCGGGTTGCCCGGGTTGTCGGCGGATCTCCCGTTGAGCTGAGCCCCGGCCGTCCCATCCCGAAAATCGGGTGACCGGGAAGTCGTCGCGTGTCACCCTGTGCGCATGTTCCGGGTCGCCATGATCGATACGTCCGCCTTGGCGGACGCGGTCGTGGCTGCCCTGTCCCTGTTGGACGGCGCCCGACTCTGACCCTCCCCCGCGTGACCGGCACACGGGGAACCCGCCGGGGAGGGTGGGTCTGCCACGCGGTTCTCCGGACGCCGTTCCACACCAGGGAAAGTCATGACCAAGCAACGGTTCGTGCGCACCAAGCCGCACCTCAACATCGGCACCATGGGCCACGTCGACCACGGCAAGACCACGCTCACCGCGGCGATCACCAGGACGCTGTCCGAGCTGGACCCCGCCACCACGTCGTACGTCGGGTTCGAGCGGATCGACCGGGCGCCGGAGGAGCAGGCCCGCGGCATCACGATCAACATCTCGCACGTCGAGTACGAGACCGCCACCCGGCACTACGCGCACGTCGACATGCCCGGCCACGCCGACTACGTCAAGAACATGATCACCGGCGCGGCTCAGCTCGACGCCGCGATCCTCGTCGTGTCCGCGCAGGACGGTGCCATGCCGCAGACGCGTGAGCACATCGTGCTGGCGCGGCGGATCGGGGTGCCGCACATGGTGGTGGCGCTGAACAAGGTGGACCTCGTCGAGGACGTCGAGCTCCTCGACCTCGTCGAGCTGGAGCTGCGGGAGTTGCTGTCGCAGTACGGGTTCGACGGGGACGCCACCCCGATCGTGCGGGTCTCCGGGCTCCGGGCGCTGCAGGGTGACCCGGTGTGGACGCGTGCCGTCGTCGACCTTCTCCTGGCGGTCGACGAGCACGTCCCGCTGCCGGTTCGGCCGCTGGACCGGCCGTTCCTCATGCCGATCGAGAACGTGCTCACGATCAGCGGGCGCGGGACGGTCGTCACCGGTGCCATCGAGCAGGGCACCATCGAGGTCGGCGCGCCGGTCGAGGTGGTCGGGCTCGGGCCCGGCCGCACGACGGTGTGCACCGGGCTCGAGACGTTCGGCAAGACGCTCGACCGCGCCGAGGCCGGGGACAACGCCGCCGTCCTCCTCCGCGGCGTGCGGCGGGACGAGGTGCGGCGCGGGCAGGTGCTGTGCGCGCCCGGTTCCGTGCTGCCGCACACCCGCTTCACCGCGCACGTCTACCTCCTGTCCACACAGGAGGGTGGCCGGACGACCGGGTTCGCGAGCAACTACCGGCCGCAGTTCTACTTCCGCACCACCGACGTGGTCGGCAACGTCGAACTGGTCGACACGGCCGTCGCCCTGCCCGGGGACTCGGTCGAGATGTCCGTGACGCTGGGCAGGCCGATCGCGATGGACGTCGGGCTCGGGTTCGCCATCCGTGAGGGCAACCGCACGGTCGGCGCGGGCACCGTCCAGGAGCTGCTCGACTGACCCGGTGGGCGGTCGGTGCCCGCGCTCGGGCACCGACCGCCTGCGGGGAGTGAGGAAGTTGCCCGCCGGACCCGCGGACAAGGGCGGGAGAATTCCACCATCTGGGATGGTCGCGGCCAGTTGCTTAGTGCCGCTAAGCAGTTCTGCTTCTCGTGGCCGATCGATTACCGGGGGAATTTTTGCCGTTTTCCCGTTTATGGCAATCGGTCTGATCAGAATCAGGCCGCGGCCGGGGCCAGATTCAGTGCGGCGACGCCCGCGTCGGTCAGCGCGGCGGGCACGAGTTCCCCCCGGGTGCCCCTCTGCGCCGGCTCGATCAAGCCTTCGTGCGCCAGCGTGTGGGCCAGGTACTGGTCACAGCAGGGCACACCGTCGATGAACAGGTCCGGCTCGGCCGAGCAACTGATCTGCGCACGACCTGCGACGATCGCTCTCAGCATGGACAGGGCTCTGTGGTTCAGACCTTCTGGTAGCGCGGACATCGTGTTCCCCTGGGTTTGGCGTTCCTGCGGAGTCATGTCTATCACTCGGCACCGACAATTCGTGGGACGTGTGATGGACCTATTCGGTTTCATCGAACTTCCTCACGGATTGTTACCAACAAGGAGTACCCGGCGTCCACCCAGATACGCCGGGCGCCCAAACGGGCTACGCGCCGAGATCGGCCGTCGCCGGAGCGTTTCCGCCGGGTCACCGGTCGAGCGTCCACCCGCGACACGCGGAAGTCCCGCCTCGCGTTGATACGGTGATCTTCGTCAGCCGAAAGGGGCACGCATGTCTCGCTCGCAGGCGTGGTACGCCGGGGATGACCGCAACGCCTACATCCACCGCGCGTGGATGCGGCGGGGGCTGCCGAGGGACGCCTTCGACGGGCGGCCGCACATCGCGATCGCCAACACGGCCTCCGACCTCACCCCGTGCAACGCCCACCTGACCGAGGTGGCGAAGTCGGTGGCCGACGGCATCTGGGCCGCGGGCGGTGTGCCGCTGCACCTGCCCGTCGTGTCGCTCGGCGAGACGCTGATGCGGCCCACCGCGATGCTGTTCCGCAACCTCGCGGCCATGGCGACCGAGGAACTGCTGCGGGCCAACCCGGTCGACGGCGTCGTGCTGCTCGGCGGCTGCGACAAGACGATCCCGGCGCTGCTGATGGGCGCCTGCTCGGTGGACCTGCCCGCGCTGGTGGTGCCGGGCGGCCCGATGCTGACCGGGCACTTCCGCGGCGTGCCGCTCGGCTGCGGCACCGACGTGTGGCGGCTGTCGGAGGAGGTCCGCGCGGGCACGCTGTCCCGGGCGGACTTCCTGCGCTCCGAGTCGTCGATGATCCGCAGCCGGGGGCACTGCAACACGATGGGCACCGCGTCGACCATGGCGTGCGTGACCGAGGCGCTGGGCATGACGATCCCCGGTTTCGCCGGTACCCCCGCGCCGGACAGCGGGCTGCTGGAGATGGCGCACCAGTCCGGCCGGTTGTCGGTGTCGATGGTCGAGGCGGACCGGCGGCCCAGCACGGTCCTGACGCGTGAGTCGTTCCTGAACGCGATCGTGGCGCTGGCCGCGATCGGCGGGTCCACCAACGCGGTGGTGCACCTGCTGGCGATCGCCGGACGGCTGGGTGTGCCCCTCGAACTGGAGGACTTCGACCGCACCGGTTCCGGGGTGCCGCTGCTGGTCGACCTGCAGCCCGCGGGCAAGCACCTGATGGACGACCTGCACCGCGCGGGCGGGCTGCTCGCCGTGCTGCGCGAGGTGGCGGACCTGCTGTCCCCGGACCCGGTCACGGTCACGGGGACGCCCCTGGTGGCCTACCTGGACACGGCCACGATCTGGGACGAGTCGGTGATCCGCCCGCGGTCGGCGCCGCTGCGGGAGTCGGCGGGCATCGCCGTGCTGCGCGGCAACCTGGCCCCGTCCGGCGCGGTGGTCAAACCGGCGGCCGCCACCCCTGAGCTGCTCACCCACCGCGGCCCGGCCGTGGTGTTCGACTCCATCGAGGACCTCAACGCCCGCATCGACACCGTCGACGACGAGAACGCGGTTCTCGTGCTGCGCGGCTGCGGCCCGAAGGGCTACCCGGGCATGCCGGAGGTGGGCAACTTCCCGCTGCCCGCGCCGCTGCTCGCGAAGGGCGTGCGGGACATGGTCCGGATCAGCGACGCGCGGATGAGCGGCACCGCGTACGGCACGGTCGTGCTGCACGTGGCCCCGGAGGCCGCGGCCGGCGGCCCGCTCGGCCGGGTGCGGACGGGGGACATGGTGGTGCTGGACGTACCGAACCGGCGGCTGGAGGTGGCGGCGGACCTGTCGGCACGCCCGGTGTCGCCGGAGGCGTCGGCGGCGTTCGCGGCCCCCGAGCGGGGCTGGCAGCGCCTGTACGTCGACCACGTACTGCAGGCCGACCGCGGCGTGGACCTGGACTTCCTCACCGGCGGCGGCCCGGCCGACCCGACGAGGGAGTCGCACTGAGGTGCCCGACGCGATCTTCGCCCACCCCCGCCTCGCCCCGGTCTACGACACGTTCGAGGGCCACCGCGACGACCTGCCCGCCTACGTGGACATCGTCGACGAACTCGGTGCGCGCCACGTCCTCGACGTCGGGTGCGGCACGGGGAGCCTCGCGGTCCGGCTCGCCGACCGCGGCCGCACCGTCACCGGCGTGGACCCAGCCGAGGCGTCGCTGCGGATCGCGAGGGCGAAGGACCCGGCGGGACGGGTCACCTGGCTCCACGGCGACGCCACGACGTTGCCCGCCCTCGCCGCCGACCTCGCCGTGATGACCGGCAACGTCGCGCAGGTCTTTCTCACCGACGACGACTGGGCGCGGACGCTGCGTGGCATCCGCGCCGCACTCCGCCCCGGCGGCCACTTCGTGTTCGAAACCCGGCGGCCGGAACACCGGACCTGGGAGGACTGGGCGGAGGACACCGACCCGGTCACGGTGACCGTGCCGGGGATCGGCACCGTGGAGCGGCGGTTCGAGGTCACCGACGTGCGGTTGCCGTTCGTCTCCTTCCGGTGCGCCTACCGGTTCCTGACCGACGGCGCGGTCGTCACCTCGGCGTCGACGCTCCGCTTCCGCGACCGCGACGAGGTGACCGCGAGCCTGACCGAGGGTGGCTACCGGGTCCTGGACGTGCGGGACGCACCCGACCGCCCCGGCCGCGAGTTCGTGTTCGTCGCGGAGTGCGGCGGACGGTGAACACCCACCGCACCGCGATGACGGACCACGGCCGTTGGGGGACCGGGCCTCAGCCGGCCGACCACGCGCCCGCCGCCGCCGCTTCGGCCGCGTAGTCGGCGAAGTCGATCGGGTCCCGGCCGAGCACCTGCCGCACCCCGTCCGCGGGCGGCGCGAGGTGCCCCGCCCGCATCCCGGCGAACATCAGGTCCAGCTCCGCCACCGCCTCCTCCGGCAGCCCCTCGGCCACCAGCGAATCCCGGTACTCCGACGGTGTCAGCTCCTCGTACCGCATCTCCCGCCCGGCCGCCGACGCGATCGTCGCCACCGCCTCACCGAACGTCAGGCCGCGTGGCCCCGACAGGTCGTACACCCGGCCGTGGTGCCCGCCCGACCTGAGCACCGCGGCGGCCACGTCGGCGATGTCCCGCACGTCGACGAACGGCTCCGGGTCCGCACCCATCGGCAGCGCCAACATGCCCGCCATCAGCGGCGCGTGCCACAGGTCCTCCGAGAAGTTCTGGTTGAAGTTGTTCGCCCGCAGGATCGTCCACTCCGCGTCCGCCGCCCGCACTGCCTCCTCCGCCGCCCGCATGCCGTCGAACGCCGGGACCTCGTCGATCCCGCGGCCCGACAGCACCACGAACCGCCGGGCCCCCGCCGCCGTCGCCTGCTTCACGAACACCTCGGCCAGTCCGGGTTCCGCGGGGGCCACCAGGTACACCGCGGTCGCACCCGCCAACGCCCCCGCCCACGTGTCCGGTGAGGACCAGTCGAACCGCACCTCCGTCGACCGGGACACCGCCCGCACCGGCGTGCCCCGCAAGGCCGCCACCAACCGTCGCCCCGTCTTGCCTGTGCCGCCGAGAACCACTGTCGTCATGGGGAACAGTCAAGCGGTGTGGCCGCGCCGCGGACATGGCGTGGCGTTCGGCGGCCATGTCCGATCGTCCGCGGTTATCGTGAAGACCATGGACCCGTTCGACGACCTGCTCCGGGGCGTGCGCGCGAACGGCGCCAGCCTCGGGTGCATCGAGCTGTCGCCGCCCTGGACGCTGCCGTTCACCGACGGGCTGACGTTGTTCGCGCCGCTGCGGGGCGAAGGACGCGTCGGCGGCACGACCGTGCGCGTCGGGGAGACCGCCATCGTCCGGGGCGCCGCCACCGCGGCGGGCGACGCGCCCGCGGTGATGCTGACCGGCACCTACGACACCGTCTCCCGGCGGCTGCTCAGCGTGCTCCCACCGGTCATCGTCGTGCCGGACGACGGCGACGAGTGCGACTCCCTGCGCGACTTCCTGATCGCGCAGGGACCCGGGCCGCAGGTCGTGCTGGACCGGCTCGTCGACTGGCTCATCGTGTGCACGCTGCGGTCCTGGTTCGACCGGACCGACGCGCCCGGCTGGTTCCACGCGCTGACCGACGACGCCGTCGGCCCGGCCCTGCGTGCGATGCACGAGTCACCCGGCGAACCGTGGACGCTCCCCGCGCTCGCCCGGGTCGCCGGGGTGTCCCGCACGACGCTCGCCACCCGGTTCACCCGTCTCGTCGGCACGCCGCCGCTGACCTACCTCACCGACTGGCGCATGACGCTCGCCATCGACCTGCTGACCGAGACCACCGCGACCGTCGCCGCGGTGGCCCGCCGGGTCGGCTACGCGGACTCGTTCGGCTTCAGCTCCGCGTTCAAACGGTTCCACGGCATGAGCCCGACCGCGTGCCGCACGATGTGTCAGTCCGCGAACACGGCGTAGCTGAAGCCCTCGATGCGCAGGCGGCCGTCGTCGACGGTGACGCCACGCCCCAGCACCTGGGTGCCGGGGACCGGGATGTCCGTGGTGAACGACTCGAACGCCGGGTTCACCGCCACCGTGTACTTCCCGCCACGCCGGTACACGAACGGGTAACCCGGGTTGAGGATCTCGATGGCGCCGGACGGCCCGAACGCCGGCTCCGACTTCCGCAGCGCGATCAGCTCCCGCACCAGGTTCAGCAGCGAGCCCGGGTCCTGCCGCTGGTCCGCCACGTTCGGCCGGGTCGGCGACGGGTCCGGCGGCAGGTACGTCACCTCGGGATCCGCCTTCTCCCACTGCATCGGCGTGCGGGACCCGGCCCGGTTGTAGCCGGCACGGATGCCGCCGAGCACGCTGCCCTCCAGGTCCGGCAGACCGGGCTGGTACTGCATGCCGATCTCGTCGCCGTAGTAGATCGCGGGCAGCGTCGGCCACGTCAGGATGAACACCATCGCGGCGCGCGCGTGGTCCGCGTTGCGCACACCCGCCACCAGGCGCGGGAAGTCGTGGTTCGCGGTCGGCAGCACGATGTGGCCGCCATCACCGATCACGCTCGTCGCCGTCGCCCACTCGGCGAGGAAGTCGAACACGCTGCCCGCGCCGGACGGGTCGAAGAAGCACGGCCGCGTCCGGTACGTGCTGTCGTACACGACGCCGTTGTGGAACAGCGACCGGTACGCCTGGCTCGACCCGAAGTGCAGGAAGAAGTCCGCGTGGAACCCGGCGGGCACCGACACCTGCGGCTGCGCCCACTCGCTGAACAGCGCCGCCTCCGGGTGCGCGTGGTCGAGCCACCCGCGCAGCTCACGCCACAGCGCCGCGGTCTCCTTCTTGCCCGGGTCGTCCTTCACCAGCGACGACGCCATGTCCACGCGGAAACCGGCCACACCGGTCTCCAGCCAGAAGTTCATGATGTCCCGCAGCGCCTGCCGGTTCTCCACGGGGCCCGGCGCGTCCACCGGCTGCCGCCACGGCTCGTCCGGGTCCATCCGCCCGTAGCCGAAGTTCAGCGCGGGCTGCACCGGGAAGAAGTTCGGCAGGTAGAACCCTTCGCGGCGACCCGGTGACGGCTGGAAGCCCGGCGCCTGCCGGTCCGCCCACACGTACCGGTGGTCGGCCGGGTCGTCCGCCGAACGGACGAACCACTCGTGCTGGTCGGACGTGTGCCCGGCGACCAGGTCGAGCAACACCCGGATTCCCTTGCGGGACGCGGAGTCCACGAGCTTCGCCAGGTCGTCGCGGCTGCCGTAGCGCGGGTCGATCGCGTAGTAGTCGGCCACGTCGTAGCCCGCGTCGCGCATCGGGGAGGCGAAGCACGGGTTGAGCCAGATCGTGTTCACGCCCAGCCACGCCAGGTAGTCCAGTTTGGACTCGACACCGTTCAGGTCGCCGATGCCGTCGCCGTTGGAGTCGGCGTAGCTCTGCGGGTAGATCTGGTACATCACGGCGTCGGAAAGCCAAGCCGGCACGGCCATGAACACTCCTCGCGTCACTGCCGGGTCAGTCGCAACGACCGGATCCCGGGCATGGGCAGCTCGACGGCGACCGATGCGACCCCGTCGTCGCCGACCGCCACCTTCGCAAGGTACTCGATCGGGAGGGTGTCGGAGGAGCGCAACGTGGCCCACTGCTCCTCGCTCGGCCAGTCCGCGTCGGAGAGTTCCCGCCACACGCGACCGATGTTGGCGTGCTCCTCGTCGACGCGCGCCGACTCGACGGTGTACGTCCCGGGTTCGAGCCCCGACACCGTCACCGTCACCGCGCGGGCCAGGTCCGCCGAGCCGTCTATCTTGGACTGGTCGAGGGTTCCGTTCCACACCAGCACGTCCACGGTGTCGTCGGCGCGGGTCGCGAGCGCCTCGACGAGCGACCCGCCGCCGTCACCCGTGCAGGTCGCGGGCACGCGGCCGCCGCCCAGCCGCGACAGCAGGTACAGCGCCCAGAACCGCGGCTTGCGCAGGTTGCCGACGGTCAGCAGACCGAAACCGCCGTGCAGCAACTTCGGCGGCCAGCCCAGCTCCTCGAACTGGTCGGAGCACACCCAGTACGCGAGGCAGTCGGTCGACGCGAGCGCGCTCTTCATGCCGTGCAACACGAACGGCGCGGAGAACACCGCGTCGCTGACGCGGTGGAAGTGCGTCGGCGTGACACCCCATTCCGTCCACAGGATCTCCGGCTCCGGCTTACCGGTCGCCTGCGCGAACGACCTGGTCAGCGGCCGCATGTCCAGCGGGGCGTTGCCGTAGGTGTGGGTGGAGACGAAGTCGACGGGCACGTCGTGCTCGCGGCAGTACTCCAGCAGCGCGCCGACCCAGCCCGCCGCGGCCGACGACGGGCCGCCGACGCGGATGCGCTCGTCGACCGCCTTGATCTCGCGGACCGCGATCTCGTACAGGCGGTGGTAGTCGTCCTGTGTGCCGTTCCAGAACACCTCGAGGTTGGCCTCGTTCCAGACCTCGAACTCCCAGGTCGCGACCTCGTCGGCGCCGTAGCGCTCGCGGAGGTGGACCGTCAGCGCGCGCACGAGGTCGCCCCAGCGCTCCCACTCGCGCGGCACCGACACCTGCGCGCGGTAGGAGAAGACCGTGTAGTCGGGGTCGGCGGTGAGTTCCTTGGGAATGAAGGACAACTCGACGACCGGCTTCAGCCCGGTGGCGAGGAACCGGTCGTACACCTCGTCCAGGCCGTTGAAGTCGAACGTGCCGTCGGCGTTCACCGTCACGGTCTCGGGCAGGAACGTGCCGTGCGCGCGGACCGACCGCACCCCCAGCTCGTCCTTCATGATCCGCAGCGCCTCGGCGTACTCGGCCGCCACGTCCGACCCGCCGGGGCCGGGCCTGTCCCAGATCAGCAGCGAGAAGTGCTCGGCGCCGATCATGCGGCGCCACACGTCCGGCAGCGGCTCCGGAGTCGCGGCCGCGTCGACGGCCACGGTGACCGCGCCGGTCCCGTCGCCGGGTGCGCGGGAGACGGCGTCCGACAGCGCGCCCGCGCCACTGTCCGACCAGGTGGCGACCTTGTAGTGGTAGGTCTGACCCGGCTCCACCATGGTGTCGGCGTACGGCGGGTGCGGGACCGCGAGCACGTCGCCGCCGAGGTGGTCGAGCGGGGTGAACGGGCCGTCCGCGCTGGTGGCGCGGTGCACGAGGTAGCCGAGCGCGCCGTCGACCGGCCGCCACTCCAGGTGGACGAGCGCGGTGCCGGCGGTGGCCGTGAGCCCGGTCGGCGGCGGCAGCTCGCCGATGCCGGTCAGCGGCTGGTCACTCGGCAGGCCGATGCGCTGTTCCCAGTCCCGGCGTGCGGTCGTGTCGGTCACGATCAGCCCCCTTGGCGATGTAAGCGCTGCCTGTAAGCGCATACACTAGGTGGCGCGCGGACCCGTCGCAAGCGTGCCGGGGGAGATCAACGCGGGGCGGGCTCGGGGCAGCCGCAGCTCGCGCGCCAGGTCTGCGTGACCGGCAGCATCTCCGAGCGGGGCTCGCGGTCCGGGTCGGCGAGGCGCTCGACCAGCAGCTCGACGGCCTTCTCGCCGAGGCGGCGCATCGGCTGGGTCACCGTGGTCAGGCTGGGCCGGACGACCCTGCCGAGCGGGATGCCGTCGAACCCGGCCACCGCCATGTCCCGCGGCACCCACACGCCCCGGCGCTCCAGCACGTCGAGCCCGCCGATCGCCATCTGGTCGTTCGCGAACACCAGCCCCTGCGGCGGCGCGCCCCGTTCGAGCAGGCGTCGGGTGGCCTCGCGGCCACCGGCCTGGGTGAAGTCGCCTCGCGCGTCCGGCTTGGACGGCACCGGCAGTTCCGCCGCGCGCAACGCCTGCTGGAACCCGGCGAAGCGGGCCCGCGCGTCCGGCGAGTCCTCGCCACCGCCGACGAACGCCAGCCTGCGCAGGCCGTGGTCGGCGATCAGGTGCGTGGTCAGCTCGAACTCGCCGTCGCGGTTCGCGACCTCCAGGTGGTCGAGGTGGTCGATCTCGCGCGGCCCGGCGATCATCACCACCGGCAGCCGCCGCGACATCAGCTCCAGGTCCTCGGTGGCCACGGTCCGCGCCAGCACCGCGAACCCGTCCACCCGCCCGGCGACCGACGCGACGAGGCTCTCCGGTCCGCCCGCCAGGGACGCGGCTATCAGCAGCGCGTACCCGTTCCGCCGCGCCGCGCGCTCCATGCCGCGAGTGATCTCGTCGGCGTACAGGGTCTGCTCGGAGTCGTCGTCCTCGAGTTCGGGATCCGCGTAGTCGGGGAAGCACAGCCCGAGCACGCCCGTGGTGCGGGACGCGAGGCCGCGCGCGTTGCCGCTCGGCACGTAACCGAGTTCACGCGCGGCGGCCAGCACCCGGTCCCGGGTCTGCTCGCGGACCGTGTCGGGGTTGCGGTACACGCGGGACACGGTCGCGATCGAGACGTTCGCCTTCTCGGCGACGTCGTACACGGTAGGAGCCGCCACCAGCAAGACCTCCGGTGTTCAATGGGTCGCTGCGCTCCCGATGTAAGCGCATTCAACCGAGCCAAGCTACCGCTGGACTCCCAGGTCGGCAACATGCCACGAGCGCCACAGCTCCGCGTACCGGCCCCCGGCGGCGACCAGTTCGTCGTGCGTCCCGCCCTCGACGACCTTCCCGTGGTCCAGCACCAGTATCCGGTCCGCCATCACGGCCTGTGTCAGCCGGTGCGCCACGATCACCGTCGTGCGGCCCTCGGTCGCCGCGAGCGCCGCCCGCTCCAGGTCACGCGCGCCCGCGCTGCCCGCCTCCGCGGTGGCCTCGTCGAGGATCGCGACCGCCGGGTCCGCCAGCACGAGCCGCGCCAGCGCCACCTGTTGCGCCTGCGCGGCGGTGAGCGCGTGCGCGCTCTCGCCGACCACGGTGTCCACTCCGGACTCCAGCGCCCGCGCCCAGCCGTCCGCGCCCACGAGCGTGAGCGCGGCCCAGACCTCGTCCTCGGTGGCGTCCGGCTTCGCCAGCCGCAGGTCCTCGACGAGCGGGCCGGAGAACACGTGCACCTCCTGGCTCAGCATCGCCAGGTGCCGGGCCCGGTCCAGCTCGCCGAGCGGCACCCCGCCGAGCGTGACCGTGCCGCGTTCCTGCTCCAGCAACCCGGCCGCGATCCCGGCGAGCGTCGTCTTGCCCGCACCACTCGCGCCGACGACCGCGAGCCGCGTCCCGGCGGGGACGGTCACCGACACGTCGTCCAGCACGAGCGGATCGTCGTAGCGGTGGGCGATCCCGGTGAGCACGAGCGTGCCGTCGGCGGGCTCGCGTACGCGCTCGGGTTGCCGGGGCGGGTCCAGGTCCGCGACGCCGACCAGCCGCGCGAGGCTCGCGCCCGCCGCCTGCACCTCGTCGAACTCCATGATCAGCGCGCCGACGGGGTTGAACAGCCGGTGGAAGTACAGCGCGGCCGCGGTCGTCGCGCCGACCGTCACGAGGTCCGCCCGCACCAGGACGAACCCGGTCGCGAGGATCGCGGCGAGCCCGAGGAACTCGGCCCGGTTCATCCGCGCCACCAGCCGCGTGAACAGCCGGAACACGCCGATCGACAGGTCCATCGCGGCGCGGGAGCGGTCGTTGATCGCGGCGGTGTGCGTCTCCTCCAGGCGGTACGCGCGCACGGTCGGCGCCGCCTGCAGCGCGGACACCATGGCCTGCGCGCGGTCGCCGATCGCGACCCTTTCCTTGGCGTAGAAGGGACCCGAGCGCGGCAGGTACCAGCGGACCGCGAGCACGTAGAACGGCGCGGCGACGAGCCCGGCGAGGCCGAGCCGCCAGTCGAGCGCGAACATGCCGCCCGCGGTGAGCACGACGGTCAGCAGCGCGGCGGCGAGCGTCGGCCCGGTCTGGCCGATCGCGGTAGTCACCACGGAGACGTCGTCGCCGACCCGCGACAGCAGGTCACCGGACTTGACCTTGTCGAGGGTCGCGGCGGGCAGGTGCAGCGTGCGGTCGACGACGCGTTCACGCAGCCGCGCGAGGACGGTCTCGCCGAGCCGGGAGATCAGCGTCGCGGACAGGCCGGTCAGCACACCGGTCAGCAACGCGGCGGCGCCGATGATCGCGGCGGCGGTGAGCACGTCGCCGCGGTCGGCGCCCGCCGCGATGTCGTCGACGAGGTCGCCGAGCACCCACGGCGCGACCAGCCCGGCCGCGCTCGCGGCGACGGCGGTGACCGCGGTGACGACGCCGCGCACCGGCAGCGCACGGACCTCGGCCCACAGCGCGGCGGCGGTCCGCCGCGCGGAGGCGATGGGAAGCAACGAACTCATCGCAGCACCGCCTCCCGGTAGCGTTCGTCCACTTCGGACAGCGTGTGGTGGGTGCCGTCCGCGACGACCCGGCCGTCCGCGATCACCACGACCCGGTCGGCGATCGCCAGCAGTGCCGGGCTGGACGTGATCAGGACGGTGCTCGCGTCGTGCCGCAGGTCCGCGATGCCGTGTGCGATCCGCTCCTCGGTCATCGCGTCGACGGCCGTCGTCGGGTCGCGCAGCACCAGCACCGGCGGCTCGGCCGCGAGCGCACGGGCGAGCCCGATGCGCTGCCGCTGCCCGCCGGAGAGCGTCGTGCCGCGGTCGGCGACCGGGTGGTCGAGCCCGTCGGGATGCGCGGCGACGATGTCCTCCGCCGCGGCCGCGCGCAGGGCGGCCGACGGGTCGTCGGCCATGAGGTTCGTCCGCAGCGTGCCCTCGAACAACGCGACGTCGTGGTGTTCCACCAGCACCTCGTGCCGCCCGGTGGCGAGCTCCAGGTCGGGCGCGGGCACCCCGCCGACCGTGATCGTGCCCGCGTAGTCGGCGGGCGGCACCACGCCCGACAGCAGGTCGACGAGCGCGTCGCAGTCGCGTTGCTCGTACCCGACGACCCCGACGATCTCGCCCGGCCCGACCGTGAGGTCGAACCCGGTCAGCGTGCGGTAGCTGACGGCGTCGAGCGTGACGCCCCGGTCGGGCAGCGGCCCGGTGCGCGTGCCGGGCGTGAGGATGGTCGGCGCGGACAGCAGGTCGGCCACCCGGGTCGCCGACGCGCGGGCGTTCGCGAGCATCTGGCCCGCGGTGGCGAGCAACCGCACCGGTTCGGCGATGAACTGCGCGAGCCCGACCACGGTGATCAGCTCGCCGATCGTGAGCGTGCCGTCGACCGCGAGCCAGCCCGCGAACCCCGCCACCGCCGCGAGGAACAGCCCACTGACCGCGGCCGACGTGCCCTGGTAGACGCCGTTGGTGGTCGCGGCACGCACGCTGGCCCCGAGCGTGGCGCGGCTGGAGCGGCGGTACGAGTCGGCCGCGCTGTCCTGCGCGCCGATGCCCCGCAGTGCCCGGACGCCTCGCACGAGGTCGGTCGCGAGCGCGGTCGTGTGCCCGGCCGCCTCCTGTGCGGCGGCGGCCCGGCGGGTGATGATCGGCCCGAGCACCTGCACCGCCGCGACCACCACCGGCACCCCGATCAGCACCGCCAGCCCGAGCGGCACGTGGATCGTGAGCAGCGACACGGCGGCCACCGCGAGTGCGGTGACCGCCGCGGGTACGAGTGCGATCGCGTGCATGGCGTACATCGACTTCTCGGCGTCGGACGTCGCGACCTGCATGATCTCGCCCGCCCGGCGGCCGGTGCGGTGCCCGCGCGGGTCCAGCACCCGCGCGACCACCTCGATGCGGAGCTGGTGGGTCTCGCGTTGCTGGGCCACCACCCCGAGCCGCGCGCCGAACCGCCAGCACAACGTGAGGCCGACGAACAGGGCGGCGAGCACGGCGAGCCACACCAGGATCCTGGTGGTGTCGCCGGTGCTCACGGCCTGGTCGATGGTCACGCCGATCAGCACGGGGACGAGCGTCTCCGCGGCCTGGTGCCCGCACAGGAGCGCGGTCGACGCCGTCAGTCTGCCCCGGTGCCGCCGGAACGAGCGGAGGAGCAGCCCTCCGCCGGTCAGTGCTGTCATGATCCCCCTCCCGGTGTTAGGCGAGCCTAACCTGGAGGGGGCTGGCTCATGAACGTGCTGTCCGCTCCAGTTCCAGCGTCAGCCGGGACACGTCGTCGGCGCCGTGTCCCGCCTCGATGGCGCTGGTGGCCAGCGCGTGCGCGGCACGCAGGACGCTCGCGTCGATCTCGTGGGACTCGGCGGACTCGATGATGTGGGCCATGCCCGCCGCGGCGGAGGCGAGGTTGGACGAGCCGTCACCGTGCCGGTCGGCCTCCACGCGTTCGCCGATCTCGTCGATCACCCACGGGATCAGGTTGCCGATGCCCTTGGCGAGCGGCGCCAGCTCCGTCGCCGGGATGTTCTCGGCGCGGGCCATGGCGAACGAGTGGATCACGCCCGCCACGGACGTCCAGAACAGGTCCAGCAGCGCGACGTCGTAGCCCGCCGCCTGGCCCGGGTCCTCGCCGAGGTACAGCTGCGTGCCGCCCAGCGCGGCCAGGTCGACCTGCTGTCCACTGTGGAGGACCACGGCGGCGTCGGTGCCGATGGACTCGACCGGCGTCATGATCGCGCCGTCGGTGTAGGTGATGCCGTGGTCGGCCGCCCACGCCGCCAACTCCCGCCCCGACGCGGGAGAACCGCTGGTCAGCACGACCAGGTGGCGGCCCTTCAGCTCGTCCGCCGCCTGCGCCAGCACCGCGCGGGTGGCGTCGTAGTCGATGAGGCACACCACGGTCAGCGGGCTCGCCGCTGCCGCCTCGGCGGCCGACGCCGCCCTCGTCGTGCCGGGCGGGGTCGGTCTGGTCGCGGTGCGGTTCCACGTCGTGGTCGGATGTCCTGCCTTCGCGAAGGCCGCTGCCAGCGCGTATCCCATCGGCCCCAGGCCGATGACGGTGATTGCTTCGGTCATGAGCGCGACGCTAAAGCCTGACACCGGTGTTAAGGTCAAGTCATGCGGATCGGGGAACTCGCCAAGCGGACCGGGGTCAGCGAACGGTCGCTGCGTTACTACGAGGAGCAGGGGCTGCTCTCGCCGACGCGCACTCCCGCCGGCTACCGCGTGTACGCCGGGTCCGATGTGGACGTCGTGCGGCACGTGCGGATGCTGCTCGCCGCCGGGCTGAACACGGCGTTCATCCGCGAGGTTCTGCCGTGCATGGTCGACACCGGCGACGGGCTCGCGCCCGGCTGCCCGGAGCTGTTGCCGCACCTGCGGAAGGAACGCGACCGCATCACGGTCGCCATCGACGGGCTCGCGTCCGCGCGGACCCTCCTCGACGGGGTCATCGCCGCCACGCCGCCGGACAACACCGAGTACGACCGGTGGGCCGCCTCGCGCGCGAGCTGAGCCCGGCCTGCCGGTGTCGGCGATCTGCCAGCGTGCGCTGGAGCAGTCGGTGAAGTGCGTGACCGCGATCCGTGCCGCCCGCGACCACCCGACCGCGGCCCTGACGTCGTTCACGCAGCGGGCCAAGGACGTGCTGAAGCTCGCGATCACGGCGGCCGCCACGCGCGGCGCGACGGAGGTGGACACCCGGGACCTGCTGCGGGCCATGCTCGACGAAGGCACGAACCTCGCACTCCACGTCCTGGGCGCGATCGACATCGACCCGGCCGCGGTCCTGCGCGAACTGCGCACCGACCCGGCGCCGGCGCCGGCCGAGGTGTCGCGCATCGGCACCACGGCGGCCAACGCGCTCGAACTGACCGTGGTGGAGGCCATGACGCTGGGCCACAACTACGTCGGCTGCGAACACCTGCTGCTGGGCCTCGTCGCCGAACCGGACGGCACCGCGGGTCAGGTCCTGCGCGCCCGCGGCGCGGAACCCCGCCAGGTGCGGCAGGTGGTGTCGGCCGCCTTGGCGGGATACGTGCACCTGCAGGCGAACCAGGGCGGCGCCGCGGCGCTCACCGCGGCCGTCGGCGCCGCACTGGAGCCGGTGCTGCGCCGCCTGGACCGCCTGGAGGAGAACGCCGGGCTGGCATAGCTCCCTCCGCTCCATGGTCGCCCCGCCGGGTCGGTGAGAACAAGACTGTTTCTCGCCGGATTTCCCGCTCAGAATTCCCGCCATGAGCTTGCGACACGTCCGCTGGATCGCAGGGGGCACCGGTGCGGGGAAGAGCACCGTTGCCCGGCTTCTCGAACGCCGCCTCGGTGCGGTCGTCTACGACGGCGACCGTGCCGAACACGGCTGGCTTCCCCGTTGTACACAACAAGAACACCCGCACCTGTACGCGGGACTGCGGCTCACCAAGTCCGAACGCGCCGCCCAGTCGCCCGAGGAGAAGTTCCACGGCTCGGCGTCACTCCACGGCGAGACGATCGGCTTCCTCGTCGAGGACCTCCTCGCCATGCCCGCCGACCGCCCGGTGCTCGTCGACTGGTTCGGGGTCATGCCACGGTACGTCGCGCCACTGCTGTCCAGGCCGGAACACGCCGTGTTCCTGTTGCCGACCAACGAATTCCGGGAACAGGCACTGCGGGCCCGCTTCTCGGACCCGGACCGGGCCCGCGCCAACTGGGGGAGTCTCGACACGTCGGTGGCGCTGGCGAACCGGCTCGGGCGCGACGAGCTGTGGGTGGCGGAGGTCCGCCGCCAGGCACGCGACGCCGGGCTCCCGGTCATCGACATCGACGGCACCCGCGACCCCGAGTCCGTCGCGGACGAGCTGGCCGCGAACTTTCAGTCGTCGTAACGGATCTCGGCGTTCGGCACGCCGTTCACGCACCGCAGCCGCACCTCGATCTCCCGCTCGCCGGACTGGAACGTCACCGACGGGTGGTCGTCGGCCTCGTCGTCGTCCGGGTCGACCTGGTAACCCTGCGCGGGGCTCGCCGACACGACCCGCACGAGCGCGCCATCGCAGCGGGCGATCACCGTGCCGCCCTCGGTCACCGTCGTCTTCTCCTCGGGCGGCGGCCGAGTCGTCGACGACGTCGTGGGTGGGGGCGAGGTCGGCCCGCTCGTCAGCAGCTCGTCCACTTCGGACTGACTCAGCGGGTCCTGCCCGGCGCCGAAGATGTCCGTCCCGATCGCCGCGACCGCGGCCAGACCGACCGCGGTCGCGGCCGCGGCGGCCACCAACCACAGCACGAACCCGGTCGTCAGACGCACACCACCAGTATCGCCCAGCCGATGGTTAAGACACTCCTAACGCGTCCCTATCACCCGCGCTCACCGGCGGAACACCGGCTACGGTCGCACCCATGGCGCACGTACTGGTCGTCGAGGACGACGCGACGATCCGGTCGTCGATCATCCGCGGGCTCACCGACCGCGGGCACGCGGTGGTCTCCGCCCCGACCGCCATGGCCGGGCTCGAACAGGCGGTGAGCGCCCGCCCGGACGTCGTCGTGCTCGACCTCGGGCTGCCCGACCTCGACGGCACGGCGATGCTGCGGATGCTGCGCGGTGTGTCCGACGTCCCCGTCGTCGTCGCGACCGCCCGCGACGACGAGACCGAGATCGTCGCCGTCCTCGACGCGGGCGCCGACGACTACGTGGTGAAGCCCTTCGGCGTCGCCCAGCTCGACGCCCGCATCCGCGCGGTGCTGCGGCGCGGCGGTGAGGAACAGGCCGACCCGACCGTCAGCGTCGGCGGGCTGTCGGTCGACCCGCGTGCCCGCCGCGCGACGCTGGACGAGCGCGTGCTGGAGCTGACCCCGCGCGAGTTCGACCTGCTCCACTACCTCGCCGTCCGCGCGGGCGAGGTGGTGTCGAAACGCGAGCTGCTCACCGAGGTCTGGCGGCTGCCCTACGGCGGCGCCGACAAGACCGTCGACGTCCACCTGTCCTGGCTGCGCCGCAAGCTGGGGGAGACCGCGCAGGCGCCGCGCTACCTGCACGCGGTCCGCGGCGTCGGCGTCCGGCTCACGGCCCCGGAGGCATGACGTGCGGCGGCGGGTCCTGCTGCTGGTCGCGGCCACCACCACGCTGGTGCTGGTCGCGTTCCTCGTGCCGCTCGCGGTGCTGGTGAAGAACGTCGCCGCGGACCGGGCCGTGCAGCGTGCCACCGTCGAGGCGCAGGCGCTGACCTCGTTCGTCGCCACCACCGACCGGGCCTCGCTCGCCGCGAGCGTCCGCGAGGTCGACAGCGGCTCCCCCTACGACGTGTCCGTGTTCGTCGACGGGCAGGTTTTCGGCGCGGCCGCCGACCGGTCGCCGCTGGTCAGGCTCGCCGAAGGCGGGGTGAGCCAGTCCGGTGAGGTCCCGGGCGGACGCGAGATCGTGTTCGCCGTCGACCGCGGCGACGCGGCCACCGCCGTCATCCGCACGTTCGTGTCCGACGCGGAGCTGGCGGCCGGAGTGCCACGTGCCTGGCTGCTGCTCGGCGGGCTCGGCATCGCGCTGCTGCTCGTGAGCCTGCTGGTCGCCGACCGGCTCGCCCGCGCCTTCGTGCGGTCCACAGTGGACCTCGCGGCCGTGTCGCACCGGTTGGGGCGCGGCGAGCTGGACGCCCGCGCCGAGGAGTCCGCGCCCGGTGAGCTGGGCGTGGTCGCCACGGCGCTGAACGGGCTCGCGGAACGCATCGACGGGCTGCTGCGCGAGGAACGGGAGACCATCGCCGACCTGTCCCACCGCGTCCGCACACCACTGACCTCGCTGAAGATGGAAGCCGACGCGTTGCCCGACCCGGAGGCGGCGGAACGCATCGGGGCCCGCGTCGACGCCGTCAACCGGGTCGTCACCGACGTGATCCACCAGGCCCGCCGACGTGGCGGCCCGCCCGCCGTCGCCGACGCGGCCGACGTGGTCGCCGACCGGGTCGCGTTCTGGGCGGTACTCGCCGAGGACACCGAACGCGACCTCACCGTCGACGTCGCGCCCGGCCCGCTGCCCGTCGCACTGCCCCGCGCGGACCTGGAGGCGTGCGTGGACGCCCTGCTCGGCAACGTGTTCGCGCACACCCCGCACGGCACGGCGTTCCAGGTGGCGCTCGTAGCCCGCCCCGGCGGCGCGGAGCTGACCGTGGCCGACGCGGGCCCCGGTCTGCCGGGCGGGCACGCGTTGCTGCGCGGTGTCAGCGGCTCGGGCTCCAGCGGGCTCGGCCTCGACATCGTGCGGCGCGCGGCCGAACGCACCGGCGGCACGGTGCGGTTCGACCGGGCCGACGCGGGTGGCCTGCGGGTGGTCGTCGACCTATTAGGTCCGCGTTAACCGTCCGCAAGCGCGGCCATAGGCCGCCCGGCGGCACCGTTGCTCGTACCGAACAGCGACGGAAGGAACGGCATGACCAGGAAACTCCTCGTGGGCGTCATCGCGGCGGGCGCGCTGGCCGCCACCACGGGCACCGCGATCGCGTTGTCGCAGAACGATCAGCCGTCGTCCGGCGCGGCCCCGACGACGACGTCGACCACCGCGTCGACCACCACGTCATCGGCGACGACCGCCCCGACCGGCACCGCGTCGACCTCGTCGAGCAGCGCCCCGGCCGAGCTGACCGCCGACGACGCGTCCCGCCTCGTGCGGGAACGCATGGGCGGCACCGTGCACGAGGTCGAGCGTGAGATCGAGCACGGCAGGCTGGAGTGGAAGGTCGAGATCACCGGCCGCGACGGCGTCACCTACGACGTCCGCGTCGACGCGGTGACCGGCGACTTCACCAGGGTCGACAAGGACAGCGACGACGACGGCGACGACGACCGCGACCGCGGTGACGACGACCGTGACGACGACCGTGACGACGACCGTGATGACGACCAGGATCACGACGAGGACGACTGAGTCCGCGTTAACCTGCGGGTGTGAGCCGTGACATCGCCGTCCGTTCCGTGGACGCGTTCGCGCTGGCCAGCTACAGCGATGAACTCGAACGCCTCTACCGGGAATGCTTCTCGGCGCCCCCGTGGCACGAGCCGGAGGACCGGCTCGCGGGGTTCCGGGGACGGCTCGACCGGCACCTGTCCAACAGCGGCGCGGGCGGGGTGGTCGTGGTCGACGGCGACGGGCTCGTCGGCGCGGTCTACGGCTGGCCCGCCGGACCGGAACTGGCGTCGGGCTCACCGTTCGACGACGCGCTGGCCGCCGCCGTCACCCCCGCCATGGCCGGGCGGCTCGTCGCGCCCGCGCTGGTGGTCGCGGAGCTGATGGTCGATCCGCGGCACCAGCGGCGCGGCATCGGCCGGGCGCTGCTGACCCGCTACGTCGAGGACTGGCCCGCCGCCTGGCTCGCGACCCACCCCGACGCCCCCGCCGCCACCCTGTACCGGCAGGAAGGGTGGCGGCAGGAGTGCGAGTTCGAGGTCGAAGATCACCCGCTGGTGTTGTTCACCTGGCAGGCGCCCAGGCAAAGGGGGTCATCGGCTCGTCGAGTGGCGCGCGGGTGAGCCGGTTCGCGAACGTCGACAACGTGTAGGCGCCGATGCCCAGCACCACCTCCAGCGCCTGCCGGGTGGTGAAGCCCGCGGCGACGAACGCGGCCAGGTCGTCGTCCGGCACGTCCCCCTTGTGCGCCAGCACGGTGAGCGTGAAGTCGCGCAGTGCCCGCAACCGCTCGTCGGGCAGCGGCCTGTCCTCGCGCAGCGCCGTGACCAGCGCGGGGTCCGCGTCGAGCCGCAACAGCGCGGCGGTGTGCATCGCCACGCAGAGGTGGCAGCCGTTGTGCGTCGCCATCGTCATGATCACCGTCTCGCGGGCGACCGGGTCGAGGCTGGTGCTGTCGAAGATGGCCGTGAGCTTGAGGAAGCCGTCGAGCAACTGCGGCGACTCGGCGAGGCGCGCGACGGCGGTGGGCAGGTAGCCGAACTTCTTCTCGGTGGCGGCGAGCGTGCGGCGCGCGGCCTCGGGTGCGGTCTCGGCGGTGTGGTCGATGAACATGACTCCCCTACAATGGTCAACATGGTTGACCAAATAGTAAATGAGGTTGTCTAAGTTGACAATGTCCGGCGTGACGTCCCCCGTGACTCCCGGCTACGAGCTGCCCTTGTTGTTGTTCGGCGGCTTCCGCACGCTGATCGACCGGTTGCACGAGGAGCTAGCGCGGCAGGGGCACGCGGACGCGCGACCCGCGCACGGGTTCGCGCTGCAGGCGGTCGGTCCCGCGGGCGCGACGGCGTCGGAGCTGGGCAGGCGGCTCGGGGTGTCGAAGCAGGCGGCGGGCAAGACCGTGGACCGGCTCGTGCGGCTGGGCTACGTCGAGCGCGTGGCGTCCGAGGCCGACGCCCGCGCGAAGGTGGTCCGGCTGACGCCACTGGGCCTGGACCTGCTGAACCGCTCCGCGGCGATCTTCGACGAGCTGCGGGCGGAGTGGGTGCGGACGTTGGGGCCCGAGCGGGTCACTGCGGTCGAGGCGGCGCTCCGCGTGGTCGTGCCGCCGGGTCTGCGAGTCGACGCCCTCGCCTGGTTCGCGGCCGAGTAGGTTCCGGCTTCCTCGTACGTGGATTCGCGACGTGGCTGTCGCTCAGGGGGACTCCGGCCGCTGCCACTTGTCCCGGTAGCGCTGTTCTTCCTCCGCGTGCGCCGCCGCGTCGGCCTGTTTCCGGAGCGCGGTGCCGTGCCCGGGCGGGAACCCGTAGCGAACGAGCCGGGCGTCGACGCTCTCCGCGGCGTTGGCGAGCGTGAGCCGCAGGCTGACCAGGACGCCCAGCAACAAGGCGCCGAGCGCGATGCCCCAGCCCCCGTCGAACCGCGTGAGGACGACGAGCACCACGGCGAACGCGGGCGCGAGCTGGACGAGAGTGCGGAGGAGAACACGGGGGAGCCACGTGGGGCAGGTGGCGTCGTGGAGCACCCAGTCGCGATACCGCGCGGGAAGCCGAACCCCGTACTGGAAAAGCAGCCACCGGATGGGATCTGGCCTGGTCACGCCTCGGAGTCTGCCGCACGTTCGACCAGCACCTCGACGAGGTCCCCCTCGACCGACAGCACGCAGGGCACCAGCTCCGTGTCCGGCGCCTCGGACGCGAGCACCTCCCGTCGCACCGTTTCGGCGAGGTCCGTACCCGCGGCGGCGACGAGGATCTCGTCGGCCGAAGCAAGCCCCACGACCAGGCGTTCCGCGCCGACGGCGGCGGCGAGCCGCCGGGCGAAGTCGGGCAGGCAGGCGACGGCGGCGACGAGCCGCCCCGACAGCGTCAGCACGCCGTCCTCCCGCGTCTCGACGGACAGCTCCCCGGCCACCCGGAGGCACGTGTCCGCCATGAGATCGTCGAACGTGACGTCGCCGAGCTGCGCGTGGCTGACGTGGTATGTGCCGGTCGGGGTGACCACGGCGAGCGCGAGGTGCAGCCGCCCGCCGGACACCGGCCAGTGCGGCACGTCCGCGAGCTGCCCGGCGAGCGGCGACGACGTGCTCCAGAGCACGGGCCGCAGCTCGGCCCGCAGTGCGACGCTCGCCGCGGCGAACGCCTGGTCCCAGCCGTCAGGCCCGGGCCGGAGGAAGTGGTGGGTCGCGGCCACCCCGGGAAAGGTGGTGGCGATGAACTCGGCGTCCGCGGGTGTGGGTTCCCACTCGGCGTGGAGCCCTACCACGTGCCTGGCCCGGACCTGGTGGACCTGCTCGACCTCGTCCCAGGCCTGCCGAACCCCGTCCTCGGCGAGGGTGGGCACCCGGCCGACGAGGTGCTTGTCCTTGCCCCTCCGCAACCGGAACACCACGACGTTGGTGCGGGGATCGATGTTCACCGCCTGACTTTACCCGTGCAAACCCCCGGCACGGCACCGCCACAATGCCCTGCGAGGAGTGTTTTTGTCGGTGGTCGATGCGAACATGTGTTCGTGACAGCGGCAACGATCCTCCACGCCGACCTGGACGCGTTCTACGCGTCGGTCGAACAGCGGGACAACCCCGACCTGCGCGGTCGCCCGGTGATCGTGGGCGGCGGCGTGGTGCTGGCGGCGAGCTACGAGGCGAAGCGGTTCGGGGTGCGTACCGCGATGGGCGGGGCGCGGGCGTTGCGGCTGTGCCCGCACGCGGTCGTGGTGCCGCCGAGGATGTCGGCCTACTCGGCGGCGAGCAAGGCCGTGTTCGAGGTGTTCCGCGAGACCACGCCGTTCGTCGAGGGCCTGTCGATCGACGAGGCCTTCCTCGACGTCGCGGGCCTGCGCAGGATCGCGGGCCCGCCGGAGGTGATCGCGGCACGGTTGCGCGCGGCGGTGCTGGCGCGGGTCGGGCTCCCGATCACCGTCGGCGTCGCGCGCACCAAGTTCCTCGCGAAGGTGGCGAGCGGGGTGGCGAAGCCGGACGGGCTGCTCGTGGTGCCGCCCGCGAAGGAACTGGAGTTCCTGCACCCGCTGCCGGTCGAACGGTTGTGGGGCGTCGGCAAGGTGACGTCCGCGAAGCTGCGCGACCGCGGCATCACCACGGTCGGCCAGGTGGCGAAGCTGAGCGAGTCGACGCTGACCGCCATGCTCGGCAAGGCGTCCGGCAGGCACCTGCACGCGCTGGCCCACAACCAGGATCCCCGGCCGGTGCGGGTGGGCAGGCGCAGGCGGTCCATCGGGGCGCAGCGCGCGCTCGGGAGCAGACCGCGCCCGGTGGCGGACCTGGAGGCCACACTCGCGCAACTGATCGACCGGGTCGCCCGGCGGCTGCGGGCAGCGAAGCGGTCCTGCCGGACCGTGGTGCTGCGTCTGCGGTACGCGGACTTCTCGCGGGCCACCCGGTCACACACGCTGCCACACCCGACCGCGGACACCGACGTGCTGCTGACCACCGCCCGCCGCCTGCTGCACGCGGCGCTGCCGACGGTGTTCGAGCGAGGCTGCACGCTCGTGGGGGTTTCCCTGGCCAACCTGGACGACGAGGACGCGATACAACTGATGCTGCCGTTCGACGAGGTCGCGCCGGGCGCACTGGACGCGGCCGTGGACGGTGTCCGAGACCGCTTCGGCACAGCGGCGGTCACGCGAGCCGTCCTGCTGGGACGGGATCCCGGCCTGTCGGTGCCGCTCCTGCCCGACTAGGGCCTGTATCGAAGTGGATCAGCTGATGGCTTCGGGTGTGGCCTGTTCCGGCGTGTCGTTGATCAAATAGGAGAGGTCTCCGGTAGATCGA